>JBEKGO010000001.1:0-127544 GCA_050012755.1 Bathyarchaeia archaeon
ATCAGCATTGGAGTTTTATTCGCTACTATAACTATACGAGGCCTCATGAGGGAATAGGCTATTTAACTCCCGCTGAAATATACCTCAAAGAAAAAGTGTAGCCCATTTTCTAGATAGAACACGGTGGACAATTAACAATAAAATCGGTAGCCAATCCCGAGGGATCAGTATCAGTAACTGTAGAAGACACGGGAGTAGGGATACCGGAAAAAATTAAACCTCAAATTTTCACACCCTTATTCACCACCAAACCAAGAGGACAAGGCTTCGGCTTAGCCGTCTGCAAACGAGTTATAGAAGCACATGGTGGCACCATCTGTTTTGAAAGCCAAGAAGGCAAAGGCGCAAAATTCACAATTCAGTTTCCAGCCAGTTAAGGCTCAACCATTTCTTTTTGCTCTTCAGTCCCTTTCAATCTTTGCCTTAGACTATAGAGGAATGCTATAAACCAAAAAGCAACGGTTGCCCAACCCAAAGCAAAACCAATAATGTTCCCAATCAAATAATAAGCGATTTCAAAGCCAACGATGGATACAAACGTCAAGAATGAGCCAAGAATGCTGTATCCCCGAAGTACTTTTCTGTTTTTAATCACTGCTCTCAGCATCAAGAGCAAAGCGGTAAAATTAACTATGCTAGCGACGCTTAAAACAATATTAGCTACTGCAATTGAATCCATTTCTTTGTTTTTCCTCAATGCAGAAATGTTTTGCGCAACTTAAAACTTATGCCACAGCCAAATCCATTTTTGAAGGAGTGCTTCTATTTCAAGCGCTGTCCTGTCGCCTTATTTGTCCAAGCCGATAGATGTACTGCGTTGTTTGCAGAAAGAAGCATAGAATATTTCCTGTAGCATGTTCCAGCTTCCAGCAATCGACAATTTATTTCTTAGTATTTCTGTTGCAGGCAATATCTCGCTCAGTTGCTTAAACTGCCCCTCATCCGGAGAAAATTTGGATTCACATTCTTTGCTTAAGATAATGAACTTAGGTTTGTGTCCTGCAACCAATTTGACCTCTTCGATTTCATCGTGGGTGTAGAAACAGCTTTTTTTGCTGAGCTTTAAAATTTCGTCCAGGGACAAGTTTTTTATTTTTTCGTCAATCGCCTGCTTGTCTTCTGTCTTTTCTATGTACGATGACGTGATTGCAGGTACTCCAAATGCCGAAGGTATCACGGAAACTTGCGTTAACTTGTCGCTTTCAAAACGGTTTGCTCTACCCATACAGACAATTGCAATACGCTTGTCCGTAAAATAAACATCATACCTTGTGTCAATATCAAGCGGTAAAACAATGTCTCTAATGATTCCCAACTGCTTTTCAGAACTTGACACGCATCGAGTCTCCTTGTAGATGCTTTTTGCTTGCGCTAATTCATAAGGTTTGTTATGGCTTAAGCCTTCGAGTCTTGTTGGAGATAAAAATGGTGGACGAGCCGGGATTTGAACCCGGGACCTCCACGATGCCAACGTGGCGATCATGCCAGACTGATCTACTCGCCCAAAACCTCTGGCTTCTAAGGTTTAATCCGCGTCATTTAATAAGCGTTTCTTATGAACTTGCATACAAAGATACGAAATGCGCCCGATGGGGATTTTGTGTAGGCACATAACAAAATAGCTTTTTATAATCCATTCGCAAATAGAGAAGCCAAGCAAGGTGCTACGTATGCCTAAAGTTAAAGTTGCATTAATTGGAGTTGGAAATTGCGCTTCAGCCTTCATCCAAGGCATCCAATATTACTCGAAATTCCAGAAATCTCAAGATTTTGTTGGTCTGCGCAACCCCGTTTTGGTTGGTCTGAGCCCAAAAGACATTGAGGTCGTTGCAGCTTTTGATGTGGATGAGCGGAAAGTTGGAAAAGATCTTTCCGAAGCCATTTTTGCTCAACCGAATAATGCTCCGAAAGTGTCTGATGTCCCTAAATCGGGCGTGAAAGTTAACAAAGGACCTTTGCTTGATGGTTTAGGAAATTCAAGTAAAGCTATTGTAAAAGTCAGCAATGCATCTGATGCGAACGTTGTTGAGGTTCTGAAAGATGCGAGCGCTGAAGTTATGATTAATCTGTTGCCGAGTGGAGCTTCAAAAGCTTCTCAGTGGTATGCTGAACAAGCTTTGGCTGCAGGATGCAGTTTTGTTAACGCTACGCCAAACTTCATCGCGAGCGACTCAAAATGGGCCAAAAAGTTTGAGGTTGCCAAACTTCCGCTTGTGGGCGACGACTTGGTAGACCAGGTTGGCTCGACAGCTTTGCATAAAACATTGCTTAAGTTGCTTTCGGATAATGGTGTGAGGATAGATGAGACTTACCAACTTGATGTTGGCGGAGGAACAGAATCCGTCGATACTATGGACCGGAGCAGAGATGCAAAACGTACGATCAAAACTGAGTCTGTTGCAGCATCGTTACCATACAAAGCCGAGGTTGTCGCTGGCTCAACTGATTACGTTGATTTTCTTCAAAACAAACGTGACAGTTACTTCTGGATAAGCGGTGTGTATTTCTGTAATGCGCCGATGAAGATTGACCTTAAATTCCAAACTGTTGATGCGCCAAACGCTGGTTCTGTGCTATTTGATATTGTGCGGGCTGTGAAAGTAGCTATGAAAAGGAAGCTTACTGGTGCAATTCAACCGGTTTGCGCCTACGGATTTAAGCGTCCGCCTCAGATAGTTTCGCTAGAAGAAGGAGAAAAAGGATTCTCAAAGTTCATAGCTAAAAGTTAATTGAGCTTTGATAATTCACTTATTATTTTCTCTTTAACCCCATTTTGTTTCAACGTGTCCTTTAGGTAGTTTATTGTTTTAACAGGCGTTGGGTCAACCCCTCGCAGAAACGCCAAGTAGACGCTGGTAAAATCGCCGATGCAAACCGTCGAAAGCATTTTTGCTAAAGAGCTTTTACCTTGAACTGGCACTTCAAAAACAGCTAAACCCGCTTTGGCAACAAGTTTCTTTGTAATTTCAATTCTGCTACGAATCTCCGTCGGCTCTTCTTTGTCTCGGATGAAAATAGTTGAGAAGCATTTGCCGAGTTCACCTGCATTTTCCCAGCCTACAATTTCGTTATGGTTGAGTTCACTGAAGACTTCCCATTTCGCAGGAACTTTACTGTTCTCATTGAACTGTTGCTTAAAACGCATAGCTACGCTACGGTAGATACCAAAACCATAAACTGCAGGAGCCGTTTGCCCGATGTCTAGGGCTAAGGTTTTGGAGAAATTCTCTTTTGCTGGCTTTTCGGGTGAGTTATCTTTGCTGATTTTTTCTACGAATTTTAGGGCTTCGTTGAGTTCCTCTGAGGCGCCAGCGGCCAAACCCGTTTTCTCCAAGTAAATTAAGAGGGGAACAAACAGGTATGGAAGCGCTGCCCTTGGAGGCACACCCCTCGGAACCCTCAGGTATGGAACTCTGAGTCTCTCCGCATTCTCTAAAAGAGCGCCACCGCTACTAACACAGAAAATCATGCATTTACGCTTCAAAGCGTCAAGAAAAGCACCTAAGGATTCCTCTGTCTCTCCTGAGTAACTTGTAATTAGCACTAAAGTTTTTTTGCCTGCGTACTGTGGAAGTTGGTATTCGCGATTCACTTCAATCGGTACCGGGATTTTGGTTTTTGCCCAATCTTTGAGTAAGTCTCCGCCGATTCCTGAGCCGCCCATACCTGCAACGACGATGTTGTCGGGTTTAGGATAGCTAACTTTAATTTTTTCCGCTAATTTGGCGCCTTCGCCGTAAAGTTTAGCTGAATTTATACAAAAATTAATCATATTGCCTTTGTCAAGGGCTTTGATTTTTTCAATTTCATCTAAAATGGCTGATTTCATTTTCAGTCCGGACCTGCAGTTTTATATCTCAAGTCTCCTTTTTAAGCTCAATGCAGACAAGAATTGTGCAAACGATGGGAATAGACAATTATGGATAAAGTGAAACTTGCAGTTGCCATTCCAGCGTCAACCATCTCTGATACACCTCATCTTAGAGAAAAGACCGCGAAAATAGGGTTGATTGGACGGGCAGCAGCGATTTTCAGAGTAGACGAAATCATAGTTTACCAAGATAATTCTAGAATTAATCAAACAAAAGAGCTTGATTTCATTGCTCTTCTGCTAAAATATATTGAGACGCCGCAGTATCTTCGTAAACGGTTGTTCAAAATCGAGCCTGACCTGCAGTTTGCTGGGATTTTGCCCCCTTTGCGTACGCCACATCATCCACTTAGCGGTAAACCCAAGGATTTGAAGGTTGGTGAATGGCGTGAAGGCTTGGTTTTATCTCAAGCTAAAGAAGGCTTACTTGTGGATATAGGCATTGAGCGTCCAGCGGTTTTGCGAGAAACTCAGTACGCTGTTGGCGACCGTTTAACATTGCAAGTTATCAATGTCGGCACACGCGTTGAAGTGCAGGCGGCAAACCGAGATGACGTGCCAGTCTACTGGGGTTTTAAGGTTCGTGTGGAAAAACGACCTTTCGTGCAATTTGCAAAAGACCACGAGTTTGATTTAACTATAGCCACGGCAAAGCTTGGCTCTAAATTCGCGTCAGTTGCAGGTGAAATAGGGAAAAAATGGGGTCGAAGCCAGCATGTTTTGGTCGCGTTTGGCGCTCCATCCCGTGGTTTACATGAAATTGCCAAAGAAGAAGGCGCAAAGCTTGAGAGCATAGTTAATTTTGTGGTTAATACTATTCCTGAGCAGGGAACAGCGACAGTTAGGACTGAAGAAGCGCTTTTTGCTTCACTTGCCATTTTGAACGTTCAATTTAATTCCTAATCTCTTTAGCGCCCTTAATTATGATCTCTTTTTTGTGAATGTGTAAAACCTTCTTTTTTGCTCTGTTTTCATATCTAAAAAGCGCCTATCCTAAAATTTTAATCATAAGAAAGCCATGTAATGTTTCTTTGGTTTTCAGCTAAACAAATAAATGCATCTTTACTTACTTTGGTCTCTATGCCCTCCATAGACATTGCCATGCCGATAGCGCTGTTCGCTGTAGTTATTGTTGCAATGCTTTTGAACAAACGTGTTCAAGGAAAATTGATGGCAACAGTCGAAGAAAAGGAATTCCGGCCAAGAGACATAATTCTTCTTATCGTCTTCATGGCGATTATAATTTCCGCCATAGGGTACACTTCAATAGTTAGCCCTGGAGACGTCTTTCCAACAATTCTGCTTGTAATCTTTCTCTCATCGTATACCATGTTGCTCTTTACGTTTTCTTACGTTTTCTCTAATCTTCCAAAAATACGGGCACAGTTGCTTTCTATAGGTTTTGGTATTGCAGGCTTGATCGCTGGGTTTGCCAGCTTTTTAGGTCCACTTCAAGATAGCATAACAGTTCTTAGGGCAGCTGCATTTTTTGGTTTCGCAGTCTTTTGTTTTGCCGTTAGTGTTGTTGAACAGAAAAAGATATCCTCTAACGCGCGATGGTATGTCGCAGTTCAGCCCCCGGCAATTTTTGTGATGTTATTCATTTTCTTTAGCGGCATCTTCAACATTTACACGGGTAGCTTACAGGTGTGGGCTCCTTTTCTTATGGATGTCTTCGGCTTCACATTCGCAATTCTGATAATTCTTTATCTTAGCTCGCTGTTTAGCTGGAAGACAGTAGGCATATTTGCAGCGCTCTTGACGATTATGGACATCATTCTGGTAATAGGTACTCCAGTAATGCTTGGTGCAGCGCACACTTTCACTGGACTTGGTTTGCCAGTGCTAGTTTATCTGCCAAACATTCCCACTATTACTTTGCAGGGTGCTCTTCTATTCAGAGGGCTAGGTTTAGGGGACTTCTTCTTTGCAGGTGTCCTTGCTGTTCAAACGTTCAATAAATTTGGTAAAAAAACTGCATTTATAGCCGCGATTGCAATGGCTCTAGCTTTCGGCATTTGGGAAGCATTCCTCGGCGATATAATTCATTTGCTCATTCCAATTGTTGGGCGAAACATCGGTGGCTTCCCAGGCACTGTGATGATCATTAGTGGTTGGGCGCCTATCATCGCTTGGAAAATATTGTCAGATAGACGAAATAAAATCGTTGTGCCGCCAGTTGCTCAACAACCAAATACAGAAGTAGCTCCAAGCAATGACTTAACAAAATAGAAAAGGTTCATGCAAAGCGCGCCGCCTTGTCCCTTTATTATGAGTTTCTTCAAGCGGGTAATTGATGTTGATCCTTGAATTCAAACCTAAAATTGTTGTGAGCCGAGCCGTTTAGTTTTATGACTTTAAAAACAAAAAGGTTTATGGGTTTTACGAAGTTTGATCGCATAAGAAGTTGAACGGGCTTTTATTTATCTTCTTTCTTACAGATGTCTAATCGAGCAAATATTGTTGGTTTTGTCATGTCGAGTCAAATGTTTTCTTGGTTCGTCCGTAAGGGCAAATGTATACGCATAAACCGCATATTCCGTCTCCTATGGATTGTGCCCGTTTGTTCATGTATTCGTTACAAAGGTGAGCATTGAATCTAGCTTCTCTTGATTCTGAATTTTTGAATTTCACTCCCGTGAAGGCTTTGACAGGACAGATTTTTATGCATTCACTACAGTTGCCGCACCGGTCAACAGGCGGATTTCCGGTATTCATCGGTGCATTGGTGAGAATCGTTGCCCATCTTACTCGTGGACCGTGTTCGGATGTAATTAGTAGGCAACTCCTTCCAATCCAGCCCAGGCCTGCAAGGTGAGCCGCCAACTTATGTGAAAAGGCGCCCTCGAGTTTGACAGGGTTAATTTTCTGGGCCGCGGGAATTGGATATGCCTCAAAACCTAAGTCTTGAATCCTCTTCGCAATAAAGAGGGCTGCTTTATCGAGGCTGCTATTCACTGAATTGTAAAGCCCTCTGTAGGTGAAAATGACAGAAGGTTCTTCGTGATGAGGCAACTCGTCCACGACGGCGTCAATCAAACGCACACCTATCGAAACGGCTCGTGGAAAACGTGCAATAGCTTCACCGCCTTGAGTTAACAGAAAATCTTTTGCCACTGCTAAATCAGCCACACCAAAGTGGTCAACACCCAAACTCTCAGCGAAGTCCCGCAACTGCTTCTGCATAGCGTCTATCATGTTCACCGAGCGGATTATTCCTTTTTAGTTGATATAAGAGTTTCTTGATAAGCAAGAGATTTCAACCAAAGAATAATGAAGCATTTTTGGATATTTAGACAGAGGTCATAAAAAAAGCGTACATATAGAGGAGCATTATTTCTGCTTTTTAAAACATTTTTCACGCGCTGCCTTGTCCCGATATCATGTACAAACAATTTTCTTGTGTGCCAGTAAATTTTACAAGAACGCTTTTATCCAACAACCGTACAACTAAAAAATGGATGTTACATTGAATAAACCGTTTTTAAGTTTTTTCTTGATAGCTATTACAATTTGTGGTTTTTCATTAGTTAGCACACTGCATTTTGGCTCGGCACAAACTGGAACAAATGTTATTGGCATAATATCTTCAAACACAACTTGGGCACCAGCGAATAGTCCATATACCCTCTTAGGACCTACGGCAGTAAACGTAGGCATAACATTGACTATTGAGCCAGGAGTAACAGTAAATGTAAATGGTTACTACATTCAGGTCAATGGCACCTTAACTGCTATGGGCTCCGCCAACAACATGATTCAGTTTAATGGTGGCGTTCTCCGTTTCACGCCAGTGAGCACTTCATGGAATGACATAACTCGTGCCGGTTGCACAGTACAGTACGCAAACCTGTCCACAACTTCAATCTCAGCCAGCGTAGCCATAAAGCTGGACAATGACGTGTTGTCAGGCAGCGTGCAGGTTGGCGACAGCTCGGTAATTTCAAACAGCAACATCTCTCCAGCTGTCACCGCTGGAAACTTCTGCAGGTTCATAAACAACCAAGTCAACAGCAGCGTTACCGCAGGCAACAGTAGCACTATAACAAACAACAACATCGAAGCTGGAATTACCGCCGGCGATGAATGCAGCATCTTCAGCAACACCGTTGTAGGCGGAGTCGTTTGTTCAGGTAGCACATCTGTAATCTCAAACAACAACATCCAGGGGGGGCAGGTTACTGGCGGCTCAATAGCGGGCAACACAATATCCAGCGTGTTCAGCACCTATGAAGATATGAATGGTTACACCTTATCTTACTTCCCCAACGTCTATGTCACTGGAAACGTGGTGTCGAACAACAAAATAACCAACGGCACCATCCAAGCCACACAGACAGTAACCAACAACGTTGTTGTGAGCGGCACCTACATAGGTTCGTTCAGAGTGTTCGGCGGCTGGGCAGACATTACAGAAGACAGCCCAGCGATTACAACTACAGGATCACCAACCATCTCCGGCAACACCATTACAGGAGGAGGAACATTTACGAGTGCCTTCATTTTTAGCGAATCTACTAACATTGTTCCAGCAATCGACTTAACCTCCGGTGGCGGCACAGCCACAATAACCAATAACACCATTTTCGGCGACTCTGGACTAGCAATCAACGGCAACTGCTCCTTAATCTCAAACAACACCATAACAGGCGACATCAATGGATCAGTCACCACAATATCCAACAACATTGTCAACGGTTCACTCAACCTTGCCAATGGAACCCTCACAGTCTCAAGCAACAACGTGACGGCAAGCATTTCTGTGAGTTCATCTTCATGGCTTGTTAGGGGGAACACTGCTCAGGGAATAACTGCGACCCAAGGCAGCGGTTACATACTTGACAATTATGTAACGGGCACCTATAACGGAGTAGGAAACGTCGGCAACGGGACCGTAGTTTACGGTAACGGTACAGGGATTAACGTTCTCAGCGGAGGAGTAGTTGAGAGAAATTATGTCTTTAACAGCACATTTGGAATTTTAGTTGCGAACAGTACTGCCATAATAATTAACAACACTATCTCCAACAACAGCGTAGGAATTGCCCTGTTTTCGCCTTCCAGTTTAACGACAATCAACTACAACAACATCGAAGACAACGGCCAAAGCATTGTTCTGGAATCGGGAACAACAAATGACATTAATGCTACTAATAATTGGTGGGGAACTACAAACTCACAGGCAATTAATGAGTCAATTCACGATTTTAAGAACGATTTCAACTTAGGCACGGTAAACTTCATTCCTCTTTCAGCAAGCTCAAATCCGGAAGCAATACCCAATCCAAATATAACAATAACTATTCCAGAATCTCCACAAGTCTTGGAGATTGCGGTACTATTCCTGTCACTTCTTGTCGCAACTTCAGGGTTAATCTTGAAAAAGCAATTGAAAAGGGACTAATCGCAACGTGCCAAGTAGTTGCAAGCCTTCAACTTTTCAAACATTATTTAGACTTGAGCTAATCTCTATTCTCCCTTATTAGAAGATCTAAATTGAAGTCTGGAAAAATAAAACATAATTGGGAAAATTGGTTAAGAATAAAGTGAGGCTTATTTACCCGAATAAACTACCCATTAGTGGGCGGTTAATTATATATACAACTTCGGTATTATGTAATTACAGGGATTAAGATGCGTAAGTTCGCACGAGAGTACGTAGAAAAATACCCCAGCGTCAAAAAGATGAACGATTCCATTACTGGGTCAAGACGCATGGGCAGCGAGAAAACAGTTTCTAACTACATCAACGGTATAACAAGATTTGTAAAATATATAGGCTATCCAGACCCAGAAACAGCACTCAAAGCCATGCTTGACGGCAAAGTGGACGCTGGAGCCAAAGTTGACACTTTCATTGATTACGCTTTGGATGAAATGAAAAGAAGCCACACTTCAGTGAGACTCTACGTTTTTGGAGTAAAGAAATGGCTTGATCTCAACGGTGTTAAAGTCGAATGGGCTAAAATTGAGTTGCCAACAGCTAACGAAACTACTGAAGACGATAGAGCACCAACAAAAGAAGAAATCAAGAGGCTTCTCAGCCATGCCAATGCGAGGGATCGCTTTGTCACTCTAGGCGATAGCAGTAGTGGCTTGAGAATTGGCACGTTTCTAAGTCTCAGAATTGAAGATGTGGACATGGATTACCCTGACGTTGCTAGAATAACAGTTGAGCGTAAACGTGGCCGTAAATTCTCAAACAGAGGAAGAGCAACTGGACGTTTATTTTGCACTTTTATGACACCTGAAGCAAAAGTAGCAATGAAAGAATATTTAATGGAAAGAGAACAAGCTGGAGAAGTATTGACACCTGAGAGCCCATTGATAACAGACTATACTAACAGTGGTGCCTTTGTTGATGTAAACGGATATCGGAAAGCCTGGACTAGACTGCTTAAAAGAACAGGATTAGCTCAAAAAACAAACTACTTCCATGTTCTACACATTCACACTTTGAGGAAATATTTCAGGTCAAACTGTTTTGGGATTGATGCCTCTTTCCGAGAGAGATGGATGGGTCACAAAGGCCTATACTTAGACATAAGTTACTTCAAGGCAGAAGAACCCTTGCATCTAGCAGAATATCGCAAAGCAGTTCAAAACTTGAGTGTTTACAATATGCCAATAGAAGAAAAGAAGCTGAGAAGCCAAATGCTCTTAGACTTTGCAAAGCTACAGGGATATGAGCCTACTCAACTTAAGAGATTAGAAGAAGTATTGGCAAGGGCTAGAGACCCAGATGAGGCGATAACGGAATTTCGGAAACTCGGAGATCAAGCGCAGCCTACTCAACAGTCACATGGACAGCCGAAACACATAATCGTCAAAGGCGATTGTGAGCTTCTCAAAAAACTTGAAGCTGGTTACAGTTTGGTTGAATCCTTGGAAGTTGACAAATTTCTAATGAAAATCTAGTCAAAGAGTGATTATGGAACTGTTAGATAACTTGGTAGCCTTCACTTAATTACCAGAGAATACCGAGTTGGCCCTAATGTAACGCAGGTACTCTATCTGTTCCTACTAGGGCTCTTTAGAAGAACCCTTTGTTGTCTTTCTCTAAATGTAACATCATATTTCCTAAAGATAGAGTCTCGTCCTAAGACAACATACGGTATTCTATCCGCTTCAGTTGGAACATAGGCTGGAAAATTGGGAAAGGTAACAATTGGAGTTGTTCCCTTGAGAATTGATATGTTCACTTTCCTTATTGTATTTTGAAATCTTCCACCTGCACCCACAGCTTGCACTTGTGTTTCAACTGGAATGGCAAGCATTTCTGCTAACTCTATTGGAACGAAAGTGGTAGTAGACCCAGAGTCAACAAGTCCTATAGTTCTTAGCTTTGCGTCCTTGTAAGAGAGTCTGACATGAAGCAAGGGCAATCTAATAGAAACAGGGGGGTTGGTATTTGGCAGACTATAGCTAAGATACTTACAATTTAGGACTGTATGGGGCAAAAGATCACAACAGCATTACTCTGTCTGATGGAACTTTTAGAATAAGAGGCTCGTTATTTGGACATTTATCTTGTGCCTCTTTAAAAACAGCTTTTCCATCATCACCGCTGGCCACAATCTTATCTCCAACTACAGCAATCCATTTCCCAATATAGTCACCTAGATTAGGCATAGACATTAAACACTGAAATTCATTTCTAGTAGGCATTTCTATAACCTCTTATCAAATAATGTTGAGCAATCAAGATTGCTTCTCTTCTTGCTTATTAAACTCTTCTTCCTTATTAGAGTTTTGTGAAGTAGAAATCCAGAGTATCATTGCTTCTTCAACTGCTTCTTTTAAGTTTCCTTTTTTGAACCCTTTGCGTTTGAATACTTCAGTTCTGAACCTGGCATCAACGTCTCGCTTTACATTAATGTTTAGTTTTCCCATTTTTATCACGATGGCTACATATGTAGATATCTACTTATAAATATTACTGCGTCTCTTGATAATACAGAATATTGTACAACAGATAGAAGAGTCAGAACGCTAAACCAAAAGCGTGTTAACCTGCTTATCTAACTCGTTAAGGATTTTTACTGAGTAAAAAAAGAAAAGGGGAGTAGTTGGTCATTTGCCATCCATAGCTTGTATTATTTTATAGAAACGGCGACTTGAAACGAAACTTGCAAACAACATTGGAAGAAGCAGTGCAAAGTAGTCTAGGGTTAGTTGAGTTCTCAAAATAAGAGCACCTGAAACCCCCAATGATAATATTAACATCATAAAAATCAATGGGAACTCCAATATTCTTCGAATCATAAGATTCCGTTTGGCGCTTTTTTCCATCCGAGTACACCACCTAAGTAGTTACTTTCAGCATTCTCTCTCTCAGCGATTCCATGACAAACTCGTTTAGATCAGTGTAGTACCTTGTTTTTGCTAGGTATGCCTTTACGTTCTGCAGGAAGGCTCTAGGAACTTTAACAGTTATTGTTTCATACTCGGTTTTTTCAGCTTTCTCGGTACTGAATGGAACATTCTGTTGTGGAAGCCATCTTATACCGCATTTTTGGCAGTAAAAATTTTCATCTATGTCTTTCTCTGAGGGTTTCCCATCAACATGAAAGACGTCAAGGAATTTCTCCTTTACTAGCTTTGTTCCACAACCATTCGGACAAAAGACTGTTGTGCTTTCTTCTTTTCCAACGCTAGATGCTGTGCTTTGGGGTTCTCCCTCGTGTTTCTCGTCACTTTGGAATTTCTTAGGGGTAATATCCTCTTGCTCCATCCATCTTTCTAAGTTCCAAGGATCAAAGAAGAATATCCGAGTGTTTTCACTTTGTTTTTCTAAGGCTGCACCATAAAGATAATCTATTGCTGTCATCAGTGCATCCACTTGTTTTGTTTCTGGTACTTTCATTAGGATTGGGTTTGCATTCGACCTGATGAGCTAAAGCGCATCTATGAAACCGTGAGTGTACTCGATTTCTTTCTCAAACATTAAATCCTCAGCGTTCTTTTCTAATTGAGACATTCTTCATTTCTCCTTAGACCCTCGTCAAGAAGCTGTGAGTTTGGCTCTTTTATCCATGCAAGTTGTTTCTCTTTTGGCAGCATCCTAAGCGCTTGAATACCAATACAGGCCCTACAAGCCTCTGTAGCTAACGCTTTTCGATATCCTGCGGTGCCTTCTTTGAAGTCTTTCAGGTTCACTGGATCAGGTATTTTTAGGTTAACCATAGTGACGTATGGCTTTTTTGCCCTTATGTTGTGACGGCAGTTCTTACAAGGTTTCAAGTGTTTCTGAAGTTTTTCTATTGTTTCTAAAATCTCTTCGGGGGTTGATTCTTTTTCTATTTTGGTTGACATTTTTTATTTTCTCCTTAACTGATATATGCTATTATAAGGCAAAAGCTTATAAGATTTACTATAGTAAGATGATAGCGGTTAAAGCCTAAAAGAGATGACTAATAACATGGAAAGTATGCCAAAACAAAAAGTCACAATAACAGTCGAGAAAACCCTGCTAGATTGGATAGACAAACAAGTACAGAGTTACCGATTCAGAAATACTTCTCATGCTTTCGAGTATGCGGTAGCTAGGCTAATCGAGTCAGAAAAAGAGAAGGAATAGATTTGGCCGAAAAGAAGCAACCGAAAGAAAAGAAAATCAAGTACCCAACAGCCGAAATGGTGGTTGCAATTAACCGATACATTCTGACAGGTAAAGATGAAAGTGGTCTGCTATCTCCAGAACAGAAAGCAAAAATTGATAAAATGAATGCTAATCTGACCCCCCGAGACCCAGCAAGAATTGACCAAATACTTGACGCTCTGAAAACAATATGGAAAACGGTTCCAGACCAGCGATTAGGCCAACTCCTATTGAACTATGCCTTTCGAGAAGCTGACCATCGAGATCAGACCTCAATAGAAATGTACGGTCAAGAAGACACTGAAACATTGGAAGCCTTGAAGAAAATAGATGCTCAACGTAGGGCAAGAGAAAACGACACTATAGAAGACCTACACGCTGACGATATGCTTACAAGTGGAAAGCCTTGGGTTAAACCAAGACAACGAAAAAAGAAAGCATAGTATCAAGTGAGACCATGATTAACCTGTTACCAAATCTCGAAATTTTCCTTACAGAAATACGAGCTCAATCTGAAATGGTGGAAAGCATCTCAGAGAATAACGGTGTTATAGAAATCAAGCTAAACTATGAGAGCTTTTGCGATCGTAAGAAAGCTTTTCCATTCTTTATAATTGTTGATTCTCTAAAAAAGAAACTGCAACTTGTAGATCACATTAAACTAGTCGAAACTGGACCCTATCCAGACAAGAAAATCCAGTATGCTGGGCATGAATACCGTATTAACCTTGCAGCTATCAAAGAAGCCAAACTCAATGATAACCTGAAGACGTTCCTTTCAATTATCAAGAAACGAATGGAGATAGAGAATATCTCCAAGACGAATGCTGAAATAATTATAACCATTAAGAACGAATTTCTTGTTCATGAAAAGATTTGGCCTTTTATTCATTTTGTCAACTTACTATCAGAGAATCTTGGCATCGAACCTGAGTATATGAGACTTGAGGCAACTAAGCCTTGTGTTACGGAAACCACTCGGTATTCTGGAAGAGAGTATCACATCGACCTCGTGCCTCTACATGCTGAGCGATTAAGATACTTTTTTCACAAAGATATGACTCAAAAAGAAGCTTGCGACAGCATCTTTTTCCTAACTAGCCAGGGCTGGAGCCAAGAACAATTCAACGATGTTGGCGTCTCACGTGCGACTTACTTTCGGTATAAATCTAATCTAAAGGAAACTGATAAGACTCAACCTGATAATACCGAGATCAAGAGCCCAGTTCAACCTCTTTCTAATGCTCTCACCTGAGACTATCACATTTTCCCACATAATCTGTAAAGAGAACAGTCTAAAACCTAATAGCTGCAGGATCTTACTCTAAAACTAAATAGATTTAACAATGGATTGGACTTTGCTACATAAATGTGTAATTTCATGGAAAATAGCAAAAACCTATTTCGAAAGGAGCGGAGAATCGATGTGTTTCTGCCGTCATGTTTTTCGCATGGACTTTTTCCATACAAGACCCTGAAATGACACCAAAAAACCAACTCTAAAAACCTAAATGTGATAGCGAAAGCATGGAGCGCCTTATATAGTGTAGCAATAGCTTTTTTATGTGACGACCCGTAAGGAAGCCCATATTAAACTGTACTAGCAGCTCAAAAAGTCAAAATCGCGGTCGATTTCTATTTCGTGATTGGGGTATGGCATGTTGTTTTATAGGCAATTAATCACTAATTAATTGACTTTAGAAGATCGACATAGCTAACTCAATTTTTTTGTTTTTGAAAGAAAAATTTCCGTATAGAGACAATTCTACAGCCTAAAACAAACAATCAAGGCTAAAACAAAGCGATAAAGCGATTAACGAAGAGAGTTAAACCTCAAATGATAAAAAAGGTTCATACTTTTTGTATTCTTTTCTCCATTCTTCAGTAGACATACCACTGATAATGTAAGCATCATGTAACCTTGAGACAGAATGACCCATCCAATACTCTGCATAGACTTGAGGACATTTACCTTTCACCAATAGCTTCTCAAATCCAGCTCTAAGAGAGTGTGGCCTCATTGGGCAGTTACCTTTTCCCCATGGCTTCAAAGAAGTATCAACTGAGACTTGCTCTTTCCGTTTGATCTTCTTTGGCTGAAGCATCTTAATGCAGCGTCGGCTAAAGTATCTCTCAACTGTTTCTTTCTCAATGGGGAAGATTCTCTCATTAGGTTTTGGTTTTCCTTCAGTCTTGAAGTAATTAGATAGCAAGTCTAAAGCAGAATCGCCAAGGAAGGTAACGTATTTGATACCAGTTTTCTTTCTCTGCATTGTGAGCATTAGTGGCCGAGTGTTTGATTCAAACTCAACCAGGATGTCACTGTAATTTAGACAGAGGATTTCATTCAAGCCTTGACCACTTTGGAATAGAGAACCGCCAAGGGCTTGATACATTGGCTTCATGGGTTTAAAGAATTGGCTGATCGTCTCAAGTTCCCAAGGTGTTTTAGAGCTGACAGGTTCAGGAGAAGGCAAGCCTATTTTCTTACAAGGGATTCGATACTCATTCTCAAAGGCATCTGAGACTAAGCTTCTAATGGCGCCAACGTAAGTATTGATTGTCATAGCAGAAAGAGGTTGACCTTTGACACTCGTGTTATCTAACACTTTCTTGGATTGCTTTAGTTGCAGCTTCATGTAGTCAATGAATGCGCTCAAGGTTGTAGTTGCTACATGTTGACGCTTACCTAAAGGTAAACTCAAGTCAGTAGCTATTCGATTGATAAAATCGTCAACTGTTCCTCTGTCTTTATAGAATGACTGAAAGACTGTTAGCCCTGATCGGTAGATGTCTCTTGTTGATTCCTTCTTAATCGAGTCCAGGAATCTTTGAGTCCTATCATCAAAAGGTTGCAGTTCTAAAGCTTGAGCCATCAGTTCAACTCTCTTACTGTTTGGCTAGATTCCAGCCAACGAAAAGAACATCAGCCAACCCAGTGCCAACGTCCAACGGAAAATCGGGCAGGAGTGTTAGGACTAACAGCACACCAATCACGATCCAAGACCCAGCCGAGATTCCTAAAAACTTGCGTCCTGGTTTCCGTCTTGTTACTTTGTGTTTTGTTTTCATCGTTTTCCCTTTCTCTTTCGATGTGGACTTTCGCTTGAGATCAACCAGTATAGAACCGATAAACCTGTACCTGTTGTGCCAATGATAATTAACCACCCAGCTATGACATTCAACTTACTTCGCCTCCTGTTGTAGAGTGAAACCAAAGGATTCCAAACTTGTCTTTAGAGCTTGCAGTTGTTCTGGGTAAGGCTTTTCTGAAGTTGGGTTCTTCTCTAACTCTTTGGCCTTGTCTTCTGTTTTCATAACTCTGTATGTCAGAAGAGGTTGACCGTTTCGAGGATCGCATAAAATAACATCGACTCTTTGCTTGGCAGCGAGAATTGAAAGCCCCTGCACTTGCGCTAACAAATTTTCGTCTTTAAGTTTACAGGTCCAACTACCCCGAGACAAGTTCTGATTTCCTCTAATCAAGATCGGGTACTTTGTTCTGGGTTCAGGGTCAAGACCTTGCTGAATGTCAGGATTCGGTGATGAGTGATTTAGGTTTGTGTTAGATAACAAAGCTTTGTTTCTGTGATTCGTGTTTCCATAAGCAACTGATCTAACAGGTCTTCGCTGGTTGCCATAGTTACTGTTCTTACTTCTGCTCGGATAACTCAAGTTTTAGCGATCTCCACCTTTGTTGAAATTAGAGAAGGAAAGGGTTGCTTGGCACAACAGCCCTTCCCCTCTCTCGCCTTTGCTGGCTATTGCTTGTTGCTTTTCTGACTTTTTGTCAGTGGGAAAATAGGTTCTGGAAATGACAAGGAAAACCGCTAGTAGCCTACGGAGAGAGGCAATTGACATTTCCAGAAACCTTGAAAGATATGTTGGGATTACGGAGTGCCTCATGGCTTTGGCTGAGAGTGTCGGCTGCAAATAAAAAAACTCTTTCCGACCCCAACTCCAGGAGACCTTCCGCAACCCAACACTCTCATTGAGAGTGTGATTACTAACTCGATAAAATAGACTAAGTAAAAGACTAGTCGGTTTTGAAATTGGGAAAAGAGATTATCAGTTGAAAGGGTTTCTCACGAGGTTTACTCTTGTTTTCATCCATTGCCTTGGGAATAACTATGTCCAGTATTTTCTTTATATCGTCATCTGTGAGCAAAGGGACAGTCTCGCTCGGACTAGTGACAATTTGAATCTTTACCAATTCGCAAACTCGTCTCAATCTTTCCATGGCTTTTTCCTTTTCCAAAGCCATATTAAACAGAGCAGTGTAAATGAATGGCAAGGCAGCAATCGGTTTGGGTTTTGCATCGCTATCATCGGTTCGGCTAACGGTATCTTTAATTTTTTTGATAATACCTTTTTTCTGGGATTCATCCCTAAGAGAAGAAACATTGTATTTCTTCTCAACCCTTTCATAGAGGTTTTTTGGTTCTTCTATTCCTTCTTTTGCTATTTTTTCCTCAGCTATTTTGAAACCCTCGCTTGTTTCATCCATGGCTGTTTTATATACATTAAAATCCAATTGCGCTATTTGTTCAGCAACCTCTGCGTATCTTTCAGGTGAGATTTCAACAGCGACAGAACTTAGCTTTCCCTCTGTTATGTCAGTTTTAAGAACAGCTTTTTCTCCTACTGTTTTTGCTTGCTCTGTTTCACGGATTTTGTACCACGGAAGACCTGTTTTGGGGTTTTTGACCTTTTCAACGTACTTATCCTTAATATTGTTCCAACGAGTTACAAAAGTGCTGTAATTCCACTTGCGTTTAACAACAAATTCATTTTTCATTCCTGTCCAGCCGACATTGATTCTCTTAGTTATGAAGCTAATGATTTCTGTTTCTTCTGGTCCGATTTTTGGGTCAGTTTCAATGTCTGAAGCCATTTCAATAGTCCCCATTTCCGACTAGTCTGATACTTAGACTACATATATAACGCTATCTATCACTGTCTAACGAGGTAATACAAAAACATGGAAAACAGCGTCTATATTGGAACTCGAATCGAGCTGGAAATCAAAGAGCTCATCGAGAAAGTCTGCAAGTCAAGAGGCGAAGATGTCAGCGATTTTGTTAGACGATCAGTACGCAAAGAACTCGCATCGATGTCCTACTTACCTGCAGAAGACAAAAAAGCTCTAGGCATAAAACTGGAGACGTAAACCTTGAGTGATCCTGAACTGCAAGGGAAAGGAATTGTTCCAGTTCCAGTCATGCCATTGGTAACACCTGAGAAGGCAGCCGAGCAATGGAAACTCTTTGAGGCATTGAAGGCTAAGCTACTAACTGAAGAGGATTATCAGAGTATTGCTGGAAAACGGTATATTAAGAGAAGTGGTTTTCGCAAGATCGCAGTCTATTTTGGCATCTCAGACAGAATCATAAAGGAAGAAAGACTCGACAGAGAAGACGGTTCTTTCAGTTGGCGCCTTGAAGTTGAAGCTTACGCTCCAAATGGCCGTAGTTGCATAGGAGTTGGTGCATGCGATTCTAAAGAGAGAAAGTTCGCTCACTCGGAACATGATGTCTTCGCTACAGCCCACACAAGGGCAAAAAGTAGAGCGATATCTGATCTGGTAGCTGGTGGAGCCGTAAGTGCCGAGGAAGTCTCTCCTGCAGATTTAGAAAGTTCAGACGAAACGGCGGCAACAACCGCGCCGGCCCCGTCACAGCCGCCGACTATGCCGACACCAACAAAAGAGACACCGATCCCTCATGTGCCAATAGTCAAAGATACACTAGTAATGGAAGGCTTGAGGCAGTTCCCTTTATGCGAAGGGTTGAAGGCTCTAGGCATGTTGAACGTCTTCGAGGACGAAACATCGATTATTCCAGAGCATCCCTTGAAAATAGATGGACCAACAATTACTAACTTTCTGTTCCCCAAAATCCTTGACCCAATGGTTACCAAACACAATTTCTCATACACCATAGCAAAAACCGCAAGCGGAGAACTTGACTACATTCTTGTAATCGGTAGACTTTCAGACCAACAAATCAAAGAGTTGCAAACAGGTAGCCGATGGGCTTTCGCAAAAGCTCTAGAAAAGGAAGATGAAAAACAACCAGCCACTTGAGGTCTCTGATATTGTCTGTTTGCTTTGCAAATCATGTCTACGGAAAAACGCTCGAAACAGCTCTGAAAATAATCACTCTCAGTCAAACTTCTAGATCCTTGAAACGCAAGAAAGCCATAGGTGACTGAATTGAATCACTATTATCGAATTGGCAAATTTATTTGGGCTGAAGCAGGTACTCCCATAGATGTCTTTTTGTTAGATAAAAATAACCGTTATGAACAAATAGGATTCTCTTCTCCCAAAAGGCTTGACATGTTTTTACGAAAGAAGGTTGAGCAAGTTGACATTGTTTTCTTTAGCAATACGATTTTGCCAGGTTGCATAGAGATTCCAGCCGAGATTTTGGGGCTGACACTTTGACCGAGCAACCAACAAACTCAGACAAGCCGTTATTTTGCTCAAGTTGCAACAGTGAAGTAACTGCAGCGCATAAAGACGATACTAACACTCAATTTTACAAGTGTCCTAAATGTGGTTACGTCACCAAGGTAAGAGAAGCTATTCCAAAGGGAAAAGAAAAAGAAGTCTCAGAGACCGATTTGCCTCAAGTTTTGGAACATATCAACAACATCGAGAATCCGAAATTAATTGGCATGCCAGTGATTATTGAAGCAGTCATTTCCAGCACAAGTATCTCTTATCCTGTTCCTTGCCGAATCAAGATGTGGGTAAAAGGTGAGACTGTAGACGATAACATGGAAATTCTAAAAATCATTGAAGCAAAAGACCCTGTAAACATTGGCTTAGTTGCTGTTTCAAAAGAGGCTCAAGCGTCCAGGTTGAAAAGCTTGCTTTACCCACAAAGAGTGGGTATCGAGAAAATAACGAAATTCCGTACAGTCTACATGATCAGAGTTAGGCCTCCTGTCTTTACCTTGGAAAAGTGCGGTGACAAGATTGTTGACGAAAAAGGTTATGAGTACAAATCGCTGGACCTTTACGTTGCATCCGATACACCATTGACTTTTCAACCTAGCACGTTAATGCGAATAGTTGGCTTGCCCTTGCCGAACCCAAGAACCCAAAAAACAACCTTATTGGCTTACGAGGTAGAATTTCCCGAGGATATTCTGAGTTTTGATCTTACAAAGTTGGCAGTTCTTAAGGAAGTTTTTGCTGGAAAAACTGTAAGTGATCGATTACGGTGGATTTTAGACAACTTTGAGTTATTCAGCCATATCATCGGTAGAAGAAACATAGCTACGGCTGGGCTGCTGATCTATTTCACTCCTTTGTACATTCAGTTCAACGGTGAAAAGAAAGAGGGCTGGGGAAAGTGCGGTATTATTGGCGATACTACCACAGCCAAATCCGAAACCATAAAGAAAATAGTCAAACTCTTGAAGGCAGGAAGCATAATCTCAGCCGAAACCGCTAGCACCGTTGGTCTAACTGGAACAGTTACTCAAATCGAAAAAGAAGGATGGTTCATTGATTGGGGTTTCTTGCCACTCATGGACCGCAAGCTCTTGGCTATAGATGGAAGTCAGAAATTAAATTCTGCGTGTTGGGCAGCTTTAGCCGAGGCAGAACGTAGCGGTATATTATCCATTGCGAAGGCAGCCAAAAACGCAACCTACGCAAGAACAAGACAAATTAGAATTTACAATGCAGTCGACCCTGAAGCCGACAAGTACAGCACAAAAAGCCTATCTTCTTTCTTACATCCAGCGCAAGCATGGAGCACAGTGCTCGACAAGACAAGTATAGCAAGATTAGACGTAGCAGTTTTTTCAGATCAACGTGACGTAGCACCTGAGAAACTAAACATCAAAATAACCAAAGAGTACGATCCGAAACTAGATTACATGGCTGAAACTCTCAAATGGTGCTGGTCTAATACGGCTAAAGTTCAATGGGAAGAGGCAGCCGTAACCTTGCTTCTAGAAATGTCAACAGAGCTCTATAACACTTTTTTCAGCGAAGAAATTCCCTTAGTCAGCATTGACGAAAAATGGAAGATTGCAAGGCTAAGCGTAGCATTGAGTTATCTAACAGTATCAACTAACGAGGACTACAGTGTTGTAACTGTCACAGCCGAGCATGTTGAAACCATTGTTAATTTCTTGACTGAAGAATACATCAAAGCAGGTCTCGGAATCATAGCCCAGGAAAACAAGTTTGAAAAGCTAGACTTGGAAGACGTTAAAGAAATACTCAAGACGCTATTTCTCAAAACAGAAGGAAAAATACCAATTGTTAGAGAGGATAACGAAGAGAAAACTCTGAGTAAGATACTGCATTGGATAGTTACACAAAACAGAGTTACTAAAGAGGTTCTTGCGTCAAAATTCCAGTTAGCAGACAAAAACGAAACACGGCCATTATTGGCAGCTTTGCAGAGTCAGGGCTTATTGAAAGTGGCTAAAGGCTACTATTCGACCCCGAAACTGATTGAAGCGTACAAAGTTACTGAAGGTTTTGCCACGATTGCCCTGCTTGCCACAGTCGAAAACGATACCCCCACCCCCAAAAAAGAAACAAAACTAGGAGATTACGCTAATGATTAGTACCAAGTCTCCAAATCTAATCAATAAAACGGCAAGCATCAGCATAACAACTAATGCTAATGTTGGCAATGGTTGTATTGAAGCATCGGATTGTAGAGTTAAATTATCAAAAGGGGTAGGGGGGTCCTATTTTGAGAGTGGCAAACACGGCAATCATGGCAACATACAATCCTGCATAACAAATGTTACAGAGGTTTTTAGCTAATGGTTAGCAAGGATTTTGAGAAAGGCGATCTGTTTTCTGAGGCTGAGAACTTGCCTCAACCTGAAAATACAACTAATACCGATGTCGGTAATAGTTGTATTGTTGCGAAAGAACCTCTAAAGGATAAGAAGCTGTGCCCTCGCTGCCAACAGAAAGGAAGTGGACCTTACGGAAGATGGGTAAAGAATTCAAGTGGGCGAGTCTACAGTCCATATTATTATTTCTGCCATAAAATCGATGGCAAGATTCAATGGTGCTACATCACTCGTGAGCAGTACAAAAAACTAACAGAAGAACAGAACTCAGGAGATTTGGCGCCTTGACAAAAGAAGCTCAAAGTCAGATTCAAACGCAGATGCAAAGCTGCCTCAACCAACTTGGAGTAAATTTGATTGTGATCTGGAAACCAGACGAATCAAAAACAAATCATGGAGAGATCAAGGGCAATGTTATTTTTGTTTACGACCTTAAGAAAGAAGAGGCTTGGGCTACTCTAACGCATGAAATTACGGAATTCAAACTTCAAAACGTCACTAGACCATATAGGCTCTTAGTGAATAATCTGATCGAAGCCATAGAAAAGCAAATTTACACTGAAAAAGAGCAGTTCATTGATTTTCTACCAAAAATGATTGAAATCATTAAGGAAAGCCAAAGAGAAAGCAAGTGTTAGTTTGCGGTTGTTTCTTTGATGACATCCTTCAAATAATTAATGTACTCAGGACATAACTCGCATGAGTATTCAAGGCCTTGATTTACACCAGGTTTGTCTGGAAAACCAACTAAATATTTTCTCTCTTCGCCTAGCATGTTTCTTAATTTAGCGGTAGCTTTCCCTGATTCTACAAGAGTGTTATTTTCCATTGAAGAACTTGGCATATGTCTATCCTCTTTCTTTACCCAAAACTCCAGCCTAGTTCTTAGAGTTCTTAGACGTTGCTTTTTAAACCCGTTAATGATGTTTGAAAGACCTAAGACATCCATTAGAAGAGCAACGTCAACATGTGAAGGAGACCAAGTTATCACATTTCTTACTTTAACTTTACTGACATCACCAATTTTTTGACTTAACGGATAACTCTGAAGCCCACCAACTAAGTTTGCGTCAAAATAATAATATCTCTTTTTGTATCTTTGGTCATCGGTAGGAGTGTTTTTTGTATTCAAAAAAGCTCTACTAGCAATTCGTAGATTTTCACCTACAAAATCAGCGTCAAAATGAAATATTATCAGAAAAGTCTCTGTATCTTCTTGCCATTTCCATTGAACGTAAATTGTCATATCTCTCAAACTCTATTTTACTTGAGCATTTATAAGAGATTTTAGGAAAGTCAAGTTTGTCTAAGAGCAAAAAATGTGTTGCCAATAGTAAAAAATAGTTTGTTGGGCAATAAACCGCCCATTAGTGGATGGTTTACCCGAATAGGGCGCCTAATCCTTCTAGTGCTGCTTCTTCCTTGGCTTTTTCTTCTTCAGCTTTCTTCTTCTTGTCTTCTGGAGGAGCTGCTGCTGGTGCTGTTGCGCCACCTGCTGGAGCTGCTACTGGAGCCGCCGCCATCATTGTTGGTGCCGCTTTGATTGCCTCATCAATGTTTACTTCACTGAGTGATGCTACAAGTGCTTTTACTTGTATAGGGTCAACTGTGAGTCCTGCTGCAGTGAGAACCTTTGTTACTGAATCTTCGTTTATTTCTTTACCGGCCTTGTGAAGGAGCATTGCTGCGTAAATGTTTTCCATACCTTTTCACCTCTTCATCCGACTATTTTAACCTTTTCAGTTCACACAAATAGTCCAACAAGTGGTTGCTACCTTGTGTTTTACTGTAAATTTTAACTGCTATTTCCGTTAGGAGAAATGCCCAATTACTTAAGAACCTTTCGTACATTCTTTTGTGGTAAATTACAATATTTTGGTTTGCCAGCGACATGTGTTAATTAAAAGTGCGCCTCCGACTAACATCAATTATTGATTTCCTAACGTAATGTCTTCTACTTGCGTACCATGCAAAGAAGAAAACACAGTTGTTCTTAGCGAAAGATATTATATGCATATGCAAAGCAATAAATGGAAAGAACTGACGAGCGGCAGTACGTAAATTTGAGGAAAATCGTTTGAATAACACTCACCGGCCATTTTCGAGAAAAAACAAAATTTTAGCCGTCTTAATCATTTCAGCTCTGATAATCTTTAATTTTTATGTTTTCCTGTCGGCTTATCCTGAAACTTTTAGGCTTGATGGGGGTGGAACGCTTGCAAAAGATTTTTCAGCTTACTATATAGGCGCGTGGAGACTTTTGCACAACCCCGCAAGCATTTACACCCATGGAATAGTCAACGACGGAGAGCCAATTATCAATCCGCATCCGCAGGATTACAAATACTTCCCTTCGTTCCTCTTGCTGGTATCTCCATTCCTGTTTTTCAATTACCATCAGGGATTAGTTGCGTTTGATGTTTTTCAATTTGCGCTTCTGCCATTGATTGCCATATTGCTTTATAGTTTGCTTTATCGGAAAGGATTGGTCCCGTTCTTGATTGTTGCCGCCATTGCTTTACTGCCTTTTCCTTTGCCACATTGGGGGCCACTCGCCACTTATTTTTGGCAATGGGCTGAGGGACAAGCAAAAGTTTTTGAAACTTTCCTCTTTCTGCTATCCTTCTATCTTGGCTTCAAAGGTAAATCAGTGGCTTCTGGAATCGTCTTTGCCTTCGCGGCTTTTGACCCTAGATTTGGTTTGCTTGGTTTGCCCCTTTTTATTTTTTACAACAAGAACAACATTGCTTCCTCGCTAAAAACCGCTGTCGCTGCGGTAATCGTTTCAAACTTGGTTCTTTTTTACCCCGCGACGGGCATCGGTTTCCTTAACATGGTTTTCAATCGAGGCTTAGGCACCGCGCTATACGCATATGCGTTCATACCTTTGCTTACTTTGGTGGCTTTGATTATAGTCGATTTCAAAGGAATAATTGCAACTTTTTCCAACATCAACAAACGGTTAAGACGAAAAACGCAGAAATCAAACCTTGACCAGTCAGGTTAAAACGAATTAAGTTGCCGGAATTCTCAAAATACTTATCTTTAAGTCAGGCACATGGGGTTATCCACAGGGTAATGATAACATGGGAAACATTACAGTTGCTGTGTTGGGTGCCTTAGGCTACAGCGCAAATCTTGGCAAAAAAGGAACATCAACAGATATTACTTTCTACAACATCAAAAAAGGCGAAGACACCGTAACTCTGATTGAACCAGAACGGTACCCTGAAAGGTTAGCTCCACTATTCTATGCTGTTTCCCTATCGAAAGAAGCCATAGTAGTGGTGGATCAAATCGATGCCACATTTGGCGAATGCCTAGTCATGCTTCAATGCGCTGACATTAAAAACGGCTATTTCATTTTAAGAAACTATATCCCAAAAGAAAAAATTGAGCAACTTATAAAAGGAACAAGCCTTGAGAATTTCGAATTCTTGACAGATGACCCAACTGTTTTAAGAGAAAAACTTTTGGCTGAAGCTGCAAAGCAAAAACCAGCCGATTTGTCCGCTGGACAGTCGGCGATTGGAACGGTTCCAGTGGATCATGCATTTAATGTTAAAGGTGTAGGCGTCGTCATACTTGGCGTAGTTACAAGAGGAGTAATTCAGAAACACTCTTCTCTAAACGTCTTGCCAGGAGCAAAAACAGCTCAAGTGCGCTCAATCCAAAAACATGACGACGAATTTGATATTGCAGGCGAAGGCGACCGTGTTGGGCTTGCACTAAAAAACATTGAAGTGGAAGATTTGGATCGCGGTACAGTTTTAACGAATGATTCTTCAATTAAGACCGAGTCGAGGTTGGAATCGCAGGCATCTCTAGTTAAGTACTGGCAGATGCCGATTAAGCAAGGAATGGTCATGCATGTTGGCCACTGGACTCAATTCATAACCGCTAAAGTGGAAGCCGTTGCTTTAGGTAGTGACGCAAAAAAGCCAGCTTTAACTTTAACATTGGATAAACCACTTGTTTATCGACCCAACGATAAGGCGGTTTTGATGTATCTGGAAGGCTCAAAACTGCGGGTGGCAGGAATAGTTGAGCTACCTTAAGAATCAAGTTTTTGTGCAGGCTTTATTGCATTAGTAGCTCTACACCAGGTATCTTCTTCTTCTCATATATAATATCCATTATTTTGGTGAACCCGGTAATCCATGCTAGATAAATTAATCCAATGACCAACCAGACTGGGAGGACGATGTAGTAATCTCCTATTATTTGTCTGCCTGCACCTACCATGTCATATAATCCAACGTAAGACACAACGGATGAACTCTTTGTGAGAGAGCAGAACTCGTTGGTCCACGAAGGAATAACTATCCGCAAAGCTTGGGGAATTATAATATGCCTTAGGGTCTGCCACCTTGACATGCCAGTTGACAGGCCAGCTTGCATTTGATCCTCATATATGGTTTCCATGGCAGCTTTGAGGTAGCCTTTCTGATATGCGGCACTGTTTATCCCAAAAACCAAGAAAGCCGTAACGTACGGGTCGATCGGGATATGCGTTATTGCAGGTATGGAGTATTCAGCTATCAACAATTGAACAAGCAATGGACTGCCTCTGAACGCTTCTACATAAACTGCAATAATTCCCTTGACCACTTTGTTTCCATATATGTCGCCAATTGCCAGCATTATTGCCAAAGCTAACCCTAAAAAAACGCCGAAAAGCGTAATCTCAACTGTCAACTGAAGTCCTTGAAGGATTAAACCCCAGTGCAGAAATATAGGGCCAAATTGTCCAAACATTGCTTATTCTCTGGTTGTTTTATTAATTATTCTCGTCATGAATTTTTTTGCTCGATCACTATCAGGTGCATTGAAAAAATGATCTGGTGTTCCTGTTTCCAGAATACTTCCCTCGTCATAGAAAATCATCTCTTCTGCAACTTCACGGGCAAACGGCATTTCATGGCTTACTATGACCATTGTTGTTCCTTCGTGGGCAAGATCTCGCAGAGTATCGATGACTTCTCCTGTAAGTTCGGGGTCTAACGCTGATGTGGGCTCATCGAGCAGAATGATGTCGGGATTGCGTGCGATGGCACGTGCAATTCCTACTCTTTGTGCTTGCCCGCCAGACATTTGGGAGGGATATCGATCCTTGCAATCGATCACTTTCACTTCTTTTAACGCGGCTAAGGCACGCTCGCGAGCTTGGTCTTTTGGAAGTTTAAGCACGACTCTAAGAGCTAATTCTACGTTTCCTAAAGCTGTAAGGTTTCTAAAGAGGTAAATGTGTTGGAATACATAGCCTATTCTTGCTCGCGCTTTGTTCAAGTCCACGCCTGGTTTAGTAAGGCATTCCTTTCCTAGGTAAATATCGCCGCTGTCAGGCTTGTCTAACATCGCCATGCAGCGGAGAAACGTGCTTTTTCCTGAACCACTCGGTCCAAAGATCAGTTTAATATCTCCCTTTCTGATTTGCAATGACACGTTTTTTACTGCTTCAAGTTTCGCGTAGTTTTTGCAGACATTTTTAGCTTCCATTACTATGTCGCTCATTTTTCTACAATCCTATTTTTTTCTTTCTTTTATTTCCCAGCCGATCAAGGTACATGGCAATTGGGAAGGTAAGTGCAATGTATAACACAGCAGCGAAAATGAAAGGTGTTATAAGTTCATACTGCGCTACTTTTAGATAAAGTGCTTTTTGCATAATATCTAGTATGCCTATAACCCATACGTATGATGAGTTCTTGATTAAGAGCGCATACTCGCTTCCTAAGCTTGGGGTTGAAAAAGTTATAACTTGTGGAACCATAATATGCCAAATTCCCTGCCATTTGGAACAGCCAACAGATTGTGCGGCAATCATCTGCTCGTCTCCGACACCTCGAATGGCGCCTCTGAAGATTTGAGACTGATCTGCCCCGCTAGACAGGCCCAGAACAAGGGCTGCTACGAAGAAGGGATTACCAAAGGGAAAACTGAAGATTGGGCCTAAGCCGAAATAAAGAAAAAGCATTAGTACAATTTCTGGTATGCCTCTGAAGACCTTTTCGTAGACATCGACGATGAAACCAACTTCAGCGTCGTAAACGCGTAGGAATGCTAATGGCAACCCTATGCCTAAACCAACGAAAAAGGCGATGATGGAAACGGAAAAAGTGAGGGGGACTCCCTCTAACAGGAAAATTAGTTGTTGCCCTACATCCAAGACGGATCACGTTTGGTTTAAGCATTCCATTTTACTTTCAATTGATCTAGTTGTCCCGTGCTAATGACATTGGACATCGCGCCGTCAAATTTTGCAAGGAAGGTTTGAGCATTTTTGCTGACAACGAAGGCACATGGGTAGTATGGATGTTGAAATACGATGTCAATAGGTACTCCTTGAGTCGCATATTGTGCAATCCAAGCTGTTGTTATTGGAGTTTCAGCATAAACAGCCTGCACACTTGGATTAGCGCTTGACATGTCCTGAATAGCATCTGCAAAGCTGCCCCACGATCTTGTGTCTACTCCGGCTGCTTGGAGTTCGGATTGCTCGGTTGTTCCATCCTGGGTTCCAACTTTTATACCTAGGTTTTTGATGTCCGTCAGCGATGTTATTGTGCCGTTAGTTATGTGTAGTTTGCTAACTTCACTTTGAGTCATGATAAGTTGTGCTGCTGTTGTGGTGTGCGGAATTGTAAATGAAACGCTGTTAAGTCTGTCTGCTGTTATTGAGAAGCCGCTAACTCCCATGTCAAGTTGACCATTCTGAACTTCAGTTATGATGTCGTCAAAACTTACGTCGTGCCAGTGAATAGTCAAACTCAAATTCTGTGCGCAGACGTTTGCCAAGTCAACTTCGAACCCGACTATTGCACCAGTCGCGTTATCAAGCTGTTCGTAGGGTGGCCAGCTTGGGTCTGTCCCTACATTAATGTATCCTCTTTTCTCAATATTACTCCAGACCGTATCTGTCGATGAATTGCTTGTTGTTACGATGAAAGGACTTGCAATGAGACCGACGCCGAAGCCTACAATGAGCATTATTACAACTAGAATCATTGTTAGTTTTTTTGCCATTTCTTCTCCCTAGCCCTCATATCTCGAGGCTTTATGTATTTAAGCTTAAGCCATTGTCGAAAAAATGATTTTCACTAAACATTATTTCGATTTTAGAGATACCAATGCAATCGCGATGACAATTAAGAAGGCTCCAATGCTGGAGAATATTGTAATTGGCTCTTTCAAAACTATGATCGATAAGATGACTGCAACTACTATTTCAGATAAAAGCAGAATTGTCGAAGTAGACGCTGAAAGATGCTTAAGCCCTTCCAGCCACATATAATATGGTAGAACCCAACAAACTATTGCTGTGTAAAAAATCGCCAACCATGCGGTTCCTGTTAAATCAAAAAATCGTGGGCCAGACAAAACCGCGAAAGGCGCAATTGTAAGCATCGTTAATACAAGAACCCACGTCATAGATTGAAAGGTCGCCGAAGTTGAATTCATAATCAATTTCTTGTTGTAGATCATGAAAAGCGCCCAAGAAACACCTGAAACGATGAGCATCAAGTCCCCGATTAATTGCCCTTGACCTATCGTTGAAAAATCCAAGTTGGTGCTGACAAATACGATTCCCGTTAATCCAAATAATACACCGGCAATTTTCTTTTTCGAAAAACTTTCACCCAGCAACTTGGGACTTAAGATGGCAACCCAAATGGCGCTTAGGTTAATGAAAAGTGCAGCCTTTGCAGCGGTTGTATAATTCATGCCTACGTATTGAAGCAGGTAACCTGCGGCGTTCGCAATTCCTAAAAAGACGAGTAGCTTCTTGTTTGCCATTTTGAATTCAAGCTTTCTGAGAAGCAGCATTACAACCAGCAATGTGGTGGTTGCAACTAGAAACCGCCAAAAAACAAACGCGAACGGGTCAATGTATGTTAAGCCGATTTTGATAATTGGAAATGAGGTGCCCCATAAGATGCCTGCTAGTATGGTTAGGAAGACGGCTCTGCTTTTTTTGGTTAACAGTGGATTATGCAACCGCTTGTCTCCTTGATAGGTTTTCTCATAAGCAGGCTGAATTATAAAGGCTCTTTAGGCTCTGCTGATCTTTGACTTTGCCTTTGTACTTGGATTGCTTGGGAGAGTTTTTTTGGGACGCGAGGAGACGCAGCGAGACGGGAGAAGACGCAGGGAGACGCACAGAGACCCGTAGAGCCGCAGCTTGCAAGAAAATTAAGCTTCCACGCAGAAAAGCAACTTGAACCACAAAGAAAAAAAATGGGGAGGTTTGCTTAGGTTTGCGCAGGTGTGCTTGCTTTTGCTTCTGTTTGCTTCCTTTTGCTTAGGTTTGCTTCTGTGTACGCAGCCCGCAGAGGATTTAGATTCTGCTTCAAAAAACCAACCTAAAATACAAAGAACAAAATTGCGGAACTTTTTCAGATTTTGACGGGCAGTGACGTTCTGTGACGTTTTATGACGTGTGGTGACGTTTAGTGACGTTTGGCGACGGATAGTGACGTATAGTGACGCAGCCTGCAAGGAAATCAAGTTTTGAATCAAAAAAGCAACCTGAAACACAAAGAACAAAAACAGTGGCAAAAGTGAAGCCCATGGACCCTCCCTCTCTTTCTGAACTTTTTTGGACTTTTTCCGACTTTATTAGACTTTATTCGACTCAACCTGCCAATAAAACAAACCCTAAACATAAAAAGCAACTTAAAACACAAAAAACAAAAACTGCACAAAGAACCGTCAATAACAGATTCGGGACACAATAGACCAACCTGTCACTTCCTTTTTCTCACATTTTATCACAGATTCTCACATAAAAAACCGCAACCTGCAAACACCACAAGCCCCAAATCAAGAAAGCAACCCAAAACACAAACAACAAAAATTGCGCCGTCCGAAGCAAAAATGCCTAAATAGCTACTGCACCAAGAGAAAATCGAAAATCAGAAACTATCCACCAAAGAGAACTTGTTATGTTTAGAACCGGTGTCGCAAATTTGCCTCTTCATGGTGGCAAAGCACCTTCATGGCTTACCGTTCGAATGCGTAAATTAGCCAAAGAAATAGCCGACATCATGGTTGAGGAATATGGCACACAAACTTTTATTCAGCGTTTGTCGGATCCGTTTTGGTTTCAAGCTTTGGGCTGCGTTTTAGCCTACGATTGGCACAGCAGCGGAGTCACCACCGTAGTCACGGGCATCCTCAAAGGCGCCATTTCGCCGGAAGAGCACGGCATCGCTGTCTGCGGAGGAAAAGGCAAAACCTCAAAGAAAACACCAAGCGACATCGCCGTGGCAGGTGAAAAGTTCGGTTTCTCAGAAGAAACAATCCAAGCCCTAACTTATGACAGCAAGATGGCTGCAAAAGTTGACAGCGCCGCAATTCAAGCGGGATACCAACTGTATCACCACGCCTTTTTAGTAACAAGAGATGAGGAGTGGGCTGTTATTCAGCAGGGCATGAGCGAGCAAGACCGCTCGGCGAGACGTTACCATTGGCTATCAGATAACGTGGCTGATTTTGTTGTTGAACCGCACAACGCCATAGTCGGAGATACAAAACGTGAAATGGCCCTCAACATGGTAGCAAAGGATAGCGAAGCCGCAAGAAAAACATCCGTTGACCTTGCCAAAGAACCCACACGCAAACTCATGAATCTCATTCAATCCACAGCAAAACCGCTCAACCAAGCTTCACTGCAAGATTGGCTACCAAAAACAGATGACCCTTGGCAGCAAACCCTCAATACGCTTAACATGCCCAGAAACATCAATTGGGATACGCTGAGCAGAGTGTACGAGTTTCAACCCAGTAACTATGAGGAACTGTTAAGTGTGAAAGGAGTTGGGCCGGCCACGGTTCGCGGTTTAGCACTTGTAGCAGAGTTAGTTTATGGAGAAAAACCAAGTTGGGAAGATCCAGTGAAATTCAGTTTTGCATTCGGAGGCAAAGACGGTGTTCCCTATCCAGTTGATCGCAAAGCAATGGATGAATCAATCCAAATTCTCAAGGAATCGGTGCAGCAAGCTAAAATCGGAGATAAAGAGAAACTGCGTTCGCTTCAGAATCTAATGCGGTTTGTTCCAGAGGATGCAAACTCTTAAAACAAGTTAAACCCACTAAGGTTGCTGAGGAATCAATGGGTTGTCTGATTCTAGGGCAAACAGTCTGCAAAGAATTGGTGCGGCAAGCGGAATAATAGCTCCCATTTTCGCATTCATCTGCATCATAATTGCAATCGCAACCCATCTCCAATTCAGTTGGATAAATAATGCCCTAAGCGACTTGGGAGTTATACAGGGTGTTACGGGGATAATTTTCAATGTCGGGCTGTTCGCTTGTGGCCTTCTCGCCTTAAACTTTGCAATATTTGGCATGTACTCATATTTTAAGGGAAATTTGCTTGGCAAAATTGGCGTAGGTGTCTTTGCAGCGGCAACAATAGCTTTAATCTGCATAGGAATATTTAACGAAAATTTTTCTCCAACACACTACTTGGTTTCTGTTGCTTTCTTTGTATTTCTACCAATTTCTCTGTTGATTATTACAGGCACTTTCGCAGTTAAACACCAAACAAAGATGGCTATGTTCACGATACTTGTTGCAATCATCGCTGCAGCTCCATGGGTTCTGTATTTTATAATCCATTATGCACCAAACGTAGCCATTCCAGAAATCATCTCTGGTCTCGCCGGAGCAAGCTGGATAATTACATTAGGCATCAAAATTCTTGAAAAAAACAGATCCATTGAAACAATTAATTAACGTTTCAGGTATTATTTTAAAAGAGGCGAAAGATTTCGAGGCATTTCACCTAAATAATCAGTCAAACTAAGCAACTGCAATTTCTGCATGGTTAACGCTGGAATTTGCTCGCGGGGTATACCTTTTAGCAGAAACTTGGTTTCCTGCTCATCAAACTCAGCTGTTTCCCCAAACCTGCCCAGATATGGCTTGTTTTCGGGGCACGCGGCTTGGCATCTGATACAACCTACTATGCAATTGTGCCACTGGGGTTTAATCCATTTTGGGAACGGGATTTTGCCGTCTTTCTCGTTATGGTATGTGAGGCACTTTTCTGCGTAGAGCAAGAAACGATTTTTAGAAATGGCTCCGGTTGGACAAGCATTTTGACACAAGTTGCAGTTCACGCAGGCTTTCATCATTTCCGGTTCATGCCAATTATCCATTTCACATGGCATATTCGAGTAAACGGCGGTTAAACGCATGAAACTGCCCATTTCGCCAACATAAGCGATGTTGTTTCGCCCATATGCTGCTAACCCACTACACACTGAAAGCAACTTCAGCGGCAAATTGGGCGTAGCAATTTTGTACCCTCCCTTCTCAACCGCTTTTGCCACTGCGTGTTCAACAAGCAATCTCTTTTCATCGTATGCTGTGTAAGTGGGAGGCAAAATCAAGGCTTGTTTTTCTCCGTTCCAATTAAAAATCGCCTTTGTCGGCGGTCTGGGCATGGCAACCACGATGATTGATTCTGCATTTTTTAGTTCTTCAGGTGGAGTAAATTTGAATTGAGACAGATGCTGCTGGACAAATTCGCTGTCAAGCTGTCCCTGCTCTATGAGATTTTCGATTTCACGCTGTAAATCAGCAAGATGCCTCGTCGAAACAACTTTGAACTTACATTTTTCCTTCGTTAATTCCGCAAAATCAATCTCAGCTGTCATGAAACTACTCTTTCTGTTATTTCGCCCTTATTTGTTTATGCTTCCTTCTATCTAGGGAACGGTTATATTTTTATTGTTGCAGTTTCACTTAATTGCCGTACCTAGGTGGGGTCGTAGTCCAGCCAGGGTAAGACGACGGGCTCCAGAAACAGTTCGGGTTTGCTGACTCCTTCGGGGGAATGATATAATTCTGGAGCTGTCTTGAAGAAACCCGTAAACTTTGGCTTCTCGCCATTGTTGGGTAAAGGTCGTCGGTTCAAATCCGGCCGGCCCCACCACAGCTCTTTCTTAAGAGGTGATTCTAAAAAGCGTTCCCACTGCAGATTTCTCTGAATTTCAACCACCATTACTCCAAAAAGCCTAACTTTCTATTGTGTAACATTCTGTTGCTCCATTCGAGTTAGTCTAGCTTTTTAAGCAGCGACTCGTCAACGCTGTTAGGCGTATCACGATGCCATCTATAGAAGCAGTTAATTTAACAAAACAATACGGCTCATTCACGGCTCTCTCAGCTTTAAACCTGAAGCTTGAAGGGGCTAAATGCGTAGGTTTTCTGGGTCCGAACGGTGCAGGAAAAACAACTGCGCTCAAAATGTTCACAGATTTAATTCGTCCTACTTCGGGTGAAGCCCTAATAAACGGTATTAACGTGCATACTGAGAAGAAAAAAGCGTTGGCATCTGTTTCTTCGTTAATCGAGACGCCCGAAATATATCCTTCATTGACACCACGTGAAGCTTTGTCGATGATTGCCGAAATACGGGGAGTGCCCTCGGCAGAGATTAAGAAGAGAATAGAAGAGGCTATCTCTGAAGTGCACATGAATGAGTGGATCGATAAGAGAGTCGGGAGATTTTCCAAGGGGATGAAACAGAGAATTTGCGTTGCTTCAACGCTTCTCAGTAACCCATCTATCCTTCTTCTGGATGAACCCACCACTGGACTTGATCCAAGAGGGATGAGTGAGGTCAGAGATATTGTCAAATCTTTCAAGAGCAAGAATAGACTGATTTTCATGAGCTCTCACATTCTTAGCGAAGTTTCGGAAGTATGCGATGAAGTAGCCATGATTGACCATGGAAAACTGCTCGTGTACGACACAATTTCCAATGTCACTGCCAAATTCTCTGGAGGCGCAAACATGGTTGAAGTTGGACTTCAGCGTCCCATTGATGCCCAAATGATAACACAAAAGATCGCCAAACTTCCCGATGTAGTCTCAGCAGAGCAAACAGATGGCAAAAACTTGCGAATTAGGTTTAGCGGAGGATTGGATGTGCAAGAACGGATTCTTTCTGATCTGGTAAAACTGAATATCGGCGTAATAAGTTACAGAGTGGCATCCTCGGAACTCGAAGGTGTCTATCTAAATCTAATCAAGGAAACAGTGTGATAAACATGGTCGAAACCGAAACAACAATTGGAAATAAAGTGCCAAGTAGTATGGCGCAAATCGGCATCACAATGAAATACACATTTCTTGAGTATTTCAGATCACGCAGATTCCTAATACTTCTGATTATCACTCTCGCGATAGCCGCGGCCCTTACTATTGTAGTGGCGTGGAGGCGACCTGTAGGCTTTCTATCTTCAAACTTAGGGTTTTACTCCAGCTGGTGGGGTGGTGCAGGCAGTTTCAGCATAGTAACGTTTGTAATTATACTTTCAGGAATTTTCTTCGGCGGAGACGCAATTTCAGGAGAATTTCAGAATAAGACAGGTTACTTCGGAATCCCAAATCCTATTAGAAGATCTTCAATATATATTGGAAAATGGCTATCGGCTTTCTTAGCTGCCACTGCAATACTGGTCCTGTTCACAATAGTCACAATCGCTAATGGAGTTTACTATTTTGGCTCAGCAGGGTTACCGTACCAATTCCTCGAGTCTTTAATCTTTGCATGGTTTTATCTTGCGGCAGTGATGGGATTCACATTTTTTTTCAGTTCGCTGTTCAAGAGCAGTTCCATATCTATTCTGGTAACGGTTATCCTTTTTCTGTTCGGATTCACGTTAATTCAAACGCTGGTCTCAGACCTTGTCGGAATTGAACCCTGGTTTGTTCTAACTTACGGTGCAGGAATAATAGGAAACATTCTAACTTCGCCATATCCGTTGCATCAAATTACACAGACAGAAACGTTCAGAAACCAAACAATTACAACCACCACTTTCCACGCTACAATACCAGAAGGGCTCGCAATCATAGGACTCTACTTCATAATCACTGCAATCTTGGGTTTGCTTCTCTTCGAAAGAAAAGAATTCAACTAAGAAAGGCAAATTCGAAGGTTTTCTCAGACTAAAGCTGCCCGGCTCAAATTCCAACCGGTATCTTCTTAACTTTTTAATTCCTTTTAGAAACAAAAGCAACTAAACACTCTCCAGAAAGGAAATTGAAAAAAGGAATAAGCTAATACGTTAAAAAGGAACATTAGGTTTAAGAGATTCCTTTGGGAAACAATCGAAGTCGAAATAATCTGCGAAAAAACGCTCCAAAACTAATTGTTGCAGCTATAGCCATCGCTATCGTGGTTTACGTTTTGTTTGAGATTTTGGAAGATGTCTTTATTGAAGGTGCTCCAATGACAAGCGGGCCACTGATTAGCGCAATAATTTCTTTAACTCATAATGTAAAAGACACCGTTCAGTCTTGGGGCTACGCCGGCATTTTCGTGCTGATGTTGCTTGAATCGAGTTCTCTGCCAATTCCAAGCGAAGTGGTTCTTCCTTTTGCCGGCTACTTAGCTTCTAGTGGCCTCCTAAATTTTTGGATTGCAGTCACAATTGCAACGGTTGCGGGGATAGTAGGATCACTTGTTGATTACTACATTGGATTAAAAGGTGTTCAATCTCTTGCCAAACACAAGATTTTAGGCAGAGTGCTCTTATCTCAAACTCAACTTGAAATTGCTGCATCATGGTTTAGCAGGCATGGCGCCTCAATGGTGTTTCTTAGCCGACTCTTACCAGGTTTCAGAACGATAGTTTCATTTCCTGCTGGAGCAGTTAGGATGAAACTACTGAAGTTTATAGCTTTTACAGCGGCGGGTTGCATCTTTTGGAACGTGATTTTGATTTATGTTGGATGGTATTTAGGGAATAATTGGGATGAGGTTGCAGGTATTTCTCGTTATTTAATTTTAGCAAGTGTAGTTGGCGCTTTGGTCTTGGTTGCTTACATCCTGATTAGAAGAAAGCGAATTAAGGCAGAAGCAGTAAAGCATCGATTGATGTAACAGTAGGACTGCTTAACTTTCCATGGTTATTTTTGGTTTCACGTCGCCTTTAATGCCTAGCGCCTTTGCTTCTTGAACTTGCAACATGCAATCCACATGCGAGGCTTCATTGAATAATTTATAATTAATCATTGACAGAAATGCCGCGTCAATTGAGACTGGAGAATTAGCGGCAAAGATTCCGACGTCTTTCATAATGACTTCCCCTGGACTAGGCAAGCAATCACAGTTTGGAGTTATGTCTTTGGCGAAGCTGACATATGACACTTTTTTTGCTTTGAAGGTCGAGAGAACGCCAAAAGCTGCTGAAGCAAGCGCTCTGCAAATGTTTTCCTGATTCACGAAACTTATGGCTTCCATAGGGCAAGCCTGCTTGCACATTGGACAGCGCATGCAAAGATTAGAGGTATTTCTTGCTTTTCCTTCGATAATCTCAGGCAGATTCATTGCGCATGCTTCTTTGCATTTGCCACAGCCCACACATTTGGTTGTGTCTATTTCTATACCTACGGTTCTGTGTTGCCGAAATTTGCCAGCTTTTGGGGTGCAGCCCATGCCCAAGTTTTTTATGGCTCCGCCGAACCCGCTGATTTCATGACCTTTGCAGTGAGTGACAACAATCATTGCGTCAGCTTCCGCAATAGCTCCTGAGACTTCAATCTCTTTCAAGATGCCTTTAGTGGGCACTGTTCTGTAATTTTCGCTTTTCAATCCATCCGCCACAATAAATGGCGCCATGTTAAATCCGTTCATCAACGCGTTATTCATGTGGTCGTAGGCATTGCTGCGCTGTGCGTGATAATATGTGTTTGAGTCTGTTAGGAACGGTTTGCCTCCTGCTTCCTTAACTCTGCGAACGATGTCATGGACGAAAACTGGTTGCACATAATATGGATTGCCCAGCTCTCCAACATGGAACTTAACGGCGACAAGATCGCCTTTTTGTATGCAATCGAAAGTTCCAGCCGCATCATAAAGCCGATTTGCTTCTTCTACCAGGTTAAGTTTAGTGTTCCACGGAAGTAAATGAACAGGCATCGTACTTCTTCCTCGCTTGACTATTTGAGAATTTTAATATAAACCTAACTCAGGTTTGCGATTCCAAAATTACAACCCAAATATACCTGATTATTGTCATGTTTTCTTGATGTAATGCCGAATGGGCAAGCTTGAGTGTTACGGATTAGCGAAGGTTTACGAGGATCACAGAAAGGCACTTGAGGACGTCAGTTTCTCTGTTGAAACTAAAGGTATTTTTGGTTTAATCGGCAGAAACGGCGCTGGAAAAACCACACTTATCCGAATCCTCGCCACTGAGCTTGAACCCACTGCTGGAACCGCAAGCATCAACGGTTTTAACATACTCACACAGGAAAATCAATTGAGAGAAAAAATTGCGATAGTCCCTCAGGAAGCCAGAACAATAAGGTGGATGACTCCTAAACAAACCGTTTTTTCCTATCTTCTTTGGCGAGGATACAACTATAATGATGCAAAAAAACTTGCCGACAAGTCGCTAGCAAATCTTGGCCTAGAACAATACGCAAACGTTTTGAATAGTCGCCTCTCTGGTGGAACAAAAAGGAAAGTTCTTATCGCCACAGTAACTGCTTCAGAAGCAGACATTATTTTTCTTGACGAACCCACAACCGGTCTTGATCCAATCTCGAGACGTGAACTTTGGGAAATTCTTCGAGCGCTAGGAAGAGACCGGTTCATTTTTCTTACCACTCACTATCTTGAAGAAGCAGAACAACTCGCAGATAGAATAGGTATTCTTAAAGATGGAAAATTAGTTTCTGTAGGAACCCTATTAGAACTGAGACACAGCTCAAAATATCAATACAGCATTAAACTGCCCCCGAACACACCTCTTCCATCTTTGAAAGACGCCGAAGTAACCACAAGCAAAACGGGAGTCACCCAAGTAATGACTCATGAAGAGGAGGCTTTCCGATTGGCTAAACTGTTCGCTGAACAAGGGGTAAAATTCTCTATTACACCAGTTACTTTAGATGATATTTTCTTTAGCCTTGTGGGGCAAAAAGCAGGAGATACATGATTGAGGCGAAATAGACTGAGCCAGATTCTTGCAGGTGTACTTGTAAACGCCATTTATGAAATGAAAAATTACCCCGTTGTACTAATCAGTACAGTTATTTCGCCGCTTTCGCTTCTGGCAGTCGTTACCTTTGTAACAAACGGTGCCCTTTTTGGAACCGCAATCGAAGGCGGCTTAATAATGATTTTTTTCTCAAGCGGAATTGCTCTTCAATCAGACCTTTCTCACTTAAAAAATGATTTCAAGCTTCAAGACATGGTTGTGAGTTCGCCTACAAGCGCTCGTTTGTATATGGGTGGAATGGCATTAGCAGAAATAGTGTACTCAATTCCAGGTATCGTTATTCTTATTGTGCTGGCTGGAATCTACCTGCACCCTTCACTTCTTCAAATAGCAATCTTATCCATCGTATTGTTGTTGATGTTTGCGATTTCGGTGGCTTTAGGGTTCATGTTGTCTACTTTTTCAAATGATGTAGTTCAAAGCTACGCTTTTTCTCGACTTCTTTCACTATTGTTTGCTACTCTACCGCCAGTTTATTATCCTATAACCTATATTCCTGCACCATTTAACTATCTTGCTTATCTTTCCCCCACAACCTATGCTGCAGAAATTATGCATTCAGCAACCGGCTACCTCAAAATATCAAGTATTCTGTTAATCTTTGATTGGGCAGTTTTAATAGCGGTGAGCGCAGTTATTTTGTACATTGCCGTAAAAAAAACGCGATGGAAAGATGTTTAGAATTTAGTATTTTTTTCCTAAACTAAGCCTTTTTTGAACTTCCTGAGCTTGGGCTTCGTTATCGGCTAAGATGTTAACCCACAGGTCAAATTCTGCTTTTGAAATTTCTTTTTGAATGATGCCTTTTTGGTCTCCTGAGAAAAATCTTGACGAGCTACTAGCAAAATGTTTTACATAAAAAATTCGATCCGCAATTACCAATTCTGAAGAACAGCCTGCCCGCTCGCCAGCAGTATAATCGACTTCATAGCCCATTGCAGCGACCTCCCGTAAGCGTTGATTTCTTATTTACTTAAATTTTCTCTTCGCAAAACGGGATTTTGTTGCTTGTTCCAGCGCTTTAATCGGGCTAATAGCAAGATTTACTCATGAATATATTTTGTTGATGATCAGATTTCTTATTTGTTCTCAATGTCATCTATTATTTTTGTTTCTTTTTCTTCGCCTTTGCCAGTTTTTCTACGTTTATAAAACAGATATCCAGAGGCTGAAACGATTATTACTATGACTACAGCAGCTACAACTGTTACAAATGGAAAAGAAGCAATGCTAAAATAAACAGTAGTTGAATCTGCATTGCCAACTTCATCTGTTGCGTAAATTGTTAAACGGTGAGATCCATCGGTTAATGCTGGCAAAGTGACATTTCCGATTATAGTGATATTGGTCTGGTCATCTAAACTATAAGATAAATCTTTGACTTTTTCATTGACGGTGAAAGTCAATTCTGTATCAGTTGAACCATATGTTTGGTTTTGTGGAATTAATATCTTGATGACTGGAGGAATCGTATCTACCGAAAAGTAAACTATGTTAGAATAGCCCATGTTTCCTTGGCTGTCATTGGCATAAAGTATGATGCTATGTGACCCTTGAGATAAACCAAGTAAGCTGGTATTAGTTCCTTCTTTTACAGTTATATTCCCTTGATTATCTAAACTGTATCCTATCCAGGAAGCACCCCTGTTGATGCTGAAAGTCAAGTTTACTTTAGAGTAAGTTATGTTTTCAGGAGAAGTGATCTGAAGTTTCGGCGGAACGGTCCCATAATCAGCTGGTTTGTACTGCTCATTTATGTTTAACCAATTTTGTCCGTCAAACCCGCCGATTGCATATAAAACATCATTTACGACTGCAAGAGCCAAATCTGCTCTCGGCGAGGATAATGATGTGCCTGTTGTCCATGAGTTGTTATAGGGATTATACACTTGAGTTTTGCTAGTTAAGACGTTCTGAGAATATCCACCTGCAAGATATAATCGGGCAGGCGCCAAATAGTCTTGAGTGGCTGCTGCAGCACCATAACTAGCGATCGTCAGCATATTTGCGGCTGAAGTCCAATTGTCTGTTTTGGGGTCATAAACTTGATTGGCGTCAATTGAGGCGCTACTTTGTTGTTGAGCCGTTATAGTTTGTGAACCACCAACAATGTAGATTTTTCCGTTTATGGTTGCCGATTCGTATCCATACGAAGCAGTTGGGATAGATGTTTTAGTGGTCCAAGAATCATTAGCTGGATCGTAAACTTCGTTTAAGTTTGTTTCAGAGAAATAGGGATTTGTATTTGAATATTTTTTTCCGCCAATCAAATAGATTTTGTCATTTACTACGTTTGCACTTAAGTCGGATCGGGGCGTTGGCATAGAAGCTTTTGTTTCCCAAGTATTCGTGGAAGGATCATATACTTCGTTGTTTCCAACAAAGCCATTGCCTACTGTTCCACCTATGACATATATTTTGCTATCATAAACAGCAATTGCGAAACCGCTTCTGGCTGTTGGCATTGGCATTTCTACAGTCCACGAATTCAAAACAGGGTCATATTGTTCATTATTGTTGACCGGCTCATTACCGTTCAAACCTCCGATAACATAGATTTTTCCATTAACAACTGCAACGCCTAGTCCACCTCGAGCTGTTGGCATAGGTGTCAATGTAGTCCATGAGGATTGTTCATTTTGCGCTTTAATGGCGGGGAAATTGGATGCTGACAAAACAATCGTTGCAATAATAAGCATTACTGTTAGGATCTGAATATGCTTATTGATTGATGAACCCCCACATGCCTCTTTTAGATACTATGTAATGCTTTACCTTTATATTGTTTAAAGAATTTCGCAAAACTCAATTGAGCACACAGAAGACATAAGCATAGATGACAAGGGGAATATAATTTTTAGTATTCTTAGTACAGAAGGAAACTATTCTGGAAAACAGGTAGCTATTCTTGAAAACCTTATTAGAGGTTTGATTGTTGATTTAGCAAACGAAAAGGCAGAGTTATGGCTTCAAACTCAATTAGTTAAGAAGTCTTAAATCTGTAATGCTCAGAATAAGCTAAATAAATAAAAAAAGAAGATACGCAAAATGGTTAGTAAACTAATCATTGGTATTGTAATCGGTTTAGTGGTTGGTTTAGTGTTAGGAATAGCAATTAGTGAGGTTATTAAGTTTCCTACGAAAAGCGGAACTGGAACAAACAATCAAGTGAAAGTATCAGGTACAATTAGTGAAACAGGATTTACCGAGATAGAATTCACCAACATAGTCTCAGGAAACAGTTCGAGTGCTCTTATCATAAATCAGGCATACAGTATTTTGCTTGTAGGTGGGCAATCTTATACCGTTCAACTCCTTGGCTCATACGGTACTACATATCCTTTCACTCAAGGAGTAATTGTTCCATCAGGTGTAACGACCTTTACAGCGAACTTTTAAATTATGCTAAACTCTATTATCGAGTCATTCAAGGGTTAAGATGTACTCAGTAAAAGCTTTATTCTAAGAATCATTTATTAAAGTAGTTCTTTTTGAAATTGAAAAGGTTGTATAACTGTTATGTATCAAATAGTAGGTATTTACCCATGATTACAGTAATTGGCGCCGGCAAAGTTGGAAGTGCAGCCGCTTTCGATATTCTTCGCTACAAAATAAGCGATGTCGTCTTAATTGATTCTAATGAAAATCAAGCAAAAGGAGAAGCCCTTGACATGATGCAGGCGGCGCCCGCTATCGAATTTGATGGAACAATCCGTGGAACAAGCGACTATAGCCAAATGGAAGGCTCAGAACTTGTAATTGTCACCGCTGGGTTTGGCAGAAGACCTGACATGACCCGGTTTGATCTATTGAATACCAATGCCCAAATCATGCGATCAATCGTTAAAGAAGTTGTTAAATATGCGCCTAAATGCAAGCTTATGATTGTTACAAACCCAGTTGACATCATGACTTATGTTGCTGCTCAAGAATCAGGTTTTCCCCGTTGTTGCTTGTTTGGCATGGGCAATATTTTGGATACAATGCGTTTTAGAACGTACATTGCAAATGAACTTAATGTTTCAAGAGAAGATACCCGCGCTTTGGTTATTGGTGAACATGGTGACTCTATGGTTCCACTGGTTGAATACGCTTCTGTCTCAGGTATTCCTATAACAAACCTGCTAACTAAAGACCAGATTGAAAGAATAGTACATTTAACGATATCATCAGGTGCGGATGTTATAAAACTTAAAGGCTCAACAATCTACGCTCCCGGAACCGTCATAGCCATAACGGCAGATGCAATTCTAACAGGAAGAAACCGTGTTATGAGCGTATCAACCTGTCTCAGTGGTGAATATGGTTTTTCAGACGTTTCAGTTGGCGTGCCCGTAGTTATTGGAAAACAAGGAGTTGAAAAAATAATTGAGCTAGAACTGTCAAATGAAACAAGAGAGCGTTTTGAGAAATCAGTTGCTATCATTAAGGAAGCGATAGCAGCACTAAAGAGCTAATGCTATTAAAAAAAGTTGACCTTTAGCTGGTTAAGGCTAAGGTCGCGTTAACAACAATCCAAAAAAATTTTAGCCGTGGACTTGGTTGGGGCGTGCACAGTAAAAGTTGCCGTTCAATCTTGTGAAGGCTGGGCATTTACCCTCGTGGCAATTTTCAAGCCATTGGCATGGTGACCTGACTTCATATATTCTAGGCATATATCCTTGAGAATTAAAAATTTCTTTTGATTTTTGTCTTTTAGAAATTTTTTCCATGACTGCTTCCATTTTAGAACACCTTTTGAAAATTTCTAATTTAAAATAGTAATGGCAAACGGTTGCTATTAAAACTGTGTTGCAGTTGCCAAGCAACCACAAAAGCATATAAGCACTAACTTGGCGGAGAAAAAAGCGAATGTTTCTATACAAAGTGTTATTTAGCAGTTAACGGCTTTCTTGTTTTTAGGTGCCTTCAAAATGGAGTTCCAAGGAAGAGACATCATTTCAATTGAAGACTTCTCGCGTGAAGAAATCAACCACATTCTAGATGTCAGTCGCACAATGGAGCCCCTTGCCTCAAAAGGCTCTGAGATGCTTAAGGGCAAAATCCTAGCCACATTGTTTTTTGAACCAAGTACTCGCACACGTTTAAGTTTTGAAGCAGCAATGCTGAAACTTGGTGGATCAAACATTGGCTTAGATGCTGAAATAGCTTCGGTGAAAAAAGGCGAAAATCTGGCAGATACTGTGCGAACAATTGAGCATTATGCTGATGCAATTGCTCTTAGACATAGTTTGGAGGGTGCCGCTAAATTAGCTGCAGAATTTTCTATAGTTCCAATTATAAACGCTGGCACAGGTGCAGAAGAGCATCCTACGCAAGCGTTTATTGATTTGTATACTATGCGTAAAGAGAAGGGCAAGATAGACGGGTTGAAGATTGCTTTAATGGGTGATTTGCGGTATGGTCGCACTGTTCACTCACTTGCTTATGCCCTTGCATTCTACAATGTAGAACTTTTTCTCGTTTCGCCTGAAAGCCTGCGTATGCGTAAAGATGTTCTTCAAACAATAAAAACGAAGATTCCAGTTACTGAAGATGCGAATTTAGAAACAATAATGCCTCAAATCGACGTGCTGTACGTTACTCGTATTCAGAGAGAACGTTTTCCTGATGCAGCGGAATATGCCAAAGTTAAAGGCGCTTATAAAATCGATTTGAAAGCGCTAAAAAACGCCAAGAAAGACATGATCATTCTTCATCCGCTTCCCCGCGTGGACGAAATTGCCCCTGAAGTTGACAACACTCCTCAGGCATGTTATTTTTCGCAGGTTGGCAACGGCGTCGTAGTGCGGATGGCATTGTTGGCGCTCGTGCTTGGCGCCGTAAAGTAACTTTTATGTAGAAGTAAAGCGGTCGAAGGTTGACAGTGCACTCATAGAGCCGCAGGATGGGCATTTATGCACTGTTCCAAACCAGCTTTTCTTGCAGTTATCACAGTAACTTATTATTCGGTTGTAAGTGAAGAACTCCAAGGATTGGTTTTCAATGAGGCGCCTGGTTAAATCCATTAAGGCTTCAGGCTTAACTTCAACACCATCTAACTCTATTATATCCAATGTTCCGCCCGCACTCAACCCCTTCATTTTTTGCGCCATATCTAACGTTTCAGGAGGAATAGTGAGGTTTTCAGCAGCTTTCACTTGGAATCTTCTGGCGGTTGAATAATACGGTTTTTCTCTGGTTCCTGAAAACTTCACTTTGGCCACACCATACTTCTCCACATCTAGTTGGGCAAGCCTCTCTGATGCTTCAGAATTACTAAGAATCACGGGGTAAAGGCGCTTTCCATGTTTTCTGCCGATTTTCTGTTTGAAAGCCAAAAGGTTCTGAATAATTTCATCGGCAAACTTGCGGCTCTCTTCGGAGTTAATGTTTTTTTCAGTGAAAGCTTCTACTGCTTCTCTGAACCCGGCTAAATTGATTATTCTGGAGCAGTTTTCAAGCCTGAAATATGTGTCTCCACTGGAGCTTTTCAATAGGAACGGCAAGGAGTTCTTTCCAAATTGCTTCAACGCGTTGTTTTTGATTCCAATGGTTCGGGCAGCAACTTCAAAACGTTCCCTTACAAGTTCGAAAAATTTGTTTTTGTCCTTCTCACTTTCTTGAGCGATTCTGGGCAAATTTATGGTCACGCAACCAAGACAGCCAGTGCGAAGGGTGTCGGTTTCCCAGTCTCCTGTTAGATCTGCTGAAAGTTTAGCTCCTGACGGTGAAAAAACTGTATTTTCAGTTTCTTTCTTTGTTAAGTTTGCAAAATAAGGTGTTCCTCTTTCTGCGGCTAATCGGTGGGCTTTAAGGAGAATTGCTTTGGTGTTTTCATCACCTAAACTGTCTTGGTTAATTTTTATAATTAGTTTAGGATTAAGAAGTGGCTTCTTAGCATTCTCTTCCAAAAATACATCACAGACAAGTGTAGCTAAATTTTGGCTTTCTTGGACGAAATCACCATATTTTCCTGCGATTTTTCCAAGTGGACCAACTGCTTCTTTTTCAGCGGTTGACTTTGGAATTGAAAGTTCAAGCACTAATGTAGATTCAGTATGCTGGTTCAAGTTCAAAATAAACAAACGTAAATTTTCCTTTATTCTTGTGGTTTCAGCGCCTTTAGCAAAGGGTGCTAGGAAAACGTTGAAGTAATTGCATATTTGCCCCCGATTTGTTTCTTTGCTTGCATGCAAGAACACATTGAAAGCAATTGACAAGGCAGATTCAAAATCGCTTGGAGGCTCCATTGATGTTTGAAGTGGATTGTCCATTCTGACGCCGTTTTGAAAGAAGAACCGCAGGTCATGGCTGACTTCGTTTGGTTTCAGTATCCATGTACCTAAACTGTCAATGTGGATGGCGCCTGAGAGGTGAGCGTCTGCGATGTCTCTTGGAAAAATGTTGAGTAACGTGTACTCGCTAAGGACGGTTTGGCCTGCCCTTGTAAGTAGTGTTGTTGAGTCTGTGGCTTGGTCTTTTGCTTCTATAGAAGCGGTTACCTCATGTACGGGCATGCCGACTCTTGTGAGTTTATGACGGTACTCTTCATACCCTTTCTCAATCAAAATGCCATTTACAACTTCCCTGATTAAAGCAGCAGTCAAATACTTTGTTTTTGATTTGATTAGGCGTTTTTCAGTTTCTTTCGCAGCTTTTTGCGCAAGTTCAGCAGGCACTTTTGCTTCTCTGATGAGAGAATTTGCTATTTTGTTTGCATCAAACTCTTCAAGTGTTAAATGGGATGTGCGAACCAGCATTCCCTTTGGCTTGAACGCCTTCTTTTCCACACGGTCTGCGACGTCAAGAACCATTTTGCCGAGGTCGGTTAGATAGTATTTTTTTGCTTCAACATCTGCCTCAACCAAATCTGCTTTTAACATAAATTTTAGGTGATAAGCGAATCTGCCTGCGTCTCGGCTAGGATTCATTTTTAGCTGGTTCATTAACTCAGTGTATGAGAGGGCGCTTTTGTCGAAAAGGAGGTTGAGGATTTGCAGTCTGAGGGGTGACGACACGGCTTTGAGCACTTTTACGCCGCGTGCACGTTGCGGTGGCTGATTTACCATAAACCCTTATCCCCTGCACTCCTAGATTGGTGCTCTACCTATATCTTAAGAGAAGATTTTAAACTTAACTAATGTTTTCTATATCCCAAAAAGTGTCGAACATTCATTGCATCAATTGCACTTCAGCGATGTTTTCTTAAAATTATTAATGTGCGTCCATTTTTGTAGCAGTAAACGAAAAAGCTTTTATCGTCAAATATTTTGTAGTAGTCCGTTATTAATTGAGAATTATTGCGAAGGCAACCTATATTTGGTGAAAAACGCAAAGTTACCCGATAATGGAAAAACGGTTGATAAGACCCGTTCTGCATCGTTGTACGCTCGGAGTCTCCTTGAAGCAAGCCTTGATCCTCTTGTAACAATCAGTGCTAAAGGAAAAATAACCGACGTTAACAGAGCCACAGAATTAGTTACTGGTTGTCCAAGAGAGCAATTGATTGGAAGCGATTTTTCAGATTACTTTACTGAATCCGAAAAAGCTAGAGTAGGCTACAAGAAAGTTTTCACAGACGGTTTTGTTAAGGATTATCCTTTGGCTATCCGGCATAGGTCTGGAAAAATCACGGATGTCTTATACAATGCTGCCGTTTACAGGAATGAAACAGGCAAGATTCAGGGTGTCTTTGCTGCGGCGAGAGACATCACTGAGCGTAAGCAAGCTGAAGAGAAGCTGAAAAGCGCATATTTGTATTCTCGTAGTTTACTTGAATCCAGCCTAGATCCCTTAGTCACCATCAGCGCCGACGGCAAAATCACAGACGTCAACCGCTCAACTGAGGAAGTCACAGGCTACAAACGTGAGCAATTAATTGGAAGCGATTTTTCAGATTATTTTACGGAACCAGGAAAAGCTCGCCTAGGTTACAAAAAAGTGTTTACAGATGGGTACGTTAGAGATTACCCGCTTGCTATACGTCACCAATCTGGCAAAATCACTGATGTACTATACAACGCCACAATTTATAGAAATGAAGATGGCACAATTCAGGGAGTTTTCGCAGCTGCGCGGGACATTACCGAACGCAAAATAGCTGAACAAAAATTGTTAGCTGCCTCTCTTTATTCAAGAAGTTTAATCGAGGCAAGCTTAGATCCGCTAGTTACCATTAGCAAGGAAGGAAAGATTACCGATGTTAACATGGCAACTGAGGACGTTACCGGATACACCCGAGAAGAACTTATCGGTAGCGATTTCTCCGACTATTTCACAGAACCCCGAGACGCAAGAGCAGGATACCAGAAAGTTTTCACCGAAGGCTTAGTCAAAGATTATCCATTGGCAATTCGTCATAAGTCAGGCAAAATCACCGACGTTTTATACAACGCGTCAATTTATCGAAACCCACAGGGCGACATACAGGGTGTTTTTGCAGCTGCAAGAGACGTAACCGAACGCAACGCAATGGAGAACGAAATAAAACAAACCATGGAAAAACTCAAACAGTCAAATTCCGAATTAGAACAGTTTGCTTATGTAGCATCGCATGACCTTCAGGAGCCCCTGCGTATGGTAGCAAGCTATGTCCAGCTTTTGGAGCGGAGATACAAAGGAAAACTAGATACGGAAGCAGACGAATTTATCGCTTACGCCGTTGATGGTGCCAACCGAATGCGAGGATTAATTGAAGACCTCTTAACTTACTCACGTGTTAATAGACTCGGCAAGCCATTTGAACCAACAAATGTAGAATCAACACTCGACATTGTACTTCTGAATCTGAAAGCATCGATAACAGAAAATAACGCTCTGGTAACGCATGATAAGCTTCCAATAGTGATGGCTGACGGCGGGCAACTTGTTCAGCTATTCCAAAACTTAATCGGCAATGCCATAAAGTTCCATGGAAAAGAGTCACCCCACGTACATGTGTCAGCTCAAGATAAAGAAAATGAATACATGTTTTCCGTACAGGATAATGGAATTGGAATTGCCCCAGAATATTTCGATAGGCTTTTCAAGATTTTCCAGCGCCTGCATACCAGAGAAGAATATCCTGGCTCCGGAATAGGTCTTGCCGTATGCAAAAGAATCGTGGAACGCCATGGCGGACGAATCTGGATTGAATCACAAGTGGGAAAAGGTTCAACTATCTACTTCACATTAAACAAACAAAAAAGGAGTGATTAAAAGATATGAAAAGAGTTGATGCATTAGCGGTGGATATCTTATTGGTCGAAGACAACCCCGGAGACGTACGCTTAACCAAAGAGGCCCTAAAAGACGCAAAGGTACTAAATGAAATTTACGTAGCTAAAGACGGAGTTGAAGCAATGGAATTCTTACATAGACAAGGAAAATTTGCACAGGCGCCCATGCCCGACATGATTCTATTAGATTTGAATCTTCCAAGAAAAGATGGTCGAGAAGTCTTAGCAGAAATTAAAAAGGACCCAAAGCTCAAGCATATTCCAGTAATTATTTTAACTACTTCAAAGGCTGATGAAGACATAATCAAAACATACAATCTGCATGCAAACGCCTACATTACAAAACCTGTTGACCTGAACCGATTTGTTGAAATAATACATGCACTTGAAGAATTCTGGTTCACAATAGTGAAACTGCCACCAAAGGAGCAATAAAGAATAACAATCCTCTTAATTGAAGACAACGCCGGCGACGCCAGACTCATCCAAGAGATGCTGACTGAAGAGAAATTTTCTACGAGTAATATTGAGCGCGTCGACAGACTTTCAAAAGGACTAGCTCGTTTGGCAGCATCCGGCATAGACGCTGTTCTGCTTGACCTTGGATTGCCTGACAGTCAAGGTCTAAATTCTTTTGAGAAAATACACACAGCAGCAAAAAAGGTGCCTATCCTAATTTTAACTGCATTCAATGATGACGCAACCGCTTTAGAAGCAGTTCGAAGAGGCGCACAAGATTATCTGATCAAAGGAAAATTTGATCCAACTTCGCTAGTTCGAGCCATAACCTATGCGATTGAACGTAAAAAACTGGAAGAAAAAGTAGAAAAGAGCATGCTTTCATTGAGGGCAAGTGAAAAAAGATATCGAACATTGTTTGACTCGATTGATGAAGGCTTCTGTATTATAGAGCTGGTTTTTGATGCGAATGGCAAACCTTTGGACTATCGTTTTCTAGAAATCAATGCATCTTTTGAGAAACAGACAGGATTGCATGAGGCAGAAGGCAAACTAATGCGCACTCTTGTTCCGAATCATGAGTCAAACTGGTTTGAGATTTACGGTAAGGTTGCCATGACAGGGGAACCAGTGCGATTTACGAATGAAGCAAAAGCGTTGAATCGTTGGTATGATGTTTTTGCATTTCCAGTCGGTGAAGAAAAACCCCGAAAAGTAGGTATCCTATTTAATGATATTACTCAGCACAGAAATCTTGAAAAGCAGCTTCAAGATTCTGAACGTTTAGCGGCTATTGGCGCTACGGCGGGAATGGTTGGCCATGACATCCGGAATCCCTTGCAAGCTATCATCGGCGAACTGTTCTTATCAAAAAAAGAAATAGAGGATTTATCGGAGGGCGAAGCAAAAAAGTACCTCCAAGAAAGCATACAATCAATTGAAGATAATGCATTTTACATTAACAAGATTGTTACCGATCTTCAAGACTATGCAAAACCTTTGGCTCCTTCTATTGAGGAAACTGACCTAACAAAAATTGTTGATGATGTTTTTTCAAACTTAAAAATTCCTGAGAACATTAATGTCTCCTATTCTGTTGAACCATGTTTTAGTAAATTAAAGACTGATCCTGCAGCGATGAAGAGAATTCTAACAAATTTGGCTTCAAATGCAGTTCAAGCCATGCCAAAAGGTGGAAAGCTAACCCTTGAAGCTGCAAAGAATAACCATAAGTTAGTGATAAGTATCCAAGATACTGGCGTGGGTATACCTGAGGAATCAAAAGACAAACTTTTCAAGCCCTTGTTTACAACTAAAGCGAAAGGGCAAGGTTTCGGTTTAGCAGTGGTCAAAAAGCTGACTGAAGCATTAAATGGTAAGGTAAGCGTTGAAAGCCAGGTTGGAAAAGGCACAAGGTTTATCATTGAATTCCCTCTTGAAAAAACTACTGCCCCAATTACTCATATTTCACATGGGGAATCCGTAGTCCACAACTCTGCATAGGGAAATCAAGAGCATGCTGATTTAAACTTGTTATTGTGATTGTACAATCACATCATTATTTATCATACAAGAAGCATTAATAGTAGAACGCGCAGAAGGACGAGCCAAAGCGTGAAATAAACGGATAACTTGGATGCAGGCGAATGATTCCCCCTCTCTCTTCCGAATTTTTTTGTCTGCATCTAAGTTAATCTGTTTCTCTTAACTCGCTAATTTCAATAAAATTCAATGGTAATTTGATTTTTCTTATGTACAAATTTCAAGGTTTCAATATATGTCAACATAGTTTCATGTACCGGGGGGTCTACCCAGGTTTTTTGAGGGTTTTCATTCTTAATCAAATGACTGGTGTTAATTTTAATAAGTGTCTTAATCAGTATTTCTCTGAGCGAAAAACATGGATTACGCCGTTATAGCTGATGCCTACGAGAAAATTGAAGCAACATCAAAAAGGCTGGAAATGACCGATTTGCTCGTAGAGTTGCTAAAGAAAACCCCTAAAGAGGTCATGGCGAAGGTTGTTTATTTGACGCAGGGCAAATTGTACCCAGACTTTATGGGCGTTGAGATGGGTATTGCCGAAAAATTAGCTATAAAAGCCTTAGCCCGAGCATCAGGACAAAGTGAAAGCTTAATTTTGTCTGAACTGCAAAAAAGCGGCGACATCGGCCAAACATCAGAGAAACTCTTGGCTAAACGCAAACAATCCACCTTCTTTACAAAAAAGCTTACAGTCGAGCACGTTTATGAAACGCTAGATAAAATGGCTAAAACCTCTGGTTCTGGCGCCGTCGACACCAAAATGGTGTTGCTCTGCAGCCTTCTAACCGATGCTTCTCCAAACGAGGCAAAATGGATAATTCGCACCGTAACAGCCAACCTACGACTTGGCATAGCAGATATGACGGTTCTTGACGCATTAGCAATAGCATACGCCGGCGGAAAAGAAGCCCGCAACCTCGTTGAACGCGCGTATAGCATTTCTTCTGACCTTGGCCGCGTTGCCGATGTGGTTGTCGAGAAAGGGCTGGATGGAATAAAAAACTTCCAAGTTGTAGTTTTTGAGCCAATACGGCCCATGTTGGCTGAGCGTTTAGCTTCGCCTGAAGAGATTTTGGAGAAATTCGGCGGCAAATGCGTAGCTGAATACAAGTATGATGGGGAACGGGTTCAGGCGCATAAGAAAGATGGCAAAGTAGTTCTTTTTTCGCGTCGTTTAGAAAATATTTCTAGCCAATATCCTGATGCGGTGGAGTTGGTTAAGGAAAAAATTGATGCGAAAGAAGCCATTTTGGAAGCTGAATGTGTCGCGATGGATTTAGAAACTGGCGATATGCGTCCATTTCAAGAGTTGATGCATCGCAGACGCAAATATGGCGTCGAAGAAGCCATAGCGCAATACCCCATTTCCCTTTTCCCCTTTGACCTGCTCTACGTTGATGGTAAAGACTTAACCCTTGAACCGCTACCCAAGAGACGCAAAGAACTTCAACGAATCGTAAAGCAAACCGACCGCGTAACCCCAGCAATCCAAAAACTAGTCAAGAGTCCCAAAGAGCTTGAGGACTTCTTTGAAGAAGCCATAGAGAAAGGCTGCGAAGGATTAATGTGCAAATCCGTCTCCAAAGACTCAGTTTACCAAGCAGGCAGCCGAGGGTGGCTTTGGATAAAATACAAACGCGACTACAAAAGCGAAATGACAGACACCGTCGATCTTGTGGTTGTTGGGGCTTTCTATGGCAGAGGAAAACGTGTGGGAACATATGGCGCATTGCTGTTAGCCACTTACAACGATGAAAAAGACACATTTGAAACAGTTACTAAATGCGGCACCGGCTTCACAGACAAAGACTTGGCAACTCTGCATGAAACCCTTCAGAAACATATAGTTCCCAAAAAGAACTCCCGAGTGGTTTCAATGTTGCAGGCAGATGTTTGGTTTGAACCTAGCTTGGTGCTTGAGATTTTAGGCGCGGAAATCACCCTGAGCCCCATTCACCCCTGCGCTATGGATTCAATACGAAAAGGAAGCGGTTTAGCAATTCGTTTTCCACGTTTCACAGGCAAATACCGAACAGACAAAAGCCCCGAAGACGCCACCACTTCAAAAGAAATTGTCGAGATGTATCGGGGTCAATTGAAAAAAATCAGTGAGCCTCAGACGTCACAGAAAAGCTAAAACTGATAAGCATCAACCACTAAAATATGGAGCAGACGTGAACTGCGTTGTCTCAAGACACAGAAAAAATGAAATCTCTTATTGCATTCAAGAAGCGAATGGAAGAGCAACTGGAAAAACTCGACGCTGAAACAAAAGAGGTTCAAGCTGCCTTGGATACGGTTAACAGTATTTTACTTGACAAAGGTTTCAAACGGGGAGACATCAAGGAAGTTCCTGAGATGCCTGTGCCTAAAGAGGTTGTTTTGCCAAAACAAGAGCCAGAACCACCAACAGTTGTTGTCCAACGCAGTGCATTTTTGCAAACTGAAAAAGAAAGTGTCATACCCCTAAAAACCATGGCTGATGAGCCGTTGGCATTAATGTATTTTGACAAGCAAGCCATTCATGTGTTGCCAGATGAAAGCAAAAACTTCAGCGTTAACACTCCGCCTTTCACCAATTTTCTTGTTGAAAAAGTCTTCTCTAAAATGCAGGAAAAAGACGCTGAACTTGTCAAAGCAAAACAGTTAACCACGGATAAGATGTTCTCCTTTAACATTGTTCGTGAAGACGACCTGATTAGAGAGATAATAATAAAAAACGTAGATGAAGAACGGTTGAAAGAGCTTAAGTCGAGCATCCGCTGGACTTTTGAGAAAATGCATGAAAAAATGAAAAGTGCCTAATTTACACTGAATGTTTCTTTAGCGTATCAACGATTTTGTTTTTGGGACACAAACCTACAAGTCTTTCTGCTTCTTGGCCATTTTTGAAAACAATCATTGTTGGTATGCTGAAAACTTGGAAGCGTTCTGCAGTGGATGGGTTCTCATCAACATCTAGTTTGCCAATTAAGATTTTGCCGTTGTACTCTTTTGCTAACTCCACGATTGTGGGAGCTAAAGCTCGACAGGGCCCGCACCAATTAGCCCAAAAATCAACGAAAACCAAGTTGTTTTTCTTGATTGTTTCTTCGAAATTTGCGTCTGTTACATGAAAAGGTTCACTGCTCATTCGTACAAACTCCTTTTAACATTATTATTCTAAAGATTTGTTTGATATAAACCGTTCGCGAACCTTAGTTTTCATAAAAAGGCAATTAATTCTTTTACGCATATTAAACAGTTAAAGTTGTATGCTATTAGGTATTTCAAACTGACACATTATTTTGTCAATAATTTGAAAGAATTTGAAGAATAAAAAACGTGCTAAACGAGAACAGGAACATTTGGAAACTTGTTAATTGCGATAACGCCCCACATGTTAACTATAACTCCGAGGATAATGAGTAGTTTATGATACCATTTGAGGTTTGTGCCCATACCTTTGACTGTTAGAACGAACAGAAAAGGGTAAAAATCCATTGCATAGCGGTATCCAAATCCCCAGCCTGATAAGCCCTTGGTAAATATAACAAACGCTATGGATATTATGGCAAGCCAACTCCACCATGTTACTGGGTCTTTTATTTTAGATTTTAAGGCAAAAATGAAGGCCGGTGTTGTGACCCATATTGCTATACCAGTCATTGGAAATTGGATGAAGGGTGCTTTGGAGGTTAATGTTGGAAACCCAGTTAGAAATGGCCGCAAGTTATCTGTTATATATGAAAGACTGAAAAGTCCATGATTAAACCATGGCTCATTTAAGATACCGGGAATCATCCAATAGCCAACATCAAAGATAGATCCAAACCGAACAAAATTATATATCATATCAAAGATTACGAATATACCTGCGCCAATTGCCAGTTTTGCGAGTGAAGGTAACGCTGCCTTAAACTTGACTTTCCAAGTTGGATTTTGTTGTCTTGAAATAGCTAGTCCTGCGAAAAAGAAGATGCCCAGAATTGTTGGGAGCCTACACCAGAAAGAAGCCCCTACGAGCAGTCCAACAAGCAATGATCGATTTTTGTTAAATGATTCGTGCAGAGCAAGAAAGAGGAAAAACGCAGAAATAACTTGGGCAATAAGCCAAACCGAGCCTATGCTTGTGAGATACCAAAAAAGGGTGCTAAAGCCAAACAGCACTGCAAACCATACATATGCGCCTTCTTGTTTAAGCTGGGTTTCTATTGGTTTCTTGGTCACATCTTTAGCAACTAGGTATGCTAGGGGGACACTTGCTGCTCCAAAAAACAAACCAAATAGAGTCTGGTTTAAATTAACCCCAAAAATGGCAACTAAGGGCGTCATGAGGAAAGCAGGCAACGGAGGGTAAACTACGTAGTACCCAACACCTGAAGGATTAGGTATAAGCTCGTTGAGCCAACTAGGATTGGTCAGCAGGTAGAGCCGCCCATGAAGAAATGCATCAGCGAGGCGCACATAATAGTTGTAGTTTGTAGCGTATCCTGGACCCGTGACCCAGTAAATAATGAAAGCAACTATAAACAAGGTAACAAGTATCAGTACTGTTTTAGTCAAGTAGAAGGGCAGTTTTCGGTTTATCATGTCTTTCAAGTTGCTATTTTGTGGTGAACAATTTAAAAGTTCTCAAAACTAAATTATAATTCACCTGAAAAAGTGAATTGCTGAATTTAGCGGAACAAATTAGGCTTCTTTTAACTTTGCCAAAAAAAGACTTAAGCTTTAATGAATCTTATTTGCAGGGCTTCATTTTTTCCAGCAAAGTCTTGAATGCTGTGTAAGAATCCTTTGGCTCAGAGATTTCAGCAGCGGCTTTTTCAAAGGGGCACACGCCTGTTTTATTTAAATCTAAAACATTTTCCACTAACTGTTGGCATTCGCAGGCTACCTTGTTCTTTTCGAAAAGTGCTTTGGCTTTTTTGCTTAAAACTTCTGCGTAAACCTCGCGTATCCCAGCGTAAATGCATAGGAGCGCCAATGCTTTGCCAACTACCCGATCCGCAACTGAAGCGCCGTTCAGTTGCATGCCTAAAGTGTCGATAGCACTTATGAAACCTGAGATTCTATGCGAATCTGTTTGAAAAAGCACTCGATTGTTCTTTACTATGGCAAGCGTTAACTGCTTACTATAGAGCTGTTTCTTGGCGATTTCGAGGTCTTGCATGATTCTTCACCAATTTGAAGGCTGGGCAGCTATAAACACTATTGGTTTTTGAACTATTCAACGGTGATTTTGAAAAGTTGGTTCTCAGGCACTTCGGCAAGTTCCCAAGCATACGCTTCGCTTAGTTTATCTTCTTTTTTCCTCTCTTCAAGTATTTCTCTAAAATGTTTAGTAAGTGCTATTTTCACAATTTTTCTGGGCTCTTCAACTACAAAAGTTCCTTGAATAGTTTTTGAGTTTTTGAATTGAAGACGTTGATTGCCAATTGTGCATGTTGTGGCAACTTGTATGCCGTCAAGTAAACAGGAAAACGGCGGGTATAATGGCACAGCAACTTCTGCCCTTAAATGTGCTAATTCTGCGTCGGGAATGTTTAGGGCTTTTTTGGCTGCAGCACCCATTTTTAAGCCTATAACTAAGTATGGTCCAACATGCCCATGAAGTTGACGGGCGAATTCAATGATTGCTGTTTGTTCAGTTGGCATAGTTATCGCCATCTTAGTTAGTGTTTGCGTTTATTGAGGGTTGCTGTATATTCTTAAAGGGATCAAGTTTGTCATATTTCTTGTGGCGCCAGTAACCAAAGGAGATCAGCCAAGAAACAACAAAGATACCTATTATTCCAAAACCCACCATTTCAAAATTAAGCGTGTTAAGCCAAGCCCAAAACAGTCCACTCAGGTTTAATTCACTTGAAAGCACTTGCAGAAGCTCTAATGTGCCAATTGCCCATGCAACAAGCACAGAAATTACAGTGACTGTCAAGTTATAGTAAATTTTTCTGATCGGGTTTAGGAACGCCCAGCCATAAGCCATGCGCATTGCAACACCATCAGCAGTGTCCACTGTGACCATGCCACAAGTAAACAATAATGGCAAAATAAGAACATAGTAAAGTGGAATACCTGTGGAAACGCCGATTCCAACGCTAATCGCGATAAGAGCAATTTCGCTTGCAGTATCAAACCCTAAACCGAAGAGCACGCCAACAGGATAAATGTGCCATGGTTTGCTTATGAGCTTGAATAGTGGGCGGAAGAAGCGGTTCATGAAGCCTCGGTTTTGAAGGAGATTTTCGAGTTCATCTGGATTCATTTTTCCTTGTTTTAGGGTTTGAAAAATTTTGTATAAACCGATGACTATCACGGCGTTGATGAAGCCGATTATCCAAAGGAAACTACCTGACACTAAGGTTCCGATTACTGCTCCTGCATTTTGAAGCGCAGGAATGTTAGCCGCGACTGTTCTTGTGGCAAAAATTAAACCGATAATGAGAGCAACTACCACTGTCGAGTGACCTAGAGAGAACCACATTCCTACTGTGTATGGGCGTTTTCCTTCTTGCATTAGTTTTCTTGTTGTATTGTCGATAGCTGCTATGTGGTCCGCGTCTACTCCGTGGCGCAAGCCAAAGACGTAGGCTACTATGCCTAAGCCGCCGAGGACAACGGCGATTTTTCCTATTACAAATGCCGCGGAGAAACCGACTGCGGTGATGGTTAGTAGTGTTGTGAAGATTATGGCTATTTTTATTTTTTCGTTGCGTGAAAGGCTGTAGGTTGCAGGTTTTGCCGTCATGCGTAACACTTTTTTTGGTTTTAGTGTTACTGAACATATAAAAGCTTTTAGGTGCAACAAACACTTTTTAATTGACCATAAATGTCAAAAGTCATCCGCATAGGCGTGACATTCCCGCCTGAACTTCTCAAAGACTTCGACGAAATCATTAACAAAATGGGTTACGAAAGCCGCAGCAAAGCCATCCAAGACGCAGTAAGGCTCTATGTTTCTGACCAAAAATGGATAAAAGAAGAAAACACAATCCAAACAGGTGTAATACTCATGGTTTATGACCATGACGCGAAAGGACTGGAAAGCGAACTAACCGAAACCCAACACGAACACTCCTCAATCATCACATCAACACTGCACATTCACATCAGCGAACGGGACTGCTTAGAAGCCATAGCGGTAAAGGGTAAAGCCTCGGAAATACACCATTTAAGCGATGAATTAACAACTAGAAGAGGAGTAAAAATTCTCAAAACAACAATAGTAACTGTTTAAACCTCAAACATACGTTCAAGCGAAGCACGAGCTTTCTTGGCGACTGCATCAGGAACTTTTACAACGTTCTTTTCTTCTTTTAGTGCTGTGTAGAGCCTGTCAAGTGTCGTGAGCTTCATGTTTGGGCATATTGCGCCTTCATAGGCTAAATAGAAGTTTTTTTCTGGGTTCTCTTTCCGTAGGCGGCGCAAGAGACCCTCTTCTGTGCCAACTATGAAGTTTTTGGCTTTAGATTCTTTTGCGAAACGGCACATTTTGGATGTGCTACCTATGTAGTCGGCAACTTTGCGCATTTCTGCACTGCATTCAGGATGAACCATGACAGTCGCGTCAGGATATTGCATTTTAAGCACGGTTACGTCCTCAGGCTGAAAGAGCAGATGTGTCGGGCAGAACCCGTTTTCAGGAATAGGAATCAGTGTTTTTCCAGTTTTTTCAGAAACATATTCCGCAAGGTTCTTGTCTGGACCAAACAATATTGTATCAGCATCAAGCGATTTTATAACTTCCACGGCGTTCGCACTTGTGCAGCAAACATCACAGTGCGCTTTGCATGAAGCCAAAGTGTTGACATACAACACTACTGGAGCTTTTGGGTACTTGGATTTAGCCCGTTTTATTTCATCAACGGTGAGCATCTGAGCCATTGGGCAACGTGCACCTAAACAAGGCAAAAGAACTTTCTTGTCTGGATTCAATATTGCCGCGGACTCTGCCATAAAATCTACCGCTGAGAAAACTATCATTTCAGCGTCTTTTTCTTGGGCTGCTTTACGACTCAACTCGATACTATCGCCCACGTAGTCGGCTATGTCTTGGATTTCTGACCGCTGGTAATTATGAGCTAAAATGACAGCTTTTTTTTCTTTCTTGAGCCTAAGGATTTTTTCGGATAAATCCATATTTTCGCCAAGTACGTCTTAAGTTGAAAATTAAAGAGGACAGGTCAAGAGATATATGCTTTTACTTTTATCTCTTGAGGTTTAAACCTAAAAACATAGAGAAATTCGCCCCTTTCCTTTGATTTACGCAGTTTAAGCTTATCCTGTAAAGTTTAAAATGAAAATTCGCCTTGGGTTTGCGCCAAATGTGGCTTGATCTGATATTCCAGAAAAGTTGCCTGAATAATATATTTGCTCATAGACTTGATGCAGGTTAAGTGTTGTATTGAAGTACGGCACAGTAGCCCCATATTCGTACATGAAAACGAATTTTACATTATCCTGCCTGCATAAACCAATAAACTCAGTTAGGTTGAAGGTGGGCGTGTAAGTATCAACTGGCAACGCAGGGTACTGATAGGTCCTGATTTGGGGTGCGCCATCTGCCCAGAGGTAAAAGCTTACCATGTCTTGGCTAAAGTAGTTATAGGGGCATAGAAGGATTATCGACTGGTTTGATGGATCGTGTGCTAGTGCATAGCTTGTTGCCTGCCCGATTTCGATGTTGATGTCATTTTGTTTGACATTATAATAGATGTCATAAATACTGTTAGCCATCGCTACAGACATGAATATAATCAACGAGGCAGCGGCAACTTTAGCGGCTTTCTTCCTGTTTATCTTTACACTGTGCATCCAAGTATTGTGCAACTTATCGTAGACAAACAATACAAGAACTGAAGCGGAGATTGCCAAAGCTGGAAACAACGTTAAAACGTAGCGCCATTCCCGATTGGATATCAAAGTGAAAAACACAAAAACGCTAATGAACCAGACGAAAACAAACTTGTCTTCCCTCTTTCGTCGCCAAACAAACAAGCCTAAGCCAGTTAAACCTACAATATAGAGAAGAAGAGAAACGGGATGTACATCACTATATGGCCAAGTCATTTCTATCAGGTAGAATATTGGGATTGGAAAGCGAACGCTGTAGAGTGACCTTCCAGGATTCCCCATCTGCAAAGCGTACATCCATTGGCTCCAGACGTACGAAGCAAGAACATGATAGACAATTAAAAGCCACGGAACAATCACTGCAAGCGCTGCAACGATTAAGATTGTAAACCTTGAAAACAACCGCTTAAGTTGACCCCACCCTAGAATCAACATGCTGACGACCATGACTGCAACGGCAGCAACGACTTGATACTTGGTTAAGAAACCAAATCCTAAAGCCAAACCGCTGAAAACTAACATCCAATTTTTTCGGCTAATTAGCCAGCGGTAAAAGAAAAACAAGGACAACGTGAAAAAGAAAACAAGCATTATTTCAAGCAAAGCCAGGCGAGAGAGCCAAAAATAACCAGGCATGATTGCCAAAAGAACTGCTGAAATTAAGGCAGCTTTTCTCCCATACAGACTATAAGCTAATTCAAAAACTACCCAAAGGGAAAGGATGCTAAAAACGGCAGAGACAAGTCTGGCCGAGAAAAGACTTGCGCCAAATAAATCGAAGGAAACTGTGGTGAAGACTGAATAGAGCGGAGGGTAGAACGAGTCACGTACAAAATTGTTGTATAAGCCATGTTTTAATTCCATTGCCCCTGTTAAGCGGGTGACTTCGTCCCAATTCATAGGCTGATTGGAGAGAAGCAGCAATAACACAACAAAATATATGAGCGCGAGAATCAGAAAGGCAACTCGCCACTTGTTTAAGGCTGCCTTCAGCTGAGCTAAAAGAGGTCTTGAATTAGATTTATCAATCATTGTTCTCAGCGCTACAAAGCCTGTTTTCTCAAACTATGAAAAGCATTCGATATAAAATCTTCCTAATTGCAACATTTAAGAGCTCAATTGGCAAGTGAGAAACGCTAAAGTTCATATGAATAAATTACAGTCACACGAATAGAAGGGTTCCTCTCGCTTTCTTCCTTCTATTCTATGACAAGGGTAGCATGAAAAGGTAACAGAGCTACAAGAAATAGCGTGTTGATTCGGCTCATCAGTGTAGACTGTTACCGCTATCCTATTAATGAAAATAATCAGGCATACTTTGAAAACCACTATTTCTTTTTCTTGGTTTTTGCGTAAAATGTGACTTTCTTGTTCCCTTTTTAGGCATTTTTTCCCCTTATTTCAATAAACCGTTTGGCTATAATAGTTTTTAGCTTATTCTTTTTATGTTATTTGAAACAGCCGAAAATGTTATAGCTGAATCAAAAGAATTGATAAGATGAACCGAATTCAAAGAAGTGATTTTAGGTGTCATACAAGAAAACTCCAAAACCGAAGGCTCGAAGAAAGAAAGTCTCTTTTTACGCTACCGTGAAAAAACCAAAACGAGTAAAAGTCACTTTTTACGCCCGAAGAAAAACAACCGCAACTAAGAAGAAAAGGAAGTAAGCATATTTGGGTAAGGTTAGCCAATACCACAGCAACATAGAAAAAGGCATCATTGCGTTTGGCAAGAAACGCAAACGGTTTAGTAAAATCTGTGGTAGCAATATACCAATTCACATAAATCATCCGACAAAGAAAATGTATCCGATTATCTATCGCCCAGATATTCAATTTGTTACCAAAGTTGGTAAGCGACTTATCTTTGAGGTTTTGGATAGTGAAATACGAGATTCTAACCTCATAATTGCTGATATACTGCAAGCTTGTTTGTCACCAAACACTTCAGATGTTATTTTCACCGTTCCAAAAGAAGAAGACCAAGACAAAGTAAGTGATTTATACCAAACAGTAACGGATAATCTGATTAGCAAGGGAATCAGTAAGAAAGACTTGCCGAGATTCTACGTTTACTTCATATTAAGAAGTGAAGCCAAGACTCCTGAAAGTGTGACAGAAATCTTTGTTGATTTGTTTCAATGAGACAAGGGAATTAATCTACTGTTATCTCAAAACAAAGAGAAAGAACTATTCTTTTTTCTGTGTTTTTTCTTAGGTACTGGTTTTGGTACATTCTTTAGTTCTTTGGAAATCTGCTCATTGGTAATTCTTTAGCCAAAGCGTTCACATACTGACGCTTAGTTGGAGCTATAATGGTATCGCTCAAGAAACTTCTTCTACCTTACTCTTCAATTTGATGTTGTGATTCTTTGCGAGAAACTTGAGTTCTCTCATACTTAGTTTGGCAAGAGCTTTCTTTGAATCATCTTCAGGGGACTTTATGCCAAGTGCTCTTCTTGCTTGTTTCAGCGTTAGTGTTCTCATTGATTTATTGCAAAGCGAACAAAGCAAAATTGCATTCTGTAGATTCAGTTTTCCACCCTTTGAATGTGCCAAATCATGACCTATTTCAAAATTGAAAGGATCAACTCTTTCGTTGCATAATCGGCAAATGCCTTTATCTCTTATGAAAATCATTTTCTTCAAGGCTTGAGTTGGCTTGGGTCTTTTCTTTTCTTTTCTTCTTCAAAGAACAATTATGTCCCCATTTTTGAAATAGGTCTTTAAATTTAAATAATTTTGGTAGAGTTTGGTTTTTCAAATTACAAGTTTTCATTGATGATAAGTCTTAAATCTGCACGGCGTTGAATAAACTATGTATAATATTTTGACTTTTTGGCAATTTTAATCAGTTGATTAATTGGAATTTTTTGTCTTGTCTGTCCTTCGCAGTTCAACATGCTGAAAAATAGATTCATGATTCATAAAGTATATTTTCTATTCTACAATTAACCAAATACAAAGAAAGTTAACTATGCATTATAGGACTCTATTTGAAATGTTCACATGTGAATATTGTGGTCAAGAATACCGATTCGTGCACACTTGTTATGAGCAGCAACCTCAAAAAGTCAAAGACAGGTATGAAAAGCCCTTCAAACAAGCAACTGAAAAAAAACTGAATATGGTTATAGTTGATGGTCTTTTAAGTCAAGCTGATAATTATGTTAGGTCAAGCCAAAAATACGGGTTCTCTTTGAAAGACACGATTACCACAAATGGGGCATTCGGAATAGAATCAGCAAAATTCGTCTTTGAATTGACACCGAAAACAGAAGGCACTATTCGATATTGTCAATATTGTGGAACAGTTAGAGATATAAGCAAAACTCCACTTTGCCCTAAATGTGGTGCGTAATAGGTTTTCTTATTCTGGGTATTGTAGGTTTTCACCACACATAGGACACGTTAAAGGCAGTTTCTTTTGGATTGCACCTTACTCTTTGATACGGTAATATGCTATTCCTAAAATGATTAGGACAGCTATACATGAAACCGATACGATAATTCCAAGGATTCCAGCAATTACGGAAAGAACAATGCCACCAAAAATAAGGAAAGCAACAAGAGCTATAGCAACATACGCAATTGCATCTTTCTTCATCCTTATTCCATGATACGTTTTCCAACAGTCTTTGTGGAAAGGTTTGCGTTCTGAACTAAAATAACCAGTTGAGACGTTCTTCATGATTAAATCTTCATCTCCAACTGCTTTCCCACAATAGTAACACTTGACTTCGCTCATTTTGATCGCTAAGGTTTTCTATGTATCCACTTTCAATATAAAATTTTGCAAGACCTCAAACGCACAAGTCTTAAATCTGAAAAGCGCAGAAAATAGTATTCGAGTTGAATCAATCTGAGTATTGACTGGGTTCTTATTGCAACTGTGATAGGTTTTATTCCGCTTTATCTTGACCTGATATGGAGAGCGAAGGAACGCAACAAAATTGAATTAAAGCTCTTACGATTTCCAGAACAGACTTTAGATTTTGATACTGTTTGGTACATACGAATTTTGCATCCAAGTAAACCTATTGAGCATTGCTCTGTCTCTTATAATGGTGTTAAACTTTCTTGGTCAGATATGGTTTTGGATCATTACGAAAAATATATTGACGCCATGAGTGGAGATAATATACAATTGCCAAAGGGAATTCCAAAGGAAGACGCAATAGTTGTAGTTAGAGATGGTCAAAAAATTCTTCGAAAGAAGAGATTTAGAGATATACCTATAGTTCCAACATGAACATTGAGACGTATAATCTTAAATCTAAACAAAATAGAAATAGGGCTGAGGTGAAAAAATGAGTATAGATAGTGAGATTTTAAAACAATTAAAAACTAAAAAAATACGCGTAGAAACTAACAGAGAAATAATTAAGAAAGTAATTAAAGACAAATTTGGCTATGAATTGCCACTTGAAAAGAGTACATATCTTAAAACAAGTGATTCAGGTAGAGAAAATTTAGAACGTATGGTTAATGTTCTCTTTGAGGCATTAGCCGAAGCTGTAGAGGAAATACCTGTTTAGCTAAGTTTCCAGAGACATTAGAGCATAGAGCTTAAGTAAGAAAAGATTATAGTTTAGCTATCATAGTAAAGAAAGGGCATTGAATTAGACGGATTGTGAAACATGAGAACAACCTATTTCAACAAAAAAGAATACCAATATCAAGAATCTCGCCATGCTAAAATGTTTCAGCGCCTTCTTTGCTCAGAGAGTTTACATGCCGTACAATGAATTAAGAAAAGATTATTTGCTGAACCGCTGGGTTGTAATCGCGACGGAAAGAAGTCGCAGACCCACCGATTTCGTCAAACAAAAAGCTGAAACTGCCCAGACAACAGTTTGCCCGATGTGCGTTGGCAACGAGCACTTAACGCCGCCAGCCACGATGCTTTATCTTAAAGAGAACGATGGAATAAATGTGGCTCAGGACCCGCTGGTTGGCAAGCGCCCGACAAATTGGCTTATCCGTGTTATACCAAACCTTTACCCAGCCTTCAGCCCCCCAAAACAACCCGAAGATACAACACAAATTTTCAAGAGTGAATGCTTAGGAGATGCAATCGGGGGTCATGAAGTTATTGTAGAATCGCCTAATCATGATGAGGACCCGGCTGACGCTGAACTGCCACAGCTGGAATTGGTCATCCATGCCTACATCGATAGGCTCAGAGAGTTAAGCGCAAAGCCTTATGTCAAATATGTTTCAATTTTTAGGAATTTTGGCAAAGAAGCTGGCGCCTCAATGTCTCACGCCCACAGTCAAGTAATCGCAACTCCTATGGTTCCCTCGCTTGTCCAAGATGAAATGGATGCAAGCAAAGCATGCTACAGAGAGCACAGGCGATGTGTTTTCTGCAACATATTGGAAAAGGAATCGAAGGATTCAAGGCTTGTTTATGACAGCCCTGATTTCGTGGTGTTTGCTCCTTTTGCAAGCATTTGCCCGATGGAGTTTTGGATTGTACCTAGGAAACACGCTGCAAACATCCTTGACTTGGATGCGGCTGAAGTGTCTGCGTTCGCCAAAACTCTCAAATTGAGCCTCAAAGCGCTGAAAGACGTTGTCAACGACCCGCCCTACAACTACGGAATACACCTAGCCATCGATAAAGCAGCGGAAAACTACTACCATTGGCATTTAGAAGTTTATCCTAAATTGTCAATTTGGGCAGGCTTCGAACTCAACACAGGAATATACATTAATACGGTCACACCTGAAACCGCTGCGGAAAGCATGCGAAAAACAATAACGCCCTAAATTCCCAAAATCTCTTTTGCATGTAATGGTTTGACCATTAATACGTCTTCTACATAGGCTCGGAGGGGCTCGGATACGCTCCAAGCCTGCGAGATACAACCCCTCGGTGCGTTTGGCCTGTCGCAATCGTAAATTTCATTTATCGTTCCTAACCCGTCTTGATGAATTCCAACTGTAAAGAGGGGCAAAACTAGATTGTCTAAAGCATATTCCCGAGATTTAGCGTTGTAACCGTTCACTTTCAAGTGTGCTGAGACATAAGGTCCCAGTAGCCAAGGCCAAATTGTGCCGTTATGGTAAGCTTTATCTCGGCTTCGGCGGTTACCGAAACATTTGCCAGCAAATTTGGGATCATCTAAGGATAGGGTTCTCAAGCCGAAAGGCGTCAAAAGTTCACGGTTTGCCACTTTAACGACTTTTGCGCTTTTTTCTGGGTCAAGCATTATGTAATCCAGTGAAACGGCAAATATCTGGTTGGGTCGAAGTGATGCATCTGTTGCTTTGGCATCTAGGACATCAAATAGGCAGCCATCGTTGGGATTCCAGAATTTTTCGTTGAAACTTTTGCTGGTTTTGTTTGCCATTGCACCGTATTTTTCAGCTAAGGAGGGATCACCAAGCTTGTTGGCTATTAGCTCCATGGTTCTCAGGGCGTTGTACCATAAGGCTTGGATTTCCACTGCTTTTCCAGTTCGAGGAGTAATTTCGTGACCGTCAACCGAAGCATCCATCCATGTAAGTTGAGAACCATGCATTATTAAGCCGTCATCATCCAAGTGAATGCCAAATAATGTGCCCTTTTGGTGGTACTCTATTATTGATTGAAGGCTTTCCCAGAGTTTTTCTTTAACGAAAACAAAATCGCCCGTGTATTTCAGGTATTGGAGCACCGCATTAACATACCAGAAGGTGCCGTCAACTGTGTTATAAGCTGGCTCGCCAGTCTTGTCTGTAACAAAGTTAGGAATCAAGCCTCCTTTGCAATATTGAATGAAGTTCTGTAGTATGTTTTTTGCTTCGCCGAACCTTCCAATTACAAGCAACAACCCCGGAAGTGAGACAAAGGTATCTCTTCCCCATGTTTCAAACCAGTGGTAGCCGGCAATGATTGATTTTTGTCCATCTGTGTTTTCAACAACAAAGGAGTCTGTGGCTAAGAGAATCCAGTTTAGCCAATCACTTATGGGTACCTTAGCGTGTAACCGATAAAAGTCATCTATGAGTTCATTCTGTCGATTCACTACTTCTGTAAAAACGTCAGCGCTAACAAATGTGTTTCCGAGAGAATATAAGAAATCCCTCGCTGTTTGGGTCTCACGATCAACGAAGGCAGTTATCGCAAACTGTTTCTCAGCTAGGGCTGGAAGCAGCAATTCAAAATATCCTGGCTGAAAACAATCATCTTTACTGCTTTCTTCCCGTTCTGCTTCATCACGGTAGAACAAACGATCCACCCAGTTTAGTTTCTCTTTGAATTCGCCGTCAGATGTTTGGCAAATAAATGTGGCTTGTGGATTCTGGAAGATTATTTCAAACTCTTTATTTCCGCTTTTTTGCGTAAAATTCCGAGGGTTTTTTCGTCGATCAACCACATTGTGGAAGTATCTACAGGTTAAGAGGGGATAAATCCTAAATTCAATATTAAAATTGTTCTGATTATTGACTTTGTAAATGGTCGAAACAACATTCTTGTTTTTTGGCATGAAAATGGTTTTTTCAATTTTGATGCTGCCGAGCTCATAAGAGTATTTTGGATAAGGTGCGATTGAAAACTCCTTTATCAGCTTGTAACCTTGGGGGTAGATTACATCATGGAAATCGTTTGCGCCTAATCTGTAAATATCCTTGCCGACAATTACGTCTTCATCGAGTTTTGACAGGCAAACGGTGCGGTCGCCAGGTGGATTTAACGCAGCAACCAGTAAACCATGGTACTTCCGTGTGTTAATACCCAAAACCGATGATGAAGCGTAACCGCCCAAGCCGTTGGTAATCAGCCATTCCCGTTCAATAACCTCGTCGAAACGTGAAAGCGCTTCATGAGTAAAGGTTATGGCGGGCAACTTCATTTATGGCATCAGCTTAGCTACGTTTTTGTCGCGTGGAACACAAAAATAATTTGCGACTGGGACACATTTTGTTCTAAATAAAAGCAAATGTGGTTTTGTTAATTTGTATTCAGTGAGGGTTTCAGCGTATCCCATACCTTTAGCGAAAACAAGCTCCGCAGCTTCATAAACTTTTAAAAATTCAGGCGAAACTTCTTTTTTCTGTAAACCCACCGCGTCGGTTCCTGTTGTTATAACTTCGTCGGCTAATTTGTCCATGTTTGATTGCGGCACATCATCCATGGTGGCATCGTTTATTACTGGCCCGCCTTTAACAACATAAATTACTTTTAGACCCATATTTTTCAGCTGTTCAACAAGTAAAGTGTCGAAAACGATTTCTCCAGCATTATCCGCTAGAAAAAGAACACTATTTGCCTTCTTCGCTAACTCATAAGCCCTGTCAATATCATCAATAACTAAGTCTTTGGATGCTTCTCTGAAGCAACCTGCTAAATCGTTCAAAGTGAATTTGTGTCCTGGAATGTCAAACTCCATAATGTTTCCGACAATGGCGCATAGGCATGCTTTTTTGAATCGTTCCTGCTGGTTATTGCCTGCTTCCACCAGTTTTTTTGCGTGCGGGAGCATCTTGAGTGCTTTCTCGTTAGCCAATCTTTTAGTTCGCTGATAAGGGTCGTTGTTGCATGTTAGCTGTTTTATTATGTGGTCTCTTTTAGTGCCTAAATCCGCAGCGACTGAAGTAGATTTGAACTCTCGATTTAACAATTTAACTATTTCAGCTAGGCATCTGAAGCGTAATGCAGGGTTTGTTGTGGCTTGATATGTTGCGACCTGCCCCCTCGATAGTAAACATGATTCACATTCAGCTTCAACTTTCAAAGCATTCACACAATTTAGCGTTTTGTTGCGTCGGCAAAAGCACGTAGGATACTATATTGGTCTTTCGCCTTAACTATGCCGCTTGCAACAAGCACACCTTGCGTTCCAAGCTTGAGCGCTACGGAAACATCTTCACTTTGGCTCACTCCAGCGCCACATAAAATTGTTACATCTGAGTTTACTCCGCGAACAAGGTTAACTGTGTTAGTGACAATTTGAGGTTGAGCTTTGGACACGGCAATTCCTGTGCCTATCAATTCAGGCGGCTCAAATGACACAATGTCAGGTCGCATGGCAGCCACGCCAGCACTTGTGATTGGGTTATTTGCACAAACGCAGGAAATCAAACCTTTTTCACGGGTTAGCGAGATAATCGCTTCAATTTCTGAAAGTTTAAGCTGCCTTTCAGCATGATTAATTAATGTTCCAACCGCGCCGGCTTCTTTAACCGCTTCGGCAAGAATATGCCCTGTAGCGTTGCCAGGCTTAATTGGGTCAATATGCTGGGCAAAAACTGGGATCTCAACCGCCTCAGCAATACGTGAAATATCACAAAATTGTGGCGCTAAGACAATGGTTGCACCAGTTTCTTTGGAGGCTTTTTCAGCGTTCTTTGCCAGTTCGACGGCTTTTTGTCCTGTTGATTCAAGGTAAGTTTTGAAGTTTACAATAATAATGGGTGTTTGTAGCTTCAAATTGATGCTCCTCGTTAGAAGGGATAACGCTTTTTACTAATATGATTTGCCTTAGAAAAATGTGATGAAGATATATTTTAAATAAAAATCAAAGAGTTAAGGTGCTGATGTTTTGGCTTGTAGGACAGCCCTCTTAGTAATATCTTCCGTTAGCATACCGATTAGATGACCGTTTTTAACCATAAAAGCCCGTTTCATACCTTTCTCGTTCATCAGTTTCATGGCTGAAATCATGGATTCTTCTCCATGCAATACTATGAGCGGCGTGTAGTTGAGGTCTTTGACTAGTGTCTTCTTAGGGTCCTTGTGCTCTTCGACTATGTCTCTTAAAATGTCTTTGTCATTTATTACTCCAATTGGCTGATGGTTCTCAATTATTAAAACAGAAGCAACTCCATTTTGAAGCATTTTATTGACCAGTTTAGTTACTGTTTCGGAGATTGATACTTCAACTGAGGGAAGTTTAGTGCCGGCTTGGTCGCTGATTTCTGAAATATCGATGCCTCTCTTCCAAATATCGTTAAGCATTTCGCTTACTCTTTCAATCTGACTAGGATCAGTAGAGTACATTGTATCAACCAAAGAGAGCGCGGATTCGGTCTCAAAATCGCTCAAGGGCGGCATCTTGAACATGAAGAGGTATTTGTTGTCAACAAGCATCATTGTCAGATAACTGATTGGCACATGCTTGATTTCATAATTTGCTGAAAGTTTTTGTGCTGGCTCAAGATTGTCAAGGTCGATTGACGCCATTATTCTAACATCTAAGTCTTTATTTAGGTACTTTACTAATGGGTCATTTTCAGCGAGACGGCTGATGCTTTGGGATGTTGTAATTAGAACAATTTCTTTTTTTGCAGATTCCAGAACCTTTGTCACTTTGTTCCAAGCTTCGTCAGCGTCTTTGATAACCAATGTTTCGCCTATGGGTATTCCAGTTTTTAGCTCGTCAATTCGTCTTGAAGCATCAATTCCGCTTTGCCACATTTGAACAAAAAAGGCTTTCAGAACCGAAATGAACATTTTATCGTTAATCCATAAACCTTCATCTTCCAAATTCAAAACGGATGCTTCGTTGCCGAAGGGAGCATACAGCATAGCTTCTTCTTCATCTTTAATTAGAAAGCGTGGGAAAAATTTGGAGCTCATGCCCACGTGGCGAAGCTTCATATTTAATTTTTCTTCAGCGATAGTACTATCTAGTCTCTCTGTAACTTTGAGGTTTTCATGGGAAATGTCAGTTATAATTTGAAATTGAACTTTTCTTTCTTGGGAAGAGACTGCAGCTGTATCAAAAATTCCAGCTATGTCTTCTTGAATTAGACCTAAAGCTGTTGTTAAAATTGTTACTTCAGTTTTTGATTCTTCAATCATGGATAGCATTTTTGAATGAATTTTCTTTTTTCCCGTAATAATTGAGAATTTAGCGACTGGATATTCAGATTCAGGAGCACTAATTGATTGCCAAGCCGTTAGCAGGCCTGATTTCTGATCGCTTAGGCTGGTAACTTCATTCTTTTTGGCGTTAATGAATTGGTCAACCAGTGCTTCAAAAGGAACAATCGTAAACCGCGTTGGCCTTTCCAATGTTGCTTCGATAAAGCCTTTTTCTTGCAGTTTTTTGAAAGTTCGGTACGCTTGTACCCGTTCCATCTTAAGTCTTTTAGCCACAAAGCTTGTTGATTGTACGCCGCTTTTGGCAAGAAACATGTAAACTTGTATTTCTCGCTTTGACAAACCGAGAATCTGAAGGAATTTGGTAACATCCTTTTCACTCAATCAAGTAACCGCCGATTAGAACAGTTATAATTGGTAGTAAGCGATGCAATTCCACATTTATATAACTACTGTCTATTTGTAGACGTTTTGTCAAACGACTTGACTACAACTGTGACGTTTTCGCGTTGACAAGATGACTAAGCAAGCTTGTGCTGTAAAAAGCTGCGCTCGCTCTTTGCCTTTTTCGCCGGCTTCCATGACTTCCTAACAAAATCAGGATAATCCTCATTTTTCTCCAGCAGCATTTTAAGAAAAACCATCGTTTTTTCATCTGTTAAATATCCGCTGCCGAAGTCGCCGTGTTCAAGCCTTAAGATTGCAACTTCTCTGTCGCGCTCGACCTTAGCTATGATTGAGGCCGCTGAAACAATCGGATAAATCCTGTCAGCCTTATGTTTGGAAATGATCCTGGTTTCAATTTTTAAACATTCTTTAATATGGTTTCCAAAGCGATGTTCAACAGTGTCAGCCGCGTCAACGTATGCTTCGTCAGGCTTCAGAACTTCAATAACTTGAGCCATCGTTTGGGCCTCAAGCCTGTTCAGTTTGTGCAGTTTTCTGAGGCTTTCAACTACTTTATCAATTTGGTAGGGCATGACTTTTATGGTGTGATATTTTTCGACTAATTGTAGAATTACTGGGTACAGGAGCTCACGTTTTTCAGCTGTAAGAAGTTTTGAGTCTTTGACGCCCAGTTCAGTCAGGATGGAGAGGTTTTCAGCTTTCATCAATACGCCAGCAACTACTAAAGGACCGATAACGCATCCTCGCCCAGCTTCGTCAACACCAGCAATCAACATTCTAGCTTTTCATCCTTAAACTATCAATGCCCTAAATGTAATCTAAGCTATATTGCTTTTCCAAGAAATATTTTTAATTAAAAAGAAGAACTGCGAAGCAGAATGATATAAAATTTTTGATTCGGAAAGGAAGAGAGTAATTCTTGAAGTAGTGCTCTTTCGGATCAGCTTCGTTGGGCAACTATCATGGCATGTGCCTTGTCAAAAGGCTCCAAATTCACAACTTCTTTAACTTCAAAGCCTCTCTTCCGCAAAACATTCGCTTCCTGGCGATAAACATCATCAGGATACATGGTGACATCGATACTCTGCGATTTCACAGCAAGCATAACCCAACCGCCTGGTTTCAGGAAGACATCGGCGTTGTCAGCCAAAAGTTTTGCTTGTTCAGGCTGCGCCACATCACAGTAGATAGTATCTACTTTGCCCGAGATGAACATGGCGTACCTTTCGGGCATCCGAGCGTCTTCCAACAGCGGGGAAATGTTAGGTCTGAAAGTTGCAACATTATTAACTAAATCTCGAATTGACCGCTGAGCAAATTCAACGCAGTAAACATATCCGCCTTCGCCCACAATGTCTGAAACATGGCTAGGAGTTGTTCCTGAAGCAGCTCCCAAATAGAGAACTTTAGAGCCAGGCTCTATTGGCACATTTTGCAGACCTTTAATGATGGCAGCGGCTAATTTGCTTCTGAAAGCATCCCAAACACGATATTCAACGCTTCTAAATTTAAGCAGCCGTTCACCATAAACGTTCAAGCCAGGAGTTAAATTGCGCGTACCTAGTCGTTGCGCGCCGTCTTCAAGGGTAACTTGGTAAATTTCTTTGAATTTTGGATGCGGCCTAACCTTTACGGTCAACGCCGTTCTCTTCTCCGATTCCTATCTCTATGCGGCCCACTATTGCTTCTGAAAGGTCGCCCTCCGCCTTCTCGTGGCCTGAATGGGCGTTCTCCAAATTGTTCCCTTCCTTCCTGTCGGGGTTTAGGTTCTTTTGGTGGCGGCGGCTCCTTGTATTTTTCACGGATTTCTTCTAGTCGCTTGTTTACGTCTGCTTTTAATCGGTCGCCGATGTAGTGACCCCCGAAAGCGTCAGCTCTGGCGGCAATTGCTAGTTTTCCAGCGATTACTCTTGCGATTTTTCCTCTTTGCCATCTTTTAGCGTCATGCAAAAGTGTATGCTGGAAGATTAGGCCGTGCTTTGGTGGTCGGGCACCAGTTTTTAGTGAACGGAAAAGTGCTTTTTCTGCGCCTAGAACCTGTATAGTGCTTGCTGGTCTCATGGCTAAATTCTGCAAACTGCCTGCGATAGCGATTAGTCGTGCTCCCAGAAGTGCACCTGCAACTGCCCGTACGTTGGGCGCCATCTCTTCCATAGTTCTGTCAACGTAATTATCCATATTTTTGCGGAGTTCATAAAATGAAAGCACGTTTTTGGCTAATTCTTGTATCTGCTGTAGATCTCTTTCTGCGATGTCTGCGCCCATGGATGATTCAGCAGCTTTCGCAACCAATTGGGCTCGTTCTTTGGGGATATTTTCTTTCTCTAAGCCCTCAATTGTGTAGTTTTCTCTGTCGCCTAAATTCATGGCGAGTCTAGAGTAAGTTTCATGTTTCTCGATCAAACGATCAAGCTCAGGGAAATACACTCCGTACCATTCTCTAAGTCTGCCCATGAATAAGTTAACAGTGCGGTCCAAATCATCTAACGTTTGTATGCCTTGGGCGACAATTAAGTCTCTTTTTTCTGAAGCTCCCTTGATTCGCAGTTTGGCAAGCTCCATGCTAACGTTGCGATTCCACAAGCTAAGTTCCGCTTCGTCATTGACAAAACCTGATTCAACAGCGACCTCATTCATACGGGAACGGAGAACTTCTGCTTCAGCGGGTTTTACAACTTCCACCGTCACATTCATTTTTCGCTGAACTTCTTCTGCCAAATTAGCTTTTTCGAAAACAAAAGTGTCATAGCCTGAACCTTTTAGAATTGAAATTAATGAGAAAACTTCATCAGACATTTTTCCAGCTTCAGCCTTAAGCAAGCTTCTTGCTGCAGCCTGTGGTTTTTTTGGAAACAGAACTTTTTCAACTAAGCTGTTTTTGTCGTCGAAAGCTGCTATGCCAAACGGAAATTGAATTAGGAATGTTTTCATGTTTTGAGCCCCGATAAACTAAGTATTGTCACTGCTCTAACTTAATAAACCGTTATGTTGCCCTAAATCGAAAGAACCGTATTTTTCATAGCTATTGAGAATTCTCGCTTTGTTTATTTGACAAACATATTGTTTTGAAGATTCGCAGGATGAAAGTCTAAACATCCAAAAAAGTAGGTTTAATCTTATTGGCGCGGATTTTTGTGCGTTTTTGTTCTTTGTGTTTTGGTTTGCTTTTTTGATTTGGGGCTTAAATTGTTTGCAGGTTGAGTCAAGAAAAGTCAAAATTCGTCAAAATAAGTCAAAGATAGTGATGAATTGCATAAAAAAGTATTTGATGCCCCGTAAACAGAAGTTGAAAGGTTTTTATTACGTTAGTGCAATGTAGAGTTGATGTCTGGCAAACAGTTTTTCTTAGATCGCTACACTCAACTTGGCTGGAAATACGAAGAACCTAAGCCCAAGCTATCCATCAGAATAAATCAAACCAATGCAAGAGCCAAAAAACTTCCTGAGCGTCTCCGCAGTTTAGGCGTTGAAATTCAAAAAATCCCATTTCTACAAGCAGGATATTGGATCGTTAGGTCCAAAGCTTCAGCAGGCGCCACGGCAGAATACCTTCTTGGAATGTACTCTATACAAGAAGCCGCAGCCCAAATTCCCGCCACACTCTTCACAGCATTGCACAGCAAAATGGTGCTGGATGCCTCAGCAGCGCCCGGAGGAAAAACTGTTCAACTGGCCGATCTAATGGAAAACAGTGGAACCATAACAGCATTAGACATAAACAAAGAGCGGCTATCAGTGATGGCGAACCATTTAGAACGATGCCACATCAGCAACACAGCGGTCTACAATTTAGACGGACGGCAAGCCACAAAACTCAACCGTACCTTTGACCGCATACTTCTCGACGTTCCATGCTCAGGCAACTTTGCAGCTGATAGCGAATGGTTTAGCCGAAGAACATTCGCAGACATAGAGCGAAACGCGAAGGTGCAAAAGGAAATTCTATCTGAAGCAGTAAAATGTCTCGCGCCGAACGGTGAAATAGTTTATTCCACCTGTTCTTTGGAGCCTGAAGAAGACGAATTAAACATTGATTGGGCAATCAAAAACTTAGGTCTAAAAGTTGAAAAAATTGATTGTTATGGCGTGAACGGGTTGACAGAGGTTTTTGGAAGAAAACTTGATCCGCAAATCGCCTTTTGCAGAAGAATCTGGCCTGAGCAAACTCAAGGTTTCTTTGTTTGCAAACTAAAGAGGACGGTTGCTCAATGAAGCCCTATGAAGTCTTTGCATCCAGATTCGGCAGTCGAGTAGCGTTTAACTCAGAAATGGTAAATGAAAAAAATCAACGGTATTACCTCTTGAATCCGCGCCTGAAAACGATTTTGCAAAGTGACTATTATTATGCAGGTTTGTACCTAGGTAAAATAAAAAACGGCATGTTCTTTCCAAGCTTCAACTTCCTAAATCTGCTTGTAAGTGCTGCAGCAAACAAAATTGTGGTTGATCAGAAAGCAGCTTGGCTGTTTATCTGTGGAAGAGACGTTTTTCGGGTTGGTATAGTGAAGGTTATGGGGTCTAAGCGGAAAGGCGATGCAACTTTGGTGCTTAATGAGTTTGGCGAATGCCTAGGGTTCGGCAAAATACTTGAAGATCTTGGAGCTTCTGAAGGGAAAATTGTTGTAAAGAACGTTCTTGATGTTGGGGATTTTCTGCGCAGGGAAACGAGGGGTAGGTTCTAGGTTTTCTGTAAGTAATTTTTTTGTTACTTTGAAGGCGTCTGTCGCTTTAATTTAGATTTGAGGCTTTATGATTTTTTCTTAACCATTAAACATTCATTCAAACATTTCTGCGATAAACTTATATATGTTTATGTTTTAAGTGGATTCTCAAACATATGAATTGATATGGTGAAAGTCATGGTGGATGAACAAGTAAAGAAAGCAATTGAAACTCTCAAATCAAATAATATTCGATGGGTGCATTCGGCATTTGTCGATGTCCGAGGAATCCTCCAAGATATGGTTCTCCCAGCAAGAGAATACCTAACCGGCACAGCCTTCACAGAAGGCATAGGCTTCGACGGATCCTCAGTACGCGGCTTCAAATCCATAGAAGAATCAGACATGATCTTTATGCCCGACGCAAAAACACTCTCAATCATGCCATGGGTAACTGATGAAGCACAAAAAAGTGCAATAATTTTGGGCGATGCCCAAGAAGCTTTCGGCGGAAAAGGAGCCTCTGTTACTTGCCCAAGAGGTTATGTAGCAAAAAGAGCCATAAAAGCAGCCAAAGATATGGGGTACACTGGAATTTTCGCTCCTGAACTTGAACATTTCGTTTTCTCCTCAATCGACCCCACAAAATTAACGTGGGACCTTTGGGCGGCACCAAAAAGTGGTGAAGGAGATGCATGGGGTGCACCACGTGTCGTACCAGAATCACCCGAAATCAAACCAGGCGGATACATCTTAAGACCCAAAGAAGCATACTACAGAACGCCCCCAGAAGACACAACTGTTGCATACAGAAACGAGGTCTCTCAAGTACTAGAAGATAACTTTGGATTAACAATTGAAAAGCACCACCATGAAGTAGCCACAGTGGGACAAGTTGAAATCGACTACAAATACGGTGAACTCCTTGAAACAGCAGACAGAGCTCTGTTCTTCAAGTTTGTTGCCAAAAACATTGCGAAGAAGTATGGCTTAATCGCTACATTTATGCCTAAACCCATCTACCTTGACAACGCAAGCGGCATGCACGTTCACTCCAGCCTTTGGAAAGATGGAAAGAACATAATGTATGACGGAAAAGATGAGTACGCAGAACTAAGCCAAATTGGCAGGTACTATGTGGGCGGAATCTTAGCCCATGCAAAAGCCTTGACCGCAGTGTGCTGCCCAACCGTAAGCAGCTACAAGCGGCTTGTACCAGGCTTTGAAGCGCCAATCTATGTCATGTGGAGCAGACGTAACCGCTCATCCCTTGCAAGAATACCTCTATACTACAAAGGAGCAGGTTTTGCTGCACAGAAAAGAGTTGAATACCGCGGCGTAGATCCATCATGCAACCCATACTTGGCGTTCTCCTGCATTATGATGGCCGGTCTCGACGGAATCAAAAAGAAACTTGACCCAGGCGACCCAGTCGACGAAGACGTTTACAAACTAAGCAAAGCAAAACGCAAAGAACTAGGCATCCAAGAACTCCCAACCACACTAAAAGACGCATTGGACGAAATGGAAGGCGACGAAGTCATAAAACAAACTCTCGGCAACCACATTTTCGACGCATTCATAGAGCTAAAAACAAACGATTGGAACCAATACTGCCTATATGTGTCACCTTGGGAAATAATGAAATACCTCGACTATTAAGTCGAGAAATTTCCATTTTCATTTCTCTTTTCATTTTTTTAGACCAAACAGATGGATTGTTACGGTTTCTTAGAAACTGTCTGGACTAACGTTAAATTTAAATTCTCTACCCAATGCAATAGGTTCACTCTTGGATGAGAAGATTTAGGATTTGCAGTCTAAATGTCTACTGAACAGTTTACAGTGCAAGCGCCCTACAGCGTTTTCATAACTATTCTTGTAATAATTCTAATCGCCTTTGGTGTTGTTCTTATGTTATCGTTCTTTTTGGACAAACTTGTGAGAAAACTATCGTCTATTTCTCTTTCTGGTGGAAAAACTGGCAATAGATACGTATATGCAACCATAGGGATAGTATTAATCGTATTGGCAGGTGGGTTATCTTATTATTGGTATGCGCCTTCAACGGTAACGGTTGGCTCTGGATACATAAACATACAATTTTCTGCTCTTTCACCCATCCCGTTTATTGGCGGTGAAAAAAATGTCACCTCAAACGAAATATCCAATGCTTTTGTCGGTCAGATAGGTTCAGGAGCCTTCACATTAAACAAGCAGTATGGAAACAATCTCGGCGATACCAATATAGGCGTTTTTACTCTTGGAAATGGAGCCACAGCTTACATGGCATCCACTAACTCTACCGACCTCATAATACAGCTGAAAAGCGGAGAATACATAATACTGGGCACATCAAATATGAGCACTCTTGCAGCCAGCTTCTCACAGAACGTTTACCCATTAAAATCTCCCTAAGGTTTATGCCACTCAAATCTGCAGTTCTTTGATTTGTGAAAGTTTTTAAATAGGTACGGTACTATTTTCTAAATAATAGGACTGATCCTTTTTCTTGCCTAAAAATACACGAGATAATGCTGAACGAAAAGAGTTTTCATCTTGCGCTCAAGCAAAAACTAAGTTGACCAAAAATAATCGACGTAACGCAATAGAGAGAGGAAAGTTTCTTCTTGATCTCTACCAGAAAGCGTTACTTTTGTCCGAGAAGGAACTAAATGACTATTTTCTAGATCACGCAGTTAGTCTAACAGGGAGCACAATTGGTTTTTTCCATTTTGTCTCGGATGACCAAAAATCCATCATGTTAACTGCATGGAATGGCGAAGCACGAAAAAACTGCGTCGTCAATTATGATACTCATTATCCAATTGAGCAAGCAGGAAACTGGGTTGATTGCGTTCGACTTAAACGTCCAGTTATCTACAATGACTTTGCCAAATCCCCCAATCAGAAGGGGTTTCCCTCCGGGCACGTTTTGATCAAACGCTTTATGAGCATCCCCATTTTTGAGAACGACAAAGTGAAGATAGTTTTTGGTGTAGGTAACAAAATTGATCCGTACACTGAAGATGATGTTGTTCAGCTTCAACTTATAGCCAACGAGTTGTCCAAAATCTACCGACAGCGTCAAGCAGAGTATTCGATACGTGAATCTGAAAAAAAGTACAGATCTTTGTTTGAGAACATGCTAGATGGCTTTGCTTTTTGCAAAATGGTCTTTGACGAACAAAACAAACCCATCGATTTCATTTATCTTGAAATTAATGATGCATTTGAGCGCATAACTGGTCTGAAGAGAGAAGCAGTTGTTGGAAAAAAAGTTACTGAAGCGATACCTGGAATAGAAAATGCCAATCCTGAATTGTTTGAAATCTATGGCAGAGTTGCCGTTACCTGTCAGGAAGAAAGGTTTGAAATATTTTTCAAGCCATTATGCTTGTGGCTTTATGTTTCCGTGTATTGTCCCATGAAAGGCTATTTTGCTGCTGTATTCGAAGACATTACTGAACGCAAGAAAGGTGAAGAAGCATTACGCAAACTTAACCGTCATTTAAGAGCCATTAGCGATAGCAACCAAGCGCTCATGCATGCTACCGACGAAAAGCTGTTGATGCAGGAAGTCTGCAGCATAATTATCAATGATTGTGGCTATGCCCTGGTTTGGATTGGTCTTGCCGAAAATGACAAACGCAAAACGGTGCGTCCAGTAGCTTTCGCTGGTTTCGACAAAGGCTACATTGATGCCTTAAGAATCACTTGGAACGAAAAGTCAAAAAGAGGTCGAGGACCAACGGGTACTGCAATTCGAACTGGGAAACCATACATCTGCAAGAGCATGGAAAGGGACCTCAACTTTGAGCCTTGGCGCGAAGAAGCCAAAAAAAGAGCCTACACAGCATCGCTGGTTCTTCCCTTAATTTCATTTGAGAGCAAAACGTTTGGTGCATTGAACATTTACAGTAAAGAACCAAACCCCTTCAGCGATGAAGAAGTAAACCTTCTAACGGAACTTGCCAACGATTTCGCGTACGGTCTCATGATGCTGAGGCTAAGTAAGGATATAGAGCAAGCTGAGGAAACATTACGAAAGCAAGCTTCACTAATTGATCTAAGTCCAAACGCAATATTGGTTCGGGATTTGGAGGGCACTATCACATTCTGGAGCAAGGGCGCAGAAACTTTGTACGGCTGGAAGAAAGAAGTGAGCATCGGGCAAAACAGCAACATCCTTTTGCAAACTGTATTTCCAGAACCCTTGAAATCCATAATTAGTGAGCTTAGGACGAAAGGATACTGGTCAGGCGAACTTATTCATAAAACAAAAGATGGACGAAACGTCGTGGTTCAAAGCTACTGGCTTGCTAAACTTGATGAAAAAGGCAAAGTTGCAGAGCTATTTGAAGCAAACATGGACGTTACTGATCGCAAACAAATGCAGGCAAAGCTTGAAGACTATAGCAAGCATTTGGAGGATTTGGTTGAAGAACGAACTAAGCAGCTTAAGGATTCTGAGCGTTTGGCTGCTATTGGTGCAACGGCTGGCATGGTTGGTCATGACATCAGAAATCCGCTGCAAGCTATTGTCGGCGATTTATTCTTAGCTAAAGATGATGTTTTTTCATTATCTGAAGGGGAAACAAAGAGGGACTTGCAAGAAAATTTAAACAATATTGAAGAAAATCTGTTGTATGTTGAAAAGATTGTTGCTGATCTTCAGGATTATGCGAGACCTTTGCATCCTATAATCGAAAACGTTGGCATAGAGGAGGCAATTGAAGCTGCTTTTTTGGTCGTGACTATTCCATGTAACTTGGAAGTTTCTATAGTTGTTGAACATGGAATTCCACCGCTTGATTCTGATTTATCAATGTTGAAGCGTGTTCTGGTTAACTTGATTCAAAATGCTGTTCAAGCGATGCCAAATGGCGGTAAACTAACGTTAAATGCTTACAAAGAAGAGAATTATGTCATTGTAGCGGTAAAGGATAATGGCGTTGGCATTCCTGAAGCCATAAAAAACAAATTGTTTACGCCGATGTTCACAACGAAGTCGAAGGGGCAAGGCTTTGGCTTAGCAGTAGTTAAGCGTATGACCGAAGCTCTCGGCGGCACTATCTCTTTTGAGAGTCAAGAAGGCAAAGGAACCACCTTCACTATACGTTTGCCCCTCCTAAAGAAATAAACGGCAAATTGGTCTTCAAGTGAAATTAGTAAAACAAGATGGACATTTGATAATTTAGAAATGCAAAATGTAAACTATTGCTGACACGCCTTTACCACGGATATTGAATCCTATCTGTTGCTCTGATAGGAATCGTTTTAGGTTTCTTTAAAAAAAGAAAAGTTTTAAGTTTTTGCTTCTTCTAGGAGTGTTTGTGTTTCGGGTAGTTTTTCTTCTTTTGGTTTTGTTACTTGCCAAATAATTCCTGCTGCTATGAATGAAACAACCGCGTAAGCTATGAACGGCAACGCTGACATTAAAATACCAAGTTGAATGAAGCTAGCAGGAACAGTTGGATTATACTCTAGCTTATCTATTTGGTAGGTCATCAATGCTGCTAAACCGGCAAATATGCTGAATACTACTCCGAAGACTAAAGCTACTTTTTGAATAAGTTTCAATGTAGTTATTTTTCTTCACCCAATATTCTTTGTTAATGTCTGCTTTCCTTTTTAAATGATTACCCATATTCAGATGCTGCTATCCTCGGAATTTACATAATTTTTTCAAAATCAAGTTAATTTTTGACAGATAACCAATTTTACCAAAAACAGGGTCTAAACATTAAATATATCTACCCAAAGCCCACTATTAACTAGACAGTTAATCAAACGCTATAACAGGTGAAAAGATAAAATGAAAAATTTCAAAGACGCCATATGGAAAGAAAACGTCTCAAAAGTAATCCAGCAAATACAGGAACAAGAAATAAAATTCATCAGACTACAATTTACCGACATTAACGGCATTCTAAAGAATTTGGCAGTAAGCTCAAAAAATATTGAAACTATTTTTGAAAATGGCCAATCATTCGATGGATCATCCATCACAGGCTACAGACCCATTGAAGAATCCGATATGGTGCTGTATCCTGATCCAAGCACATTTGCAGTTCTGCCATGGCGACCCAAAGAAAAATCGTCCGCGAGGTTAATCTGTGATATTTACACTCCGGAAAACAAACGGTTTGAAGGCGATCCCCGTCACGTTCTTGAACGAACATTAGAAAAAGCTGCCAAAGCAGGCTACACATTCATGTGTGCTCCGGAACTTGAATTTTTCATAGTTAAAGAAAGTGAAACGGGAGGCTTGCCAACACCAATAGACTTGGCAGGCTACTTTGATTTTCATCCCGGCGACTTAACAGACGACCTGCGCCGAGAAATTGCTGATACGGCCGAAGCTTTCGGAATAGAAATAGAGATTTCGCATCATGAAGTTGCTTTGGGGCAAAACGAAATTGACTTCAAATATGATGAAGCATTAAAAACGGCTGACCGAACAATTACAATGAAGATGTGCGGGAAAGTTGTTGGCGCACGAAACGGCTACATCACCACTTATATGCCTAAACCATTCGCGGGCATAAACGGTTCAGGCATGCACACTCACATGAGCCTGTGGAACAAAAACGTCTCGCAAAACCTCTTTTACGAAGACGATGAGAAAAGCGGCTTTCTCTCAGACTTAGCAAAAAGTTTTATCGGCGGGCAACTAGCGCATGGACGCAAAATGTGTGCTATTCTTGATTCATGGCCAAACAGTTTCAAACGATTAGTTCCAGGTTATGAAGCCCCAGTCTATCTTGCTTGGGCACACAAAAACCGCTCGCCCCTTATACGAGTGCCAAACTTTGGCGGAAGAAAAAACGCTGCAAGATGCGAAATTCGCTGCCCAGACGGTGCCGGAAACCCATACCTACAATTCGCAGTGCTTTTAGCAACAGGCTTAGACGGTATCAAAAACAGTATTGACCCGGGCGACCCCGTCGAACTAAACGTCTACCATATGACCTATGAAGAACGCAAAGAAAGAAACATCGTTTCACTGCCAGAATCACTTAAAGAGGCTCTTGACGAATTGGAAACCAGCGATTTAATGCGTGACACCCTCGGCGAAACCGCATTCACAAACTTCCTAATCGAAAAACGCAGAGAATGGGACCTTTACCGCACACAAGTCACCGAGTGGGAAGTCAACCGCTACATTAAACGGCTCTAGCCAAAAAGACTCATTTTCCTTTTCTTCGTTCTCGTTTTTTTAATCCTTTATTTTTTCAGGTAACGCTTTAATGGGAACAATTGTTTGTTCACGTTTAGCGAGATTCCTTAGCATTGCTGCACCCTCTTTTAGCTCCCGCTCGCCTACAATCACCGCATAATCGATGCCGCGTTTATCAGCGTCTTCAAGCGCCTTAGCCATCTTGCGACCCATAATTTCAAACTCAACAACAACCCCCGAGCCGCGGAGCATCTGGGCAATTTTTAAGGCTTCAACCTTCAACGCTTCATTAACTGCCAAAACAAGAACCCTTTTCCCGACCTTACCTGCAACACTTGACTTCTGGGTCTGCAAAGCAAGCGCAACCCTATCAATTCCATGGGCAACGCCCACAGCAGGGGTTGGTTCGCCTCCGAACAATTCAATTAGCCTATCATATCTGCCTCCGCCGCCAAGAGCAATGTCTAATTGTGGAATGTAGATTTCAAAAATCATCCCCGTGTAATATTCCAAGCCTCTGGCAAAAGCGGGCTCAACCATCTGAACTGGACATCCGCTTTCTACTATAAGTTTTAAGATTTCTCCGAGATTTTCTGCCGCATCCTTAGCTATCTCGTAGTTGGCAACATAGGTTTTGATTTTTTCAATGGTTTCAAAGCAGTCTTCGCTTTTCAGTTTGAGTAATCCTTCAAGCATGCCTCGGCATTTGTCGGTCGGCGCCAGCTTAAACGCTTCCTCATACTCTTTTTTGTCCATGCGCTGTAAGATGGTGTTTTGGGTTTTTTCGTCAACGCCTTCTTGGCTAAGAATGCCTCGTATTACGCCTATATTCCCGATTTTGAACGCGTAACCCTGCAAACCCAGCCCTTTCATTAAACTGTTAGTTAGCAAAACGATTTCTGCATCCGCCTCTGGCCTAGCCGAACCCATCAATTCAAAGTTAGACTGCCAAAACTCACGATAACGACCCCGCTGCGGTTCATCATAACGGTAAACGGTGCCAACAGAGAAAAGTCTAAGCGGTTTAGGATCGTTTTTAAGAGCTGTGGTTGCTAAGCGTGCGATTGATGCGGTAAATTCTGGACGCAAAGCTACCTGTCGCTCTCCGAGGTCTTTGAAAATGAACATTCGTTGTCGAATTTCCTCACCCGATTTAGCACTTAAAAGCTCGAGTGATTCAACGACTGGCGTTATGGCTTCTTTGTAACCGTAAAGTGCCGCTGTTTGGCGGGCTTTAGCAATAATGTTTGTGAATGTTTGGGCTTCTTCGCCTAGTAAATCTCTCATTCCACGAACAGTTTGGAAATTCGGCATACAATTTTTCTCCATTACTAGTTAACTTTACAGTAAAAGTGTGCAATTGTCTGTATTTAGCTCTTGGCATTTGTTTTGTTTTCATCGCTGGAAGAAATATGATAAAAAGAATTTATTAGAAACAGATAATGAAGAGACTCTAAGTGTGATCGTGTATCTTCAACGCTTCCGCACCTGTTTTGCTGAATTTTCGACTGAAGAACTTCCGAATTTCCTCTGCGAAAACAACAATCAAAGCGAGTGAAATCAGGAATGCCCAGTCACTTAGGTTAAGCGGTGCAGTTGTGAAGATGTGCTGCATTGCCGGAACATAGACAATTAATGCTAAAATTCCGATTTGCGAGGCGATGCCGAAGATTATCCATTTGTTTGTTTTTAAGCTTGTTTTGAAGACTGATTGCTTGCTGGTTCTGCATGCTAATACGTTGCCTGCTTGCGCCACCACGATGCCCGCGAAAGTCATCGTTACCCCTTTGGCGTAAAGTTGGCTATTGGCAGCCAATGTCATTCCAAAGTGCCATCCGCCTGCAGTCCAAGCGCTCAAACATCCATACATAGCTCCTGCAGCTATAATGACTCCGATGAATACTGACCGAATCAGAACCTTGCGAGTAAAGAGTCTTTCTTTTATGCTTCTTGGCGGTTCCTGCATGATTCCTGCTTCAGGAGGTTCACGACTCAAAGCTAACGATGGAATGACGTCTATGGCAAGGTCAATCGCTAAAACTTGCGTCACGAGAAGTGGCAGAGGAATACCTAAGACGGCATATAATATGAATGGAATTAGTTCAGCCCAGTTGTGTGAAAACACGTAGACAATAAACTTGCGAATGTTCTCATAGATTGCTCGTCCAGACTCAATCGCTTTTACAATCGAAGCAAAACTGTCATCAAGCAAAACAATGTCTGCGGCTTCACGTGCAACGTCGGTTCCTGAAACCCCCATTGCAACGCCTATGTCTGCTTCTTTAAGCGAAGGGGCGTCATTTGCGCCGTCACCTGTTACAGCCACAATTTCTCCGCTGTTTTTAAGTACTTTTACTATGCGGAGTTTTTGTTCTGGCGCAACACGAGCAAAAATCACGTTCCCTTGTCGTACTTCATTGACAACAGCTTGATCGCTTAAATCGTCTAGGTCAACACCGCGAATAACTTGGCAGCGATCCCGGTCGACAATCGCAACTTCCTGTGCGATAGCTTGGGCTGTTGGGCCATAATCTCCTGTAATAATAACGGTTTTTACTCCGGCTTGTTTTGCCTTCAAAACGGCTTCTTCAACCTCCATTCTTGGCGGATCACGCATCGCGGCTAAACCGACAAAAATCAAGTCAGATTCCACTTCAGCACCTTTGTCATACTCGGTTTTTGGCATCTTCTTGTAAGCGGCTGCGATTACTCGCAAGCCTTCGTTGGCGAACTCGTGGATTCGTTCTTCTATGCAACCCATTTTTTCCGTATCTAACTCTACAATTTTGCCGTCGAGAAGCACTTTTTTGCATAAATCCAAAATGTTTCTTGGAGCGCCCTTTGTGAAAACTAAAACGTCGCCATTCAAAGTGTGGACGGTGCTCATGGTTTTGCGTTCAAAACTGAAGGGTATAATGTGGATCATTGGTTTCTGAGCTAAGGCGTTCTGAATATTCACAGTTGATTTTAACGCGGCAACAAGCAACGCGCCGTCCGTTGGGTCGCCTATTACGCTCCAATTTTTGTTTCGGTCTGAAGGAGGATCGAGTTTTGCTCCGTTGCAGAGAGCAGAAATTTCAATGAGTTTCTCTAGAGAACCTGTTTGACCTTTCTTCAATGGTTGACCGTTTACGGTGAAGTCGCCTTCAGGCTTGTAGCCTAAGCCAGAAACGTCCACAACATAATCATAAACCCACAGCTTGTTTACAGTCATTTCTCCCTTAGTTATTGTGCCTGTTTTATCGGTGCAGATTACGGTGACGCTGCCTAGAGTTTGCACCGCAGACAGCCTCTTTACCAAAACGTTCTGTTTCACCATTTTCAAAACGTTGATGGCTAAAGCGCTGGAAACTGTGACTTGCAACCCCTCTGGCACGCAAGCCACCATGACGCCAATCATGAAGAATATGCTTGTGGCAAGAGAAGCATGCAAGAAAAGAAAACTGGAAGCAAAGAAAACTACGCCTACGGCTACAGCAATCATAAAATCGTATTTCGCGGTTAAAGCGATTTCTTTTTGAAGTGGGCTATCTTCTTCCTGGATTGTTTGAGTTAAATTAGCGATTCTTCCAAACTGAGTATCCATGCCAGTTGAATAAACAACTGCTTTGCCCTGTCCTTTGGCGACGCTTGTACTCATGAAAACAAGGTTAGGGGAATACAAATAGGCTTTTTCAACAACTTTGACTGTTTCAGCAACACGAGGTTGTGGTTCGGATTCTCCAGTTAAGGGAACATTGTTTGTCCATAAGTCAAAGGCTTCGATCAGGCGTGCATCTGCTGGTACTCTGTCACCTTCTTCTAATGCTACAATGTCGCCTGGAACAATTTCGCTGACAGAGATTTTTTTGAGTTCTCCATCACGCATAACTTTTGCAAACTCAGGCATCCAGCTTTTCAAGGTCTGCATAGCTTTTTCTGCACGTGATTCTTGGAACATGCTAACGAAAATGTTTACGAAGACAACTGCAAGAATTATTAAAGCAAGTTCAGGACTACCACTGATGTACGATAAAATTGCTGCAACAAGTAATAGGATTCCGAATAGGTCTCGAAGATGCCTTATGAATTTGTGTATAAAGGGAATTTGTCTTTTTTCTGAGAGTTTGTTGTACCCGTATTTTCTTAGGCGAAGTTTAGCTTCTTCACTTGTCAATCCTTCAGGAGAAGTATTTAGGTCGTTGAAGACCTCGCCGACGGGCATAGAAGCAGCTTTTTCCAAATTTATTCCGCCAAAACCTCACGATTGACTAGTTTATGGCAACCCCGTACAATTGAACATCGAAGCAAAGAGAAACATTAAATGGGAAAATATTTCGTTGAACCAGACCTGATTGAAGGTGCATTCATATCCTCAGCGTTTTAATCTAAATACATTGATTTTACTTTATTTTTGGGTTTATTGTTGCTTGTTACATTTAAACTAATCGGACTTGAAGCTGAATTTAATGTCGAATTAGCAATTTTAAAGCAAGTAATGGCTTTCTTATACATTTGATTCTTTTTCCTCTTTCAAATTCATCATTTAGATAAGAAAAACTAAGTCCATTTATTCTTTTTTGTGAACTTCACTTAACCTATATGCAAAGTAGAATCAACCTCTCTTTTGTCTACTGTTGAAGGGAAATAATTCGAAATGCAGAATCTTTGCAGAACAGATGAGTTTGCGGTTGATTTCACCAGCTGTTGTTTTTCCAATTGTTTTAAAAAAGGATGCCATAAAGTTAATAGGACACAATTTCACTTTCCATGTAGTTTCAAGTAATAAATAATCATCAAAATGGAGAATGCATAATTTATGGCTCGTTATAGGCAGACTGATGAAATAGTCAAACTGATGGAAACTCCAACATTTATCAGAAATACCAGTATAATTGCTCATGTAGACCACGGAAAAACCACACTTTCCGACAGCCTGTTGGCCGCAGCAGGAATCATCAGCACGCAAACTGCAGGACAAAAACTATTTCTTGACTCCTGGGATCTTGAGCAGAAACGTCAAATGACTGTTTTCGCTTCAAACGTCAGTCTAGTTCACACTTACCAAAACCAAGATTATTTAATCAACCTCATTGATACACCTGGGCACATTGACTTTTCAGGTGCCGTAACAAGAAGCCTAAGAGCAGTAGACGGCGCACTGGTAGTTGTCGATGCTGTTGAAGGACCTATGACTCAGACGGAAACTGTTTTGATGCAGGCTCTGCGAGAACGTGTTAAACCAATTTTATTCATCAACAAGGTTGACCGATTAATTAAGGAAATCAAACTTACACCTCTTGAGATTCAGAAGAAATTCGCAAAGATTCTATTGAGAGTAAACAGTTTAATCGAAAAATATGCTCCGGCAGAACACAAACAAGACTGGCAAGTCAAAATAGAAGATAGCCGTGTTGCATTCGGTTCAGCGCTCCATAAATGGGGCTTAAATCTTGATCACATGAAAATGAAGAAAGTCACTTTCCAAGACATCATCGACGCGTACACAGGTGACCCTGCAGATGTCGGAAGAAAAGTTGACGCGCTCAGCAAGAGAGCACCCCTGCCAGAACCAGTATTAGATATGTTCGTTCAACACTTACCCAACCCATACGAAGCCCAACCCTACAGGCAACCGCAGATTTGGCCAGGAGACGTTAGCAGTCCAACTGGTGTAGGCATGGCGAAAGTTGACCCCAAAGCACCATTACTTATGTGCATATCCACAATCGAAGTTGACCCACATAGCGGAACAGTTGCGATCGGCAGAATTTTCAGCGGGTCAGTTGAGCGGGGAAAAACAGTTCAACTTGTAAGCAGCAACCAGAAAGGCACAATACAGCAGGTTTTCATGAGTATGGCAACTGACCGAGTTCTTATTGACAGGGTTCCAGCGGGCAACATTGGCGCAATCTCAGGTTTACCATCCATACATGTTGGCGAAACCATTGCTGAAGAAGGCATTGAAGTACACTCGTTTGAAGGTTTAAGATATGTTTCAGACCCGGTCGTAACCGTAGCTGTTGAACCTGAAGACATCAAAGACTTGCCTTTATTCGATAAAGTGATGCATAAACTCACCACAGAAGACCCTAACCTACACTTTATTATGAACAAAGAAAGTGGTGAATTCCTCCTATCAGGCATGGGTGAGCTTCACCTCGAAATCACCGCTTACCGCATGCAGGAAGCAGGCTTAAAAGTAAAACTTAGCAAGCCAATCGTCATCTACAGAGAAACGATAAGTCACGATTATCGTGGTCCAGCAATCATGGGCAAAAGCCCCAACAAACATAACAAACTCTGGATAACCATCGAGAGACTGTCCGATGAAGTCATTGAAGCAATAAAATCTGATAAAATTAGTGATATGCAAAGCAGAGATGAACGAACGAAAACATTGCGGGCTTTAGGATGGGACGCAGATGAAGCTAAAGGCGCAGTAGCTGTGGAAGAAAACTGCATTCTTGTCAACCGTATTCGCGGAAGACAATATGTTGAGGAAATTTTAGACCACATTAAAGGTGGGTTCCGCGAAGCAGTCCATACATCGCCATTAGCAAAAGAACCAGCTTACGGCTTAAAAATCAACTTAGAAGACATTGTCCTACACGAAGACCCAGTCCACAGAGGACCCGCACAAGCTATCCCCATGACTTGGAGACCAATATACTGCTGCATATTACTGAGCGATCCAAAACTGCTTGAGCCACTCATGAGTTTCGAATGTAAAGTTCCGAGCGAATTCGTCAGCGCAGTACTCACAATGCTAAACAAACGACGCGGAAAAATCCTTGACATGCCATCCGAAGAAGACATGATCACCGTTAAAGCTGAAATGCCAGTCTCCGAAAGCTTCGGCATAGCAGATGAACTACGCGGTTCAACTTCAGGCAGAGCTTTCTGGGCAACACAGTTCAGCCGTTGGGCACCAGTTCCAGAGCAGCTGCAAGCAGAAACCATCAAAAAGATACGCGAACGCAGAGGATTACCACCAGTACCGCCAAAACCAGAAGAATACTTCGAGAAAGAATAATCAACCAACCCATCTTTCTTTTTGTTTTTTATTTATTGTCTCTTTAAAGTAAACTTTGAAGTTTTATTCTGGTTTTAGCCTTACGTTTGTGCATTCAACCATGGTTTCTTTTCTTGGTTACTTATTCCCGAAATAGTCAGCGCTCTTTGTTGTTCTATGTTCGCCAACACTATAATCCGCCATAGAACACGAACTTTTGAAACACTTTTGAGCCACAAAACTCAAACAGGTAGCTTTACAGTATACAATGGCTTTGTTTGCGTGCCTTTATATTTCTAAGACGGTTTTTGCATAGATATGTAATTCATTATTTTCAGGACATGCACTTTTCTAACGTTTTCGATGCACAAATGTTAATTTCTTTTTTATAGAATTATCATTCTTGCAAAATTTTAAATAGCAAACGCTTGATACTCAACAACACTGAAAAAGGAGAAAAACATATGAAAATTTCAAAAAATAAAGCGACAACAATCACGACGTTATTAATGCTTTTACTTGCAGCCTCAATGATGCTATCACCAATAAAAGGCCAAGTTTCCTTTCCAGCAGGAACCCAAATTCCGACCTATGCGTACATCAACGTTGCACCGAACCCTGTCGGCGTTGGTCAAACAGTTAACGTCAACTTTTATCTAGCAACGGTAATAGAATCCAGCGAAGACCCAACAAACATGACAGTTCAAATAACAGATCCGACGGGCACAGTTCAAACAAGAGGTCCCTTCACAGGAGACACAACTGGAGGAACATTCTTTAATTTTGTTCCTGACAAAGTTGGCAACTGGACCTTCCAATTCTTCTACGGCGGCCAAGTTACGGGAGGCGGCGGCATGTTCGGTGGAGGATATTCAGGCCTTGTTCAGTTACCTAGCCATAGCAAAGTATACACATTAGTGGTTCAGCAAGCACCAATCATTAAGACTACATATCCAACAACTCCGCTTCCAACAAAATATTGGGAGAACCCTGTTAGCGCTCAAAACGTGGAAACCTGGTACAATATTATGGGACCTTGGCTTGGATTAGGCGGCCTTGTTTTCGCATCAACGGGAGAATACAATGCAACCAGCGCGTGCAATCCATACACTGAATCAGTATATTCTGGCCACGTTCTTTGGACTAAAGTTTGGTGCCCAGGCGGTGTGGTCGGTGGTGACGCGGGTGGGACAGAGATAACGGGTCATTACTGGTCTACGAGGCAGTATTGGCCTCAATATGCACCAGTAATAATGGATGGCAAAATGTACTCTACATGGTATCCAGAAACAACAGGTTACTCAAATGGCATTCTTTGCACAGACCTATACACTGGCGCAACTCTTTGGAGACTAAATACCACTAGTGTCTTGCGGTGCGGTATGGAAACTGAATGGAAAACGCCCAACATGTACGGTGTTATTGGTCCATACATCTGGACAACCGGCGATCTTCCAGCATCGGAAACTGGCGGAATAGCGATTCCGAGCTACGCAGTGATGACACCCTTCGGTCCATCGGGACCAACTCAATACAACATGTATTCTGCCTTAACTGGAGAATACGTCCTTAGTATTGTCAACGCCAGTTCAATGACAATTAAATCAGACGCAAATGGCAACTTGATAGGCTACTACATCAACAGCACAGCTGGCTCCATGACAACATATGGCTCTGCTCCAGCAATGGCGTCCCAACCGGTAACGGGAGTAGTAAAAATATCTGCCACTGATCCTGATCTATGCTGCTTCAACTTTTCGCAAGCACTCGGCAATAGTTGGGGATGGTCTCCATCACAGAACACCGTGATTGACGCTGGCCTCGGAGTTATGTGGGCGCAACCAATACCTATCAGCATTTCAGGCGTAGCAATAACCCCACAACTCGTAATGGATGCGATTAACCCATTATGTGGCAATGCAGTGACATTAAGTTCAGGCTACGTTCACATGGAAGGCGGCGGAGATGAACAAAGCGGGTGGATTGTGTATGCAAGCATGGATGACACTACTGGACAACTGCTGTGGTGCAAGAACTTCACATACCCAGAATATCAATCACTTCTGCCATTTACAAGAACAACCAGCTCCCAAGGAGACGGAATAAGGACAATAAGTAACATGGTTAACAACAAGATGGACGCTATCGATATGCGCACTGGCAACAAAGTATGGTCAGTAAATCTCGCAACTCCATATGGCGACGGCACACCAAACAGGTATGATACATTTGGCTTTGTAGGGCGGTCCGCGAACGGTCAGCTAATTCTGTTCGGCTTAGGCGGAGATATATGGGATTTCGACATCGCAACTGGACATCAATTATGGTATACGAATACAACGACCCTTATTGGCGATCCTGGCATTGAGACGCCCTATGATGTTTGGCCATTGTGGGTGTTTACACCACAAGCGTTCACAAACGACATAGCATACCTCGCTGTTGGCCATGAGTATGATCCACCGCTGTTCCACGGGGCACAACTGCTGGCCATAAACATGAGCAATGGACAACTAGCCTGGAGCGAATTAGGCTTCTGCATTAGATCAGTGGCAATTTCTCAAGGCGTCTTGTTATCGCTCAACGCTTATGACAATCAAATATATGCTTTCGCCAAGGGACCAAGCGCTACAACTGTTAATGCTCCAAACGTTGGAGTTACTACTGCTACGCCGATAAGAATTACAGGCACTGTCATGGATGTTTCCGCTGGTTCACAGCAGTCTCAGGTTGCGAAGGACTTCCCCAATGGACTTCCATGTGTTTCTGACGCGAGCCAGAGCAGATGGATGGAATACGTATACCAAGACCAGGCAATGCCAACTAATGCTACAGGCGTCACCGTTACATTGAGCGTTCTTGACTCCAACAATAACTTCCGACAAATCGGCACGACAACAAGCGATGCTAGCGGTACATATGGTTTCACTTGGACTCCAGATATACCAGGTGATTACACACTCTATGCAAGCTTTGCAGGATCAAACTCATACTATCCATCATCAGCTGAAACATCATTCCATGCAGGTACAGCCGCTACACCAGTCCAGACTGCTGCTCCACTTCAACAAGTCGATAACACGATGACCATCGTCGGCGTTGGCGTTGCAATCATAATAGTAGTCGCTATTGTTGGCGCACTGACGATAATGATGCTCAGAAAACGATAAAAAAAACAAAATTCCCTTTTCTTTTTTTTATTTAAATCATGCTGAGAAAATTCTATAGAAAACTAGAATGCTTTTTAATTTTCTTTCTTAAGCGCTCGACAGCCCCAAAAAAAAGGTTTGTGTTTGCAGGGTAAGGCTTTAATTCAAATTGTCAGTTAACGTTTTAGTGAAGCTTATGATAATTGGAGTTTGCGGTAGCCCAAGAGACCAAGCCACAGAATATGTTTTAAAGGAAGCCCTTCGGATGCTTGGCGAGAAGGGGTTCGAAACCAAATTTTGGACAGTAAAGGGAAACTGGATTGACTTTTGTGCACATTGTGATTATTGCCTCAAAAACAAGGAATGCGTTGTCCAAGATGACATGCAAGAACTCTACACATTACTCACTGAAGCAAAAGGAATCATCCTAGCAACCCCAGTATACAACGGCGGCGTCAGCGCCCAAATTAAAGCCGTAATGGATAGAACACGCGCGTTGGTTGCAGCGGATAAAAATGTGTTTAAGGGCAAAGTTGGCATGGGCATTGCAGTTGGCGGAGATAGGAACGGCGGTCAAGAATTCGCATTGATGCAGATTCACACGTTTTACATTATTAACGGAATGATTCCCGTGGGCGGAGGATTTTTCGGAGCTAATTTAGGTGCAACGTTTTGGAGTAAAGACACTCTTGAAGGAGCCAAGTCTGATGAAGAAGGCTTCAGAAGCTTGAAGAAAACCGTTAAGCGGTTTGCAGAAAACATGGAGAAATATCAAAAATAACTGGTTGAATGTTTATGGCAGAAGCGGAGAAAGTTAAGAAGCTAAAAGTTGCTTGGGGTATTACAGGCGCAGGCGACAAAATCGCTGAAATTTTGGAGATAATGAAGGACTTAAAAAAACAGTCAGAAGATACAGTCGAAATTCAAGTTTTTCTCTCCAAAGCCGCTGACACCATGCTAAAGTTTTATCGGCTCGAAGACGATTTGAAAAATAATTTTCCAAAAGTTCAGGTTGAGCTTAATTCTAATTCGCCATTCCTTGCTGCTTGGCTGCAAAGCGGCAAATACGAGTTCCTCCTTATTGCCCCTGCTAGTTCAAATACGGTTGCTAAAATAGCCAACAGCATCAGCGATACCATGCTAACCAACGCGGCAATCATGAGCCTCAAAGCCTACCGACCAGTGTACATCTTGCCTACAGACTACAGGGAAAGCACCGTTACCACAAAATTGCCAAATGGCAAAGAAATGAAGCTTAGAGTACGCAAAGAAGAAGCTGACCAAGTCCGCAAACTCGAAAAAATGGAAGATGTGCATGTGCTGGAAAACCCACAGAAGATGCGTCAAATCTTTTTGGATTGGCTGAAAACTTTAAGATCTTAATTCTTTTTGCGGTAGCGGCGAAATAGAAGTATCGCTCCCATCGCTATTAATGCTGATGAAATAATTACCAGTAAATAATCTTGTTCTTAATTGTCTGTGAGATAATGTTAATAGGAACTGCTAATCAATAAGGACTCTAACATATTGAGGCAAGAGCTTGGCTGTTCTAAAAAGGATGCGAAGAAGCAATTATTTCAAAACAATGGTCGCAATTGTTCTTATTATTGCAATAATTCTTGGCTTCTTCTTTGGTTTGCAGTTTGGGCTTCATACTTCTGATCCCCTGTTGACTGTGGAAAGCGGCAGCATGAGCATCCCCTATGATGGTATGGAAAGTAAAAACTGGCAAGGCTTCTGGCTAAGCATAACGCACCCGCTTGACAGAACCCTAAGTGTAGGCGACATCATAATTATCCAAGGCGTAAACACCAAAGACCTAAACACCAACTACCCAAACAGCGACATAATCGTATTCCACAGCCCAATAACTGGCGAATTAATTGTTCACCGCATAATTGGCACAAAAATAGTTAACGGTACTACGTATTTTTTCACCAAAGGGGACGGAAATGGGTATCCAGATACATGGCCGCAAATCCCAAAAAGCTTGGACTCACGGTCAGGTGTTGACTCGTGGGACTACATGAGAAACCCGCCTGGAGTCCCTCAAAACCTGGTGGTCGGTAAAGTAATCATGCGCATTCCATGGTTCGGATGGATAACACTTGAAATGAAGGATAATCCATGGGCTTTACCGTTTGTTATTGCGATCATATTTTTGCTCGTGATTATCGAATTTGTTATTCCAATACTAAAGAGAAAAAAACCTAAACAAAAAAGGTAATTTCGTGCGGTAATTGTTTTCTGGAGTCCGTGAGATAAGTATAAACGTAGTGATATAAAGTCCTTGAGATCGGTTTGATTAGTTTCCGCGACACGCATCAGCAAGACAAAAGTTTATCCGATGTCAACGCGTGCCGATTTTCGCTTAATTCCACATTTGCTACATTTTTCCATTAACGGGTACCCGCTTGTTTGGAAGCCATCATTGATTGGACCTTCAGTGTCGAAATACTGAAGTGTTTTTTCTGCTGAGGCTACGATTTTTATTGGCTTAAATTCGTGAGTAGGTTTCTTTAGAATTTCTAAAATTCTGGAATTATCTCTAAGTTGCGTCCTAAGTTCCATAAATCGAGCTAATTGTTCCATATCAAAGCTCTCTAACTGAGATTGTATTAATTTAAATTTATCCAACGAAGTTTTAAGTTGATTTGCTTGTACAGTTGCTTCTGGTACGGGTTCATATTTGTTTATTGCTCTATTGATGTTTTCAATTTCAGCCGATATTGAATGTAGATCATTTCTTATTTTTGCATAGTTCTCCACAGCTTGGGTCAAGTTATTGTTTTGTCCAATGAATTTTTCAATTTGTGTTTTGTACTGCAAAAATTCTTGGTCATAATTTTGAGGATTTAACTCGCACACGGGTTGTTTTTCCTTAATTTCTTTTGTTGCTGAGAGAAATTTTGCTGCTTCTTGTTCAATGTTACCCATCAGTTTATTATCGGGCATTCGGTAATTTTGCCATTCATATTCAATTGATTTAATTTTTTTAACAGCATTCAATCTTTGCTTAGCTCTTTGTTGCTGTTGTATTGCCTCTTGCAGTTGTTTGGTAATGCGGTCGGTTTCGGCTTTTGCTAAAGCCTCAAGTGCTGATTTTCCTTTTGGAGTCAACTCAAAACCGACTTTGCCTTGCACGTAAATTTTCCGTATTAAGTTTTTTGAACTTAATCTGTTGATGCTGATTTCTAATTGTTGAAGGCTGATTCCTATTTTGCTGCTTATTCGACCGAGAGCCAATTTTTCTGTTTGGTCAGTGATACCGCCTTTCTTGGATAGAAAATCCATGATGGCTTCGTCTATTGATGGTTTGTTGGCTTCGTCGTCGCTCATGTTGGAGAACCTTGCATACATAATGCTGGTTGGAGTTAAATAAATTAGATTGGGATTTTTCCTAAGGCTAGATCAAATATGATTCTCCAATTGTGCGTTCCATCTTTGGAACATCATGTTCCATGAATAGAACTATATGTTGCTTAGCGAGAGAATTTTATTGCAAGGAATAATGGATGAGAAAGAGAGTTATCCTGCGAGCAGTTCTTGTTCTCGGGCTCTTAACTTCACTGTTTTTAGGGGTTCAAAATGTTAAGGCACAATACATATCGACTGATGTAGAAGTCACGTATGGGTCGCTTGAAACATTAGTTAATCAGCGGGTTGAATTAACCGCAACGAACAGCGGCGGCACACCGCCATACACATATCGGTGGTACATCAATGACCAACCAGTGCAGGGAGCTACATCTTCAAAATTAGAGTTCATTGAATCTACACCTGGTTTGTATTATATTTCTCTTGGCATAACTGATTCTTCAGGCAACTACACTCTTGCCACATTTATGGGCACATTTTTCATTAAAGTTTTAGCAGTGCCCACGCCTTCTGCCTCATCTTCTCCATCGCCAACTTCACAACCTGAAACGGCTCCAAAAATTTTAGAACCGATTGTTTCTTTTACTCAATGGCATACAAGTTCACCTGTTATTCAACCACCTGCAAACCGTTCTGCAGACATTCAACCAATCGTTGAAATTATGTCACCTAGAAATCAAACTACATTCCAAACAAGTAACGTCACATTAACAGTAAATGTAGCTTCATATTTCTGGATACTTGATAGTGTTTATTATCAGGCGGATTGGCAAGATGGTGTTCATCAAATTTTCGGTATTCAGCCCAATTATGAAGATGCGTTGAATGCAACAATTACGGCAGCCTTTACGCAGATTCCCATAGGGAATCATACCGTAGAGATTTATGCAAACACCCATGACGGTATGCATACTTTCTCTACTGTTACCTTTTTAACTGAAGGATATTTGCCAAAAATCTCAGTCTTATCGACAGAGAATCAAACTTATATATCAAAAGATTTAACGTTGAATTTTACGATTGACAAGCCTACATCTTGGATAGGTTACAGTCTTGATGGTCAGGGAAATGTAACTGTCAATCCAACTATTATCATCAACAATGGCGTCATAAATAATATCACAATTGCTAATCTAACAAACGGTTTTCACAGCCTAATAGTCTACGCTAATGATACAATGGGCGACATGAGTGCTTCTCAACCAATTAATTTCAGTATAGCTTCATCAACTGCTATGAGGTCAGAATCTCTCCCGACCATATTCACAATTGCTCTTGCTTCTGTCATAATAGTATTGGCTTGTGTAAGCTTTTTGTTGTTTTATGGAAGGCATCAAAAAACTCAACTTTATAATGAAAGAATTAGTTAGCTTTGACTCTGTGCTTTGGAGTTTAAACCATAACATCCGCGAACTCAAGTAAAATTTCATCTTGGGTACGAGAAATTTGTTTCTTGAAATTTTCTGTTTTGGACAACCCTTATAGGTCTCGACTGTTAACCTTTGTTGGTTTTTGAAAATGGTAATGTACCAATTTGTTAGAGAAGAAGAAGACGAAGATTGCGAAGACGACTGCGACTGTGAAGACTGCGAAGACGAAGAATAAACATTCTTCCACTTTCTTTTTTCTGATTTTGCCTTTGAGTTTAGGCTACTTTTACTACTGACTTGCTATTCAGATAGCTTCTTTGCTAATTCTTGTGCCCAGGCTTTGGTTTTCTCGACCTGTCCAGCTTTAAACTGCCATAGGTTCTTGTCTTTTCTTTCTACATAAACGACCAGTGGCTCCTTGAATATGGTAAAGCCAAGTTTCTCCAGTTTCTTTTCTATCCCTTTAGCAGCATTTCCAGTTATGGCCGCCTTTATTTGAGTATCAAACGTAGCTGCCTTTATCCCCGCAAACTCACTTTCGCCTAGAGCGTTCAAAAAATCCATAATGCCCACCGTAGCTCTAAAAGCCATTGTTGGAGCGCCAGCAATCAAACAGCCATATTCCTTAACTTTTGCAGCATCAATGTCTTTAACGTAAAAGGAATCAACGTCAATCCCATTCTCCTTCAAGGTTTCAGTTATTGATTCAGCTACTTGTTTGGTCATTTTGCTTTCCGAAACCGTGTCATACAAAACTAAAACTCTCATGACTTCGCTTCCTTTAACGCTGAATTGTATTGAAGACACAGGTTCTTAAGCTTTAAAATCTTTATGAGGGAATAAGATTTGGGCTTTTTTTAGGTTTTTCGAGATTCAATTATGCCTCGGCATTTGTCAGCGTATTGACAATATTCTAGGCAGGCGGCTGATTTATCTGGGCGTTTCCATTCAGCGCCACATGAGGGACATGTTGTTTTGTCTTCGTCGCTCCAGATTTCAAGGTCGCCTCCGCAAACATGGCATTTAATGTAGGCTGGTTTTGGCTGGAGCAGATCGCGTAGTCCAGGGCACGTTTGAGGATTTTTTTCTGGTTTGTCTTTAGAGCCCAACTATTTCACCACCTATCTTCACTTCAAGCTCTTTAACGGGGATTTGTTTGCCTGATGTCTCAAGTGCCTTGTTTACAGCCCACTTTAAACCCGTGCAGCAGGGTACTTCCATGTGGACAACGGTTACGGAGGCAATGCTGTTTTGTTTGAAGATTTCAGCTAGTTTTTCGGCATAAGCTCTGGCATCGTTGAATTTTGGGCAACCAATAATGGTTCGTTTTCCAACGATTAGGTCATGGAAGTTTTTGAGTGCAATTGGAGCGCAGTCAGCGGCAAATAGCAAGTTGGCGTTTTCAAAGAAAGGCGCTTTTATCGGGACTAGCTCTAATTTTACTGGCCACTGGGGCTTTTGGGGCGCCGGGTTGGCTTGGATTTTTATGGTTGACGCTGGGTTTCTGTTTTTAAGGTGTTCGTGGGTTTCTGTTTGGTTGAATGGTTCAGCTTCCCTCTCTGTAATCGTTATTGCCCCTTGCGGACACTGACCCAAACACGCGCCAAGTCCATCGCAGTAAACCTCTTTGATAATTTTCGCCTTCCCATTCACAATTTGCAACGCGCCTTCAACACATTTAGGAATACAGACTCCGCAGCCGTTGCAGAGATCTTCATTTATGTTTACAATTTTTCTCTTCATGCTAGTTTTCTCCTCTTAGGCATTTTCCGCCTGTGTAGCAGAATTTTTCTGCGTGGTTTTGGATGGCTCCAAAGATGGGACGAAGGGTTTCTTCGTTGACAGTGTATATGTGTTTTTTGCCTTCTTTTTTGACGAGAATGAGGTTGCATTGGAGAAGCGGCTTGAGGTTGTGTGAGACCATGCTTTGTTCTTGCTCAAGTGCTGTTGCGAGTTCGTTTACGCTCATGGGTTTCTCCATCAATTGTTCAAGTGCGGCAAGTCTGGTAGGGTTTGCGAGGTTAGTGAAGAAGCGGTAGCAGATTTTTGTTAGTATTGTTTTCATTTTTAATCTTTACCTGATAGTTATATGAATATTAATTCATATGAATAATTATTCATATAAATGTTGTGTCGTATTTTCCTTACTTTTTCCAGTGATAAACTTTAGAAAACTGTCCATAACTTACGTGCCATGACGTACCTTAACCGGAACATTCAATCTTTCAATCCTTCTAAAAAAGTAATTATCGCCACCAATGTTTTTTCGGCTCACCAAAGACAATTTCATCATTCTGTTTTAAGTCGCAAACCTTAACAAAACCATATTCTTCGATTTTAGTTTCATAAACACCCTCTGGAAGCTCGGCGGTTACTTTCCCATAACTATCTGTATTCATTGATATCATCAGTCTTTTGAATGGGGTTCCATTTTTGAGATTTTCAGCCCATTGTTTTAGTGTTATTGATTCTTTTTCTAATCTGAAAACTTTAACGTTAACATTTTGGACTGGCTTATTTCTTTGAAAGTCAACCACTTTCACAACAAGCGTGAAAGTCTTTTCCAAGACGGAATCCAATTCCTAAGTCACCACTGGAAAAAATTGAACAACTTTAGAGATATCATACGTCATTCTAACAAAAAGCAGCTCGCGCTTAAACAATTTCAAAAGCATCAATACTCTCTGTCTTTTTTCCAGATGTTTAGGGAGCATTGCCCCCAACAGTAACTACTTGCTTTGTACATACAGCATCCACAATTCGGTGAATCAAAAAGTCTACGTTTACTCACAAACCCACTCAAAACAATATGTTGCAGACATGCATTTCTGTGTTCCCATCACTTTCTACTAAAATCCTCAGTGTTTCTTAAGATAGTAAAAAGGATTCAGGGATCAAAGCTGTAATCGAACTTCTGTTGTTTTGTAGGCTGGTGTATTGGTCGTAACCCTCCTTAAGCCTTATTAATTTTTTAATACCTATTTCTTCACTCATTTTTAATCCCTGATTTCCTATTGTTGATAGCTAGCTATAAGCTTTTTGAAGGTTTACAATTTTAAGCAAATATGCTCATGCATGCGTATCTCACTTAAATGTCCATTTACTTTTCAGTTCTTGGTAGGGGGAAACGTATTATGAATGTTGTTCCTTTGCCTTCTTGGCTCTCGAAGGTTACGGTGCCTCCCAACGATTCAGTCATACGCTTGATTACTGCTAAGCCGAAGCCTTGACCTTTCGCTTTAGTTGTAAACATTGGTGTAAACAATTTACCTCTAACGGCTTCAGGAATGCCAACGCCAATGTCCGTGACAGTTATTATGACGTCGTTTGAATCTTTGAAAACATGTATGGTTACTTTTCCGCCTTTGGGCATAGCTTGAACAGCATTATTAACCAAATTGTACATAATGCGGTTTATGTATGCGGAGTCAGCCATAACTTTACAAGCCTCAGCGTCAACTTTAACGCTCGCCTTAACATTTTCAGGCAACCCAACCTTTGCAAGCAACTCATCAATTATGAGTTTTAAATCGACCTCTTCGGTGTGCGGGTTAAGTGGTTTGGCAAAATCTTGAAGGTCCACGACAATTTTGTTAATGTAATCAATGTTCTTTTCAATCTCTTGCAAACTCTCTAACGCAAGCTTTTTTTCATCACTCTCAACCGTCGAAGCTAATTCTGTTTTAGCCAAGTAAACATCGCTTATAATGGACTGCAACGGGTTACGAATGTCATGACCAACCATTGCTGCAGTAGCGCCAATAGCCGCTAAGCGTTCAGAGTCTTTTAGTTTCTTTGCAGCTTCCGCAGCTTCCGCTTCAGCTTTTTTAAGCTCTGAGATATCTCTTGCCGCTGCAAAAACGCCTTGTATCTCACCTTTGTCATTGGTGTAAACAGTAGCATTGTACAAAACTTCGGTGATTTTGCCATTCTTATGTTTAATCGCTAATGGATAATCTTTCACTATTCCCTCACTGAAAACCCGTTTATAACCAATCTTGGCTTTTTCAGGTTCAACAAAGTAATCTGAGAAGTCACTGCCAATTAACTCAGCTCTGGAACACCCCGTAGCTATCTCGGTGGCTTTGTTGACGTCGGTGATTTTGCCCTCAGCACTGATAGTGAGCAGAGGGTCCAGACTTGCTTCAATTAGGTTTCGAGCATACAGAGCGCTGAGCTCAAGTTTCTTGGTTCGCTCCTCAACAAGCTTCTCCAAATCTCCAGAGTGAGTCTTCAATTCTCTTTCGTTTTCTTCAAGCATTTTCAGCATTATGCTGTTGACCAATGCAACTGAGGCTATTTCTCCAAAAGCCAGTGACATTTCAGCATCGCGTTCGGTGAATCCACCTATTTTATTAGCCAACCCGAGGACTCCAACTGTTCTCTGTTTGACAGTTAATGGCGCAAATAACACGTTCTTGAGCTGAACATGACCTTTTGGGGAGAACTTTTGCCATTTGCTGTGTGGAAAATCATTTTCTACAGCCACTTTCCCTGAGTTATATGCGGTTGAGCGGAGTCCCCGAATAGGCATCGGAAGCGAAGGGTCAACAGTACAAGGAAGCCCCCCAGAATCCAGAAACAAAACTTGGTTTTCTTTTCCATCATCGCTTAAGAGCGCAACATAGCCAGCTTTGGCTCCGATTAGTTCCTTGCAAGCGTCAAAAATTGCTCGCGCTGAGACTTGAAATTCTTGATTTTGCAGAACTGCTTTTGACGCCTTCAATAGGGCTGAAACCTCAGACTCACGCCGCCGAGATGCTTCAAGAAATGTAGATAACTCTTGCTCCATTTTCTTGTTTTTAGTAATGTCTCTGGCTATTGATGAAGCTCCAACGATCGTTCCATGATGGTCTCTGATTGGAGAAACAGTGAGGGATACGTCGATTTTTGTGCCGTCTTTTCGTATACGTTGAGTTTGAAGACTCTTAATTTGCTCTCCTGCGCCGATTCTTTTAAGGATTTGCGAAATTTCTTCTTTTTCATTCTCTGGAGCCAAGATTTTAATTGATTTACCAAGAACTTCAACTGCTTTATACCCATAGATTTTTTCCGCGGCATTATTCCAACTTGTAATAGTTCCATCTATATTCTTGCCAATAATTGCATCATCTGAATTTTGGACAATAGCGACGAGAAATTGAGTTTCTTTTTCAGTCTTATTGCGTTTGGCAATCGTTTGTATGCTATCGGCTTTCTCATCGGTATTCCTTTTACTTGTATGCAAAGAAGCACCACAACTCTCAAAAGGTATTATCTTACTCTTCACGACCCAAGAAATAAAAGTTTTTTCTAGAAGTGAGGTTTTGGTTTGTTTGTTCTTTGAAACTCAGTTTTGCTGATTTTAGAATATAAATGCAACTCTTTTTTTGTTTGCTGGCTTGTTGTGCAAAAACAGAGTCCTTAGGCGTGGGGGTTGCCTTTAGAGTTAGAGGCATCGCCATGGCTCAACCGTTTCTTTGTTGAGCTTTCGCTTCAAAAAGAAAGTGAGGTGAGGCAAGCGGAGCGACCGCGCAAGCGGGAGCGAAGCGCTGAATATTTTTGTAAACAAAAGGGTATTTTCTAGAATCTGCTATCCTAAAAATTCTTATTAACTACTGCCTTTTAATCTTACATTTAAGCGGGGCATCCATTATGAGACAAAGCGTAGAGAATTTTGGTCCAATTTGCAGAGCGGATATAGAAATTAAACCTCTTACGGTCATAATCGGAAAGAATTGTGTGGGGAAATCGTTTTTTTCCAACCTTTTTTACGCAATGCTTGCATCCCTAAGAAGCGCGAGTGATATGGAAAGGGCGTTTTTTTCGATGACTACTCCCTCAAAAGCTCTGCAAAAGCTCGGGGTTGAAATTTCACCAGATTTCTCTGAGCAAAAATTAGTATCCAAAATCCTTGACATCCTATTAGAAGAGTATCGTCATCAGTTGGAATCGCTTTTTAAAAGGCATTTGGAAAGCATATTTGGCGTTCCAACAAAAGACTTGATTAGAGTAAATTCAACTAAAGCAACTATCAGGTTTGACTTTTCATCTAACTATTCCATTGAAGTAAACCTTTTGCGTCCAAATGAGATTTCATTGACCATTCTACTTGATAAGGAAAAACTTTCAGAAAATATGCTAATTGCCCTCCGAAGAACCCTCCGAGGAGCATTTGAAAGAGATGTGAAAAAAATCATAACTGCAAAACGAGTTTCATCTAGATGGAACCCGCTTTTCGACATGTATTTTGCATCTATAAGATTATTACTAAAAGAATTGCAGTTTCTAGATGAATCAACTTCCGTCTATATCATTCCAGCTGGACGAGCAGGGTTGCTGGAAGGTTATAATACCGTCCAATCTGCACTCTTAAGTCTATCGCCCATCGCACCTATTCAAGGCGTATCAATGCCTCCGATACCTGGACCCGCAGCCGAGTTCTATAGAGTTTTTTTGCAACTTAAAGGTCGAAAGGGACCTATGCGGAAGGTCGCAAAGGAATTTGAAGATCTAATTAAAGGTAGAATCTTGGTTAAGTATTCCAGCAAAGTAAAAGGAAAAGCCTCGCTGAGTTATCTCTTTGAATCAGCTGACAAAACTGGTTCAACTGATGTAATCCATGCCGCCTCTGGAATTAAAGAGCTAGTAGTGTTACAACTGATTATAACGGAATTTGTAAAAAAAGGAGATTTTCTAATAATTGAGGAGCCAGAATCGCACCTTCATCCAAGCGCACAAAGTAGACTTATGGAAATAATATCGGTTTTAATACAAAACAATGTAAGAGTTGTTATGACAACTCACAGTGATATAGTACTGAAAAAACTAGCTCAACTGACAGGAATCCATAATGTTAGTGAAGGCGAAGCTCCTTATAGTCTAGATCCAGACAAATTCGCCGCATATTTGTTCAAAGACTCGAAAAATGGAAGTACTTCTGAGAAACTAGTGCTCACCAACTTCGGAACATTTGAAGCCATGCCTACTTTTGATGACGTCATAAAAGAATTGTATGACAAAGAGACATCCTTGCAGTCTGCGATACAGATGAAGGGCTGACATGACGTTAGCGGATCTTTTCAGATGCGTTTGTAGAGGTCGAAATTGCTTAGAAAAAAACCACATCAAATGCGACAATGAAAAGCTTTTTACTCATATTAGAATCGATGGATGTGTAATCAAATCATCTGAAGAGAAGAAATGCGACTGCCTGATCTTATTCTTTCCATCTGAAAGCCCAAAGATGGTAATGTTTTTCGTAGAATGTAAACCAGCTGGATATAGCTTAAGAGAAGTAAAAGAGCAAATCGAAAACAGCATTAACGTTGTCGGAAAAGCATTTGGTCAAATCAGCGGAGACGTTCTGATTCCTGTTTGTTATTCCAAAAGTCATTCAAGCGGTTGTGAACGAGCAATTGATAGCTACAGAGTGAAAAGTCCTAAAGGATTATTAACAATTAAATTGTTGAATTACGGTGATGATATAACCAAAGCTTTGAAATGACTTAATCTAAAGATTTACCTTGTTGGTTCGAGTTTGTGACATACAATTTTAAAGAATTTTGTATTGTATGTTTATTGCATGAGACTCTTGTCTATTTCTTTGTAAACAGTTTTATTCCATCGTATTCCATTTCGTATTTGTAGCCTTTCGCTAATAGTGCTTTAACTTCTGTTATGTTTCTTGCTTCTGCGACTGTCGGTTCTTCTTGGTCGAGGTCTTTTTTTTTCTGCGATAATGGTCGGCTTTGTTTGTGTTGGCGTTTCTTTGACGGTTGCTCTTATTTCGGGAAATACTTTGACAAATTGGTATGCTTTCATGTATGCATCCCTTAATTCTTCGTCTGTTGGCAAGCTGTAAGCGTCTCGACTGTTAATTAATTGGTGTCCTAATATTTGGTCTATCCAGTTTGAGTTTATTCCAGCTTTCTCTAAATCCGTTTGCAGTTTCTTTCTTAAGCTGTGGGCTGACATTCTATCTTCATTAACGCTTACAAATGCTTCTCGCATTAATGATGATAATGAATGCCTTGGGTATCGTTTGACTTCTCCTTTAGTCCAAACTTTGAATAGCGGGCTATCTTTTGTGATGATTTCAGGTTCTACGTTTCTTGAGTCTTTTGAGCCTTGTTTTCTTGCTTCCAAGTATTCTTTCAGTGCGTTTATGGATTCTTCGCCTATGAATGTTTTAGCTAAGAGATTTGTTTTCTCCGTAATTATGTTAATTTGGATTATTGTTTCTGCATTTTCCAGTTGTTTAGCTATGTCGCCATAGTTTAGTCGTCTGACGTCGCTTACTCTTAAGCCTGAATCTTTTATGAACAGCATTATGGCTTTGATGGTTAGCTTGTTTCTTTGATGTTTGTTGTTTAATACTTTGAGTATGGCTTCTTTGGTTGCCCTTTTTACTCCATTGCTGTCTCCTGTAGGGTAGTCTCTCTTTCTCATTATTAACGGGAAATAATGTATCTCAAAGAATGAGCGTATAGATGCGAAGTAAATTTGTCTGGTTGCTACCGCATAGCCTTCGGCTTTCTTCTTTGCCAAGAACGCTAAGAATAAACTCTCAATTCTGCGCTGTATTTTCCTATCAGGGTTCAGTAGGTCTTGCTGTCTTTGCACTATTAACTCGTCGGGTGTTTTGTCTACGAATGTTAAGAATTCGCTAAAGTATTGTTGATATCTTTGTTTGGTGCCTTCTTCTCTGGTTGCTAATTCACTTTGCCAATACTGCATTGCGGAGGGTGTTTCAGTTAACACGGCTCAACCCTCCTCTTGGTGTATTGGATTTTTGAAACCTTATGTTGTTTACAACAAAGATTTGGGCTGGTGTATTGGCTGTAACCCGCCTTCTGTTATTGTGTCATATGGCTAATCGGGTTGCCTACCCATTTTCGGGCAGATTTCTAATCGACAGTATTTCTTAATTTCGCTTCCCAAAAGATTGTCTTTACAAATGACGTTTAAGCGAATTCTAAAAGTTAATATTGCCTTGATACTTAAAGTCCGAGTATGTCTTTTCATGTTAGACGCAAGGACCGGGAAATAACCGACTGCGAAGAGTTGCAACAAGTTCTAAAAAGTACCAAATATGTTACTGTTGCCCTCTGCATGGAGAATGAGCCATATCTTGTATCCTTAAGCCATGGCTACGATGAAGACAAGAACTGCCTTTACTTTCATTGCGCAACGGAAGGAAAGAAATTGGAGTTCTTGAGAGTTAATAGTAGGGTGTGGGGGCAGGCGCTGCTTGATTTTGGCGTTACTGAGGACTGCGATTATGCTTACACGTCGGTTCATTTTAGTGGCAAAATGTCGTTAATTGAGGATTTAGTTGAGAAGCAGCATGCGATGGAGGTTTTGGTGCGGCAGGTTTCTCTTAACCCAGAGGAAAAACTTGCGAAGATCAAGCCAGAGAAACTTGAGAAACAAACGATGGGCAGAATTGACATTGACTACATGTCGGGTAAGAAGCATCAGGTTCCCAACGTTAGATAAAGAAACTTTCAGTTTGAGAACTAAGCTTTCTCTTTTAGGGTTTGTTCAATGTCTTGACGTAGGTTGGTTTCTTTAATATTTGGTAAGAGCTGCAGAAGACGACCTGTTACACTAACATCTTTTTTCTCGTCCATGCGAACCCAGTACTTGTTCCTCTTTAGCAAAGTCAACAATACACGAGCCTCAGTTTCCGCATCTTCATTCACTTTTGTAGCAGATGGAAAAGCAAGTCCATACTCAAGTGCGTTTGACATGAATTTTTCAAAAGCTCCGGTTACGGTGTAGCCGCTTTCTGATGCCAGAACCTTGAACTTCTCGTAGAGTTCTGGGTTAAACCGGAACGCTTTCAACATTTTAGGCATACGCTGTCTCCTGTATCAACAATTTGTATCAACAAAATGTATTGACGGTGACCTACCTATAGGTACCTATCAGAGAGAAATAAAAATAGATTTTGTCAAGATTCAGACTGGAGCTGGTGTTTTCATTTGCCGTAGACAAGACACGATAGAACCACAAGTAACCTTGTCCAGATTTCTCCAGAATGCAAACGCAGAGCTTATCCGGTAGAGAGCTGTGCAATCTCTCGAGAAAAATGTTTTATACAAACAAACATACTTTATGCTATGGTCAAATTCCTTTCTTGCGCTGAACTTTACGAAACGATTCAGAAAAAATCTCAAGAGACAAAAGACGTTTTGTGGGTATGCTCACCAAATTTGGGATTGGATGCACACGAAGTTTTTTCCCAAGAGATACTAAAGAATCAACTCGCAGACATCCGTTTTATTTTTAAAGTTACTGACTTTGCCGTCAAAAGCGGCTGTGTTAATCCTAATGAAATTCAATATCTTTTGGAAAATTTTGAAGGCAGCATAATCAAATCCCATGATAATTTTAATTGTAACATTTACATTTTTGACAATTCAGCGTTGATTACATCTGCAAATTTGACAAAACCTGCTTTCGAAGGCTCCTTTGAGTCAGGGCTTCTCCTTGATGGCCCAGAGGTTGATGAGGCAAAAGGTTTTTTCAACAATTTATGGGAAAATGCAAAAGTAGTAAGAGAACTTCAAAAACTCAAAAAAATGTGGAACGCGGAAAAGAGCGGAAACTTTGATTCAAAGAAAACTAAGCCACATACAAGCATTCGCAATTGGACAGACGAATGTGTAAGTAGCTGGTATTTTACAATTCCAGATGTCTTGTCAAAAAACGTTGAACGCAAGATAAAGAAAGAAGCAAACTGGGCGAGTGATTTGTCTGTTGTTGCAGATATTGGTCCCACGTGTTTCAAAAATATTAAACTCGGGGATTTGGCGTATCTTGCGAACCTAAACAAGACACGGGGCAAAGTGGAGGTTGATTTGGTTCGAATATTTGATAAAGGCACAGTGGAAACTGATGAAGGGGATTATCATTTTGCGTATAGAATAGAGAAAATCTTTTTGCTGGAGAGAAAAAGGTTCTACGAAATGTTGGTAAATGCAACTATTGGACCTAAAACTTGGGGAGCCCAACTAAGTGAAAACCAAGTAAAGTGGATGAATGAAACTCTTCTTTCACGCAAAACAAAGAAACCGCCCAAACCCAAAGTGAAATAGCATCGGCTTTGATGCAAACAATTTTTCCGAGAAACATTAATTAGTTGAATTATCGTGTATCTGTTGCGGCGCTCATGCCCAGGTAGTATAGTTCGGTCCAGTATATGCGGCTGTCGCCCGCAGGACATCGCGATAAAATTCGTGACCTGATCCGGGTCCAAATCCCGGCCTGGGCGCCAATTCATTTTGCTTAACTCATTCTTGCATGCTTGCTTTTGGATAGCTAGCTTAAAATCAAGTTTCTTTTATAAGCAAATCCTAATTATAGGAAAATGAGTGTGACAGATGTGAGTGATTGGAAGTCCGTTCTTAGGGCAGATTCAACGGATTGGCTTTTGGAAACAGAGAATCCTTCCGTTCGGTATTTTGCTTTATCCCAAATATTGGATAAGCCACAAAATGACCCTGAAATGGCTTCTGCAAAAGAAGCAATTATGCGTGATGGCGTGGTACCCGAAATTTTGGCTAAGCAGAACAGTGACGGCAGTTGGGATTTACCTGAAAAGTTTTACACTGCTAAATACAAAGGAACTGTTTGGCAGCTTCTTATTTTGGCAGAATTAGGTGCTGACCAAAAAGATGAGCAAATCAGAAAAGCATGTGAATTTATTTTGGAGAATTCTCAAGACCGCGAAAGCGGGGGATTCTCTGCTTGGCCAAGTGTTAAGTTAGGCGGGGGGAGGCATAGTGGTGTTATTCCCTGTTTGACAGGAAACATGGTCTCGAGTTTGATTAAGCTCGGTTTGTTAGATGATGAGCGGATTCAGTGTGGGGTAGATTGGATAGTGCGTTATCAGCGGTTTGATGATAGTGAGTCTTGTGCGCCTAAGGTTTGGCCTTATGAGAAAACTCCAGGCTGTTTTGGGAAGCATTCTTGCCACATGGGTGTCGTTAAGTCGCTTAAGGCGTTATCAGAGATCCCAACTGCCAAGCGGTCCAAAGGTGTAGCTGAAACTATTGAAAAAGGCGCTGAGTACATGCTAAAACACAACGTTCACAAAAGGAGTCACAATTTGAGTCAGGTATCGAAGCCGGGTTGGCTGCGCTTTGGTTTCCCATTGATGTATCAAACTGATGTGCTAGAGGTTCTAGGCATTTTGACTAAACTAGATTATAGAGATGAACGGATGCAAGAAGCCATAGACGTAGTGGTCTCCAAACAGAACGAAAAAGGCCAATGGAACTTAGAAAACACTTTCAACCCAAGCTTTCAAACAAACATAGAACAGAAAAACAAACCCAGCAAATGGATAACCCTAAACGCCCTAACAGTTCTTAAAAGATTCTACAGCTAACCACCAAGATCTGAATCCAAATCTCAGCATAAGCGCCACTTCACTTTTACTTTCTTAAAATTTAATCAAAAACTTAATATCGATAGCACAACTGTTATACTGTAGATGTATCGATATGGATACCGTAGTACTTTCTTCGAAATACCAAATAGTTATTCCGCAAGGAGTTAGAGAAAAAACAGATTTGAAGCCAGGGCAAAAAATAGTTATTATCGAAAAAGACGGCGTAATTCACTTGATTCCTCAAAAACCGATAAAAGAAATGAGAGGATTTTTAAAAGGAATAGACACAAGTCAACTTAGAGATGAAGAGGATCGCTTTTGATTCTTATAGATTCCTATGGTTGGATAGAATACTTCACTGATGGTCCGTTAGCCGAAAGTTATGCACCTCACATTGAAAAGGCAGAACGCGAAAATTTTGTCACGCCTACGATAGTCGTTTATGAAGTTTGCAGAAAAATCAAAAACCTGCAGGGCGAGCGGAATGCTCTAGAAGCCTTTGCTCAAATTTCTCGAACAAGAATAGTTGAACTGACAAGTGCAATATCACTCAGGGCGGCAGACATCAGTATTGCTTTAAAGTTGGGAACAGCTGACGCAATCATTTTAGCAACTGCGCAAGAATGCAACGCCGAGCTCATTACTAGTGATAAACATTTGAAGGACTTAAAAAACGTCAAATTCATTAACAAGTAATCTTCGACCTAAGGACTAAAAGTTAAACATTTCACAATCGGTGTATTTGTTTGCCTAGATTAATTGAGCCTTTAAAAGTAAAGGGTTACACTCTTAGGAACCGCATTGTTATGCCACCGATGCAGTCGGGAAGGGCAAGTTTTGAAGGCGCTGTAACTAACAAACTCATTAACTTTTATGTTCGCCGTTCTTCAGCGCTAGGCTTGCCTATTGTTGAGCATGCGTATGTTTCACTTACTGGAAAAATAGGGCCAAAACAACTTGGCATCTACAATGATTCGCTAATCGGCGGTTTTGAGAAGCTTGCGAGGGGACTGCATGAGGTTGGCGCACCCGCGGTTGTCCAAATATCGCATGCTGGCGGGGTCACAAACAAAAGAGTTATTGGCACCGAACCTGCTGGACCCTCGGCGAGACCAAAAACACGAATGCTCGAAGTTAGCGAAATAGAGGCGATTGCTGAGGATTTTGCTTTGGCGGCTGAGCGTGCGGTTAAGGCTGGTTTTGACGGGGTTGAGCTTCATGGCGCGCATGGATATCTGCTTAACCAATTCTCCTCACCATTGATGAACAAGCGCGATGATGAGTATGGGGGTTCTTTGGAGAAGCGTATGAGCTTTCCCTTGTTGGTTGTTGAAAAGGTGCGTCAGCGCCTCAGCGGTAAACTTTTGCTCTATAGGTTAGGTTCGGATGATTTAGCCCCTAGTGGAACGCATATTGTGGATTCTGTTGTCTTTGCCAAGAAGCTTGAGGGGTCAGGAGTGGACATTATTGATGTATCTGGGGGTATGTGTGGAAGCGAGCCAAAGCAGCTAAAGCATGTAAAAGGCTATTTTGTTCCTCAGGCAAGCGAAATCAAGAAGGCAGTCAGCGTCCCCGTTATCGGTGTGGGAGGAATCACCGATGCAATTTTTGCAGATAAACTGGTAAGGGCGGGCAAAGTGGATTTGGTGGCAGTGGGCAGAGCGTTTTGGAGGGATAATAGGTGGGCTGAAAAAGCCATACAAATCCTCAGCTCAAGCAAATTAACCTGTTGATTATAGCTTTGGTTTATGGGGGTCAATTCTTTTTTTTCGGAGCGCAAATTTGTTCTAGGCGGTAAGAGTATCGTTTAATGAACCATTTCTTGACAACCTCAACCAAGAACAAGTAGCCAACTATTATCCCCACCAGAGCCAGATAGAATGTTGCGGGCGGAGGAGTAAACCCGAATATGACGCCAAGTGCCGTGTAAGGCAATGCAAAAGCGACTGCAACAACGGCCAAGCTACTAATCAACAAATATTTGCCAGGCTTGCTTTTGTAAAACGGCGTTTTTCTGGTTCTTAACAAGAAAACTACTAGTGTTTGCGTTGTAAGAGATTCTACAAACCATGCGGTTTGAAATATGCTGTGTCCGTGAAGTTCAAGCACAACTGCTGGTAGCATAGGCATAAAGACAAACAGCAACAAGAAAAATGTCAAATAATCAAAAATCGAACTGACCGGTCCCATAACAATCATGAACCTTCTAATGTACGAGATGTCAAGTTTTTTCGGTTTCTGAATATACTCATCATCCACGTTGTCGGTTGGTATGGTTGCTTCAGAAAGATCGTATAGGAGGTTGTTTAGAAGAATTTGAATCGCTGTCATTGGCAGAAAGCTCAGAAACAAAGATGCTCCAGCAACACTAAACATTGTTCCAAAGTTTGAGCTGACTCCCATCATAATGTACTTCATTGTGTTGCCGAAGGTTTTTCGGCCTTCCAAGACGCCTTGGTCGAGTACGTTTAAGTCAGGTTTCAACATGATGAGGTCGGCAGATTCTTTCGCAACATCAACTGCGTTTTCTACTGATATGCCTACGTCGGCAGTTTTCAAAGAGGGTGCATCGTTGATTCCGTCGCCCATGTACCCTACTACATGACCGTTAGCTCTAAGGGCGCCAATCACTCTATCTTTTTGAGCTGGGTTTACACGGGCAAAAATGTTGTTCTCCTCAACAACTCGCGATAGAGCATCGTCTTGGAGCAGAGCGATTTGGTTTCCTGTAACAACTCCTTTTATAGAAAAGCCGAGTTGATCACAGACAGTTTTTGTCACTAGTTCGTTGTCTCCAGTGACTATTTTGAGTTCCACGCCATCTCGGGCGAGCAAACTGATAGCTTCTTTAGCGCTTTCTTTAGGCGGGTCAGAAAAAGATAGAAACCCAAGAAAAACCATGCCTGTTTCGTCGCCAATTGAATAATGCGGTTTATCATCATTGACTTTTTTGTATGCGACTGCCAAAACTCTGTATCCTTTAGCGCTGAGATCATTGTATTGTTGCTCATACTGACCTTGGCATACATTTGAAAAATCAGTCAACTTTTCGTCTGTTTCGCAGAAGGTACAGATTTTTAGAATTTCTTCTGCTGCACCTTTGGTAATAATTAGCCTCTCCCCTTTGTATTCAACAACAACTGAAACACGACGACGGATAAAATCAAAGGGGATTTCATCAATTTTGTTGATTCCAGTTACATCAAACTGCTTATACTGAAGCACGGCGTCGTCAAGAGGGCTTTTCAATCCAGTTTCAAAAACACAGTTAAAATATCCATACATCAATACTTTCTGAGCTTCTTTTCCCTCTAAATCCTCGAACCCATTTAGCGTAAGCTTATTCTCGGTAAGAGTTCCTGTTTTGTCCGTACATAAAACGTCCATGTTACCAAAGTTTTGAATTGATGCCAATCGTTTTACGATGACACCTTTTTTGGACATTGCAACAGCTCCTCTGGATAGGTTAATCGACATTATCATGGGCAGAAGTTCGGGTGTCAAGCCAACGGCAAGAGCCACTGAAAAAAGCAGTGATTCCAGAATTGTGCGGCTACCTGCATAGAAGAATGCGTTTACAAAAAACACGAAAACTACCAAGAAAAGCGTTACTTCAGTCATCAAAGCTCCGAAGCGGCGGAGTCCCTTTTCAAACTCGGTTTCAGGCATCGCTGATGTGAGCGCTTTGGCGATTTTTCCGTATTCTGTTAATTTTCCTGTTTTGACGACAACTGCAGTTCCTGTTCCACTAACAACTGAGGTTCCCAAGAAAACGTAGTTATTCCAACCCGTCATTTCAGATGTAACTGTTGAAAGTGGATTGGCGTTCTTTTCAACTGGAAACGCTTCGCCCGTTAACGCTGACTGATTAAGGTTCAAATCTTTAGCGGTGATTAAACGGGCATCTGCTGGAACTAGGTCCCCAGCTATTAGGTACACGATGTCGCCTGGGACAACTTCAGAAAGCTTCACATCTTGCTTAACGCCGTCTCTAAGAACCGTTGCCTTTGTGGTCACTCTTTCTTTAAGTGCTTCAGCAGCGTTCTGCGCTTTTGATTCTTGATACACGTCAAGTATGATGCTGAGAAGAACTATGGAGAAAATAATAATTGCGTCTGTTGTGTCCCCTACAAATCCCGAGACTAAACCTGCAATCAAAAGGATGAGAACAAGCGGATTTCTTAAGTGGTACAGGATTTCAACAAATCCCGTTCGTTTTTGCTTTTCAGCTAATTCGTTGGGTCCGTATGTTACGAGGCGGCGCTGAACTTCCTGCCCAGATAAACCCGCCTGGGATGTTTTGAGTTGTGCTAAAACTTCATCAGCAGGTTTAGACAGAAATTCTTGGTTTTCCGCCATCAAATCAACAACGCTAAAGAGTCGTCAAAATCATATTTTCCGAGCAACTATTAAATGTTAATTGCTTCGCTTGGTTGCATTTGCTTGAAGCTGAATACTTTTTCTAAATCATGGTAAACTAATTTCCAGGCACTTTTTAATTTAGCATATATTTTTTAAGAAATAGCGACTAATTCAATATGTCTCTGTTTAATGGAGAATTAAAAACATGTCACACAAAGGAGAAGCCTATTCAACATCCGGCGCTATCTTTTTGGACAATCCGATAAGACGGTTAATTCAACCGCCCACCGAACTTATAGAAAAACTTGCAGTAAACTCAACTGATGTGGTTGTGGATTTTGGATGCGGACCAGGCTACTATACGATAGAGCTTGCAAAAAAAGCAAGAAAGATGGTGGCGGTTGACCTTTCATCTGAGATGCTCAAAAAAGCCCAAAGGAAAGCCGAGAAAGCAGGAGCGAAAAACATCGAGTTTTTGCAGAGCGACGGAAAAAGTCTTCAGCTTGAAAGTAGCTCGGTTGATATAATTCTTCTTGTGACAGTTTATCATGAGGTCGATGAAAGTGAAATTGTTTTGAAGGAATTTAGCAGAGTTTTGAAGCAAGATGGAAAGTTGGTAATTGTAGAAAATATAAAGAAGGGTGTCTTTCCTGGGGCGCCAGTTCAAAATCCAGATAAATTGAAGGCTGAAATTGAAGTCCTAAATTTTAGACTTGAAAAGCTATCGCCTTATAAGAATTATGGCATTTTATTCTTTACCAAAAAAGGTTGACTACGCGCTCAACTTAGAGCGATAGCCAGCAAATATGGCTTGCTAGACATAACATGAGACAACATTCAAAGCGTAAATGGGAACTTGAAAATCGTAGACACAAGCTTAGCGCCTCTAGGACTTTTTAGACTTTGGAAAACTGCCGATGTTGTCAAACTCATGTTGCATACACCTATAAAAAAAGCAATCAAAAAGTCACGGATGTTAACCATGGCCAAAGGAAGATAGTTTAAATGAAATATGCTGGGTTTATTGCGTTAAACTTGGTGGAAAAACATATCAAGCCGTTACAATCATCATGAAAGTGTAACATGACCACCACAGCATCGCTCTCAAACATTCGTGGGTCGGATAATTGGCTAAAAGACATCCTAAAAAGCCACAGCGGTTTTGACGAGAACCAAATTATTACTCGAAGCCGACAAGACAGCTTATGCGTCTTATGCAAAGGTGCACGTTTTCTCTGCGGAAAAACCCGATGCTCAATAATGCTGAAAGTTAACTATTTCCTCAAAAGCGTGCCGTTGATGGGTGAGGATATTGCCGGTATGTCTCCCCCAAGCGTTTTTATCGGAAGAATGGGCTACCCAAACGTTTACGCTGGACCACTCGTGCCACCTGTTCATGAAGACACAAGCATTTACGATTTACCAGAGCATTGGTTTGGAAAATCCATGGATGAAATTGTGGGTTTTCGCAGTTTGCTTGTACGTGGTAAACACAGAGTTAACGTACAAAAGTTCATGGATTCAGGCAAAATCTTGGATCAAACACGTGAATTGGCCCTCGCCGACAGCTGCGTAGATATTGAATTAAACCTTACAAAAAAACCAAGAGGCTCAATCTTTCTCGACGATGATATTCAGCCGTTCGGTCCTTCAGCACCCATTCGAGACCTTCATGTTGGCAATTCAAGGTACGACGACAAAATTGAAAAAGCATATTACGACACAGATTTAAAAGCAACACAAGCAGTGTTGGAGCTATTTAAGCGAGGAGTTGTTGTTTCAAAAATTCAGAAAGCCTTCAGTGTTGGCGCTTTTGGTATCGAGAAAAACAGGAAGCTTGTTCCTACCCGCTGGAGCATAACCGCAGTCGACGACATCATATCCAAAAACCTTAGAGAACAAGTGAAAACTTTTCCTGAAATCAACGAGTACCGAGTTTACGAATCAATTTATATGGATAATGTTTTTGAGATTTTAATGATTCCACAACAGTGGAGCTACGAATCTATGGAAGCCTGGTTTCCAGGTACAACTTGGAATCCTACTGGAAAAAACATCGCCATCTTTTCTGATTGGGAAGGCAACGGTGGACGAACTACATATGCTGAGATTGGCGGTTGCTATTATTCGGCGCGGTTGGCTACTTGCGAACAATTGGTTAGGGAGCGGCGTCAAGCTACTGTTGTGGTGCTTAGGGAAGCAAGACCCGGCTACATTATGCCGATTGGTGTCTGGCAGGTACGAGAAAATGTCAGGAATGCGATGCGTCAAAAGCCGTTTCTTTTCAAAAGTCTTGCCGAGTCTTTGCAGTTTGTTGCGGGCAGGTTTGAGATTCCGATTCAGCGGTGGATAAGACAGAGCGAATTGTTGAAGCGAGCTCTTTTCCAAAAGAAGATTACAGATTTTTTCAGAGCCAATTGACATCATATTCTTCAAAAGGTTTAGTTGGCTGTAATTCTGAACTTTTTCTTCCTGCGATTTTTTGGGATGTTTCTAGATGTTTTGGGATGTTTTAAGATTATAGTTGCAATAGTTTTGAGCCCCAAATTAAAAAAGCAACTCAAAACACAAAGAAAAAACTGCACAAAATCCGTCAATAACTGACTTCGTCCCTCACTCTAATCTTTTATAGATAAACACTTTAGCCGCTTAATCACTAATAGATAATAATTTAGTTTTGATTCAATGTTAATTCAGACAATAAATTTTAAAAAGAAATCTGATATACTTTGACCAGAAACTAATGTTAAACGCCCAAGTCAAACGATTCATTTTGCCCTTTTCCTCGCAGAAAAGCAATGAGCCATTCGTCTCAGAAGTTGAAGCAGCAACTGTTTATGCGCTTGCAGAGTTTGAAAGAATGAAAGGCGGTGGATTAATTTTAAAACATCCAGAAGAAAAACTCCATTTTATTGCGGAGATAGGTTATCCACTTTGGCTTTTTCCAAACAGCTTAACTGCCTACATTTTTGACGGCTTAAACAATTTCATCTATTCTGTTCCTTACTTTGAATTGCCTCATGCCAAAAGTTTCATGGATAACCTTGAGGCAAAATCGAAGACGCGAGAAGATTACATGATTTTTCTCTCATATAATAGCCGTTATTTTAAGCAGCCCACTAAAGAGAAAGAGTTCCCTCTGAGAAGTTTAATTGTTGCTTTAGATTTTAAGAAAGAGTTCGATGTTTACCGTAAAGAGGCCACAGAAGTGATGGGTCAATTCACGAAGATAGCACCGCTAACTCCAACTCTGCAAGAGACATCAATTTCTTCAATGATAGCTGAAATGAACATGCTGCAATCATCACTAAAAGAAAATGCTGATGGACTTCCAGAATGCCTCAGACGCGTAAACAAGACAACCAGCCAATACATAACAGAGCTCGATTATGCAGCAGAAGCAGCAAAAGACGAAGCTGACGCTAAAATCAAAGCTCAAGAGGAAATTATTAATCCGCAAATCACCAAGCTGAACAGTGAATGCAAACGTCAAATAGCAAATGTAACGGTCGGCTTTGATGATGAAATAGACAAACTCAAAAAACTCAAAGCAAGGACCTCAAAACTCATAGACTCTGAAGAAAAAAAGCTTAAACAGTACGAGCAAGCAGCAAGAAAACAAGCCCAGCAGAACCATTTGATCTATGAAAAAAGATGGAAATCAAAAAGTAAGGAAACCAAAAAAGAGATTGGCGGACTCAGGAAAGAGCTAAAACGAATAGAAAACAACATTAAACATTTGAACAAACAGAAAGACGAGAAAATCTCCGCACTGCGGTTTGAACTTGAAACTGAAGTAAAGTTGGCTCGCCAGCCCTTGCTTGACCTCGAGGTTGCACGCGACGCCAAAATGTTGATTTTTAAGCGAGAGACTGAAAAGTTGGTTAATCAGGAAAAATCCTTAGTTGAAGGATTGAATGGTGCTATTGAATTGGCTGAGAAAGTTAACGGTGGGTTCCAAATGTTAGGTATTAGAAACCTACAACTGAGGGACCCAGCCCTATTTTATGTTCCATTCTACGTGGCCTGTTATCAAGTTGGATTAGCAAAACGGTATATTTTCATTGCTCCATCGAAGACAACCTCTGCTGGTTTTGCTGCCAAATTCAAAGGCGTAATGGGCGTTTCAAAGATTAAAGAAATGTTTACTCCATGGTTCAAGACTATAACAGTTCTAATTGAAAAAGTTCAGGTTCTGGTTAAGCGGGACAGTTTGTTGGACCAGCAAATCACTGACTGGGGTGAAAGAAACAACCTTTTGAAAAATGAGTTGGCTCGGGTTAATGTGGCCAAGGGATTAGTTTACTTAAAGGATGCCGGCTGGCTTTCGCAACGAGAATATCAAACGTTAACTGACAGCTTAGCTCAATATTAGCCGATTTTTGCTTCTCAAAAAGCTTATTGCATCCAAAATGCTCTGGTGTTTCTAGAAAACAAATTAAGCGTAAGGCGTGAAGAATGAAGAAATACACAGGTAAAACCGCAACCGCAATCATGCCATTTTCAAAGGATAAAATCTTGCTAATTAAAAGAAACACCGTTCCTTTCAAGGGTTACTGGGGGCTGCCAGGCGGCAGAATGGATCCAGGCGAAACCATTGAGCGAACCGTCGTTCGCGAGGCAAAAGAGGAAACAGGATTGGATGTAGAAATCATCTCGAAAATTGGCGAATACGTCGAGAAAGGAGTCAAGGACGATGTTGATTATGAATATTACCCGACATGTTTTCTTGTAACGGTAGTTGGCGGTCAAATGAAGCGGCAAGAAAGCGAAATCCAAGACATTCAACTCTTCAGCCTGAAAGCATTGCCTGAACCATTGGCGTTTGAGCATGACAAGATGATTAATGACTATTTGAAAATCAAAAGCAAGGACTCCTAATGCGCAGATTTGAACAACTCTTTCTGTGGAAAAGTTGAAAACGAGAAGCTGACATGTTACTTGTTGATGTCACAATGATTGATACGTTTTATTTGCATTTGGAGTTTTCAAACAAAAAATCCAAATGGTCAATTAACTTGCCTTTCTTATGCACAAAATGTGGCGTTTGTTGCCTATTGGAAGATTTCTTGACTGCTGGAGAAATCAGCGCCAAACCTGAAGAGCAACCGGAAGTTCGTAGCAAAATAAAAACCCTATTTGAAGAGATAGGCAAAATGTGGGAAGCCGATGAAACAAAATACGATGACTTTATCGCACATACCCCGTGCCCATTCTTGGTCAACAATTCCTGCTCTATCTACGAAATCAGACCCGTCGGCTGTCGACTTTTCCCCAAAACCGCATTTGGCATGCAAACCCAAAATTGCTCGCCGCTCACCCGATTCAAAAAACAGCGTTCAGCGCTGATAAAGGGTAGGTCTCATAAGGAAACTTACCAATTTACCGGCTCAGTCAAGAGTGACGAAGCCATAGAGCCTGCAAAGTTCACCGAAATACAATACCAAACCTGCACCACCAGACTACGCCAAGCAGGCGTAACGGAAGACGAGCTAAATCTCTTCAATTATTTCAATACAAAATACAAAAAATAAACCCGATCATTTTTTTACGGCTTATGGGCTTCCACTTCTATGCGCATCATTCCAACGTGAATAACGCCTGCAGAGTCCGCTGGGTGCTGTTCAATGTAGTGGTTAACGATTAATTCAACAAATTTTGGTCTAAGCTCAACTGGAATCCGGTCTGTGAAAGGAAGCCATGTGGTCCTTACCCACCCAGTCAAGCCTTCTACATCGTTAAACTTCATGTCTTTAGGAAACAGCTCAATACGTTCAGCCAGCAAACCCGCCTCACGCATGAACACAGTGTATTCTTCTGGGTCATAGAAGCCATAGGGAAAAGTCATATTATCGAAAAAGCCCATCCAAGGCTCCACAACCATTAATTCGTTTATGAGGCTAAGTATGTCTTTGGCATTGCCTTTTCCGGCCATCTGAAACAGCAGCCTGCCGCCTGGCTTTAAGCTTCTCTGGACACCTGCAAGCACTGCTTTTTGGTCAACAATCCAATGTAATGCAGCATTAGAAAAAACGACATCAAATTCCGATTTAAAAGTTAATTTTCGAGCATCGATAATTTGGAAACAAAGGTTTGGATAATCTTTTTGTGGGAACGCCTTTTTTGCCAAATCTATCATTTTCTCTGAGCTGTCAACGCCGATTATCTTGCCATTGGATAGGCACCGTGCGAGTTCTGCTGTGATTTTGCCGTCACCGCAGCCAACATCGAGCAAAGCTTCGTTTCCTTGAAGTTTTAGTTTTGGAATTAGCTCTTGCGCCCATTGGAACTGGTTTTGGCTGTTTTTCGAGTAGTCTTGAGCGTTCCAATTATAACCGATGTGTGCCATTTTTCCATCTCTATTTGAATGTTAATTGGGAGATTGAATAGTAGACGATTTCGCCTCGGCGGTTCATGACAGCTAAGGTTAGCTCTTTCTTTTGGCTTTGACATTGCTGCAGTGCGTTTGCTAACTCATCTATGCCGAGAGGTTTGCCCTCTTGCATGCTTAAAACCAAGTAAGGTGCGGTATCTTTGCCGTATGCGCCTCGTTCGTACATGCGAAAATCTATTCCGGCGCCGAAACCATCCCTTGCAACATAGCCTCGGCTTCTCAGATCTCGGTAAACCATGTAGCTAACCCATGCATTGTCATTTTGTGCTTCGTAGCAATGTAGGAGGCTTTGGAAATCCGCTACTTTGCCATTTTCATCTTTGACTTCTAGCATTCCCTTATCCATAAGGTACAATGCTTCAAAGAAGGTAAGTGTGAAAACTTTATCATCTAATGTGCCGTATCCCCGAGAGGTAAGCGCGTCAATGCTGCTTTGGTCTGCGACAACAACGCCTTTTTCTGCTAAGGTGCCGTTGGTTCTGAATTCTGGGGGCTGTGTTTTTTTGATTTCGGTCATTTTGCTCTTTTTCCTTCATTTTTGAACTTGCTAAAATCTTTGCTGTAATACACTTTGTTCTCACAGATTATGGCGGACACATATTTAAGTGGCGTAATGTCAAAAGCAGGGTTCATAACATTGACCCCATCTGGAGCAATTTGCACCGAGCCGATGTGTGTGACTTCTTCAGGTTTGCGCTCCTCAATAATAACGTCCGATGCCTTGTGCTGCAGATCGAAGGTGGATTTTGGTGCTGCAACATAGAAAGGTATGCCATGTTCATGTGCCAGCACTGCCACAGAGTATGTGCCAATTTTGTTAACCACTCCATCTTGGACGATGCGGTCAGAGCCCACAATAACCTTGTCCACAAGCCGTTTGCTCATGACGTAGCCGGCCATGTTATCTGTTATTAAGGTAACAGGGATGCCGTCGCGTTTTAGCTCGTATACTGTGAGTCGAGCTCCTTGCAAAAGCGGGCGGGTTTCGTCGGCAATTACTTTGATTTTTTTGCCCTGTTTCCAAGCCGCACGGACCACGCCCAAAGCTGTTCCATACTCCACAGTTGCAAGTTCGCCTGCGTTGCAATGGGTCAAAATAGTGTCGCCATCATCAATGAGTACTGAGCCGTTTTTGCCGATTGCATGGTTCTGCGCTGCGTCTTCATCCGCAATTTTCTGAGCTTCCTCGATGACGACTGCTTTAAGCCCTTCAATGGCTCCTGTGTATGATCGGGCTTTGTTTAATACTCTGTCTACTCCCCAAAACAGGTTCACGGCTGTGGGTCTTTGCCGTTTGATAATTGAGCCTGCATCTTCCAGCTCTGATAATAGTTTTTCTTTTGTTTTTGCTCTTGAATGGTAAGCGGCTAATGCAACGCCAAAGCCAGCGGCTGCACCTAGTAATGGAGCACCTCTAACGCGGAGGGTTTTTATGGCTTCAGCCATCTGCTCAACCGTTTTAATTTCCAAAGTTACTTCTTGCAGAGGAAGTTTGGTTTGGTCAGGTGTAATGACGGCTCCGTTTTGCCACTTTATCATCCGCATTTTGCATTTTCCCCAAACGTCTTGTTATTATGCCTAGTTTGTGTTGGTTCTGTTTAATATTTCGGCAATTTTATGAAAACTTCATGTTCGGAATATTCATTCATGTTTTTCTGCGATTTTTTGTTCTTTGTGTTTTGGGTTGCTTTTTTGGTTTAAAGCTCAAATCTTTTGCACGTTGCGTCTTTATTCGTCACTACGCGTCACTATACGTCACTAACCGTCATCAGACGTCATAAATCGTCACAGAACGTCACTGTTCGTCAAGGGTGCAACTTTTTTTGTGTTCTAGTTAGCTCTTTTGTTTTGGGCTTAAAATGCTGTAGGCTACGTATGCAGAAGTAACCAAAGTTCCAGCATGTACAACTGCGGAAACCTACGATACAAAAGGTTCTCGACACCTTAAACAAATTACGGTGCTTTCCAATCTGCCAAAGCTAAAGCCTATATAACTTAATTAGATAAAATGAGAAGGGAAGCGATATGGAGATTTTACTTGACGAAATGTACGCTGGCCTAAAAGAATATCTTGAAACCTTAGGCTACAATGTGCTGACAGCTCAGGAAGCAAGTTTGAAAAGCGCCAAAGACCGAGACATAGTCGAACACGCTGGCAAACACAATTTGATTCTTGTTACTCAAGACCAAAAGCCCGCCGAACTTGCTGAACTTTTGGGCGTTAGGTGCGTCTTTATTACTAATTTGATGATTGCCAAATTGGTAGACGAAAAAATTAAACAGCTCTTTAAATGAGAATATTGCGAAGATATTTGTTCCATAAGTAAGAAGCAGCGTAGCCAGCCACGATGCCGCTAGCTGGACCCATGAACAAAACGAGGGCGTCAAGCATTGTGCTTCTTTGAATGAATAATCCGGCGCCCTTCGCAAAAGGAATAAACTGTGGAAACAGCGCAAAAGCCGAGTAACTTAACACTCCAATTAACATCGTGCTTACAGCCATTGCAGCAATCATTCTGTTGCGGTTTACGCCTTCGCGTGAAGCGTTGATTTTGAAAACGAACAAGAATACATCGACAAAGACTCCAAACATAAGGGTGAAGAGGAATGTGAAGGGACCCAAAGCTGGATTTCCAAGAGCAGTTAAGAGACCCCCAACTGCACCCACAGAGGTTGCGCCTACTTTTCTTATAAATAATCCGCTTAGGGCGAGAAGAACTGCTTCCACAACGATTAAGATGTAATTCAGTGGGGGAGGAAGAAATACGTTGACTACGAAAATGATTGAGCCGAAGAGCGCGGTTATGAATAATTGACTGAGCTTCTGCGTCATAGTTCCCCCTTTGGTATAGGACTTAACTTGCTGTCTAAAAAGTCTAATGTACAAGTGTTCAAAGTTACTGAGCTAGTCTTTCTGATCAACAATTGTTTCTTGTTTGTTTTAATCAGAAAGCTATAAATTGGCAACCTACAATAACAAGTAAATATACATAACTGTGAATTGAAGGGATAAGTTTGAGCACTCATGCAGAAGATTTGAAACTTCGTTTAATGACAATCGAACTGCTAAGAACAGCAAAGTATAAACGAAATATTACTTATCGTGAATTAGCGTCCAAAACAGGATTACCAGTCACCGTTCTAAGCCGATACGCCAAAGGTCACGTGCTACCAAACACGACACGAGCCAAACAACTCTGGCGAGTCCTCACCAAAATGGTTGGCTTAGAAGCAGAACTGCGTAACCGAATAAAATTCGACGACAGCGGCTACTTTGACAACACAGAAATCGTCGGTGACTACAACATTTTACAGCAAGCAGCAAACCACGCACTTGCAAATTTTGCAGGCAAAAGAGTGACCAAAGTTTTAACCGCAGCCGTAGATGGAATTCCATTAGCCACCATGGTCGCCAATGCGTTAGGAGTTAACCTTATTGTTGCAAAGCGCAACAAAGAAGTCGGAGTCAAAGCTTTCCTCGATGAAACATTTGTTTTAGGAAGAGATTCGGGCGTGACCGTAACACTATACATTCCAAAAGAAGCTATCAAAAAACGAGACAGTGTCCTAATTGTGGATGATATGATTAAAAGTGGCGAAACCCAAGAAGCACTCGTGACTCTCGTAAAGAAGTCGAAGGCTGAAGTTTCAGGTATCTTCTCCCTAATCGCGGTAGGGGAAGAATGGAAAAAGCGGCTAAAATCAGGCGAAGACTCACCGGTTGAAGTCGTAACTGCTCTGAAATCACCCTTAGACGCGTCCTAAGATTGAGCCTAAGCAAACATTTTTCTTTCAATTTCCAATTCAATTAATTGAAGGTAAAGAGATGAAGATAGGTCACATAACACTTCTTGTCAAGAATTTTGATGAGGCACTAAATTTTTATGTTGAAGAAATGGGGTTCCAAAAATGCCGAGACGACAAGTTTGGGAAAGATATGCGTTGGGTTACTGTTTCGCCAAAAGACCAGCCAGATTTGGAATTAACTTTTGTCTTAGCCGATACAGCGGAAAAACTTAAGGCGTTGGGAAAACAGGCGGGTGACCACGTGTTTATGACTCTGCAAACAGATGATTGCAAAAGGGATTACCAAGCAATGAAAGAAAAAGGAGTCAAATTCTATGGAAGACCAACCCAGCAAATGTGGGGCATAGAAGTAGTCTTTGAAGACCTCTACGGCAACCTCTATGACTTAATTCAGAGATCAAAGCCGCCCAATTAAAAAGCAACTCAAATAACACTGTTCAAAAATAGTTGGTTAAGTATGGTTATTTCTGCGGGACAAATAAAAGAAACACTTTAGTCTATGAGCAGCAGTGCGAATGATTCAGGAGTTTTTGCAAAGGGAAAAGTCACTTCGATGCCAGCGTTGGTGGCAGTTTTGTTCACGTTTACTCCAACTGCGTCCTCAGACCACCGAGCCAAATTAGGATGCGCGCAAATCTTTGTTTCGATATTGCATTTTTCGCAGAGTTGACAATGACCTGAAACAAAAGCTATAGCTAAGCTGTAGCCCTTGTTCATTGCTGCCTTCTCCAAATCAACGACAGACTGAAGCATTTTACGTTTGTCATCTTCCCAGTCTGCCCAAAACTTTGTCACTCTCTCCTTAATTTCTTTGGGAACAGTAGGATCAGATTCAGCCACCATAGGCTTCTCCAACACTTCAGGCTCAGCTTCCGCAGAAGATTTGAACTTCATGAACATGGCATAGCTGTATTCGTTAACTATTTTTCTAAATTCTTCCGCTGATGGTGTGTATGGTGGGCACGCTAATGTTTTTCCGTAGTGGTTGCAGCCAACCTTGCATTTGAGAACCACTCGGTCTTCAACAACTACTTTGCTTGTTGGAATAATTTTTGCCTCTGCAGTTCCTTTCTCCAAGGCTAACTTGGTCAGAAACTGAAATTTCTCTGTGCCTGCATGAAATGACATTAATTTTCACTCATCTCTTGCGTGAGCGTTTTCTTTTGATATAAACTTTTATGAAATTTTTTGATGAATTCTTGTTAACTCTGTACGGCAGTAAAGCGGTTAATGGACAGTTGATATTTTCGCATTCTAGCAAGCACAAGGATAATATAGAGAATCGGTAAATCATGTTTCAACTGAAGGTGCGGTTGTTATCAAAAGCAAAATCAGCAGCATCGGATACGTCAACAAAATCCAAGAAAATATTTTGAGCATTAAACGAAGAGAGTTGTCTCCATTATATGAAGACCTTAAAGCTGCTGACTGTGTAATCTGCGGAGGATCAGGCAGATCACTCTACTCTTTAAACGCTGCCTTAAGCCAGATTGCGTTGAGCCAAGCTGGTTGGCGAAACAAGGTGGTTTTGACTCCTGACGATCCAGGTTTTCCAGGTAAAAGCATGTATGATGCAGCTGCTGATTTGAGCAGGCGTTACAAGAAAACTTTACTTTTGATAAACTCTGGCAGCGGATATTCTGATGACCCCTTAGTTATGGCTCAAGATTTAGCTAAATACATTGAGGAAAAGAAATCAAACAAGTTTTCCATGGGTCTTTTCACATCTGCTTTGGCGTCGCCTTTAGGAGAAATATGCAACAAATATGGCAACGTAGTTGAGCTCAAAGGACGCGGCAAATCAAAACCAGGTACCGAATACAGCGAAACAGGTATGATGGGCGACATCTTCGAGTTAGGTACCCTTGAACTCTTGAATAGCATGATTGAATCCATTTTCCGAAATCTTGAAGTTGACGATGTCTTTCGCCTTTGTGTTGAAGAATTCGAGAAAATCGGTGAAATGATAGATTCAAACGTTAATTCTGAAACATACACGGCGCTTGTAGATATCCTTGAAAAACGGACAAACGTGTTTCTAGGCGGAAAAGGTACTGCCAACGAAATCGCCAAAATGACAGGCGTAAGACTTTTCCACATTAAAAGTTTCCTAGGCGACAACGTCTACATAACAAGAGGCGTTAACACCCCACATCCGAGAGCAGGCGATCTTGAAATTCTCCTGTCATATTCAGGTGAAACAAGACCCGTCATCATCTGGGCAGACGTAATCAAGAAATTCGCTGGAACCGTTTTTGCTAT
>JBEKGO010000002.1:0-160734 GCA_050012755.1 Bathyarchaeia archaeon
CATCAGCATTGGAGTTTTATTCGCTACTATAACTATACGAGGCCTCATGAGGGAATAGGCTATTTAACTCCCGCTGAAATATACCTCAAAGAAAAAGTGTAGCCCATTTTCTAGATAGAACAATGCTTGTCCACCATCTACCAACCGTTGAAATCATGTGCCTACACCTTTGCGTGACCAAATTTGCAAGCATGATAGACGGATTAGGACGGCTCTTTTTTTTCGCCAAGCATTTCTTTTATGGTGTCATAGTACGTGTTCATATAAATTCGTCCGCTTTCGGTTATAGCGTAAACTTTTCGGGCGCGCCTGCCTTTTTGTTGCGTTGTGCTTTCAAGAAAACCTTTTTTTTCCAGAGAGTTTAGTGCGGGGTAGAGTGCGCCATGTCTTATTTTTATGTTGAAGTCTGTTTCTACTTGTTTTTTGATTTTGTATCCCCATGTGGGTTGGGCTTGTACGGTGCGTAGTAGTTTGATTTCTAGTAGGTTTCTGATTATGTGTTGTACAATTTCTTTTTTGTATTTTTCTGACATTTGTTTTTGCCTGGTGGCCGTTGTTCTTGGCGCGTGGATGTTAATTTTGTTTGGGTTATGTTAAGTTTAGGTTGTTCTTATATTATGTTGTTATGTTTTTGTATGCTTGGGCTATGTATCAAGCTTTATATTAGGGTTTATGGATATTCAATACTCAAGATAGAAAATATGTCTAAAAACGGACATATTGTCTACACGCAGAACAGCAAAACTGTTCTACACAAATACAGGAGAAAAACAAAAATGTTAAAAACAGCAAACTCACAAAAAGAAGTTTCAAACAAACTAATGAAAGGTCTACTAGACCTAATAATACTCCAATTCCTAAACACCCAACCAATGCACGGCTACCAAATAATTACAAAAATCCGCAAAAACTTCGGCGTCTACTTCGGCCCCAGCACCGTATACCCACTACTGAACACACTCGAGAAAAAAGGCTTCGTAAACAGCGCCTGGAACATGAACTCTGATAGACCAAGAAAAATTTATAGCCTAACTACAAACGGCCAAAACATGCTAGACTTTACAGAAGAATCGTTGAACTTAATCTGCCGAAAAATATCATCACAAACTAAAACAGACGTTACAACTGAGCCCTCAATTCAACCAACAATAGGCATGATTACCAAGAGAGAAAGAAGTACTCCAACAAGCCGCTTAGTGTTTTGAAAAGAGTTAAATAGAAATCAGGGCGCAAAAACGCCACCCTCTTTGTTTTGACCAGTTTTGCTAGATAATTTTGGTTTTTAAACCGTCTTTTAATATAACTCAATGTCTTAATTCTATATTGGCTAAAGTATTGATGCCCAATTGAAACAAATAATCAACCAAAGCAGCGAATTAAATACTCAAATACTCGATTTTTGTAGACATATCGCTGGCTCCTCAAACATCACAGCCATAGCTCACGTTGACAACTACTCGATGAAGCCAATTAACGACAAGGCAATAATTAACATCATGCTTGTAATTCAGCCGTTTCCACCTAGAATAATGAGTTACATTAAAACAGTAAATGAAAAAACCGTTTTCGTTTTTGCGGTTGATCAATGGGTTTTCGAGCGAGATATAGAAATAGGTCTGTTGGGCGAAGCGATTGCAGGCAAACTTATTTTCCCCCATTCAACACTTTATGGCGAAGATTACTTAGATAAGAAAGAAGTAATGTTGAAAAAACGTTTGATTCTTGAATTGCTGGAAAATTTAGCATCAAGTTTTCCTGAGCTTACACATCGAATTCAAATTGAACCGCAATACTTCCTCTATGAAGTGCTTTCTAATCGAACCCGTCTTTCTCCATTACTAACTTATGATGCGTCGAATTTGATGAACGGCTTGCTGTTAAATGAAGCTGAATTTCTAAAAAGCTACAATGAAGCGCTTACGCAGCTTGAATTGGAGGGGAAAATATATTTTCTAAATAGTTACGTGAAGATATCAAAGAAAATTTTGAAGCAGTGCCAAAATCCAAGAGTCAAAATTGTTAACTTAACAAAAAACGCACCCAGAAGATTATTCACATCAATCTTTGGGACTTTTCCTCAATTAATTAATATTTTTTCGCAAAATACTGAGGCTTTTCTTAAGACACAAAAGATTAATTGGAGAAAACAACTTGATCAACCCTATTTATTCATAAATCCTCAAAAATATGTGTTCTTTCAAACGTCAACTGGTTTAGTTTCTTTGTCTGATAAGATTGATATCAAGGGTTTCGCTCAAAAAATGCTTTCGAAATCAGGTCAAGACATTGATGTTGAACCCTTAGGCGGCATGCTCAACGATGTATACCTGATTAATGTTCGAGGGAACGGGGTTGTAACGAAGGTTCTGGCTAAGCGTTTTAAGGATTGGTCAGGATTCAAATGGTTTCCCTTAACGGTCTGGTCACTTGGAACAAGACCTTTCGCCATTACCGCTCAAGCCAGGCTTGCAAAAGAATGTGCAATTAGCGAGCTTCTTTACAATGAAGGGTTTAAGGTACCAAAAATTTTGCATATAAGCAATGCTGAACGTTTAGTTTTCATGGAGTACATAGAAGGAGAGAATCTCAGCCAAGATATCAAACGCATAGCCACGGCAAGAGAGAACCAAACATTCGAACAAGAACTCACCAACCTAACTAAAGCGGGAGCAATACTTGCCAGAGTTCATTCTCACAACATTGTTTTAGGAGATACTAAGCCGGAAAACATGCTGGTTAAACCCGATGGCAGTATTTTCATGATTGATTTTGAACAGGCAATTCAAGACGCCGACGGAGATAAAGCATGGGATGTAGCGATCTTTCTATACTATGCTGGTCATTTTCTTCAACCGCTTTATGGGAATGCAAAAGCTGAATCAATTGCTAAAGCGTTCATAAACGGTTATTTGAGGGCTGGGGGCGACGTTGAAGTCATTAACAAAGCAGGGTTACCCAAATACACACGGATTTTTAGCATATTTACAATGTGGAATATTATTTCGACTATGGCTAATGTCCTCAAAAAAACTGAAGCTCTCAAGCAAGAAAGCTGAATGGAAATGCATACGAAGCATCACAAACGGAAAGCTTCTGCATGCCTCAATTTGGTCACTGGGATATTGCCTGTTCAGTGCAACTGTCTTAGTACCTTACAAAAGCAGTTATGTTTGCTTGTTTCACTCAAACAAGCTTATTTCTGAGGCACATTTTCTGCTAATGCAATGTGATTTCAAGCCCTCGATAAGGTGGAATGGTTATTTTTCGAAGGTCGAACAAGCGCTAAATGAAGTGACGAAACATTGATTGAATGTTTTGAGCGGGGACAGATTGATTTAGGATGGCTTCGAGGGTTCGAAGCTGCAATCCAACATGGCTTAAGCAGTTGTTGGACCCCTTTGGGCAACAGTGTTTATTTACCTTCAAGGGAAATATTTACTTGGGACTTTTATGAGCGAATTTTACTATTATAACGGACTCAACAAGGTTAAGGTGGTAACTGAAAGTGATGGTTACTGGATTGTTGAGGCGTTAGAAGATTTTGAGGATTGTTCTGAAGGCGAAGCAATTAGCGTTAAAAAGGGTGAACGACGAATTGTGCCGCCGGATACTTTATTTAAGCAAAAAAGAATGTTGCCCGTGGTTAAAGAGCATGAATACGAGCTGAACATGGAGAAGAAGCTTAAGCGAATGGTTGCAGAGTCGGATGAAGCCACAAAGAAATAACTAGCTTTTTTAGAGTGGAGAAAGGCTCTGTAAGTTTCGCTATAACAGTTTTTTAATTTGGTGTTCAAAGCTTAAATGGTACAACCTGCATTTTCACTTCCAAACGAGGCTCAATTCATTTGGCTAACCAGAAAATAAGCGAAGGCGACTACGTCCTAATTTACCTAGATGCGCGAAGAACTTACATGATAAAAATGCAGGCAGGACAAACCTTCCACACACATAAGGGCTACTTGAAGCTTGATGAGTTAATCGGCAAAGAATATGGCGAACCCATCAAAAGCAGTCTCGGCACCTACTTCACAACCCTTAAGCCATCTTTGACCGACTACATCATGAAATCTTCACGCAACACACAAATCATCTATCCTAAAGACGCCGCCTTAATCGTTATGTTTAGCGGAATCGGTCCAGGAAGCCGCGTCGTAGAATCAGGCACAGGAACAGGCTCATTAACTACGGCCCTCGCCCATTATGTTGGTCCAACTGGAAAAGTTTACACTTATGAGTTGCGCAGTGAATTTCAAAAAAACGCTGCCAAAAACCTTGAACGCTCAAAACTCATAGACCGCGTCGAAATGAAGAGCGGCGATGTGACTTTAGGTATTGAGGAACGAGATGTTGATGCAGTTATTTTGGATTTGGCGGTTCCATGGCTGGTAGTACCGCACGCTTATGAAGCTCTGAGACCTTCAGGCACACTTGTTTCGTTTAGCCCAACCATCGACCAAGTCGTGAAAACAACTGAAGCCCTGAGAGAAAACGGGTTCGTATTTATAGAAACAATCGAATGCATGATGCGGGCAATGCAGGTCGAACGGGGAAAAACAAGACCACAAACGCTTATGACGGGGCACACGGGCTACATTACTCATGCAAGAAAAATCCTTAAACTTCTGCAACAACCAGTTCCGGAAACAGCAACAGAGCAAACGCTGGAAACTGAAATTAAAGAAAAACAAGAGACCGCAGATGAAACTGCTGAATCAAGTTGATTTTTGCTTATTCTTAATTATTGGTTTCTGAGACATGCTTAGAGACCAGAAAGCTTGTTTTAGTTGTTCGCCGCGTGTCAACCCGTAATAGAACCCTGCAACTCTGCCAACGTAAGGAATAACAAGTTGATCAACTGCCTTGTAGATATACGGGTTCGGGATGCGGTTTTCGAGGAATGTTGGTTTCCAAATCTTGATGTTGTATTCCCAGCATTTAATGAAAAAGTCCCAACGTGCTTTTGAAAGAGAATCCATTTCAGCGCCTTTCTTGTTCATCAGCACACAGTTCTCTAACGGTACAAAGAACAAAGGTACGTAAAATGCATTGTAATCCTTCAACTTATCCATAAGTTCAAGCGTCTGCAAAATGTCCTCTTCTTTCTCATCTGGAAGCCCAATAATCAATGTTGCTAACGGATACCAGTTATTATCGTTAAATATGCCAAAGGCTTGCTCCACAACTTCCTGCCATTGTTCAGGCTTAAAGGGCAACATTTTACCTGCCATGTACTTCTTCATCAATCTTGGGCTGCCTGTTTCAATTCCTGTTTCAGCAGTAATTATTGCTTTTTTGTCAAAAGAGTACCAGCTACGTTCGATGAGGATTTCTGCTAGTTCTTTCACCATTTGCGGGTTATGAACTGCAGGTGCTAGAGACATATGGGATGCTTGAATGCTTTTGACACCTGGATGCTTTGCAACGCTTCTTACAAGGTTTACGACGGCTTCTTTGTTTGGAATGAATGCTTTGTCTTTGGTTCCGTAAAGGAAGAGGTCTTCAGTGACCAGGGTTATGTGGTTACTGCCCTCAGCCGTTGTCAAGGCAACTTCCTTCATAATTTTTTCCATGGGCACATCGATTTTATGCTGCATAGTCGGTGTGCAGAACTGGCAGTTTCTTCCACACCCCTTTGAAATTTCAACCGCACCATGAATACCCGCATGTTTGGTTAGCGGCATTATAGTATTGTAATCCCAATTGCTGATTGATTCATCAGCTTTCACGATGCGTGGAAGTGCCTCGCCATTTACTGCTTTTTTGAAAATATCAACAATTGGTTCTGGTCTTCCGCCAAGGAGGACGCAATCTACACCATACTTGTCAGATACGTGTTTGCGTTCAAGCTGCCAGGCACCAAATCCGCCGACTACAATTTTCGGCTTAAACTTTTTGATATTCGGATGAGTGAGCAGTTTTTGGAATTCAACGGCGTTCATTGGTTCTCCTCCGCCGATGATTGAAGAATAAGTTTTGCTGACGTAACCCATGCCTGTTGGATCCATTGAAGAAATGCCAATGACCCTGGTTTGTGACCCCACAAAATCTTCAAGATCGTCGGGATGAACAACAGCGACCTCCTTTTCGGTGAAGCCACTGTTTAGAAGAATAGCTTCCACTTTTCTTAAGCCGTAAGGTGCAAATCTTGCTCTGCCATCAGGTTTGCGGTCTACTGGGGGATACAGTGTTTTCCTAACAAAACCTAGTGGAACTGGACCTTTACCAAAGCCTGCTACAAATGCGATAAAGGGATTATTGTAAAAGTCACTCATTTCGGTCGATGATGCAGTAAGGACAACTTTGATGCCTGAACCTGAAGCCAAACGTCTCTTTTCCCCGCGAATAGAGTAATAAATATTCCATAGCCTTTTAAGAATTGCTATCGGTTGAACGTCATTGGATAGAAACTAAAAGAGAATTCGATTCGGCCTGAGAACCCATGATTGCATAAATGTTAACGTCTGAATATAGCACTTAACCTTGATATTTGTATTATTTGTAAAGTTCATGATCTCGCCTTAGGAAATAACTAAAAAAAGGGAAAATGGAGAATCTTTTTTTGTTATTTAGTTTTTTTCAGTCTTTTTCTTGCGACGTCTGTACCATGCAAGGAGTATCAGGAGCAGCACTATGATGATGACGATGATCACTATGAGCCAGTCAAACGCACTGAAAACAAATGATGCTGTAGTAGGTGCTGGCGTTAGGGTTGGTGTTGCTGTTGGAGACGCGGTAGGAGTGACAGTAGGGGTTGGTGTTGCTGTTGGTGTTGTCGTAGGAGCTAATGTGGGGGTAGCGGTAGGTGCGACAGTGGGAACGGCAGTTGGAACTGCAGTTGGAGTTGCAGTAGGTGCTGGTGTTGGTGTTGGGGTAGGAGCTGAGGTGGGGGTTGGAGTAGAAGTTGGCGTAGGTGCTGCTGTCGGCGTGGGAGTTGGAGTAGGTGTTGGAGCAGGAGTTGGAGTCGGCGTTGGTGTTAGGGTAGGAGTGGGCGTGGCTGTTGGACTAGGAGTGGACGTAGGAACTGGCGTAGGCGTTGCGGTAGGAACCGCAGTTGGAACCGGAGTAGGCGTAGCACTTGCGTACACAGAAACGGAAATGGTGTTAGAAGCAGCAGTAACTGGAGTAGAAGCGCTATCGGTTACTGTGCAGTAAACTGTATGCGAAGAACCTGAAGCAGAATACGAATAAGTCACACTGTTAGAGCCAACCGCAGAACCATCCAAATACCACTGATAAGACAAAGGAGCAGTACCGCCGACACCTGTAGCAGTAAACGTCTGAACCTGACCAACAACCAAACCGATCGGACCCACAGGAGAAACAGAAACTTTCGGAGCAACATTCACCGTAAGTAACGTAGGAGCGGATTGAGCCGAAGTCAAGCCTACACTAGAAGTTGCGGTTGCAGTAACATAGTATGTACCCGAGGCATCAGGTGCAAAATTAAACGTAGAAGCAGTCTGACCGAACTGAGGAACCCCGCCGACATACCATTGATAACTTGAGTAGATACCTGAACCGCCACTAGCTATAGCTGAGAACTGCAGAGACTGCCCGACATCCATTGTCCAGGAAGATGGCACCACAACAACAGTCGGAGGACCGCCAGAAGGTCCAGTCGAGACTAGCTGAACAACGCAGTTTGTGTTGCTTGTGACTGAAACTGATACTGCCAGTAATGCCTGAAATAGTGTTCGGACCGCTGGCAACGACTGTCGCTCCGGAAATCGGCGATAGCGTTAGTGAGTTCTGCACTGTTACGGTAAGAGTGAACAGGCTTGCAATGTTGATAACGTATGGCTCCAGAATCAAAAGAGCTAATGCAGTGCTTAAGGCTGGTCCATATGCATAAGGACCATATTCTGCCCATTCCACCCATCCACCGTTATTCCAACCTCCATTAGAACCTTGATTAGCGATGAGTTGATCTGCATATTCTCCTGTGCCATTATACCATTCAACACCGTTAGTCCCGTTGTAGAGCGAAATGTACTGAATTGGCGGTACAGCACTTCTGCAGGCTTTCATGACATTATACATGGCGTACAGGTTACCAATGTTGACACTCCAATCAGAATCGCTGTAAGTCCACATCCGGTTAATATTGCCTTCAGCGGCGATTATGCTGGAATTCGTTGAAAGAGCACCTACAAGCGTCAATTCTTCAATTCCTACTGCAGCTTCTGAAACCTGTCCTAGGATGGAATCTTTACCTTCGTAGCCAAATGAACCGTATAAATTAGTGGTAGTCGAGTTTGAGGTTAGATCTTCGTCGGTGTTGATCCAATTTCTAAGTTGGTTTAGCACCCATGTCGGTGGATTTATTCCCCATAACTCAGCTGCAGCTAGACCAAACACTGGCCAACCTGTATTTGATTGGTCAGCTGCACTGCCATTATTGACGGGGTTATAGCTCCATCCTCCTGCAGAGGCACCGATGTCTGATTGAGCATAGAAAAGATAATCATCTACGTCTCTAGCAATAGATAGGTAAGAACGAACGCCTAATGGTCCTGGCAATGTCATGTTTGTTTGTGCGTCAGAGCCGATTAGGGCTAGAAGAGCAAACGAAGTTTCATACTCGGGGTAGTTGTCACCATTCCAATATACGCCTATTCCAGTTCCGCTGGTGTCTGGATTGCCCGCTGTTTGATTAGACAAAGTTATGTTTGTTCCTTGTGTGAGAAGCCAATTTAAGCCGTTTTGAACATCAGTGCTGAAAGGATCAGATGTGTTCCAACCGTAGTGACCGTCGTTTTCGAAAGCCAAGACAGCCATTGCTGTGGCAGCAACTGGATAATTCCCGATGCTCCATTCTCCGTTTGATGCCTGAGTACTGTTCAAGAATAAAAGTCCATTAAGGATTGAAGCGTTAATCGCTGCTTGTGTTGCTCCGCTGCTGGTAGAGGTCGTATATAGCGCAACTGTAAAGAATGTAGCTGTTGATATCAAAACTATTATCAGAATTGCAAATATTTTATTACGTGAAAACTTTTGCATGTAAAATTGTTCTCCTTCTAATTCATTGTATTGAAGTTAGATTCTGTTAGATAATAAGTTTTGTGGTATTTTCTAGAGTTGCCTGCAACCATCACTTGGTTTCTCCAAAATCAAACAATTAATAAGGAGACTATTGTTTTGGAACAAAAGATAGCTTGGAAAATGGATTAACGCACTGACCTCATGAAGAGGTTCGAAGAGGTTTGGTTGTAGGAAACTTCATTCGGCAAAGCTGATGTAATGGTGTTTCTAATATGCAAAACATCAAACGGTATGGTTACATTGGAGAATATGATAAACGAAGAGACGCTGTTGCTTGGCACAACATAAACGATAGCCCAAAGAGCAGAGTTCATTTTAGAAGAAGCAGTAATATTTGCTATTAAGGCAGTTGTTTCATTGAACGAGCAAAAATTAGGCAAACTGCCAGCCGCAACGGATGGAATGGAAACGCTTTGAATAGTGGCGTTGATAACTCGCACCGTATAGGTCGGCACAACATTCAGGCTTCCTGAATTATAGAGATACAAATTTACTTGAAGCACTCCGCCAGCATTCACATAAGTGGGTCCAGATAGATAATATTCGACTCTGGAATAGTTGAAGTATTCATCGACAAGAAAAAATACAGAAGTCACAACCAAAACAATGATCAAAATGCCTGCGAACACCTTCTTTATCAGATTCATTGAAAATAAATGCACCTCAGTTTTGCCTCATTTATTAGAGGCACCTTCTTAAAAGGCTTCGGTTAAGAAAAAATGAAGTTAGACATTAAGTTTATATTTTGGCTATTTCAGATTTAACCAGAAATAGTTAGGCGAAACCATGACACAAGACAAATCGCCAAAAAAGTCGAACAGACGTAGATTATATGCCATAGTGATTGGTGTGATGTGCATAATTCTTTTCGCATCTGTCTTACATTTTGCTATCCAAAAAGGACCAAGCACTGACTCAAACGTAAATGGTGTTGCTAACACTCCACCGATACAGATTATACTTTACGAAGGCGAAATAAACGCGACGACTTATGGGTTCGGAACCAGTCCTACCGAATTAACGTCGCCAGGACCACAACTAAATCTGCAACAAGATCAGTCGTACACAATAACCGTCTACAATACAGGAACAAACCCTCACAATTTTGCGATTATTGGGGCACAATGGGCACCAACCGTAACTAATGGTGTGCTCACGCCTCTAAAGCCTATTTCAACTACTTTTGTCCAATTCGGCGCCCAAGTTGGCTCGGACGCTAACCCAATTCAGCCGGGATCTCATGTAACAGTAACTTTTGCAATAGCTCCAGCTGACGTCAATCAGTACCCTTCACTGACCTACGCCTATTGCAGCCAAGTTTCCCAAGATGCAAACAGCTACAACATGTGGGGACCAATAGAAGTTTACTCGGCTTAATAACAACTGAGCACGTGCCAATTTTTTATATAATTCAGACAAAAGCAGATTTAAATGGGGCGTAAATTTTTCGTGGCAGAAAAAGAATAATTTAAAAGGGCACTAGCTACGCTGGATTTTCTCAATTTTTCTCTTCTTTGCAGCGATAACCGCAGATAAAACTATGATCATAGAGACAGCTAACGCAATTCCAAGCATTTGACCAAAAAACTCTGGAACTATGGGAGATTGTGAAGGAGACAACGTAGATGAAGCACCCAAAGCGTAAACGTTGCCGTCTTGCGAGCCCACGTAGACCACTCCGTTAACGACCGCAGGAGATGAATAAACCCAGTTGCTGGTGGTGTAGCTCCAGAGTTTAGCACCGCTAGAAGCTTTCAAAGCATAAACCTTACCGTCGCCTGAGCCAACATAAACTACCCCGCCGACAACAGCAGGAGAAGACCGAACCCCGCCGCCAGAAGTGCCAGTTGTGTAGCTCCAGAGTTTAGCACCGCTAGAAGCTTTCAAAGCATAAACCTTACCGTCGCCTGAGCCAACATAAACTACCCCGCCGACAACAGCAGGAGAAGAATAAACCACGCTGCCAGCGGTGTAGTTCCAAAGTTTGTCGCCGTTAATAGTGCTCAAAGCATAAACGTTGCCATCTTTGGAGACAACGTAGACTACGCCATTAACAACAGCAGGAGACGAATTAATAACATCCATGCCTGTGGTGTAATTCCAAAGTTTAGCACCACTGGAGGCGTCCAAAGCATAAACGTTTCCGTCCCATGAGCCAATATAGACTACGCCATTAACCACAGCAGGAGACGAATAAACCGACCAGCCTGTAGTGTAATTCCAGAGTTCAGAGCCACTGGACGCATCCAACGCGTAAACGTTGCCATCATTTGAACCTGCATAGACTACGCCGTTGACAACAGTGGGAGATGACTGAACCTCGTCGCCAGTTGGGTAGCTCCAGAGTTGGATACCACTAGTGGCGTTCAAGGCATAAACGTTGCCGTCGTCGCTTCCAATGAAGACTACGCCGTTGGCAACAGTGGGAGATGACTCAACTTCGTTACCGGTTAGGTAACTCCAGAGCTTTGCACCACTATAAGCGTCCAAAGCATAAATCTTGCCGTCTTCAGAGCCGACGTAGACTACACCATTAACCACGGCAGGAGACGAATCAACCCCATAGCCAGTAGTGTATTTCCAGAGCAGATTACTGGTAAGCGCTGGATTACCTGTTCCTGCACCACTGTGGGATGTATCGGTTCGGAACATTATCCAGTCAGCATTTGCAAATGGAATTGAAACTAAGCTGACAAGGAAAATCGCGCAAACGACTACCGCAACAACACGAAATTTGCCCATGCTGAAAAACACCAATTATTATCGTGTAATGTCAAATAGTTATTAAGTATTTTGATATCAGGTGCTGTCATGCATTTAGTAAATGATTCTATTTTAGTCTTTAAGAAGATTGCAGAGTTTTATGCCGTCTGAGTAACTCTGAACTTTCATCCAAATAAATGTCAAGCTAATGCCTTCTCATCATCCGGCAAAAAACTATTTAGTGTAAGCGGGATAAAAGCATATACATAAATCAGAATCGATTACAAGGAACACTTTTATTTTCCCACACAATTCTAACTATGTTAGGTGTAGAATTATGGATTTTGAAGGTAGCCAAACAGAAAAGAACCTGCTTGCAGCATTTGCAGGAGAATCTCAAGCACGAAACCGGTACACATTCTTTGCAAGTGTCGCTAGAAAAGAAGGATATGAGCAAATTGGCGCAATTTTCGATGAAACATTGGGCAACGAGAAAGAGCATGCTGAGCTTTTCTTTAAGCATCTTAAAGGCGGGATGGCTGAAATCACGGCGTCTTATCCAGCTGGTATAATCGGTTCAACAGTTGATAATCTTAAGGCGGCAGCTGCAGGCGAAAAAACGGAGTGGGGCACACTTTACCCAAACTTTGCGGATACAGCTCAACAGGAAGGTTTTCCTGAAGTCGCCGCAACTTTTCGAATGATTGCAAAAGTAGAAGCTTATCATGAAAGAAGATACAACAAATTAGTTGAAAGCGTGGAGCAGGGAAAAGTCTTCAAGAAAGAGCAGCCTATCAAATGGAAGTGCAGAAACTGTGGCTTCGTTTTCGAAGGCTCAGAAGTTCCGGACAAATGTCCAGTATGTGCTCATCCAAAAGCGTATTTTGAAGTTTGGGTAGAAAACTACTAACATCCCAATTTTTTTATTTTCTACAGACCAGAATCTATTTGAGTTTAGGTTTTGTAGCGATATTTTGAATTCTTTTTGCAACGAAAACAATTGCAAGAATCGCCAAGCCTGAAAGGACAATTGTTCCACCAGGTGCTGCATCTATGATGACTGATATTAGTATGCCGATTATTACAGTGATGAGACTAATTATGGGTGATAGCATAACGGTTTGTTTGAAGGATTGTGTAATTTGAGTACTTATAAGTGCAGGCAGAACTAGAAGTGATGAAATTAACAGTACACCGACAATGGGTATGGCTACAATTACGACTATGCCTGCAAGAATGCTTAGGAGGTAATCGAACACCCATGTTCTGATTCCTGCTGCACGAGCTTGAGTTTCGTCAAAGGTTATGTAAGTAAACTCTTTGAAGAATAGAAAAACTATGGTAAGAGTAATTGCCGCAATAACTGCTGCAGTAATGATTTGGTCCATGTTCACTATTAGGATACTGCCGAAAAGAAGGCTTTCAAGATTTACTCCGAAACCTCTGGCAACACTCAAAAGTGTTATTCCGCCTGCAAGGCCAAGCTGCAGGAAAACAGCGACCGCAGCGTCACCTGAAATTTTAGTTGAACGTAGCGCCTTGTTAATCCCTATGGACCCTAACACTACAGTGATTCCCGCTATCCATAATGGGAAAATGCTAACATAGTATCCAAGGGCTAACCCTCCAAAAGCCGTATGTGATAGCCCGTCACCTATTAACGAAATCTTCTTTAAGACTATAAAAACGCTCAGGATAGAACTGAGAATTGCGATGATGATAGCTATGATGAAGGCACGCTGAATGAAAGGTGCACCAAGTAAAGACAAAACATCAAGGATGACCATGATGATCCATAATCTCCACTGGATGATCATACAATTTATGAAGTTCAACATCAGCGTCAAAGGACGCGTTTTCGCCGCAATAGAACTGTGATTTGTTAATACAGAGCACCCTGTTGGCTATCTTTGTTATTACACTGATATCGTGGGAGGACAAAATTACTGTTATTCCATGTTCTTTGTTTAAGCGTTCAAGAATGTTATAAAACTCTTTTTTGGAAGTGCTATCCACGCCGCTTGTTGGTTCGTCTAGCAAGATCAGTTTCGGTTCAGCAACCATTGCCTTAGCCAAAAAAACACGCTGGGATTGCCCGCCGGATAGTTGACCTATTTTTCTATCTTTGAGTTCGTATATTCCGAACATTTTTAGAGTTTCGTTTACTTTGTTCCTGTCTTCAGAATGCATTCCATGAAGTAGTCCAGCGATAGGAGTCCTTCCAAGCAGGACTGTCTCGTAGACGCTGAAGGGTAGATTTGGGTCTCGAGCTTGTGCAGTTTGCGGGACATAGCCCACGTATTTGAGGTTTTTACTCAAGTCTTGGCAGCCAAAGAGTTTTACTGTACCGCTTGTTGGTTTTATTAGTCCGAGAATGACTTTTAGTAATGTTGATTTTCCTGCGCCGTTGGGTCCGATGAGGGCTATGAGATCATTTTGATTTATCTCTATATTTATGCCGTCAAGAGCAACTACGCCGTTTGCGTATTTGACACTTACATTTTGTATTTCAACGATTGGTTTAGCTTCCAACTGTACTCAACGCCAAGTGAATATTTGCTATGTCCTGCTTCATTAAGCTAATGTAGTTGTCGCCTGCAGCTTTTTGGTCAGCTGTCAAGCCTTCTATAGGGTTCATATTTATCAAAGTGGCATTTGTCTGGCTACCGATTGACTGGGATATTGCTGGGTTTTCAAGTGACTCATATCCAACGTATTTGAGGTGATTTTGGTTGATTGCGGTGATTACATTTTGGATATCGCTCGGTGTGGGTTCTTCCTCAAATGGCCCAGAAATTGAGAGTTGAGTAACATTGTATTGTTTTGCAAAATATGCGAATGCTTCGTGGAAAGTAATAAAGACTTTAGTAGGTGTGTTTGTGGTGGCATTAATTGCTAATGAATTCAAATTGTCGAGTTGGGCATCATAAGCGATTGCATTTTGTGTGAAATATTGGCTATCGGCAGGGTCGGCTTTGATTAACCCTTGAAGAATATTGTTCACTTGTTGTTTTGCGTTCAGGGGGTCAAGCCAGATATGAGGGTCAATTGTTTGATTGTTTTTTTGGAATTCGGCTGGCACTGGGAGTAATGTGATGTTTTGGCTTGAATCAACTTGAACCAGATTTGGGTTTCCCGCGGCACTGACTATGTTTTGGAGCCATGGCTCTAGACCTGCGCCATTGTAAACTAGTACATTTGCGCTTGATACTGCCTCTATTGACGATGGTGTTGGTTCAAATTCGTGTACATCAACGGTTTCTGGTACAAGTAATGAGACACTGACTTTATCTCCTCCTACGTTTTGAGCGAAATCATAAAGAGGGTAAAATGTTGCAAGCACCGTTAATTTTGAACTTGAGTTAGTTCCTTTATTGTTATTGAGATACACACCTGCTGCGATGGTTGCTACAATAATTACTGCAACCAGAATTCCAACAACAACATAAATGATTTTTCGCATGAATATTCTCCATTTTATTAAATTATCCGCACTATTTATTAAATGTTATTAAATTTAGCGTTTTATTTAATAACCGAGCCACCCCATATCACCTTCCAAATCCCTCTTTGAAAAGCAATCGAAAAAGCAGGGCAAACAAACTCCTAATTTTATGGTGAAGGAAAGGCAATACTTAAGTCAAACAAAATTCATAAACAAACAACAATTATGGTAAAATTAAGAGGAATTTGAGTGAGCATCATTAGTCTTTCATTGCCGAACGAGTTGCTTGAGCAACTAGACACAATGCTTGGAGAGAATGGAGGCGCAAACCGGTCAGAGGTAATTCGTCAAGCGGTCCGGATGTACCTTACCCAGTTGAATGAATTAGAAAAAATCAAAGGAAGTGTTATTGCCACAATAACTGTTCTTTATGAAAAAGCTGAGCAAAATAAGGAATTGTTCAGGTTGCAACATGAGTTTGATGACATGATAACCGCTTATTTGCATGCTCATCTTTCAGAAACAGACTGCCTTGAAGTCATGGTTGTAAAAGGACCAGGAAAACGCCTAAAATGTTTAATTGATGGGCTCAAAGGAAACAAACCTGTCAAACAAATAAAAGTTTCAATAATGTCAAGCAACGAAAAAGAACCTTAGTTAGCCAGGTTGAAGCGTAATTTCCATCATATAACCTTTGAGATCAGGCACAAATTGCTTCAACGAAGCCACAATTAATGCAGGAACTGTTATGCGGCCATCTTTTCGCATTTTAGCCAAAAAACTTTCGCGAACTCCAATCATGTTTACAAGTTCGATTTCGACGTTTAGAGTCTGAGATATTTCAAGTTTGTATTGCCAGCGAACTATAGTTGGAACTTGAAAACGATTGCCCTTTTGAAGTTGAATTTTGAAACGAGCAGTTTCAGTTAATGGCAACAAGACCCTCCAGGGACTTTTCAGGACTTTTTGGGACGAATCTAGACGCAACCTGCAAACAATTTAAGCTTTGTTACAAAAAAGCGACCTAAAACACAAAGAAAAAAATTTGCACCAAAATTTGCAAATCATCAACAGCTTACACAATGTATTTTCCTGTTTTCTCAAAATTCTTAACAATTTTCATAACACGTTTACGCGTATAAAACGGTTCAAGCGGAATATCTTTCAAAAGAACCCAAGGACTTTTGCGAGCCACCACTGTTGCAACGTGTTGGTCCCCAAAGCATTTTGTAGCAACTTCGACAACTTCCCGTCTGACTCCTGCCTCTGAAAGCTCACCGAGTGCATGCAAGTACTCATGTAGCAGGAGATTGTAAGTTAAGGCGTTCACTGTAGGTTTGGAACTGATTGATTGCTCAACAATGTCGACGAGTGACCGGTTTAAGACAATGTTGTTGGTTCCAACCGGGTAGTAGGCGCCAAGTTGCAGAGGCAAATCATCGAGAAAAAGCATCATTGCAGCTCTTCTTTTGGCTTGAGCAAACTCGACAGTGTCCTTTACGATTTGCCAGACTTCAGCGTAGTTTTTAGCATTATCTAACCGATTACTGAACTGCTCAGCGGCTTCAGAATCATTGCTCAAAAAGTATCCCGCTCTCTAAAAAGAATAAAATAAACCTGCCTTTAAGTTTTGCACATGCAGAGGCTAAATAAACAAAAAATTGATAAATGACAAGTGTGTTTTCATAGACGTTAAGGTGAAAATTGAATGGCAAGCAATGTTCTCGTGAGAGACATAATGTCCAAGGATGTAAAAACAGTTCGCAACGATACAACAGTGAAAGAAGTTATCGCTTTAATGAACAAATTCGACAAAGATGCAATACTTGTCGAGCAAAGCGGAAAACCAACCGGAATCATTACAGTCAAAGATGTTTTGGTGAGAGCAGTTGAACATGGTGTTCCCCTAAACACAATTATAGCAAGAATGGTCTACACAAACCCATTGGTAGTGATAGATGAATCAGCAACCGTTGAAGAAGCAGCTAAACTGATGAAACATTGGCAAATAAAGCATTTACCAATCGTTGACAAAAACGGCGCCCTCGTAGGCATGGTAAATGATAGAGACATAGTCTACGCAGTTCCGTCATTAATGTCAACAATGGAAGAATTCTGTCGCACAAAGTAAAAAGCGATAAACTAATTTTTTTATTTATTTCAATATCAAAATCAAACGTGAGTTTTAGAAAAAAGGGTAAAGAAAAATACCTATGCTTTTTGCTCTTTGGCCCATTCTTCTTTAACAAGCTTTGTAATATTGTCTAAGTTTGGCTGCGCGGTGAGATCGGAGATAACCCAATTCAACTCGTTCTTAATTAACAAAGCGATTTCTCCTGGTCTTAGAGGTTCTGGCCGGGTAGATTGATAAACTCTCAAAGCACGTAAACAGAACTTTACCATTACATTGTTGAGTTCATTTCGCAAATCTCCCAGTTCATCTTTACTCTCTTTCATTAATTTGCTGAAACCTTTTGAATCCCAATTTCCTTTTTCTTCCATTTTTCTCTCAATCCTTACCGTTTCATGTAAATCATGCATTATAGCCTTTTCTAATGATTTCCCTAAGGCACAAAAACCTTGGGTTTTCCAAGCTTTTTGTTAAGGCACGCTTGTATAAACCCAAAGTATTCAGGCGATGGTCGTCCAGGTCTGCTTTTGAATTCTCCATGAAATTGTGATGCAAAAAAGAAGTAATTCATAGGCAAATCTAAAGTTTCCATTCTTCTGCCATCAGAACTTTTGCCAGTGAAGCATAAACCGTTATTCTTGAGGATTTCCGAATAATCCAAGTTAACTTCGAAGCGGTGACGGTGGCGCTCATAAATTTCCTCTTGACCCCACAAATGGTAGGCGAGCGAGCCTTTTTGCAAAACAATTTTGTGTGCACCTAAACGCATTGTTGCGCCTTTGAGTTCTATTCCACGTTGCTCAGGCATAAGGTCTATAACTGGATAGGGTGTTTCAGGGTTAATCTCGGTGCTATTTGCATCTTTTAAGCCGCAGACATTTCGGGAGAATTCAATTACAGCCAATTGGAAGCCATAGCAGATACCTAAGAAGGGTAAGTCATTTTCTCGGGCAAATTTGGTGGCGGCGATTTTGCCTTCTGTTCCTCGCGGGCCAAAGCCGTATGGAACAAAAACTCCGTCGAAATTTGCGAGGTCTTTTATGCATTCAGGTTCATGTTCAAGTTTTTCGGCTTCAAGGTATGAAATGCAGACTTTGGCGTTGTTTGCAGCGCCGCCATGGCGTAGTGCCTCGGTCATGCTTACGTAACTATCGGTTAACCCAGCGTATTTGCCTACCAGAGCTATTTTGACTTCATGTTCTGGGTGGACAGCGGCTTCAACATATTGTTGCCAAGAACCGAAGTCTTTGCCATCACATTTGAATTGGAGTCGTTGGCAGATAAAGTCGCCCATGCCCTGTTTATCCAAGATAAGAGGTACTTGATAAACAGAATCGGCATTGTAAGAGCAGAAGACGGCGCTCTCTGGGATGGTGCCGAACAGCGCGATTTTTCTAAGGGCTTCAGCATCAATCATTTTGGGGCTTCTAGCCACTATAGTATCAGGTTGAACACCGATACCACGAAGTTCGTTGACGCTGTGTTGTAGAGGCTTAGTTTTCATTTCACTAGTGACATCTAAAATAGGCACCAAAGCCACATGTACATAAAGCGTATTTTCATAACCTTCTTCTAAACGCATTTGGCGTATAGCCTCGAGAAATGGTAAACCTTCGATGTCGCCGACCGTTCCGCCGACCTCAGTCAGAACTACGTCGGCACATGTGACTTTTCCGACGCTTTTAATGCGGTTTTTGATTTCGTTAGTTATATGGGGGACAATTTGGACACAGCGGCCTAAAAAATCTCCTCGCCGTTCTTTTTCAATAACTGCTTTGTACACCATACCAGTGGTTAAGTTGTTTTCTTGCTTGAGGCTTAAATCCAAGAAGCGTTCATACCAGCCCAAGTCTAAGTCGGTTTCCCCGCCATCGTCGGTCACAAAGACTTCACCATGCATATATGGATTCATTGTACCCGCATCAACGTTCACATAAGGATCGATTTTCACAACTGTTGGTTTTATCCCTCGCGCCTGAAGCATTTTACCGATGGAAGAAGTTAATATGCCCTTTCCGACGGAACTTAACACACCACCCGTAACGAAAATGTACTTAACCATGGATCTCCCTGCAATTAACCTACACCTTTCAAACTGTGTTAATATAACTCTTTTGTGTGCATAGCTGTAAAAATGTGCAATTATAAAGGAACTTTTTGAACAAAAGAAAGATGTGTTGCCGCAAGGGTATTCTGCATCAAAATATCGATGACGACTCTTACGCCAATTTTTGTGCAATAAACCAATCTAATTTCATCAGTAATTGCTTTTAGACTGATATGGCTGATAAAATCTCGGTACTTGAATTTTGTATTGGGTGCCTTGGAGAAAAATTTTAATTCATTGTTTACTTAGTTATGTGTGGAGACAAAAAATGCCCAGAGCATTTGTATTAATAAACGTTGAATCAGGAGCAGAACAAGAAGTTGTTAACGAACTGAAAAAAATTGAAGGCGTTGAAGAAGCCTACTTTTCATATGGTGTTTACGACATAATCACAAAGATAAAAGCTGACTCAATGGAAAGACTCAAGGACTTGGTAACTCGAAAGGTTAGAACTATAAGCAGGGTTCGATCAACCTTGACATTGATAATGATGGAAGAATAAAACGATAGATCTCTATCGTTCCCTATTTTTGTTTCATGAATACAGGTGTATCCTAGGTTTACCGGTGGCACTTGTCTTAATTGTTATTGCGATTGTGTTTGTGGCTTTGTACTAGAGTAGCGGAAAAAAGAAATTGGCGACAAAAAGCTGATTCAATGTTTTGTATATGCTTAATAGTTTAAGTGTCAAGGATTAATCAAGGCTTGAAAAGTTACAATGAACAATACAAAAAGACCCGCACATGTAAATGCTATTTTCGCAATTTTAATTCTTGGATTAATCGCCTTCATTCTTTATCTATACTTCTACGTTAATCCCGCAGATGTCATAAATATACTCTCTAGAACAAATCTCTACTACTACACAGGTGCCTTTGCGGCTTATTTTATTTGTACTTTCTTCTCTTCTCTGGTTTGGCGCAACTTGCTGAACAATCTATCAGTAAAAATAAGCGTGCGAAAAGTTCTCCTGTTCACGTGGGTTGGATTATTTTTTGATGCAACAGTTCCCCAGTTGGGATGGTCTGGAGAAATATCAAAAACTTACATGTTAACTAAAGACACAGATTATGATACTGGGAAAGTGGCATCTTCTGTGGTTGGACAAAAGATTTTTGTTATAACAATCACTGATGTTGCTCTAACCCTCGGTCTAGCATTAGTACTGAATAGTTATCCCTTGCCATTCATTGTTACCTTCTTCATCGCCCTAGTATTAGCTCTTTCAGTTTTGTCCCTAATGCTCATTTATTATGTCAGCCTTAAGCCGAAGGCAACAAAAACATTGTTAACCTGGGGAATAAGAATAGTTTCATTTTTTAGGAAAAAATGGGACCCAAAAGAATTTAGCCTCAGAGCAGAGGAAGTTTTGGGTAAATTTCATTCAGGCATAAAAGAGCTGAAGGCTAATCCTAAAGCCCTAGTTAAACCAATAATATATGCCATTACAAGTTTTATTTTCGAAGTTTCAGTCATATTTTTGACTTTTGTGGCGCTGGGTTATCCGGTTCCCGTTGATAAAGTGCTTATTGTTTTCACTTTAACTGGAACGCTTCAGACGGTTGGAGTAACGTTTTTTGGTTTTCCTGAGTTAATTATGAGTGTTTCATTTACTGCTCTTGGGATTCCTGCGGCGCTGAGTGTTTCCGTTACGTTGCTAACTAGAGTTGTGACTTTATGGTTTAGGCTAATTATTTCTTATGCTGCTCTACAATGGGCAGGAATAAAAATTATGCAAAGAAAACAAAACATCGGTTCTGACAATTTACCAAAATGAGTTTTAAACGATAATTCAAGCACTGTCTTGCAATGCGTCTAGGAAACTTTTTAATGCACTGTAAACTTATCAATTCTTAGAGAATGATTGATATGCCCACAGCCTTTGTTCTAATTAATACCGAAATAGGTTCAGAATCAGATGTTTTAAAGGCGGTAAAAGGAGTTGAAGGTGTAGAAGAAGCTTCAGCCGTTTACGGAGTCTACGACATAGTCGCAAGAGTCAAAGCTGACACAATGGATAAGCTAAAAGAAATAGTGACATGGCGCATTCGAAAACTCGACAAAGTACGGTCAACATTGACAATGATCGTTGTTGAGGAACGATAACATACTCATTTAAACTTTTTTTTCTTTTACTTATGTCACCTCAAACAGACACCAAATCTATTGCCCATAAAATTTTAGTGTACAATCTTGAATTATTAGCCAGTTTTTCAGTTGAAGCATTATTTTAGTAAGCGCTAAGTTGTGACTGCCGACATACAGTCACATAATTTTAAATTTTATACAATTGATTTAAAAGTCCCATGCATTTGGAGCAGTGAAGGAAGACTTGCAAATCTTCAATAATATTTCAGGAAGAAGCCACAGAATAATAGTATACTTCACTGTAAGCAGATGCATGCAATTTTTTATTGGTTTGATGAAGAGGTTTGGATACACCCAAGAAGCCTTTTTCGTTCCCTTGAACAAAAAAGCACATCCAAACCTCTGAGACCCAAAACATAAAAATCGATTGGAGATTAACAAAAATGCCCACAGCGTATGTACTCTTAAATACGGAAATTGGAGCTGAAAACCAAGTACTGAAAGCACTAAAGAAAATTGAAGGCGTTGAAGAAGCACACAACCTATGGGGAATTTACGACATAATTGCAAACATAAAAGCTGAAAACATGGAAAAACTCAAACTTATTGTCACCAAAAAAATTTCGAAAATTGCTAAAATAAATTCAAAACTTACTATGATAATAGATGAAAAACCATCCTCTGCATTGCAAGAACAAGTTTTTTCTAAATCAAACCCCCTTATTACATAATTAAACCTCTATTTTTTGGGTATAAAAACAATATTTTTTTTACTCTCGCAGATTATTCTTTATTTTACATCGGAGAATAAGCTAGCTTTGATTCGGCAACAGATAATGAACATAGGTTTAGACGATACTGACTCAACGAAAGGAGGCTGCACAACTTACCTTGCAGCATTACTTATTGAAAAACTCGAAAAATATAATGTTCAATTTACTGATTATCCTAATCTCATACGGCTTAATCCAAATGTGCCATGGAAAACAAGGGGCAACGGCGCATTATGTTTAAGATTCAAATATGAAGAAGCCTTCGAAGAAGAAATCAAAGAAACAGCTATAGATTTATGGGAAACAAACTCTGCTATCAAAGAAAAAGGCACTGACCCGGGAATAATTTTTTTTAAAGGTCAAGAGATCCCTGAGGAACTAAAATTCTTTGCGAAAAAGACGGAAACAAGCATTGTAAAAATAAAAGATGCATTGGCGCTAATCAATAAGTTTGAAGCTGAAGCGTTAGGATTTAACTCTTGCAGAGGCATCATCGGCGCTTTAGCAGCAATCGGAGAAACCTTGGATGGGGATTATACCTACGAATTAATTGCTTATCGAGAACCACAAAACTGGGGTTCAAAGCGGAAGGTGGATGAAGCATCAATTTTTGAGATGGATAAGAAATTGCAGCCTTACACTTTCAACAACGTGGATGAAGAAACAGGTAGGGTAATTATTACGCCGCGGGGTCCGGACCCAATTTTCTTCGGCATTAGAGGTGAATCAGCCGAAATAGTCAAGGAAGCATACGGGTTGGTTAAGCCGCTTGAACCTGTTGAGCGCTGGATTATTTTCCGCTCGAACCAAGGCACAGATGCCCACCTAAAACACGTTGACACATTAAGCAACATCGAATCATATGGTTCAGTTATCGTGAGAGCAGCCGTTTCACAGAATCCGCGGATTGTTCCCTTGCGCCACATTATTTTTTCAATTAAGGATAATTCAGCGGAAGTGGATTGTGCAGCTTATGAGCCGACCGGCAACCTCCGGAAAATCGCAAGAGAACTCATCGTTGGCGACTGCATTGAAGCCTACGGAGCCGCACGCAAAGCAACACGAACCAAGCCATTAACGATTAACCTCGAAAAAATTAACATCCTAAACCTCAAAATTAAAACGTCATCTGAGAATCCGCTCTGCCCCCAATGTGGAAAACGATTGAAATCGATGGGCAAAAACCAAGGGTTCCGTTGCGAAAAATGCAGCGGAAAATTCGATCAGCTAAAGAAAAAAGACACATCTATTCCTAGACTTGTTAGATCTGGCTTGTACACAACTTCAACAAGGTCTCAAAGACATCTTACAAAACCACTTCGACGCTGTGGTTTAGAAAAAAACGCCTCTAATCATGCGCCTATGATTGAAGGCTGGCATTCTCGTCCAATAGAAAACAAGTGAAATTATTAAAAGCACATTCTTGCCAATCAATGATCAGCTCTAACAGTTTTTCGTTAGCCAAGAATCTTATTCGTTGGCAAAAAATAGGCGATTTTAGAAAATTAAGTATCCAAGTCCGAAGCTCATGAGCGTTTTGAACTCTAGCTCGTGATTCAATATCTTCTTGCGGGAAGATTAAGCTCTTAGCTGTGTGCTTTGTTTATTCTAACGAGATAGCAGTTTAGCTTTTGATTTTCCGGCTCGTTCTTCTCTTTGCAATGATGACCCCCGCCAAGACTACAACCACAGAAACAACTAACGTAATTCCAAGTAGCTGACTCGAAAACTCAGGAACTGTAGGCGAAGAATTTATTGTTGGTGTTGTCGTAGGAGCTAATGTGGGGGTAGCGGTAGGTGCGACAGTGGGAACGGCAGTAGGAACGGCAGTAGGAACTGCAGTTGGAGTTGCAGTAGGTGCTGGTGTTGGGGTAGGAGCTGGAGTGGGAGTTGGAGTAGGAGTTGGAGTAGGAGTTGGTGTGGGTGTTGCTGTCGGAGCTGGAGTAGGTGATGGAGTGGGAGTTGGAGCGCTTCCGACGCTAAAGGTTGTTGAGTTTGATGCTAACTGCTGACCGCTTGAAGCTGCAACTGCCAAAAGCGAGTAGGTTCCAGCTGGTCCAGTTGGGTCACTGAAACTTGTGTTGTATGTTCCCGATGCTCCCGTAAAGAAGATGTTACTATAGGCGAGGTTGCTGGCTGAGTCGTAAACGATAACACTAACAAGAATGTTTGGTTGTGGGACCCCATTGTTTGTTAAGTTGCCTGTAATGGTAATCAAATCGCCTACTTGGTAGTTTATTTTGTCGCTGGTTGTTGTTAAGTTCCATCCTGAAGCTGCAGTGACGGCTGGTATGATAATTGCCAGAGTAAGAGCCAAAAGGAGGACCGCACAGAGCACAGTTTTTAGTATTAATTGAGGGTTAAAGGGGGCAGCCTGTTTTGGTTTCATAGGTATGGTACTTCAGTGTGCATTAATAGGTTTTACGTTTTCCATAGCAGAAAAACGATATTGCGCAACGGTTGAACAACACCAAGTGGATAACTATTTAAATGTAAGATCCTCGTACCCATTAAAAGCTAAGATAACAACTAATGAAAATGGAGCGCCGAAAAGTTGAAGCAGTTTGCAGAGGAAGATTATGTTCTTCCATTCTTTAAGCAAGAAGGTTTTGTTAGAAAGCATTGTCCAAAATGTGGAGAATACTATTGGACACAAAATGAGAAACAGGAAACATGCGGCGAATCAACTTCTGACGAATGCGGATGTTACACCTTCATAAACAATCCAGCAACAAAGAAAAGTTTCAACCTTCCCGAGATGAGAGAGGCTTTCCTCTCGTTTTTCGAGAAAGAAGGACATACGCGAATCAAACCTTACCCTGTTGTGGCAAGGTGGCGCAAAGACATTTACCTAACTCACGCCAGCATAATTGATTTTCAACCATACGTAACCGAAGGCATCGCCCCTCCACCAGCGAACCCGCTGGTGATTTCACAGCCATCCATCAGACTAACCGACATTTCTAATACAGGCCCCACTTTTGGCAGGCACCTCACCATTTTCGAGATGGGTGGAGCACACGCATTCAATTATCCAGACAAAGAAATTTACTGGAAAGATGACACTGTCCGTTTCCACCAACGGTTTGCAACTGAAGCTTTAGGCATAAAGTCAGATGAGATTATTTACAAGGAGGGCGTGTGGGTTGGTGGAGGTAACGCTGGACCTGATGTGGAATGCATTGTTCGTGGCTTGGAAGTCGGCACTTTAGTTTTCATGCAGTATAAGGTAGTTGGTGAAGAATTCGTTGAGTTGCCCATTCGCACGGTTGACACGGGTTACGGAATTGACCGTTTCACGTGGATCAGCCAAGGTGTTCCAAGCTTATTCCAAGCGATTTACGGAAAGATGCTGAATAAAATCTATGCAATGGCGGGAATAACCAATGTTGATGACGATTTCTTGTCCCTTGTGGCGAAGTATTCTGGGTTGGTCAGCGTTGACAAAAACGCGAATAGAATGGTTACTCGCAAGCGAGTAGCTGAACTTACAGGATTAGATTTGCAAACTCTCGAGAAGGTGTTGGTTCCCATTGAAAACGCTTGGGCAGTGACTGATCATACCAAAACCTTAAGCTTCATTCTTTCCGAAGGAGTTGTTCCATCAAACATTCAAGAAGGCTATTTGGCAAGATTGCTGTTCCGCAGGGTTTACCGCTTAATGCGAACCCTAAACATGGAACCAGAACAACTTTACGACATCATAGATATGCAAGTTGCTTTATGGTCAAAAGATTTTCCTCGCATTAAAGAAATGCAAAAGGAAATTGTTGAAATGCTTAGAGTTGAGGAAGAAAAGTTCAAAGACACATTAGCCCGCGGAGAAGGCATGGTTAAACGAATAGCTAACGACCTGAAAGCAAAAGGAACAGGAAAATTGCCCATGGACACACTAACAGAACTGTACGATTCACATGGGCTTCCACCAGAAATTGTGAAGCAGGCAGCAGAGAAGGAAGGCGTGCAAGTGGAGATGCCTGAGAACTTTTACGCTTTAATCGCTAAACGGCACATGCAAGCATCTAAACCAGCTGAAGAGGAAGAAACTCAAGCAGAAAAAAGCTTGGAAAAAACAGCTGAGACACTGCCTGCAACGGAACAACTGTATTATGCAGACACTTACATGAAAGAGTTTGATGCTAAAGTTCTCAAAGTAATCAACGAAAAGTATGTTGTTTTGGACAGGACATGTTTCTACCCCGAAGGCGGTGGCCAACCTGCAGACCATGGATGGCTAAAAGCTGGCACGTCAAAATTCGATGTAGATGACACCCAAAAAATCGGCAAAGTCATAGTCCACAAACTTGGCTCTTCACCGACATTTAAGGAAGGCAGCGTTGTTCACGGCATTCTTGACTGGGACAGACGCTACTCACTGATGAAAGCGCATACTGTTACCCATTTGATTAATGGAGCTGCAAGAAGGGTTTTAGGCGAGCATGTTTGGCAATCAGGCACGCAAAAGGGCTTGGAAACATCGCGGCTTGACATTTCTCATTATAAAAGATTGAGCCCTGAAGAAATTCACAAGATTGAGCGGCTGGCGAACGGTGCGATTGCTGCTAACATGAAAGTTGAGATAAAGTGGTATCCACGTAATGAAGCGGAATCACGCTACGGATTCAGACTTTACCAAGGCGGCGCTGTTCCAGGCAAAGACATCCGCGTTGTGAAGACCGGAGATTGGGATGTAGAAGCGTGTGCTGGAACCCATTTAGGAAACACTTTGGAGGTTGGCTTTGTAAAAATCGTTTACACTGAACGCGTGCAGGATGGAGTTGAACGTTTAGGATATGCTGTTGGATCAGAAGCGTTGAAGGCAGTGCAGAAACAGGAAAGTCTGCTCTGGAACGTCTCAGAAGTTCTGACTTCCCCAATCGATAAGTTAGACAAAACTGCAGAAAAAATCGTCAAAGAACTAAGAGAAGCTAATGTTGAGAAACGTAAACTGATCAAGGAACTGGCTGAAAAGGAAAGCTCTACGGGGCAGGCAAAAAAGAACGAGGCAACAGTAGAATTTGGAGGCATATCAATTGTTAAACGGGATTTCGGAGAAGCTATTGACATTAACCGTATGTTACAAACCGCATCTGAAATCATAAAACGAAATGACGCAGCCGTTACGTTGTTTTATGGATCAGATGGAAAATCCTGCAGACTTATGATTATGGCTGGAGAAACATCTGTTCAGAAAGGTGTTAATGCTGGAAACATTATGAAGGAAGTTGCGCCGATTTTCGGTGGCGGAGGCGGCGGACGACCCAACTTTGCACAGGGTGGCGGAACAAAACCTGACAAACTACGAGAAGCTCTAGAAGCAGCAGAAGACACAGTTAAGAAACAGGTAAAACTCTAATTTGTGGAAGCACGTCCGTTCAAAACTCTGTCCTTTTTGAAGGAGCAGGCGACATAAGGGAAATGTGCCATGGCACAGTGCAAGTCAATCGCTAGTTCTTTTGCTTACTTGACAAGCAGTCAATGCTTTCTTGCAAACAGCTAATCCCTTATACGATTTTAGACACTCTCAATGCCCCCACACCCCCCCACATAACTATTAATGGGATGGTTAGAACGTGCAATATTATTTCTCGAATACCTCCTTTTTGTGATTTTTTGAACAGAAAATTTATAAGCATGCAGGCACGCTGCTGCAGCAGGTGAAGCGGTGCAAAATCGCTTAAGCACTGGTGACGGTATATGCGCAGAAGTTTAACAGTGACCCCTGAAAACGACAAAAAAATCCTACTCACAAAAGGACGATTCCTAACAGGAGACGCCCCCTTTGACATAGATTATACCACGCTAGTCAACATATTCGTAGAGCTCGGCCATAAACTAATGACGTCAGCATGGAACGACAGCGCAAACCCCAACGTAGTCATCGACAAAAATGAGATAATAGAATCCTTCAAAAAGCACTTCTTCAATGCTGAACTCAAAGAAGAAGCAGTTGGAGATCTAGTGGCCGAGATCATATTTAGAAAGCTCGTTGAACAATCTAACAACCAAATCCAGCAAGAACAAACCCCAGAATTGCCTATTAAACAACTAAAGCCCAAGGACACAAAAAAGGAAAAATACATCGCATAGAGTAGAACACATAGGAGCACAGCAAAATGAGTGAAGACAAGGAACCTCAGACATCAAATTTTGAGGAACAACTTGACTGCGAAAAGAAACGTTCCGACGATTATCTGGCTAGGTTAAAGTATTTGCAGGCCGACTTCGAGAACCTGAAAAAGAGATTTGACCGTGAATTCGAGCAAACAAAGAGCTTCTGCAATGAACGCATAGTGATGCAACTCTTAGACGTCGTTGATGAATTGGAGCTTGCGGTCAAAAACGGTGAAATCTCCACATCGCCTGACTCGCTGATAGAAGGGGTAGAAATGACGCTAAAGAAGCTCAGAAAGGTTCTTGAGCAAGAAGGAGTCACTCCAATAGAAAGCCCTGAAGGCAAAGCTCTTGACCCAACTCGTCACAACGCTGTTGCCGTTGTTGAGCAAAATGACATTGCCGATGGCACAGTGCTTGAAGAAATAAGAAAAGGCTACATGATGAGGGGAAAAGTCATCAGACCTACCATCGTTAAAGTAGCAGTTAAACCAAAAAATCAAAGTAACCAAACGGAGGAAAAAAATGAATGAGTAATCAAAATCCAAAAACAAATCAAAAAGTGTTAGGAATAGACTTAGGAACAACCAATTCAGCAGCCGCTATTTATGAAGGCGGACATGCAACTGTTGTTCCAAGTGCCGAAGGCCCAACCATGGCGGGAAAAATGTTCCCATCAGTTGTAGCCTTCACAAAAGACGGACAACTTTTAGTAGGCGAACCTGCAAAACGCCAAGCAGCAACCAACCCAGAAGGAACAATTTTTGAAATAAAACGCAAAATGGGCTCAGACTACAAAGTTAACGTATACGGCAAAGAATACAGCCCCCAGCAGATTTCAGCGTTCATTCTTCAAAAAATAAAGAAAGATGCAGAAACCTACCTAGGCGGCACAATCAACAAAGCCGTAATTACTGTCCCAGCACACTTTAACGACAACCAACGCCAAGCCACAAAAGATGCTGGCGAAATCGCAGGCTTCCAAGTCATGCGCATAATCAATGAACCAACCGCTGCATGCCTCGCCTACGGCATAGATAAACTCCAGCAAGAAATGAAAATCCTTATTTTCAGTTTCGGCGGAGGCACACATGATGTCACAGTTATGGATTTTGGCAAAGGAGTCTTCCAAGTGCTCAGCACAAGCGGCGATACACAACTTGGAGGAACAGACGTTGACAAAGCAGTCATGGATTACATACTCGGCGAATTCAAACGCCAGACAGGCATAGACATTTCAAGCGATAGAATGGCAATGCCAAGGCTAAAAGATGCGGCTGAAAAAGCCAAAATTGAACTTTCAACTTTAATGAGCACTGACATTGATTTGCCATTTCTAACAGCAGATGCTTCAGGACCTAAACACCTACACCTAACGTTGACAAGAACAAAATTGGAGTCTCTTGCACAACCAATCGTGCAAAGGACACAGCCTACCTTGCTGAAAGCCCTTGAAGACGCAAAGCTAACCCCGCAAGGAATCGACAAAATCATTTTAATCGGTGGAATGACCAGAATGCCCCTTGTCCAAAGATTTGTGGAACAAATATTAGGTAAAGCACCAGAACGAGGACTAGACCCCATGGAATGTGTCGCCATAGGCGCATCTATTCAAGCAGCAGTCATCACGGGCGAAGTAACAGACTTACTTCTACTTGACGTTACCCCATTGTCGCTCGGTGTAGAAACTATGGGCGGCGTAATGACCAGAGTAATGGATAAGAACACCACTATTCCGACTAAGAGAAGTCAGATCTTTACCACAGCAGCTGACTTCCAAACCGCAGTCACTATCCATGTACTGCAAGGCGAACGTGCAATGGCACAAGACAACGTTTCGCTCGGAACCTTTAACCTTGTAGATTTGCCGCCAGCACCACGAGGTGTCCCACAAATAGAAGTAACATTTGACATCGACGCCAACGGCATAATGAACGTAACCGCTAAAGACTTAGCTACAGGAAAAGAAGCAAAAATACGCATAACAGCATCTACTAAACTATCCAAAGAAGAAAAAGAACGCTTAATCAAAGATGCCGATCAATATGCAGAGCAGGACAAAAAGAAACGAGAGGAAGCTGAACTCCGCAACAATGCTGATAGTTTAGTCTATACAGCTGAACGAACAAAAACAGATCTTGCAGGCAAAATCAACCCAGAAGAAGTAGGCAAAATCGACGCAGCAGTGACAGAACTCAAAAATGCTCTAGCAAGCAATGACATGACCCAGTTGAAAGCTAAATCTGACGCACTTCAGAAGGTTCTTCAAGAAGTTGGAACAAAGGTTTACCAGCAAGCAGCAGCTGAGCAAGCAAAACAGCAAGGACAACAACCGGGGCAAGGCCCAGAAGCAGGCGCAGGACCTCAGCCACCTCCAAGCGGCGGACCTGAAGGCCCAGGTTACGAAGGCCCAGGCGAAGAGAAAGTGGTTGATTCAGAAGACTACAAAGTAAAGTAGTCTTTTCCCATTTTTGATCTTAAAAGCGACCAAGAGGAAAAATTGGAATAATCAGGGGAAATGGTATAAATTCCAGTCTGGATAGCATACTTTTAACCTGAAAATAAAAATGCTAATTTAGCGGTAAATCTGATGGCTGAAAAACGAGATTACTATGAAATTCTTGGCGTTCAACGTGGCGCTTCAAAGGATGAAATCAAAGATGCTTACAGAAAACTGGCGATGGAGTTTCACCCTGATCGAAACAAGGATGCTGGAGCGGAAGAAAGATTCAAGGAAATCAGCGAAGCCTACGCCGTTCTCAGCGACGACCAAAAAAGGCAAACATACGATCAGTTGGGCCATTCAGGTTTTGACCAAAGATATAAACAAGAAGACATTTTCAGAGGCGCCGACTTTGACTCTGTCTTTAGAGATATGGGTTTCAACGATATTTTCCGCACTTTCTTCGGCGGAGGCTTCGGCGCTGAAAGAAGCAGCAGAGGCCAAGATTTAGCTTATGACATAGAAATAACTTTGGAAGAAGCCGCTAGAGGAGCTGATAAAGAAATTGAAATTCCCAGAACTGAGCGCTGTGATGTATGCGGCGGCTCAGGCGCAGCTCCGGGGACAACTGCTAAGGTTTGTCCAAGATGTGGTGGTGCTGGACAAGTTCAGGTTCAGCACAGAAGTAGTTTTGGCGTATTTGTGCAGGTAACGGTTTGTCCACAATGTAAGGGGAAAGGCAGGATAATAGAGACTCCATGTTATAATTGCCATGGCTCAGGTTTAGTTAAGAAACGCAGAAAAATCACGGTGCATATTCCCGCAGGCATAGATGAAGGCTATCAGCTACGGCTCCGGGGAGAAGGGGAAATGACAGAAAGAAATGGCGAACCTGGCGATCTCTATGTGGTCGTGCATGTTAAGCCTAATCAACAATTCATCAGGGAAGCAGAGGATCTCTGGTACGTAGCTATGATCACTTATCCTCAAGCTGCACTTGGCGCTGAAATAACCGTGCCTACGCTTGAGGGACCTTCAACTGTTAAAATTCATCCGGGAACACAAGTTGGCGAAGTTATAACGCTGCGAGGAAAAGGCATGCCCCGTTTCAGAGCGTATGGCAGAGGCAACTTACTTGTACGCATAGGAATTGCGGTTCCAGAAAAACTCACATCACAACAACGATTAGTTTTGGAGCAATTCGCGAAAGAATTAGGCACAGATGTGCAAACGAAAAGCCACAAATTCCGGCTCTAAACATTTCTAAAATCTTTTTATCGCGTCCTGAGCTTACTATCAGAAACCTGAAAGTAGCCTTTTCAAACCTTTTTTGTACTTTTTGGACCTTTTTGGTACGTTTCAAACCTTTCCTAACCTTTTCCAACCTTTTTGGTACGCAGCCTGCAAAGAATTCAAATCTTGAACTGAAAAAGCAACCCAAAACACAAAGAAAAAAATTTGCCAGAAAAACTGCAAAAAAAGCTTAGATTAACTTGAAGATATTAAATAAAATAAAAAGAAAAAAAGATTTTCTGGGGAAAGCAAGGAAAAGTTATTTACTGCCTAGTTGTTTGCGCAGTTCGCTGTAGGTTGCTTTTATGTCTTCGATTGAGCCTTCGTCTTCGATTGTTGATGTGTCGCCTAGTGGTGCACCGGTTAAGACTGCTTTGAGGAGTCTGCGCATGATTTTACCGCTTCGTGTTTTTGGCAGCTTGTTAACTATGATGACGGCGTCTGGAGTTGCGATTGGACCAATGGTTGTTCTAACGTGTTTTATGAGTTCAGCGCGTAATTCGTCGGATGCTATGAAGCCGCTTCTTAGGACTACGAATGCCACTGGAACTTCGCCTTTGACTGCGTCTTCTTTGCCCATGACTGCTGCTTCTGAGACAGCTGGATGAGAAACCAATGCGCTTTCAAGTTCAACTGTGCCGATTCTGTGTCCTGCTACTTTGAGAACTTCGTCGGATCTGCCGAGAAGCCAGAAGTAACCATCAGGGTCACGCACTGCGTAGTCGCCTGAGAAGTATATTCCGGGCCATCTGCCATAGTATGTTTGTTTGAAACGGTCTGGGTCTTTCCATATTTGCTGAAGCATGCCTGGCCATGGTGACTTGATTACAAGTACTCCTTTGTTTCCGGGTTGCACTGGCTGTCCTTTCTCGTCATAGATGTCTGCGTTGACTGAGGGCAGGGGGAGTGTTGCGCTGCCTGGTTTTAGGGGTGTTAGTTCTATGCCTGAGGCTGGAGAAATCATGAAGCCGCCTGTTTCTGTTTGCCACCAGGTGTCGATTATCGGTAGTCTTTCTTTGCCTATGACGCGATAATACCATTTCCAAGCTTCTGGGTTTATTGGTTCACCTACTGAGCCAAGGATACGTAATGAGCTGAGGTCATGTTTGTTCACCAGGTCTTCGCCGAATTTCATGAACATACGCACAGCAGTTGGTGTACCGTAAAGGATAGTTATGCCATGGGTTTCAATCATTTGCCACCAGCGGTCTTGGCCTGGGTAGTCAGGTGTGCCTTCGAATAGGAATGCTGTGATTCCGCTGCTTAATGGTGCATATACGTTGTATGTGTGTCCTGTGATCCAGCCAATGTCTGCAACGCACCAGTAAATGTCTTCGTCAGTTGGGTTAAAAGCCCATTTAAGTGTCCAGTACGCCCAAACAAGGTATCCGCCTATTCCATGCTGAACACCTTTTGGTTTACCAGTAGTTCCTGAAGTGTAAAGAATGAATAGTGGGTCGGTTGATTTCATGCTTTCTGGTTCTACATAGACGTTTGCGCCTGCATTTGCAAGTGCATCGTGATACCATATATCTCTGCCTTCTTTCATCTGAACTGGTTGGCCTGTTCGTTTAACAACTACGATTTTTTCGATGTTTGGCATGAGTGGTGTTGCACGGTCCGCGTTGTCTTTGATTCCTACTGGTTTTCCTCTTCGGAAAGAGCCGTCTGCTGTAACCAGGATTTTCGCTCCGCAATCGTTTACTCTGTCTGCTAATGCTTCAGCGCTAAATCCTGAAAAGACTACTGTGTGAACTCCACCAATTCTTGTTGTGGCAAGCAAAGTTATTGGTAATTCTGGAATAACAGGTAGGAAAACTGCGACGCGGTCGCCTTTTTTGACACCTAAGTCTTTCAGTGCTTTGGCAAATTTGTTTACTTCTCTATAAAGTTGATAATATGTGTAAGTTTTGACTTCACCCATCTCGCCTTCCCAAATGTAAGCAAGCTTGTTTTTACGGTTAGTCTTCACATGCCTGTCTAAAGCGTTGTAGCAAATGTTTAGTTCTCCGTCAGGGAACCACTTGTAAAATGGCGGGTTTGAATCGTCCAGCGCTTTGCTGAATGGCTTGAACCAGTCGATTGCTTTTGCTTTTTCTGCCCAGTATTCTTGTGGATTCTTTAGTGATTTTTCCCATTCTTGTTTGCGTTTTTCTCCGTTAGAAATTTTTGCTATACTTGGACTATACTTTTCGTTGAAAGGTAAACTAGCTTCTGTCATTTAGATCATCCTAAATTGCTGGGAATGGTAAGATCTTAAGAATATAAGTTTTTCACTTGGTTATTAGAAAATAAAAAAAGAAATTGTTGTTTTTAGCTTGTTGGGTAAATTGGCAAGATAGTTTTATGGTGAGATTCATTTAAGACTTCAGCTAATCCGAGATATACCGCGCTTAAGCCGCATATGACGCCTTCGATGCCTACGAATGTATTGAACGTTATTGATCCAGACAGTACGGGGTTGTTAGTTAATTCTCTTATTGCAAGCATAAAGAACAGTACAAATAAGCTACCGAACACGAATTGCAAAGCTCGATTAGCCTTCAAAGTGCCAAAGAACATGCCGAAGGTAAAGATTCCCCACATTATGAAGTAAGCTGCCAAAGATGACGAAGACGGTGCAAAACCAGCGAATTCAGGAAACTTCGGTAAAAGCAGAATCATAACAAGACTCCACCAGAACAAGCCATAAGAAAGGAAAGCCACAGTACCGAAAGTGTTGCCTTTTCTGAACTCCATTGCGCCAACGATAATTTGTGCTATTCCTCCGTAAGCAATGCCCATTGCTAAAACTACAGTATCCAACGGAATAACGCCTGCATTAACCAAGTTAAGAAGCACAGTAGTCATGCCAAAGCCGAGAAGCCCGAGAGGTGCGGGATTTGCCAATTTTGTTAATAGATTATCGCTCATTTTTTGTTTCTCCAAATGCTATCATTTTACCACTTCAATCATCATCTTTCATTTTAAAGCTTTACGGTGCTTTGACACGTTGATTTAGTGTTTACAAGATAGTTTTAGTAGTAAAGTTTATTGTAACGAACAAATTATATAGAATTCACACTTTCTGAAAGGTGATATGATTTTAATGAAGTTCGAAACACGAATCATTGAAATTATACCTCGAACGTCCGATGTAACTAGCTACAGATTCCCTAGACCCATAGAATTTACCTACAAACCAGGCCAAAATTTCATGATAACAATAAAACAAGAAAGCAAAGAGCTGACGCACCATTTCAGCTTTAGCAGCAGCCCAACAGAAAAGGAACATTTTGAATTTACCAAAAAGTTAACTGACCATGAGTACTCGTTGACTCTAAAGTCGGCAAAGATTGGCGACTGGGCTTTAATAGATGCACCATATGGACAATTCACTTTTGATGGAGAATACCCAAAAATTGCTTTGCTTGCAGGAGGCATAGGAATAACGCCGTTCATCAGCATAATCAAAAATGCAGCAGACAAACGTTTAGACGCGAAAATAACCCTTCTTTACGGTTGTCGCACTGAAAATGACATCGCATTCAAAAAAGAACTTGAAAACATGCAAAATGAAAATAAAAACTTAAAAATGGTTTGCATAGTAAACCAGCCTTCAAACCAATGGACAGGGGAAACTGGCATAATCACGACCGACATGATTAAGAAAGCGTTACCCGACTACAAAGAAAACATATTTTACACCTGCGGACCACCGCCCATGGTAAAAGCGATGGAAGCAATTATCGAAAGCCTAGGTTTGCCTAAAAACCAGATGAAACAAGAGTATTTTACAGGTTACCCATAAAAACAAAAGGAAAAAGATAATAAAAAAGGTTAATGAACCGAATATTTCCTCTGCAAGAGAAAAGTGTAATCATTATTAGAGAAAATCGCCTGTAAAAAAAGGACCTATTCTAAAGGTCATATGTTAAAAGAAAAATTGTGTCATGGGTAAAACCTGCGAGTTGTTCTCGGGAAGGGTATTGCATCGATTATGTTGTCTAGATCAAGCATCCATGTTAAAAGGCGTTCAACCCCCATTCCGAAACCAACATGCGGCACAGTTCCATAGCGTCTTAGGTCAAGATACCACTCGTATTCTTCAGGTTTCAAACCCTGCGCTTTCATACGCTCGATAAGTAGGTCTTTGTTTTCTTCTCTTGAACCGCCTGTGCTGATCTCGCCGATTCGTGGAACCATCATGTCCACTGACATTGCAATTTCAGGATGTTCTTTGTAAGTCTTGCAGTAAAACGCTTTAATCGCTGTTGGATAATCATAAACGAAGAATGGTTTACCGAAATCTTCAGCTAAAACCTTCTCATCTTCATAGCCTAAATCAGCACCCCAGCTCAAAGTGGGATTTTTCGCTTTAAGCCTGTCAATTGCTTCAGCGTAAGTTATGCGGGGAAATGGCGGCTGCACTGCTTTGAGCTTGTTTATGTCAGCGCCTAACTCTGCGAAATCCTTTTGGCATTTTCCACCGATGGTTTGGCAAACATGGGTCATTAAGCCTTCTTCAAACTTCATTAAATCATCCATTTCAGCAAATGGCCATTCGCCTTCCATGTGCCAATACTCAGTTAAATGCCTGATTGTTCTGCTTTTTTCCGCACGGAACGATGGAGCAATGCAGTAAACGTTTTCCAATGAGTAAATGAGAATTTCAAGGTAAAGCTGAGAGCTCTGTGTTAGGTATAGGTCTTGGTCGAAATATTTTAGACCGAAAAGTGTTGAGCCACCTTCGACTGCCGCTGAAATGAACATTGGTGGCGAAACCTCAGTGAAATTCTGCTGTTTGAAGTATTGGCGTGATACTTCTAAAACGTCGCCGCGAACTTTCATCATTAAATTCATTTTTCGGCTTCGGAGCCATAGGTGACGCATGTCACGGATGAATTCTTCGCTTTTATCTTTTGCGATTGGGAATGTTTCTGCTAAACCGATAATTGTGATGTTTTCTGCGCTGATTTCATATCCGCCTGGAGCGCGTTTGTCTTCTTTTGCGGTACCCTCAAGGGTCAGCGAAGATTCAATTGTTAACCGTTGCGCTTCACTCCAACCGAGGCTGGTTTTCTTTACTGTACATTGGATTACCCCTGTTGAATCGCGGATTAATAGGAAAATGAGTTCTTTTCCTTCACGTTTGCGGTAAACCCAGCCGCGGACTGTTACTTTCTGGTCTTGGCAGCATCCTTCTAACACTTCGCTTATTTTTACTATAGCCATCGAGCATCAACCATTTCCAATTAATACTTATTTTCAAACCTAAATGCCTATCGTTTCAAGTTATTCTTCACAATTTAGAAAATGATTAATGAAAAAACGGTGAAGTTTGGGTTTTACAGAAAAAAAATATTAAGCATGATTTTTCAGCCTGTGGTGTACGTGTGGCTACTATAGGCACTTCTGTGTACTTGCTTGTACTTTGAAGCACCTCTGTTTACGCGGTCTCCAAACAAGTCAGCTTAGACTCAGAAAACCAACTTAAAGCAAGCTGAAAAAAATGCTGTCCAAAACTGACCTTTTTAGACCTTTCCGAACCTTTTTAAACCGCAACCTGCAAAAGATTTAAGCTTAAAAGCAAAAAAGCAAACCAAAACACAAAGAACAAAATTTGCGCAAAAATCCGTCAATAATAGCGAAAACAACAAGATAATTGAGAAACAAGAAAGCAACATTTCTGCACATCGATGATTGTTAATTTGCCCCGCAATTCTTAAATCGCCCTTGCTATGAGCATAGTTTGATTAAAATAATGCAAGGCTCTCCCGAATCAAACTACAAACTTAAAGCATTGAAAATTTCAGCGGTTGCAATCTTTAGCGTTGTTATTGTTGAAGTTTCAGTAGGTTTAACCGTTAACAGTCTAGCTATTTTGAGCGACGGTTTACACGCTTTACTTGATGCTGTGTCAACTATTATGTTGTTTTTTGCGGTTCGCGCTTCAATCAAACCCCCTGACGAAGAACACACTTACGGACATGAAAAGTTTGAAACGATAGGTGGACTCATCGGTGGCATAGTGTTAATTGCAGTTGCATTCTTAATTTTTTATGAAGCTGCCCTTAGACTAATACATATAACGCCTATTGCTCAAAGCGTAGAGTTTGCAGGCTTCATCGCAATCGCTTACGCTCTTTTCATAGCTTCTTTAAGGGTAACGGTTTTCAGGAAAACAGCACATATTGAGAGCCCTTCAATGAGAGTTGGTCTTTACGACGCCATTTCCGATTTAAGCTCGACCTTGATTGCGCTATTGGGGTTTGGCTTGGCCACTTTAGGCTTTTTATACGGAGATGCCATAGCTTCAATCTTCCTTGGAGTTATGCTTAGTTATTTGAGCGTTAAACTTGTCAGATTCAGCGTAATGGAACTCAGTGACACCGCTTCAAAAGAGCTTGTTCAGAAAACAAGAAAAGTAATTCTTTCACATCAAGAAGTTGTGAAAACCGAGAATCTAAAAGTCCGAAAAGTAAGCTCTAAAGTTTTCATTGAGGCCTCAGTGCAGGTTTCAAGTCATATGAGCTTGGAAGAAGCACACTCTTTGGCATCCAAAATTGAAGATGACCTAAAACAAACATTCGGAAACGTAGATGCAACCACTCATATTGAACCATCTGAAAAAGATGCAACAATGGATCTGTTAGTGCAGAACCTTGCTATGGTAGATGGGGTAAAAGAGGTACATGAAATCTCCACTATTTACACTGGCGGCAAATTCTACATAACCTTGCATGCTTATGTTAACCCTGAACTGTCCGTCGCAGAAGCACATAAAATCGCTGAGATCATAGAACAAAGAATGCATTCTGAAATTAAACCACTTGAAAATGTGACGGTTCATGTTGAGCCCTCAAACATAGCGGGTCCATCCATCGTTGTAGATGAAGTTCAACTCAAAAATCTTGTCGACGAAATTACTAAAGGTATAGCGGCTCATATACATATAAGGAAAATAGTAACCTACGCCGCTGAAGGAAAACGATATATTAACATCGACTGCTGCTTCACCGAGCAAATCCAAATAAAAGAAGCACACAAAATCGCATCACAAATTGAAAAAGAAACCAAAGAACGCTTTGCAAACGCAGTTGTAACTGTTCATATTGAACCTGAATGCGCGTAAATCTATAATGAAATAATGACAAAAGGAATTGTGAACAAACTTTCTGAAATAAATGGGGGTAATACTTTAATTATCATGAAATACAGATATTGTAACAGTCTGAAAGTGAAGAGAATTATGCTATCTCGCTCAGCGGTAGTAAAGCTAAAAGCAATTTTCGTAATTGATCTAATTATTGTTGGCGCTGCAGCTGGAGCCTTCTTTTATCTTCAAAATGAAGGTATGATAGCACATGGGATCAAACCAGCCAAGTTTACACTGCAAGACCTAACTATCAGCCCTTCGGGAGCAAATGTCGGTGATTCCGTTCAAATTTCAGTTAATGTCACAAATGTTGGCGACTTAGGAGGCAACGACACAGTTAATTTTGAAATAAATGGCACCATTAAAGATGTTGAAAATCTAACTTTGGCAGCGGGCGACTCTGAAATAGTTTTGTTTAACGATGTCGAAACAAAAGAAGGAAGCTACACTGTTGCAGTCGGTGCTCTGACGGGAAACTTTACAATTAACCCAGCACCGCCTGAATCAAGTAAAATCATCATATCAAATTTGGTGGCAGATCCATATGAGGTTTGGACCAATGATACAGTTACCTTAGCGGTAAACGCACAAAATCCTAGTACAGAAGACGATAAACTCAGAGTTACAGTGACAGTTGATGATATAGTTGTGGAAACTTCTACAATTAAATTAGCGGCTGGAGCAGCCCAAAGTATTGCGTTCAATGTTACGGCGACAACTGAAGGAACACATAAGGTTAAGGTAAACACGTTGTCTGGTTCTTTCAAAGTCGTTGCGACTGGTTACCACACGATTGAAGTTACTAGATCAGGCGGCGGTAGCACAGCCTTGCCCTTTACGTTTGACGGACAAGCAGAAACCATGCCATATTTTGCGCTTCTTCCAGTAGGAGAACACTCCATATCTGTTCCATCGCCTTTTAACGTTGGGACTGGCGTATTGGCATTTTCAAGTTGGAACGACGGAGTTAATAGCGCTTCAAGAACGATCGATTTGGAAGAATGGACTATATTGGTTGCTACATACACTGTAATTAGTGGATATGCATCATGCCCATCGCTATATACTTGGAATGGAACGGGCTACTCTTACGTTACTGATGTGGCAAACTCAGGATGGCTTGGCTATCTAGGAACGATAAGTAACATAGGCACAATTACATTCACCGGAGGAAATCCGTGGGATTATGTAAAACTTGACAAAAGCCAACTAGCAACAAAAATTGTTAATGGAAACAGCTACTTCGACATGGTTCTTTCTCAAGAATGGGATGAACTTTTCTATTTAGACTCAGCAACCTTGGTGGCTGTTGACCACCCAGTAGGCACAGACGCTTACACAACCATGACCAATTATCTAAACAAAGGTTCAACAGGACAGATTTACACAGTAAACTCAAGTAACCTCTTGTCACCCATTGCAGCAACCGATGGAAATGGAAAAAACGTTCTTCCCGACATCTTGAAACAAGATGGAGTTTTCATTCCTGCCACATATGGAGACCAAAGTTCAGCGTGGAACAACATAACAATGAACCAGCTAACAGTTGATCTTGGTAATCTATCTTCGGCTCAACAAATAAAACTCGTATTTACTGCAATTGTGGATTGGGGACCATATCAATCCTATTACAACTGGATAAACCAATTCAAGAATGCAGCTGCTCAGGGACTAGTACCAAACGGCACAGTACTTACACCTGATTCATACATGGAAATAAAAGCTGCAAATGGCACCTGGGTACGCGTTCCACAAGACAGACAGATACCAATACCTTCAGATTCCAACCCTAGAACTTTTGTCGTAGATTTAACAGGACTTTTCCCACAAGGCATAAATGACTATCAAATACGAATAAGCAACTTCTGGAACGTAACCTACGACTACATAGGAATAGACACAAGTAATCAACAAAATATTACAGTCCAAAAAATCAGTCCTATTGCAACTCTCAGCCAATTCTGCAGCACAAATTCCACTTCTTCTGGAAACTTCACAAGGTACGGTGATGTAACAGCGTTAGTTCAAAATGTAGATGATATGTTTGTAATTGGAAGACAAGGTGACCAAGTTGAGCTTGAATTCCCAACGGGCAACCTTTCGGCGCCTGCACCAGGTATGGTGAGAGATTATTTCCTATTCATATCCTGTTGGTTTAAAGACCCGCCGGGAGAATGGGGATACGGGTTTAATTTTACAGTTAACCCGATGCCGTTTATGGCTATGAGTGGATTTCCGTATCCAGCAAGCGAGAGTTACCCCTATGACGCATCACACTTAGCTTACCTCGAACAATTTAATACAAGGGTAATACCGCCTTCAAACTAGCATTTCCCAGAAAAACAGCTCACAACGACAAAAAAGGCAACATGTAAATCATGTCTAAACCTTTAAATGGTTATTTTCTTATTTTGCTTAATAAAAACTTTGCAAGAGCACAATTATGTCATTAATACCCCAACTCTCTAATCCGTATTTAGGAGCGCTTATTGGCGGTTTGGTGTATGGATTAGCGGTTTGTACTGCAACTTGCCTCCCGTATGTAGCAAGCTACATTGCAGGAACCGGCGCTGATTTCCGCAAGGGTGTTATCATAACGGCATTTTTTAATTCAGGAAGAATTGCAAGTTACGCAATAATTGGAGGATTAGTCGGTTTGTTTAGCGGTCTATTCCGATTATTTGTTTCCAGTTCAGCTATTTCGCCATTTCAAATTTATTCTTCATTTGCCTTTGGTATAGTAACCATATTAATCGGCAGTTATATTTTGCTCAAGCTAAAATCAGGGTCCACATGCGATTCTCAACATGTTAAAGCAATAGATATGAATAAGAAAACAGGCAGATTTGGGTTTGATTTTGGCGCTTTTTCCCTTGGTCTAAGCAGAGGACTAATCATATGTCCACCTTTGATAGCACTTCTAGTTTATTCGCTGCCATTTTCTAGTCCAGTGGGTAGTGTAGGTTTGGCTGTTTTGTTTGGTTTAGGAACAACGATTTCCCCGATACTCTTTCTCGGGGGACTCACGGGCTGGCTTCTTAATAAAGCACCATTACTCAGAAAATGGATTTCCATTGCAGGTGCAGGAATACTAATAGTGCTTGGAATTGTTACGTTAATCAATTCAGCAATCCAAATTTAGCAATAATTGAAATGAGGAAAAAAATTGAGCTGGGATATCATAGCTAACATGCTAATAATCATAGTGCTTGCAGGACTTGCAGTAGCCGGTGTAGTTGCCGTTCTGATTTGGAAAAAGAACTTGGCGACAAAAATAACATTCATGCGGCTAGCTATTCAAGCGGTTTCTTTTGGAGCATTATTTTACGTTTTTTCCCTTTCAATTCCACTTCTTTACTTAATGATCTTTGTTTTCGGTATCACTATTGTTTTAGGTCGGCTTTACTGCGGTTGGTTCTGTCCATTAGGTTTAGTCATGGACCTCGTCATCATGTTAAGAAAAGCTCTCAAAATTCCTTATAGAAACCTTTCTGAAAAACTGAACCTTAGGCTGCATCAATTAAGATACATAATATTACTTTTCTTTTTGCTAATCCCTATCGCATTATGGTTGATCCAGCCGCCTCCAAATATCGATTTTGCAATGCTTATGGTGAAACTCTTAGCTGGTCCATTTAGACCGTACAGCATTCTTATTGATCCGATGATACCATTCGTAGTTCCATGGTCAAGCAATACGGTGTCAGTTTTCCAAATTAACTTCACGTTCCCCTATGCTCAAGAATTTATTACCTATGCAGGACAAAATATTGGACAAGTAGTCGCTATTGTTTTTGTCGGTTTAACGCTTGTGGGTTCATTCTTTATTAGACGATTTTGGTGCCGCTTCTGTCCGACAGCTGCGTCCATAGCTGTTGTAAATAGGTTTTATGGATTTAAGTGGGCACCTTTGCTGCATCTTGAAAAAGATGAAGAAAAATGTACAAAATGCGGTGTTTGCAAGAGAGTTTGTCAATCGCAAGTAACAGAAGTTTATGAGCAACGAGGTGGAAAAATCAATACATCCATGTGTATGCTGTGCTTGCGATGTGTGGAAATTTGCCCATACGAGGATACGCTAAAATTGAGGTTTGGTAATAAGACACTATTTAAATCAAGAAACTGGCTGGAGCCATCAAAAAGTGTGTGAAAGAGATATGAAGACAGAAAATGTTGAAAAAAAATACATGCCTGAAATCTCGAAAAAAGAAGCCGAAGAAATGAGAAATTCAATGAAGGCGGCATCTGAGAAAATAATGGCTGATAATATTGAGCGGATGAAGAAAGCCGACCCAAAAAGACCTGAATCCATGAAGTATTTTGATGAAATGGCCAATTTGTTCGGCCAACGCCCAAAAGAAATTGTGGCTGAGAAGGAAAAAGGCAAGAAAGTTATTGGTTACACCTGTCTCTTTGCCCCGACCGAGATGATTTTGGCTGCAGATGCTATTCCAGTCAGGGTAAATTCTGGATGGTATGATGCTGCTAAACTTGGCGATAGGGTTGTGCCCGTGGAGGTTTGTCCAGTTATCCGCTCAACCATAGGCGCAAAAATGATTGAATTGTCGCCTTTTCTTGAGTTAAGTGACGTTTTAATTAGTGTTCTAACCTGTGACGGAATGACCAAGCTTAGCGAGATTTTAAGTGATAGCAAGACAATTTGGGGTATGAATATTCCCAGAGTTAAAGATGCACCACAATCACTTCATTTTTGGAACCAGGAAATTAGACACATAAAGACGCAAATCGAAGAATTAACCGGTAATAAAATTACTCGCAAAAATCTTAAGGTAGCCATAGAAGAGACACAGAATGCAACACGAGCGTTCCGCAGACTGCAGGATCTACGCAAGGGTCCACCCGTGATTATGGGCAGAGACGCCATGCTTGTTAATCAAGCATATCTATGGGATGATAAAAAGCGTTGGACCGAAAAAGTTGAAGTTCTATGTAATGAACTTGAGCAGAGAGCACAAAGGAAAGAGTGGGTTTGCCCACTTGATACGCCTCGCGTACTAGTTACAGGTACGCCGATGTTTTGGCCTGATAACTGGAAACTACCGACACTTATTGAAGAAGGCAACCCTAAGGGCATCATTGTTGCAGATGAACTTTGTTCAGGCGAAAGGATTCTCAACGACCCAGTTGGAGTAGACGAATGGAACATGGATGACATGCTTAACGCAATAGGAGATAGATACTTGATGGCTTCGACATGCCCATGCTTTACGTCTAAGGATGGAAATGAAGATAGGATTAACTGGCTTGTAAACAAGGTTAAGGAATCGAATGTTCAAGGCGTGATTTATCACGTGGTGCGTGGCTGCATGCTCTATGCCATGGAGTACACCAGAATCAAGAAAGCTCTTGACAAGATAAACATTCCAGTATACTACCTTGACACCGATTATACAAGAGAAGATGTTGGACAAATGAAGACGCGCGTTGAAGCTTTCCTTGAAATGCTAACAGCAAGGGTTGAAACCTAAAAAAGTGATTTAATGATTACTGTCGGAATGGATTTAGGCACTCAAAGCGTGAAGGCTGTAGTCCTAAAAGACGATTCTGTAGTTTCAAGAAAGCAAGTGTTCTCAGGGTTCGATCCTACAAAAGCCGCTGAAGAAGCGGTACATGAAGCACTAAAACAAGCAAACATGCAGAAGTCTGGCGTAGCCTATTTCGTCGCAACTGGCTCAGGTATGGAAATGGCTCCCTTTGCTAACAGCACGGTAAGCATGATGGGGGCGGATGCTAAAGCAGCAATTTACGTTTTCCCAAAAGCCAGAACAATTATTGATGTTGGTGCCGAAGAAGCTAGAGCCGTCAAATGTGATGAGAAAGGAATTATGGTTGATTTTGTAGTTAACGAACGCTGCGCCGCTGGTGCAGGAACTTTCATTGAAGCAATGGCGCGGGCTTTGGAAGTCAAATTGGAAGAGATGGGACCGCTATCTCTTAAAGCAGAACGGGCAAGTCCCATTAATGCTTCATGCGTAATCTTTGGCGAATCTGATGTTGTTTCACTTATCCATCGCCAAGAGTCTAAACCTGAAATTGCAAGGGCAGTTTTTGATGCAATGGCAGATCGCATTTCATCTATGGTTCATAGGTTAGGAGTAAACCCCGAAGTGGTTCTGGTTGGCGGTGTAGCTAAGGATGTTGGATTTATTGCATCGTTAAATCGAAAATTAGGGGTTAACGTGTTGATACCTGAATTTCCCGAATATGTCGGGGCACTTGGTGCGGCTCTTGTAGCTACCAACCGAACGAAAGAGGGCCAAAAATGAAAGAACCTAGCACAATTAAAGGTGACATTGAATTTTGGCGTTGGCAAGAATACCAACGTATTGTGCCGAGCATAAAATGGACAAAAAAGGACATAATAACTGCAGGTGTCGATGTTGGTTCTGTCGGTTCAAAAGCCGTTATTATGGTTAATGGTCAAGCTTACTCTTGGGGAATTGCCAGAACAGGTTCCAACAGTCCTGAAAGTGCAAAGAAAGTTTTAGACTGGGCACTTATGGACACTGGTCTTAAGGTAGGTGACCTCAAATACATCGTGGGCACAGGCTATGGCAGAGTTAATGTGCCCATGGCAAACAAAGCTATAACAGAAATTGCTTGTCATGCAAAAGGAGCTAACTATATTTGGGGGCCAAGCGTTCGAACCGTATTGGACGTTGGAGGACAAGACATTAAAGCCATTCGAATCGACGAAACCGGTAGAGTAGTCTCTTTTTTAATGAATGATAAATGTGCAGCTGGAACAGGGAGAGGAATGGAAGTTTTCGCCGATTTGCTAAAAATTTCCATTGAAAAAATCGGAGAAATGTCTCTTCTGGTTGATGAGGAACCGCCGCCAGTAAGTTGCACATGCGTGGCTTTCGCAAAAACTGAAGCCGTGGGACTCTTGCGTAAAGGTTGGTCTAAAGAAAAGGTTTTAGCTGCCTACACTCGGGCAATGGCAGTTCGTATGGCTAACTTGATTAATAGAGTAGGCCTAGAAAAAGAATTGGTTATTACTGGCGGACAATCAAAAAACATTGGAATTGTTAGCAGGATAGAGGTTGTTTTAGGAGAGAAATGTTTGCCGATGCCAAACTGGCGAGAGAACGGTTTGGACCCTATGATTGCAGGCGCATTAGGTGCAGCGCTCTTTGGTAAAGCGCTCTACGAGAAAGCACAAAAAACCTAGAGGCACTTTAGATTTATGATTACGCATTATGGCTACAGCGATGGATCAGGCGAATACTACATTACAATTGATACCGACAGGTGCAATAGCTGCGGCAAATGCGTTAAGCAATGTCCTCAATCAGCACTTCAGATGGAAACTATGTTAATTGACCTTGAAGACAAGACAGTGGCATCAGTCACAGAGGAGCACCGGAAAAAAATAAAATACACATGTGCTTCTTGCAAACCAGAAACTAATAGATCCCCTTGCGTACTAGCTTGCAAGACCAAAGCAATTAGCTGTAGTTGGAAAGTATAATAATGTTTGATTGAAATGAGTAACCTCACTATTTTCTGTTCGTCAACAAAAGGTTTCTAAACGCAAACATTATTTGTATCGTGAGTCATCAGATAGTAGAAAGCAGTATTAGAGATATTACTTGAGAATTCGCTAGCTTTATTTATGATTTCACACACTCAAACGTTGATAGCGGGGCAAGAAAACATTGGCAAGAAATCCTCAGTCAAAAGATGAAGCATTAGAAGCCATAGACTTCATCGTAAATGTTTTAAAAGAACACGAGAAAGATTTAGATAAACTGATTAATGAGTTAGCAACTGTCACCGAACAACTTGGAGATACCGGGCAAATAAACGATAAAGTAGAAAAAGTTGAAGAAAAAATAAATAACCTGCAAAAAGAAGTCACAAATCTGATCACTTACTTATCAAGTGCACCAAGACAAGCTTCTCCTGCAACGGCTAAGGAGCAGGTAGCTCAAGCAACACCTACCGCTGCGGTTCAGAGTGGGCTCTCTTTGATTTTTAGGTGTAAGCAATGGGAAGATTTTCAAACTTTAGCTTTTCAGGCTCAAACTTTGTCTTTTAGCCTAAAAGAAGAAGAGAAGAGTTTTCAAGCTGATGCGTTTAAAGGTAACCAGATCATTACTTATAGCGGTCCTGTCCCTAAGTTGTCAGCCGTTTTGAAGGCATGGTTGTCTAGGCAATTGGACGTTCCAGAAAGAAGTATTTTGGAAGGCGTTTTAGCAATTAACTAAGATTAATATGTTCATTCTTTATTTTTGATTCATAAAGCTTATAATATGCTTTATCATATCTTAAGTCTTGTTAGTGTATGGAGTATTAGTTAGGGTTGAAGGCAAAACCACTAAGCCATTTAACTTTTCCGTTTTCGAAGCCTTCTCCTTTCTCCTCGATGACGGATGGCACTGGTAAGCCAACAAACAATAACTAGTTCTCCAGCACTACATTACAACAAGAATTTTTGAATAAACCAATACACCAAATCTTATATGCACTTAAAGTCCATTATAATTCAGGTTGATTTGTTTGGCTATAGATGTAGAAAGAACAAAGAAGCCGAAACTTCCCACAAAAAAACGGTTGCTAAAGAAAATAAAAAATAGAAGATAAACCGCTGAAACTACGTTGACTTTCGATTATTGATATGATAGCTTAGAAAATGTCTTTTAACTTTCCTTCAATTTTACATCCAATTGTTAATTACCAAATTAACTCCTCTCCTCGTTTTTATCTGCAAAAACAGCCAACAAGAAGCAAACCAACTCTAGAGAGAAAGAAGAGGCAAAACAAACTGTCTAAAAGAGTGTAAATGCTCGTTAGCATTAAACTTGTAAAAGTCGCTTGCCTTTCATCAACTACTTTACTTGGGCGTTGTCAAATATTTGAGATGGAACGGCTTTATCATGATTCCAGCCTTTAAATCTGCATTGAAAGTTTGGCTTTCAACCACCCAATCAGACAGTTCAGAATCATGTGCCCGAATGAACTCAGCGAAGTTTGCGAAGTTTTCATGAAGTGAAATACAAGCAGCATCCCAGCCCATTCCTCTTCCATCTAAAACCAGAATCACGTTGGGTTGCTTCATGTACCAATCTTTCATTTCTTGCAGTGCCTTTGTTTTTTCCTCGCCCGTTGTAAATTTCAGTTTACTCTTTACAAAAGTGAATGCAGCTATTTCAAACCCAATTTGCCCAAACTTCGGGATTACGGTATATCCTTCTATGAAGTTTTCTTCAAGCATGGCTCTTCTTCGGGTGACTGTAGGTTGAGAAACGCCGAGTGATTTTGCCAGTTGCCTATCGCTTCTGTGCGAATCCTTCATTAATTCAAAAAGTATTTTGTAGTCGATCGGTTTAAGTTCTTTCATCGTAATCAACTTTTGCCATTCACTAGCGTTTTTGACATCATATATAAACATCGTTGTTGAATAAACGGAAAATCGTTCCAGTATTACAGGGCAACAATAACCCTAAGTCGATACTTTTAAGAGAAAAAACCCCTTAACACATGTGGGAGCCACGAAAGTAATGTCGCCTCAAATTCTTACGGATGTAAAACAGGAAATAACCAATTTACTCAGCGATTTAATACGTTTAGACACAACTAACCCTCCAGGCAACGAAACACAAGCAGCAACATATGTTGCAGAATACTTTGGCAAGGAGGGGTTCAAAACAGAAATTATTGAGTCAGCGCCTGGAAGAGGCAGCGCAATTACAAGGCTTAAAGGAACAGGCGAAAAACCCAACTTACTTTTGTTGTCTCATTTGGACGTTGTTGCGGCTAATCCAAACGAGTGGACCGTTGACCCTTTCGCTGGTACAGTCAAGAATGGTTATGTCTATGGCAGAGGAGCTTATGACATGAAATGCATGACGGCCATCGAAATGGTTGTCCTAAAGTATTTGAAGAAAAACAATGTGCATCTGAAAGGCGACGTTGTTTTGGCAGCTACGGCTGATGAAGAAAGCGGTGGCGAAGAAGGAGCAGGTTACCTTCTAAGGAAACATAAAGAAAAAATTTGGTGCCCATACGTTATCAATGAAGGGGGTGGCTTAGCTTTCCCATCAAAAAAAGGCTATGTGTTTCCTATTCAGACAGCGGAAAAAGGAATTCTTTGGCTTAGAGTAAAGGCAAAAGGAACCCCCGGGCACGGATCCACGCCTAATACGGCTGATAATGCAGTCATGCGTATGAACAAGGTTGTCGACATATTGGGAAATTACAAAGCCAAAACCATGTATGTGCCCACTCTCAGAAAGTTTCTCGATGAAATGGGAAAACATGACCCTGAAATCAGCGAGATATTTTCACGTTTGCTTGCCAATCCTATGCGAAGCGAACAGATACTCGATGAGTTGGCAAAAAAAGACAAGGCTTTAGCTGAAGAAATTAGGCCAAGAACCAAAATGACCATTGCCCCAACCATGATCCATGGTGGAGTTAAAGAGAACATAATACCTTCAGACTGTGAAGCAGTATTTGACTGTAGAATACTTCCAGGGCAAGATGCGAATGCGACATTTGATTTAATAAAGAACTTACTGAAAGATGTAGGATTAGAAAAGTTAAGTTTTGAGTTTATTCAAAAACATGATGGATCTGAGTCTACTACGAAAACTCCACTTTACGAAACAATCACAAGTGTTCTTAAAGAGTTTGGACCAAACTGCGGAATCACACCAACACTAACTACAGGAGGAACCGACTCACGTTTCTTCAGAGAAGCGGGCAGCATATGCTATGGCTATCAACCTATGATTCCTGATGAGCCAAACGATCAATTGGAGAAACGCATGCATGGTATTGATGAACGAATAACGATTGAAAACCTTGTTTATGGAACTAGCATACTTTATGAGACTGTGAAAAGATTCATGAGCTAAAAAACACCAGGCTAACTCTCGCTCATGACTTATTTCCCTAATTTTTTGGTGAATGGCATTTGTTTTTGCGCACAACCTACCGCTAAACTCTATTAGATGCGTCCAACAAGAGCGCTAATAAGAAAAAACATAGCACCCAAAACACAAAGGACAAAAACTGCAAAATTTAAATCCGCATCTTCAACTATCATCGCATTCAAGAGGAACATTTATCGAAGCAAGATTAATGTAAACTGATGAACACAAAATATAAATTTTTATAGTAACAGCGCCAATTTAACAAGCAAGATGCGCCTATCTTGGTGTCAACTTCATTATGACAAGCGAGTTAACGTCAATTAATCAGGAGCTAAAGAATTATGAAGCCGGCAAAATTGTCGGTTTAATCTCTGATACGCATGTTCCAAAAAGGGCATTGAGTATTCCAAAAAAAGTTTTTGAAGCGTTTGCAAACGTTGATTTTGTCATTCATGCAGGCGACCTTGTGGAGTTAGCAGTCATTGATGAGTTGGAGCAGGCTGCCCCTGTTTTGGCAGTTCATGGAAACATGGATAGCTTTGAAGTTAGCAATTCTTTGCCTAAGATTAATTCTCTTAAGCTTTTTGATTGGAAAATAGGTGTCATTCATGATGCAGACAGCTTTAATGAGCGGGGAAAAATGCAGGATATTGCTAAAGAAAACGGTTTTAACGTTTTGGTCTACGGGCACACGCATGTTTCAAAAATAAAATGGGAAGGCAAAACTCTCTACATTAACCCCGGAAGCCCAACTGACCCAGCATCAATCCTCAATAAACCATCTGTTGCGTTGCTGAGAGTAACCAAGGAAGTCATTACTCCCCAAATAATAAACATCTAACCGAAAAGTAGAATAGAAGATAGAATATAGCAATATTCCAAAAAAGAGTGAAACAAGCCAAGTAATCATTGTGGCAAGCACAAGCTTTTTCCTGTTAAAGCAACCCTTCAAGCCTTGACAGCGCCAAGAAATTACAAACCAGACACCAAACGAGACAACTGTTATGCCAAGGGGAACATGAATCAAAGTAATAATTGATACCATGCCGTAGGAGTGTCGAACGATGTATTCCGGAATCAATGCTAAAACTAACGAAGGAATCATAATCGCAAAAATGACTATAAGATGCAAAACCACAACCTAAGCCATTATTTTTCCATGCTGCTGAAATATCAGCCTCTGGAAGAGCAAACAACCGTAAATCAGCAAGGCTAAGACAATTATTTGAATTAACAAAGCGATTGCGGAAATTAAGAAGTAAGGATTCGTTAAAAAAGACATGCCTCAACAAACTTACCACTTGAAGTCTAAACGTACAAAGTTTCACTTTCACTCACCCCTCCTCTGCTCCGAATTGCAGTTAATCCAACCAACTTAAAAGCAGTAAAACACCAAAATGTCATTCTAAGGTAAAAAAAATGGAGCATTGTAAAAACCCCTTGAAGGACAATTGTAAAAACGAAAACATAAAACTGTATATCCAGAAAAACGGCGAGAATTTGCCGATTTGCCAGCAATGCTGGATTAAAATAGCCGAACAAGAGTGGTGAAAAAGAATGGAGAATTTCAGTTCTAACAGCGCTAAATCGTACATTGGAAAAAACGTTAATCTTCACCTTAAAGATGGAGCCGTAATAATAAACGTGGAATTAACCCGCATTCGCAAGGGCGCAGGAAAAAACAGCTTAATCGAATACACTGCAGCCAGAAACCGCAGGGCTATTCGCATACCGTTAAGAAATGTTGCTTGGGCTGAAATGTTAAACCGAAATATAATGCAAATTAGCCGCCCGAAATGTTCTTGATAGGAAGATAAAAGCAGAAATACAAGCCACACATTACAAAGCTTATGCGTTGCTCAAACTGCGGAATTTGTTGTACAGAAACGGAAATGTTGCTTGCGGTAAGAGACATAAAACGCCTAGAAAAGAAAGGCTTTAGCAAGAACTACTTTGTGGAAATTGACAAGCAAGGTTATGCCGTGCTTAAGAATCGAGATGGCTATTGTGTTTTCTACGATTTGAAAGGTCACCAATGCAGTGTTTATGCTGATCGGCCGTCTGGTTGTAGAGTTTATCCTGTAATTTTGGATGAGGAAAAAGGGATAGTTTTTGATGAAATCTGTAATTCTTGTAGCAGCATAACTGTGAAAGAAAGAAAAGTTAATGGAAAAAAAGTAACTAAGCTTCTAGAAAGAATCGATGTTGAAGCCGAAAATAGGCGTTCTCAAGTCTAATAAAGACGGAAATTACTTCTTTTTGTTTTGAACATCTTTACATTGGCAGCAAATTACTTTTGTGTTCTTCTGAGTTTCCAATTCTTCCCTTTTAATTAGACCAGTCTTTACCTGTTTACCACAATTATCGCAAAGAAATTGTACTTCGGCAACTCTGTGATTGGATTGAAGAACTTGGAGAGGCAATTATTTTCCTTACTTACCAACTTTATCTTTGGAAAGTAAGTATTCAACGTATTCTCTTATGGTGCGGTTTGTTTCCTTGGCTCTTTTTTTGATGTCTTCATGAACCTTGTCGCTTACTGTTATGCACTTGTATCCTCTTCTGGGCAAAATGTCCAATCTCCATTCCGTATTTTACAGTACTCTAGTTATATATAATTGACGGTGTTGTATGCTGCCTACTTCAACCGTGCGTCCTCCAATTGTGAAACCTTATATAAATGTACGTCCGCTAACTAAGAATCAGAGGGAAACAACAAACGCCCAAAAAAGGCTACAAAAGCATCACTGTCAAGGCTGAGGTCTATGACTACTTCTTTAGAGAATGGCTCAGAGTCAAAGAGGAATACGCCATAAAAAAAGGCATTCACAGCTTCTCAGCATACGTTACCTACCAGCTATCTCAACTGATAAATGAAGACAAGAAACTCAACGATAAACGTAAAATGCCCTGAAGCCCTACATATTTAAATAATTCTTGAAGTGACTTGTCAACGGTGAATTACTATGCCTTGCACTGTAATCGTCGGTGCCTTCTGGGGAGACGAAGGCAAAGGAAAAATAATCTCCTATTTAGCCCTAAAAGATAACATTGATTTTTGTGTAAGAACTGGTTCGGTAAATGCAGCTCACACCGTCTGGTTTGAAGACAAAAAATATGCTCTGCACATGGTTCCTGCTGCATTCTTAAATCCAAAAACGCGCCTGCTTATTGCGGCAGGAGCAAACGTTGAGGTTAAAACGTTTCTTGATGAAGTTGAATTAACTAAGGTTAAAGACAGAATTGCCATAGACCAGAACGCTTCGATAATTGAAGAAAAACATAGTGCTCAGGACAAGGCAAGTGCTGTCAATAAAGGAATCGGAACCACAGGGCGAGGAGTAGGACCTGCCTTGGAAGAACGGGTTAGACGTACAGCAAAGCTTGCCAAAGATATCCCCGAATTGAAACTTTATCTTACTGATCAAGTGCAAGAAGTCAACGACGGCTTGGATGTCGGCAAAAAAGTAATACTGGAAGGCACACAGGGCTTCATGTTATCGCTGTTTTTGGGGGGCGGTTACCCTTATGTGACTGGAAGAGATACTGGCGCATCAGCTATCGCATCGGAGGCTGGAGTGGGACCCACAAGAGTAGACGATGTGCTAATAGTTTACAAATCATTCATTACAAGAGTTGGAGCTGGCCCGTTGCCTGGAGAAATAACAAAAGAGGAAGCGCAGAAACGCGGATGGTTTGAAGTTGCCGCTGGGACGGGCAGAGATCGACGTTCAGCGCCATTTGATTTTGAATTAGCTAGGAAGACTGCAAAGATAAACGGTGCCACACAGGCGGCGATGACGAAGTTGGACTGCATTTTCCCGAATTGTAGAAACGCCAGAAATTACAGCGATTTGCCCAAAGAAGCAAAAGATTTCATTAAGGATGTCGAGGACAAAACAGAAGTCCCTATCGTTTTAATAGGCACTGGACCTGAAGCAATGGATATAGTAGATCGCAGAAAATAGGAACTTTTATTTCCTGACAATCAAATGCTCTTTCGAGGGCGAGACGCTAAGATGACAGCTAACGAATCTATCAGAATTTCAACAGCCTTGCTAATACTTCTATTTACTGCAGGGCTTTTTATTGGCGGAATCGGAATTTACTTCTTAAGTTACAGGGAAGTAAATTCTCTCAACGGTCAAGTTTCGAATCTGCAAAGCCAAGTTTCCAATCTCAGGGGCTTCCAAAACGTCACTTATCAAAACATCAATATTCAGCAAAATGGCACATCACTGACTGACATTTATCAAGGGGTGCGAAACTCCGTTGTTTTAATACAAGGTGAAACGAGCAGCGGTACGGTGCAAGCATCTGGTTTTGTTTACAATTTTGCAGGCTCAATTGTTGTTTTAACTAATTATCATGTTGTTCAAGGTACAACCAGTTTGAGCGTCACGTTCTCCGATGGAAATGGCTATTCAGCCAGAGTTTTGGGGACTGATCCTTATTCAGATTTAGCGGTTGTTTCAGTTAATAATGCTCCCGTCACTGAATATAAACCGGTTACAATTGTAAGTTCATCTACGCTCAATGTCGGTGAATCAGTTATTGCCATTGGGAACCCCTATGGATTGGTTGGTTCATTAACAACAGGCGCTGTAAGTGCTTTGGGAAGAACAATAACCGAAGATACGGCTCAAGGCTTTGCGATTGCCAATATTATCCAAACAAGTACGCCTATTAACCCAGGAAACTCAGGAGGACCCCTTCTAAATGCTGTCGGAAACGTCGTTGGCATCACGACAGCGATAGTTTCTAACTCTCAGGGATTAGGTTTTGCTATTCCATCAAACACAATTTTAAGAGAAATCTCGGCGTTGATAACAACAGGTTCTTACCATGGACACTCTTATCTTGGCGTTACAGGACAAGACATGGATTATGCAACAGCCCAGCAAACTGGAGACAGCATTACTTACGGCTGGAAAATTGCCACAATAGTTAGTGGAGGACCTTCAGACGGCAAGCTAAGTGTTGGTGACATTATAATTGCGCTCAATAATCAAACAATTAGAAACAATGATGACTTAGCAAGCTACCTAGAAGAACATACTTTGCCAGGCAACAGTTTAACTATAACTGTTGTAAGAGGAAGCGCACAACTAAATGTAATTGTTGTCCTCGGAGAAAGGCCAGCGGCTACATCATAAAAATCTCTCAAATTTCCTATAATAATTCTGTTTGACAGTATTTTCTTAAAAAATAATTCACTTTCTTTCGTGAAACAAATTAGCAGGCGACTGATTGCCGTGCTTTTTGTTTCCCTTTTAAATTAAGGGATAAATACTGGAAGTGCAATTTCGTTACCTTAAAGGAGAAATAAAAGTTGTCTGTAGCGCAAAGAAAATATTTCACTGAAATCGCAGCGTTGGCAGATAAAACTGTGTCTGTTGTAACAACTACAGGAAAAACATTTACTGGCACATTAATCGGCATTAACCCTGACAATATGAGCCTAAGCATAAGTGATGCTAAAGATGAATCTGGAAAATTAGTTCACAGAATATTCCTAAACGGATCTGTCGTGGCTCAAATATCAAGCGCAGAAAAACCCTTCGACCTTAAAGGCTTAGCTTCCAGACTTGAAAAAGTTTTTCCAACTATGGTTAAACTATATGAAGACCAAGGGTTCATTTGGGTAATGGACAAAGTGAAACTTACCGAAAAAGGCGTAACTGAAGGTTCAGGTCCAGCTGCTGATCGAGTGCAAAGAGTTTACGAAGCGTTCATGAGTGAAGTAAAAACCTAAATAAACCAGCGCAGTTGTTGATCCTCTTTCTTCTTTTCTTCTGTTATGCTTCTGATAATTCCAAATGATTCTAAGGTCTTTTTAATTTCGACCCCGCTTTCTTCTAACTTGGATTGGTCAACATTAAGGTTCAAGTATTTGTCGAGCAAATTCAAGGCGTATCTTGCAGCGTTTACGTCAGGATTCATTCCGAGAGTATCTACAAGAAGCGAGAAACCTTTCATATCCCTGATTCTTGCCAGCCCAATAGATAAGCCAGCGATGCCGAAAACATGTCCAACCATCACCTTGGTTCCCAGATCCAGAGCTTCTTGCATTGTATCCAAATCAGTGGCAGTGCTGTAAATTGCAGGTACAGGCTGTGCCTCGTCTTTTTTGAAGCCACCGATAGAAATTACGAAGCGGGAGCCAAACTGTTGTGCTAAATCAAGAACTTTACCAACCAATTCATATTGCCCCACAGTTGTCAACGCTTGTGTGTTTCCGAACCAAATAATTAAGTCGCGTGCGCTATCTCTTCGCTTAACATAATATAGTTCATTTATAGGTGTAAGTGCTCCCCCATCTCCTGTTGTGACGGCAAAATCTTGGAATGACGAAGAAAAAATCTGCACAAATTTTTTGGCTTTAAGCTCTTTTATCAAATGCAGTGTCGCGATGTTAGCTACAAATCCTATGCCTGGCAACCCTTCAATGAGGATTGGGTCGTTCAGTTTTGGTTTTTCAATTATATCAATAGAGCAAACCATTGTTGCGCATCTCTCTTCGTTATTAGACAAACTATGGTGATATAAGCATGCCTAATCTAATTGGGACTTATGTTTAGGCTGTCGCCTGCTTAAGATTTTATAGAGTAAGCATCAAGCGAACAGCATTATCAATCAAGAGGCTTTTTCGGGGGTAGAATCCCGAGTGACTTAGCCAAAAATAAATCCTGTGCTTGCTCTGGTTGTCTATCTTTTTTTAAACTTTTTTATAATCGAGCAGCCCATCATGTTTAGGTTTCAGCGTTGAGTTTCGAAATCAAAGAAAAGGACTTACTTGGCAGAATAGGCAAACTAAAAACTAAAAGCGGAACAGTGGAAACTCCCCTTTTATACCCTGTAATTAACCCCAGTATCCAGCTAGTTAACCCAAGAAAGCTTAAGGAAAACTTCGGTTTTGAAGCAATAATAACGAACGCTTACATACTCAATAAACGCTATGGCGACAAAGTGGTCAACGAAGGTTTGCATAAATTTTTGGATTTCGATGGAGCTGTAATGACTGATTCAGGAGCTTACCAAATCCTTGTTTATGGCGAAGTAGAAGTCAGCCAAAAAGAAATCGTTGCTTACCAAGAAGCCATCGGCAGTGACATTGCCACAATGCTAGACATTCCAACAGGGTGGAAAGTAACTAAAGAACAAGCCCAAGAAACCGTGGCTGAAACATTAAAACGAGCTAAGGCTTTCTTCAAAATCAAAACACGCGATGATATTTTATGGGTTGGACCAGTACAAGGCGGAAGACACCTAGACCTCGTTGCCAGTTCAGCTCTCGAAATGGGAAAATTGCCTTTCCAAATCCACGCGCTCGGAAGCCCAACTGAAGTTATGGAAAGCTACCGCTATGACGTGTTAGCCGACATGATATTAACCGCTAAAAAAGGCTTGCCTATTGAGCGCCCACTGCATTTGTTTGGCGCTGGGCACCCAGCCATGTTTTCGCTTGCAGTGGCTTTGGGCTGTGACCTTTTTGACTCAGCAGCTTATGTTTTGTATGCTCGAGAAAACCGTTACATGACTGAAAACGGCACATGGCGACTACACGAGCTAGATCATTTTCCATGTTCGTGCCCTAGATGCTCATCTGAAACGCCAAGAGGGCTTGAACAGAAACCAAAAAAGGAACAAGAGATTTTCTTAGCTGAACATAATCTTTATGTTTGCGTTGCGGAGATGCGACGAGTTAAGCAGGCTATAAAGGACGGCAGATTGTGGGAGCACACAGAAATGCGAGTTCACGGGCATCCAGCGTTGCTCTCTGCGCTCAAAAAACTTCGAAATCATGTTGATTTTCTTGAAAAGCACAGTCCAATAGTAAAGAGTAGTGGTTTCTTCTACTTTGGTTCTGAAGGACTTGCACGCCCCGAAATCACACATTACCGCAAACGTTTAACTGAACGGTATGACCCGCCCAGCAACGCGAAAGTTCTGTTTCTTGTACCTCAGACACGAAATAAGCCGTTTCATAAAGCACCTGAATTCAAAAAGATTCGCCAGCTTTTCCGCAGTTTAGGCGAAAACTTTGCGTCAAAAATCCATGTCTGCGTTTACTGTGCCCCATTTGGCGTGATTCCATTGGAACTTGATGAGACTTATCCGTTGAGCCAGCATGAAGCCGCTTTGCCAATCGACTTAGAAACTGTGGATTATGTTGCAAATCAAACTCAAGAATATATTGTACGTTCGGCTTACGTGAGTGTTGTCTTGCTTAATGATGCTAAACTTTGGCAAGACACAGTTGAAAAGGCCTGCAAATCAGCGTGTAGGGCGAAGGGTTTAGCGTTTGACTGCGTTGGTGTCGATGTGAAAGAAAGCAAAGAGATTTTAGCTCGTTTAGAGAAGATTTTTCGGAAACATCTGAGTGAATAACGTTGATTCAGGCAGACCTTCATATTCACACAGTTTACTCTTCTGACTCGCTTATCCAACCTAAAAGTTTGGTTGACATGCTTGTAGCGCACAGTTTCATTAAGGTTGCAGCCGTAACTGATCATGACAACGTCCGCGGTTGCAGAGCAACGGTTGAGTTGGCTGCTGCTTACCCTGATGTCCTGATTATCCCAGGCGTAGAAATCAGCACGACAGAGGGGGACATATTGATTTTGGGGGCTGAGGAGTTGCCGCCTAAGCCTTGGACAGCAGAGACAGTGGTTGATTACGCAAAAAACATAGACGCCGTCACCATTGTGGCTCATCCTTTCCGCGAATATGGCATGGGAGAGTCAGCAAGAAAATATAATGTCGACGCGATTGAGGTCCTCAACGGCAACTCATCAACAGCAGCCAATAATGAAGCGAAAGCGCTTGCCAAAAGCATGGGTTTGCCCGGCACAGCCGGCAGCGACGCGCACCAAGTTTCAGAGCTGTTTAGCGTCAACGCAAAAATCGAAGCAAATTTGAATGTTGAATCGGTGTTAAAGGCAATTAAGAAGGGTTCCATATCTACGCAAGTAACAAAAGGATAAATATCTTTTTAAAACACCTGCGTTAATTTTTAATCGTCAAAGGTTAACATTAGGATTGGTCTGATTGCAGGTTGGATTTTTAGGCGGAGCTAGAGAAGTTGGCAGAATTGGCATAACTGTTAAGTCTCAAAAAAGTAAAGTTGTGCTAGATTACGGAGTCATGCTTGATCATGAACCTGGTTTCCCAATGCATGTTCCACCCAAAGAGTTAGATGCGGTTATTCTAACTCACAGCCACCTTGACCATTCAGGAGCCATCCCAATCTTTTACATAAACGACAAAAAACCATTAATCACAAACAAACTAAATTTGGAATTAACTCAGGTTCTAATTCAAGATTTTATTCATTTATCAAGTTACTATTTGCCTTTTGAGTATCTTGAACTTAACACAATGATGCATAACAGTAGACACATAGATTTTGGTGTAGAAGAAACCGTCGGCGATATGAAAATTAAACTGTTTGATGCAGGACATACCCCTGGAAGCGCTCAGGTGCAAGTTGAAGCAGATGGCAAAAAAATTCTCTTCACTGGCGACTACAACATGGAAGATAGTAAAATGTTAAAAGGCGCCACAATGGATTACGGCGATTTCGACGCTGTTATTACAGAGAGCACTTATGCAAGTGAAGATCATACCTTGCGACCTGAACTCGAAAAAAGTTTTGTTGAAGCAGCAACCGAGGTAGTTGAGCGTGGTGGAACTGTTCTGGTTCCAGCGTTTGGTGTGGGGCGGGCGCAGGAGATTGCTTGCGTTTTGTCGGCAAACCATTTTGAATACCCAGTGGTTTTGGATGGTATGGCTCGGGAAGCTAGCCGAATAATGATGAATTACAAAGAGTTCCTGAGAGACCCCAAGCTCTTCATGAATGCCATGCACTCATTGGATTGGGTTGATGGCTGGAGAGATCGACGCAGAGCAGCTAGGGATCCAGGCGTTGTTATTTCACCCGCAGGCATGTTGAAAGGTGGTCCATCACAATTTTATGTTTCAAAAATAGCCAAGAAGGCAACTAACGCAATTTTCCTGGTTAGTTATCAGATTCCTGGTACACCCGGCAAACAATTAATGGACACGGGTGTTACCCTGGTTGATGGAAAAGTGCGTAAGGTCAAGTCGCAGTATCGACATTTCGATTTCTCCTCTCATTGTGGAGCAAGCCAACTCAAAGAAGGCTTACGACGCCTCGGAGGGAAACCAAAAGTATTCTGCGTTCACGGTGCAGAAGGCAACTGTGAATTGTTTGCGAATTGGGCAAAAACCGAGCTTGGATTAGATGCGGTAGCTCCTAGAACTGGTGAAACTTTCGAAATTTAGGCTATTTGCATGAAAATAGGTATTTTGTCTGTCGGCCAATTAGCTCCTGACGCGTTGGTTAACCTTAAGCAAGAGTTAGTTAAAATTCTTCCTGACACCGACTGCACAACGATTAAAGATTCTTTTCCTGTTCCAAAGCAAGCTTTTGACAAGAAACGTAGCCAATATAATTCAAGCATTATACTTGACGATCTGAGAGTTTTCATAGTTAAAAAACCCCAGTATCATCGTGTTTTGGGTGTAATTGATGCTGACATCTTTGCTTCTGGCTTGAATTATGTGTTTGGTGAAGCTTATGTTTCTGGAAGGGCTGCTTTGATTTCGCTCTGGAGACTTAAACCCCAGTTCTATCGTGAAAACGTCAACATAACTGTCTTTGTCTCAAGGATGGTGAAGGAAGCTGTGCATGAGTTGGGGCACACTTTGGGTCTTCAACATTGCTCGCGGAGTTTCTGTGTTATGCATTTTTCAAATTCTATTTTTGATACAGATAAAAAGCAAAGCTTATTGTGTGACCAATGTTATTTGCAAACGGCTTTAGCTATTAGCAATTTAGGGTAAGCAACCTTGACCGAGCAAAAGAAAGAGGATAAATTCAAATTTCAAATTGTTTATTTGATTCCGATACTAGCAAGCTTAGTTTTTGGTTTAGGCTGCGCTTACTTGCTAGTGCCGCAGTCGAGTACAAGTATTCCAGTCACACCTATTCCCGACAACACTCCTGCAGGACCTTTCGGCAACGCTTTGTACTTTGTAGTTCTTGTAGCTGTAAGTGCAACGTTGTTCTATGTCCTTCTGAAGCGGAAAAGCAAAAAAATCATCAAAACACTAATTGTGGTTGCAATGACCGTTGCTGCTTTGCTTTTGTCTCTGGTTTATTTGTCAACTGTATTCTCTTTTTTCCCAAATTGGAGCATCCTTCTAATTCCCTTGTCGATAGTAATTGCGGTGCTGTTTGATCTTGCAATTTTCCGTTTCGGTAACATTTCCAGAAACGTGGCGGTAGTTTGTGTTGGAGGGGCTTTGGGTGTTTTCTTTGGTAAATTTATTCCATTGTACAGTGCAGTCGTGATTTTGGCATTCCTTGCAATCTATGATGTATTTGCGGTTTATCGAGGTCCAGTCGGAAAAATTGCTCAATCATCAGGGCTTGACGAACTTCAAGGTTTAAGCTTCTCTTTCAAAGACATTCAGATGGGACTTGGCGACTTAGTTTTCTATTCAATGCTGACTGGCGCCATATTCTTCTATTTCAGCATGAGTATTCTGCCAACAATAGTTGCGATCATTGGCATCTTAGCAGGCTCAATCATAACCTTTTTCATGCTTGAACGAAAAGGCATCTTCCCAGGCTTACCCTTTCCCATCATGTTGGGTTTAGCAGGCGGCTTAATTACCGGGTTTTTGATACTTCCCCTTTTGTAGTTACATCATATCTAGGATTAATGAGCAGTTTTGTGCAAATTTTGTTCTTTGTGCTTTGGGTTGCTTTCTTTAAGCAAAGCTTAAATTGTTTGTAGGTTGCGTCTAGATTCGTCCCGTTTCGTCCCAATTCGTCCCGTTTCGTCTTGATTCGTCCCAAAAAGTCCCAAAATGTCCCGAAAACTCCCAGAAAGTCTTACAAAAATCTATTTAGATGAATGAATTCAAATCAGAAAAAGTCTAATATGGACTTGCAACGAGGAAAAAATTTAAGACTGATTGAGTTTATAGAAGCGGTGTCGTAAACGGAAAAATCAACAGTTGCAATCGTCAAAGGCGAAAGAGGGCACGAACCCGTTTTCAAAGCGCTCGACTTAATCGATTACAAATCTTGCCTATCTGGTTACAAGAAAGCGCTCATAAAAGTCAATTTCATAACAACTAAAACATGGGACACCGGAGCAACAACCGACCCCATCGTTGTTGAAGCTATAATAAGAAAACTCAAGGATTTGTCCATTGAAATCTTCGTTGCAGAATCAGACGCTACCATGACTAACGCAGACAAAGCCTCCGAAGTCACCGGAATGAAAGAGATGTGCGAACAAAACGGCGTAGAATTCTTAAACTTGCGATATCAAAAAGAAAAAGTCAAAATTCCTATTCCGGGCTGCGAAACCCTAGGCAGCATCACCGTTCCCAAAATAGTTATGGAATCAGCCGTAATTAGTGCCGCAAAACTCAAAACCCACACCGCAACGAAAGTCACGTTAGGAATGAAGAACATGTTTGGTCTTATGCCCGACAAGTTTAAGGGAAAATATCATGTTCGAGGCATAAGCAGCGTGATAGTTGATATAAACACTGTAATAAAACCTGCATTAACAGTGATAGATGGCTTCGTGGCTATGGAAGGCAAAGGCCCAACCGATGGCACACCAGTCAAGATGGATTTGATAATTGCAGGAAAAGATGTTGTCGCCACAGACGCAACCGCCGCGAGAGTCATGGGATTTGAGCCTAAAGAAATCAGCCATATCAGAAGAGCAGGCGAGAAAGGCTTAGGAAACATTGATAACATAGAAATCGTAGGTTCAAAAATAGAAGACGTAACAAAAGTGTTTAAGCGAAGCAGGTAACCGCTCAGTGAAAGATCTCTCTTGTCGATACGCTGATTAGCGAAAAAAGAGAAAGAAGATTCTCTGTTCGTTTTTTCTATGCGGCTGCTGTTAAGAAAACGATGTTTTTCCTGGTTTTTGTCGATGGAACAAAAGTTGCGCCATATTTTGATACTTGTCTACTTGTTTCTCCATGGCTTTTGTGGCACTGCACACCCATTGTTTTTTTGTCTTGCGAGACCCAAACTACACAGCCAATGGTTCTGCATTCAGGACACATTCTGTGGTCACCGACATTAACTACCGGTTTAATTTGTTTATTTTCTTTCTGAGACGACGCTCCGCTCTTAATGTACAAATTTTTTTGCCCCTTGATTTTTTCCTTGAAAAGAATCAGTGACTCAACAGGGTCAGCCAAGAGAACAAAAGAAGCTCTTCGCTTACATGAAAGGCGCCCGCGCTTATAAACCAAGTAAAGATGATGGTAACTCGATGACATAACATTTTGGCTTTGGTGCTTAGACGCTTACCAATTAATATAAAGAAACTTCAGCCTTCAAGAGCGTATTGTTGCTGGAAAGGTTTATTTTGTTGCGTCGCTGTATGATGTGAAATTGCAGGCGGACAACATGTCCGTTGGGATGTGGTCCCCTCGGGGACTGAACCGTAAGCAAAAATACATTGAGGAGGAAAAACGAAAAAATGGCATATAAGTACATAGCGGAAGAATGGTCTGCCCCAGAAAAATCCTTCGTTGAAGAACTCATGCGCGAAAGATTAGTGCAATGGCGAAAACAGCCATCGACAATGCGTCTTGAACATCCAACAAGGCTTGACAGGGCAAGAAAACTAGGCTACAAAGCCAAACAAGGCTTCGTAATGGCCAGAACAAAAGTCCGAAGAGGCAACCTAAGAAAACTACGTCCACGATCAGGCAGACGCCCAAAACGAATGGGAGTCGCCAAATTCAAACCAGGCAAAAGCCTAAAACTTATTGCTGAAGAACGTACAGCAAGGCATTTCCCAAACATGGAAGTTTTGAACAGTTACTGGGTAGGCGAAGACGGAAAACACAAATGGTTTGAAGTCATACTGGTCGATCCAAAGGCGCCAGGCATAAAAACAGACAAAGACATCAATTGGATAGCTGAGAGACAACATACCAGCAGAGTCTTTAGAAGCATGACGAGCGCAGGTAAAAACGTCAGAGGCTTACATCATCGCGGAAGAGGCTCGGAAAAAGCAAGACCAAGCCATCAAAGAGGAGCAAGACATCCAGACAAACAGAGATGGTAAATATGCATCACATGAAAGCAGTAATAACAAAGCAAAACGGCAAACAAAGCATCGGAAGAGGATTCAGCTTGTCCGAACTTGAAAAAGCAGGCTTAAATAAACAAGATGCAAAAAAAATCGGCATACCGCTCGACATAAAACGCAAATCGTTGCATGATGAAAACGTCGCGACATTAAAAAAACATGCAGAAAAAGCCAAAGCAGAAGCAGCAGCAAAACCAAAACCAGAAAAACCCGCTGCCGAAACAAAGCCAAAGAAAAAAGCTAAAAGCTAGAAGCCCAAAGACAAAACGGTAACCAATGTCTTCTAAACCGCCAATAGGATACATAGACATTCGAGTCTTCGCACACGCAACTGAAGACACCGAAAAAGTCGAAACCGCCGTCAGAAACCTGCTGCCAACCGAACTGGCAGAAACCCTCATTTTCCAAAAAACAAGTTTAACGGGGCATCATGGGAACCCTATTATTCTTTTTACAGCTCAATTAACAGATAAGAAAACGCTTCCAGCTATACTCCAAAAAATTGGTTCAGCTCTAAATTCGCTTGACAAGGAAGAATTATGCCGCAACTTGAAACTGCATTTGGAAAAGCGAAACTTGTATCTAAGATTCGACAAACAAGCTGCTTCTTTGGGAGACATAAAGTTTACGCAAAACGACCCTATCCACCTCAAAATCCATTTTAAAAATAAGACAGCTGAAGAAATAGCTGAAATTTGTACAAGTACTGGGTTGATGCTATGACACGAGTTTTCGCTGATTTGCATTTACGCGTTAACCCCAAAGACGAACAGGCAACACAGCAACTGATCACTCGTGCTGCACGTTTCGGCTACAGCCTAATTTCCATTCCATCCACTTCCGCCCTACGCGAAGAAGAACTATCCAAACTCAAAGCAACCTGCAACCGATTAGGCATGGATTTTGTTTCACGCGTGGATTTTCATCCTAGAACAGAGAACGATTTAATCCATTTCCTACGCAAATTCAGACGCCGATTTGAGGTAATTAGCATCACATGCGACACCAAGGAAGTGGCAAGACAAGCGGCAAAAGACAGACGAGTTGACCTTCTAAATTTTCCAAGTTTAGACTATCATAAACGGTTTTTTGACCGCGCAGAAGCTGAATTGGCAAGTGGCAGTTTATCCTCCTTAGAAGTAGATGTTAAACCGCTCTTGGTTTTGGAGGGCCCATCGCGGGTTAGAATGCTGATGAGTTTGCGCCGTGAAGTTGCATTTGCAAAGGAGTTTAGGGTGCCTCTAGTGATTTCCAGCGGCGTTGCCGAGGAAAAATTTATGCGGTTCCCACGAGATATGGCAAGTCTGGCTTTCACACTTGGGTTGGATGAAGCTTCAGGTCTTGAAGCTGTTTCAGCTAATCCAGTGGCAATTGTCTTGCGTAACCGCGAAAAACTTAGCAGTCGATTTGTGGCTCCGGGCATAAGTATAGTTAAGGAGGGCAAAACGTGAAGCGGGTTAAACGGCGTTATTTAGCCCTTCTAGTTGAATGCGAATCCTTGCCGTCTGAACGCGAGTTTATCGACGCTGTTTGGGCTGCGGTTACCAAGTTTTACGGTGAGGTTGGGGCAAGCACTACTGGTTTGAGCTTGATTAATTTTGATATGGAACGGAAAATTGCGGTTATTCGAATTTCGCTGGCTGCTTTGAGCATCGTAAAGGCTTCCGTGGCTGCAATCATCAGCATATCGGGCAAGGAGGGAGCGGTTCATGTGTTGGCTGTTTCAGGTACCCTTAAGGCGCTTTATGCTAACGTAAAATAGCTTTTGCTATATTTATGTGTAAAGTTTTTGCTTTATTTTGACAATAAATTTTGAAGCTTTGTAACATTCATTCATGGACAAACTTGCAGAAGTAGTGGAGAAACGTTTATCAACCTCATGCAAGCGTAATTTATCATTACATAAGTGCTCAGACAGAGCATAAAAAATTACACAGAGACAAGAAAAATGGACTTACAGGATTTCTTTTTCAAATTACCAAAATTAAAAACTGAACCCATAATAGATGACACCACACTCCGCGACGGCATCCAAATGCCAGGGCTAGCAACGGGACCAAAAGACTCAGCAAAAATAGCCCAATTTCTCGCCGAAGTTGGAATTGAACGAATAGAGCTCTTTCACTACCAAGAGCCCGACAAAAAAGCTGCAAAACTTATTAAAGATCTAAATCTTGACCTCCGCGTTGCAGGCTGGTGCAGAGCCTTAAAAGAAGACATAGACAGCGCAGTAGCATGCGGGTTCAAAGAAGTTGGCATATCTCATCCAGTTTCAGATCTCCATTTCAAAGCCAAATGGCCCGAAAAAACCACAGAACAAATCTTAGCTAACATGATTGACGTAGTAGAGTACTCAGCTAAAACCTGCGGATTAAGAACGTTTGTTCATGGCGAAGACAGCACACGAGCAAACTGGGATTTCGAGAAAAACTTTATCAACGCTGCAGCCGACGCAGGAGCCGAATGCTACCGCATCTGTGACACAGTCGGCATCGGATTATCTGACCCAACCGCTCCACTACCTAACGGCATTCCCGCAAAAGTCGTAGCTATCAAAAAAGAAACAAAAATGGGCGCTATAGAAATCCATGCACACGACGACTTCGGAAATGCAGTTGAAAATACAATGGCAGCAATCAAGGCAGCTTCAGGAGTATGGGACAAAGTTTACGCCAGCACAACATACCTGGGCATTGGCGAACGTGCGGGCAACGCAGAAACGGAAAAAGTGCTCCTAAACCTGTACTTGCATTACGGTGTCAGAAAGTATGAGGGCAAAACTCAGCTGCTGAAGGCAACGGCGGATTACATTGGAAAGGCAACAGGCTATGTTGTTCCGCCTAACAAAGCAATTGTTGGCGACTATGGTTTCGCACATGAGTCAGGAATTCACACACACGACGTATTGAGTGATCCATGGACATATGAGCCATACCCGCCAGAACTTGTCGGAAACGAGCGACGTTTAACAATTGGGAAACAATCAGGCAAAGGCATAATTAAACATAAAATAACAGAGCTATCAGGCAACGAACCTGATGATCAAACCGTGGCTGGTGTTGTTGACAGAGTCAAAGAAATCTATGCGAATGGCAGAAGGGCATCACTTAAAGAGGAAGAATTCAAAAAAATCCTTCGCATACTAAAAATTCTACCAGAAAACAATCACTAATTTTTTTTCTAACCAAAGTAAATAAAAGAAAATAATTCTAGGCTTGCTCACATTTTTGGAGAAGCCGTTGCCAGTTTTTGTCGGTTAATGCTTGAATCTTGTCAATTACATGCTGGTTTTGCGGAGTGAACAAGTGTCTAAATCTACCTTGCCCAACTAAGTAATCTTTAACTGGCTTTTTCTTTTGCGGTGCCAAAGAAATCAGTTTACTCGGTGTTGAAAGCTGCCGGTTGCCGTTTACCGCTTCCCAAATTGGGAAAACACATGATTCTACTGATAGCTTTGAATACTCCATGGTTTTGCCTGGTTCAGTTCGCCAACCTCTTGGGCAAGGAGCAAAGATGTGCAGGAACGCTGGGCCTTCTACTTCTAAGCCTTTGCGGACTTTGGTCAGCATGTCTTTCCAGTAGTATGGTGTTGCAGTTGCTACATATTTCATGTCGTGTGCTAGCATGATTTCTGTGATTGGTTTTTTCATTTCAAGTTTGCCTGGATTTACTGAGCCGGCTGGAGTGGTTGTTGTTGCGGCTCCAATTGGTGTTGAGCTGCTTCTTTGGATTCCAGTGTTCATGTAACCCTCGTTATCATAGAGTATAAAGAGGAAGTCGTGTCCACGTTCAACAGCGCCGGATAAAGCTTGTAATCCAATATCGTAGGTTCCGCCGTCGCCAGCAATTGCGATAATGTCAATGTGTTCTTTGACTTTTCCTTTCTTTTGCAGTGCTTTTAGTGCTGCGTCAATGCCTGAAGCGTTTGCAGCGGCGTTTTCAAAAGCTGTATGTAGCCATGGCAGCGCCCATGAAGTGTATGGGTAGCTTGATCCCACTATTTCCATGCAGCCAGTTGCTTGAGTTACAATTGTTGGTCCACGGGTTGCTTTCATTATCAGCCGCAATACTGCTGCTGGTCCGCAGCCTGCACATGCTCGGTGTCCTGAAAGGAAAAGGTCTGGTTTGGATGCAATATCTTTTGCTGTGAATTTCCATTCTTGAGTTGTCAACTTTGTGTCCTCCTTACTCCCTTAATCCAAAATAGTGGACTTCTTTTTCTACGTGTCCAGTTTTAACAATTCGTGTTAACTCATCGAAGATTTTTCGCAGGTCATGTGGGCTTGTGTCTCTGCCGCCTAAACCGAAAATAAAGCTCACGATATTTGGATGATCTTTTGCATCGTATAGTGCATTTCGAACTTCACTAAAGACCGCGCCACCTAAGCCGCCGGGAGTCATGCTTTTGTCCATAACTGCTATCGCTTTAACATTTCTTAATGCGTTTCGAAGTTCTTCAACGGGCAACGGCCTAAACGTACGTAACCGTAGAACTCCGACTTTAGCCCCTTCTTGTCTTAGCTGGTCAACTATTACTTTTAGTGTTCCAGCCGTCGAACCGACAACGACAATTGCAACTTCAGCGTCTTCAAGCTGGTAAGTATCAATGAGTCCGTTGCCATAGCTTCTGCCGCTGATTTTAGTGTATTCACTGTTAACGTCTTGTATCTTCTTTAGGGCGTTTTTCATACCTTCTTCCTGTTGTCGCTTAAACTCGAAATAATAGTTCTGTAACGCGAATGGTCCCATGGTCATAGGGTTCTGTGGGTCAAGTTTGAATGGCACGATTTTCCCCTCGTGAGTAAGCACCATTGGAAATTGGCGTTCCCCAATGAACTGTCTGATTGCATCGTCGGGAAGAGTATCTACTCTTTCAAGGGTGTGGCTGATTGTGAAGCCGTCTAAAGCAACAATTATTGGTAACGAGACGCCAACGTCTTCAGCTATTTTGAACGCTTGAATAATTGAGTCATAAGCTTCTTGGGCGTTTTCAACGTAAATTTGAATCCATCCGCTGTCTCGTTCAGCCATACTGTCTGATTGGTCGCCATGAATGTTTAGCGGCGAAGACAGGGCTCGGTTAGCAACAGCCATGACAACTGGCGCTCGAGAGCCCGAAGTGACAAAAAGCATTTCATGCATTAACGCTAAGCCTGCTGAGGCGCTAGCCGTGAAAGTTCGTGCTCCTGTAAGTGAGGCTGCAAGGCATGCGGTCATAGCGCTGTGTTCTGATTCTGTGCATACGAATTCTGTTTGAACTTCCCCGTTTGCGACGTACTCGCTGAATTTTTCAACTATGATTGTTTGGGGAGTGATTGGGTAAGCAGCAACCACGTCAACATCACACTGTTTGGCTGCTAGAGCAACTGCTTCGTCGCCGTTTAGTGCGCAGGTTTCCTGTTTAACTTGTGCCTTCATTTTATTGTTCGTCCTCTGGTAATTTCATAGTTATTGCTTTAGTTGGACATTCATTTGCGCATATTCCGCAGCCTTTGCAGAAGCTGAAGTCAAATTCGATTTTACCGATTTCTGGACGCCACTTTATCGCTCCCTCAGGGCAAAACATCACACATGTTAAACATGTTGTACACTTTTCCAGGTCCCTTACCGGCATGTAAGTTTTCCAGTCGCCGGTCATGAATCCAACGCTTGATTTTGTACATATTCCAGCTATGGAGACTTCTTTCCAAGTTTTTTCTTTGCTGCTCATTCACTTTTTGCCTCCACGTAAGCTTCCTTGATTACGGCAAAGTTCTTTTCTGCTAAGTCTGGTCTGAAACGTCCCTTCAACGTTTTTTGAATACCTTCAAGGGTGACCATGTTTGTTGCTTTAGCAACGCAGCCTAGCAACGCTGTATTTGTTATTGGAGCACCCAAAATTCTTAGTGCAATTTCAGTAGCTGGAACCGTCCAAACTTTGCCTTTTGTTACCCTGAGATTTTCTTTCACGACAGCCGGTTCCTCAGTTGAATTAATAATTAACACAGTTTCATCACGGTTTAATCCAGAGGTTACTGGAACAGATTTCAACAGAGTATTATCTAAAACGACAACGACGTCAGGTTCATAAATTGCACAGTGCAACCTTATTGGTTCAGTGCTTATTCTTGTGAAGGCAGTAACGGGCGCGCCCATTCTTTCAGGCCCAAATTCGGGGAATGATTGAATGTATTTGCCTTCATCAAGAGCTGTTCTTGCCACCAGTTCGCTGGCTGTCCAAGCTCCTTGACCACCTCTACCGTGCCATCTAAACTCTACCATGCTTTTCAAATAATCCTCTTCTCCGATGGGTTTTCTGATTAAAATAGTAAATTACCTTCATATACATTTTTCTAGTAAAATGGAAAAATCATCGGTGTTACTGTAAAAAATGTTGGTTTTTAAGTTGACAAAAGGTATTGCCTGAGTATTATTAAATTGATTGTAGCCAAATCGAAAAATTTCAAATAACACATTTGGCAAGTTAGCAATAAAGATATATTTGCTTTCCCCCGTCAACATCTCCCGCACACAATTCCCTTTTTCTTTTCTCAGTAACCAATTATTTGGAGTGTACTTCTTTGATTGAAATTGAAAAACCTGACTTAGTGGCTAGATTCCTTAAAAGAGCCGTTCACAAAGAATCAACCAGAAGAATCTACGCTAACGGTCTCAAAGCATTCGAAGCCTTCTATCAAAAACAAGGTACAGTTAACGATTTCATGGACAGATTAGACGCTGATCTGATGCTGCCTTATCCTTTGCGAAAGGGAGTAGCAAGAGACGTACTGAGTGACTTCATAGCAGACTTGAAAGAAAAAAAATACAGTCCAAAAACAATCAGCACCTATGTTAACGCTTTACGTGCCTTAGTCAGTGACAAATACGATGATGAATATTCAATGTCCATTCGAAATAGCGGTCTTCCTGATTCTGAGGCAGAAAGCGATAAACAAGAATGGAACCTGGAACTAATCAGCGAATTCTTTCTATCCTTTGACAATCCACTTTACCAAACTATTTTAGCCGTTATCTTCCAGTCAGGTCTCGGAATCGGAGACGTCTTAGCACTCACATACTCAGACATTCAAGAAGAGTTTGAGGCTGGCATAGTTCCAATCCTACTAACTTTGAAACGTCACAAAACAGACGTTGAATTTACAACTTTTCTGGGCAAGGTCACAGTTGACCAAATTCGAGCCTACTTTAAACTTGTTGGCACTCCAAGCCCAGAAAGCAAAATATTCCAAATAACTAAGGGTAGCGTAGAACGGTTTTTCGCTAGAAAAGCAAGAAAGATCATTCGCAAAGAGCTAAAGAAAAAGACAGACAAGGAATCTATCGAATTGTTGAAAGCAGAAAACCCTTGGAAACACTTTTGCCCAATGCGACCCCACAGTTTGCGAGCTGCTTTTCAAAAACTGCTTGTCCTAGCTGGATGCCCAGAGATACTTAGCGAATTCTGGATGGGACATGAAACAGAGAAACAAAAAGGCTGCTATATCTTGAAAGGCATGGGTCCAAAAGAGCACCGAGAACAGTATGTCAAGTTCTACGATAAAGCCTTAGCATTCAAAACAGAAAGGAGCGATTAAATTTGAGTGAGAATGATAAGAACGAAAAAAATAATGAACCCCTTGAAACTAAGAATAAAAAAGTTAAGGTGGTGACTGTTCGACTGACCCCAGAAGAACTTGCTGCTATCGACAAGACTTGCCCCGTTGGTGAAAGAAACCAACTAATCAAGCACATGCTAAAAGAAGGAATTGAGAAATCAGGTGGCCAGATTCAAGCTCCCGTAGTTACCTACGAGAAACTTGAGGCTGAAACTGACCAATGCAGAAGGAAAATGGACCGTATTATCCGAGCAATGAAGAATTTCCAAAGAGTATATGACAACTTTGTAACACAGCCTTTGACACCTGAGAATATTCCAGCTCTTATTGAGGAACTACGAGAATTCAATGATGAATCAACAGCACAAAACACTCTTGGAAATGGGTTTAGTCAAGGTGACGTCTACGATTTCATTGTGTACCTGAAAACAAAGCAGAAGCATGACGAACTTTGCAAACAGATGCGAGTCAAGGAAAAAGCAGAACTTGGAAAGAGTGAGACTCCAACCGAAAACAAGGATGCAAAGGTTAGCACTGAGCCCGAAACTCTTAATCTTTTGAGACTGAAGCATGTACCGAAAAATAGGCTATGCGGTTGTGGAAGACATGAGCTCAAAGAAGACCATAACAGACGTTGCATGTATATAATGGACACTCAACATGCATGTGGGCTTCGCATGACTAACCAAAACTTAAACACACCTGAGAAACTATTGAAAATGATTAACAGTACTGTGTGGGAGTTCGTAACAAGTGCTGAAGAAAAGAATTGGATCATTGACTACCTCAAGAAGCAAGGAACTACCTCTCAGAAGGTAACAGTTAACACATACTTCTATTTTCGGCTGTTTCCTATTCCTTTTCCAGAATGCGATACCTACCTTTTCGGGAAACTTGTCACTGAAGACCTAACATGTGAAAAGACAAGAGCTGTTCTTCTAGATCCTGAAGACAGAGATTTGTGCATTACACAACAAAGCCTTAACAGAATAAACCCTGACGAAGACCCAGAACGCATGATACGCATGATAACTGGTAGCAAATGGGGCTGGATGTACATAGGCAAAGCGCAAAAAGAAATATTGGTAGCCTACCTGAAAGAGCACAAACTTCCATTTCCAAGATACAAAGGCAAGCATGTGAAGTTAGAGTTTGCAATCTTTAACGATAATGGTAGCTATCATATCCCTGAAGCAGCACAGCGTTTTCTGGATGAACAAGACAAAACCCAAACAGAAGACAGCGAACCGAATTTCTTTGATAGCACAGAAGAAAACACAGAAGACTAAGCTAATAACAGTGTTATATTAATTGTCTGCCAAAAAGCATGGGGAAAAGCATGGAAAACCCCGTGCTTTCATGTTATCTTTACACGTTTTTTCTCCTGAAAGTGATATCAGAAAGCCCATGCTGCTTATAAGTGCTATCACCCTGTTTTTTCATGCTATCACCCCATTGAAATACATCAAAACTCTACTAACAGTCTATTTTCTGATTTTTTCCCATGCTCGTGCTGTCACGACCAGCCCTTTCGACCTGAAACATATGGAAAATATAGCCTATTAACTCTAAATTAATAGGCAACGTCTCGATGATAGCGATAGCACTCAAATTTTTAAAACTTTGAAAAAAATCTCTAAGAACAAATCTGAATGGACTCAGCAACATTACTGAAAGCCCAAAGCTAAATCATTATTCTTCTCAGAAGGGAAAGGTATTGTTTGGCTTTACTCTTTGAGCAGCCAAGAACCTGCATGCTGTCTTCAGCTTGTAGCTCTCCAGCGATATTGGCCTTAGAGACTTCAAATTCCCTCAAAGGAAAAAGAACAAATTATTATAATTAACTCAGCAATATTTGCGTAAGTCTAATATAGATTGTCTGTTCACAACAGCTAATACTTAAGAAGGAGTATGACAACATATGCTGATAGAAGCGAGCGTTATAGGTGAACGCATTGGCTCTTGATACTTCTTGTAGTTTGTCCGAATACCCACAGAACAGTTTGCGTTTTGGATTAATTGACTTAAAACCCATAGAATTTACTGAGAAAATAAAGTTAGGGAATGTGAAGTTTAGAGCAACAAGACTAAAGCTAGAGCCGACCAAACCGATCAGTTCTTTTCAGGATTTGGTAACTTTAGAAAATGATTTCATCGTCAACTCAATTAAAATTCCTAGCAGGTTTAATGCTCAAGAACTTTCGAGTTTCTTTTCTAAGATAAGTATAGATTATTTTGAGAAAGATACTGAGCTAAAGCAAGAAATTGAAAACATGAAAAGAAGAGATAGGAGAAGACCTTTTTTCACATTCGTTCAATTTATGAAAGAGAGGTTTGAATCCGACAGAGACGATAATTTAGAAGCAGAAGCAAGGAGATTCTTAACGTCAAATTTTCCGCTTTCATTCTATAACAAGTTCACTGTATTTGACAATACATATTATGATTTTCTCAAAGTAATACAGGAGATAGTCAGGGCTCATGAATTTCTTGCTGTTTATTCGAGAAACTCTCAAATGTACGCAAAGAGAATTTCAGCAATGCAACATGATTTGGGGCCATTAATCGATAAATTTGATGGATGCTATTTGGCTTGTGCCACGCTTAAGAAATATGTAACAATTTGGAACTCGAAATCGATTGAGGATTTGGGCTGCCCTGAGTTTCTTGATTTCAAGAAGACAGACATTACCGATTTTGATCGTCTAAACAGTAACTTTAATCTTAAGTTGAGAGAACTAAGAGTTGCTCTTCTTGATCGCGATTCAAACATTTTGCGCAAATCTGTTGATCTTAAAGATCCAACTACTAAAATGTTCAGTAAACTTCTAGTTATGCCTTCCAGTTCTTTGAGCTTGGGGTAGCATGCTTGAGTACTCCGACTGTGCCGCGCTGTTTTTTCTTGGATACAAACATCGTGATTTCAGATATTTTGAACGAAAACAACCTTCGTATAGGAAAAATGAAGGAAGATGCTCGTCTTAATAATATCCCATGTTACATTTCTGACTCCATAAAAACAGAAGTATATGGAAAAGTCACTAATACATGTAATTTCTTAGGAAACGCAGTAAGAGATACCGTGAAGGATGCCTTGGAAAATGCAAGGGCAAAGAGGGGTACTCCTGCAAATGCACCTATTGATAATGCCGATATTAAGGCTTTGGAAGACTTATTTTGTATTTGTCATAGTCCTGCTAGAACGCAGAATCTGCCTTTAATTGGACCAGTGTTAGAAATCGAGCAATGGGCTGTAAAATTTATTGGGGATAAACTGAATGAGGGTGCCAAAATAACCATTGACGATTTTCTGGTTGAGATGTCTAAGAAATTACTTGCGACCACGAGTTTAATTGAAGATGTATATGATAACTTGGTCGAATTTGAAATGGGGTATATAAAGACCAAGACAATTCCTGTTACTCGACCCCTGGCAGACTTGATTTTCGACGTGGGGGTTCATAGTCCAGACAATGTTCATATCGCAGTTGCATTCACCTATCAGGTTTCAAACAATGAAAAAGTAGTATTTGTGACTCAAGATTATGGGATATTGGGTAAGAAAGACGACCTTTGGAATCATAGTATAAGAATAGAATTAAGCGATCCCTTGTATGCCTTTTATCATTTCTAGGCTATTAGAATTCTTAGTTATGATAGGGCTTTCTTCTCAATAATTATCTGTTTCCTTCGGCCCACATTTCGAGAGCATCACCTGGAAAGAGTTTATTTCTTCTATCTGGATCGTCGATTAGATTCTTGGCCCAGCTCAAACAGTCTCACTTTGATACTATTTTTTCTTTTCTTTTTTGGTTGTCTTTGGTTTACGCCAGGGCTTTCCGCTTGAAAGGAAATCGTCATCAAATAAGTCTTGAAGAGTGTCGTTTGGACGCCCTCTCGGAATTTCTTTACCCAAAGTTCTCACCTGAACACGTTCAACTATTGCCTTCTTCAAAGCTGCTAGGGTTTCAGTGTCCTCTTGATAAAACAAAGTACGACTTGTTTTGTCTCCTCTTTCGCCTTTGAGAAAGACAAAGTTTTCAAGAACCTGCCCTAGCCTCCAATCAGGAAACGCTTCCCAAATAGTTTTCAAAGCCTCAAGAACTTCAGAAATACGTTTAGGGTCTCTCATAACAATTCATCCCTATTTCTTCTTCTCAAGAATAACGTGGCTGTTGTCAGACCACATTGAAACTGTGTCACCTTTCTTTAACTCAAGGTGTCTGGATAGTTCTTTCGGAATTGTGATCTTCAGACTGTTACCAACTTGAACGACTTTGATTTCAAACTTCACTGGCATACTCATGACCTTTTCACCTTCTTGGATATTCTTAGGATATACTTAAATATAAGGATATCCAACAGATATAAATGCGGATATCCATAATATATCCTTTAAGGAGAAAACTAAAATGTCTAAAGAACAGAACGATTTTAAAACCGATATTGAGAAGCTCCATGAATCGCTAAGCTGCCAACATTGCAGACACAACGAAAAAGGTCAAGAACCCTTTGATGAAATGAAACAGATAAAGCTAACACCACTTGCAGACAAAGCGCTCCAACAGACAGCAAAACAATTCTGTGTAGAACCTGATTGCGTACTCTGTCTTTCAGTCCAGAGTTTTCTTAAATTGCCTTGGAACAAACAGCTAGACCTTCTCAAAGGAAAGAACTAACCTGGAGACAAAAACAATGTCAAAACAATTACTAAAAGACAAAGAAAAATTCATGTTAGAAGGCGCGCTAGGATATGCCCGAAGAATCTGTGACAAGATAGAGGATAAAACAACCGTGGAAGAAATTAACCAAATGGTTCAAAATGATGTAGGAGCAATAAGTGGCGCTCTATCAAGTCACTGCAAACAAGGCTTAATGTTTGCTGGAATGGAATGCGGTCTTTTCGAAGATCACTTACCACAATCAGATAAAAGCTAAGTATTGCATGCAATACTTCCCATTTTCTTTTTTTATTCTGGATAAACCAATTTACTGCCACACATCGGGCAGTCTAAAGGCAGCTTGTTTTGAATGTTCATTAGTTCATATGAGCATAGAAAACAGAAGTAGATTTGGCATTTTGGACAATGCTTAGAAGCCCCACCAATCATTCTTCCGCAAGCGTCACAAGATCTTTCCAAATTAACCATAACTCTCAATCAAAATAATGGATAGATAAAGCGGAGGGTGAAACTAACTTTCTGAACAGAGGAGACCTAAGCAAAAGTGAATATTGGCTTGGTAATAAGTCTTAAATTTGAATAGCGTTGAAATAGACTGAACATGGTTAGGTCAGAAGAAGTTAAGGCTTCCATGTTGCAATGTTTTCCTAAATGTCCAATTTGTTACCAAACCAAAGGTTACGATGTTCTTGGTGCGAACAAAGATTATGTCTCATGTAAAAAATGCTGTGCAACTTGGCAATCAGATGATTTTAGTAAAAATGAAAAGCTGAGCACGCTGAGACTTACTCAACCTTCAAAAGAAGGAGTTGGGCGTCTTCTTTTAGGCAAAACATTTTCAGTTGATTATTGGCAAAATTGGCGAGAGGAGTTGAAAGCCAAATTAGCCCCTCAGGAACACGCTAGGGCTAATTCTTTGCTTCAATGCGATAATGCAATATTGACAAATAATGAGTTTCTTTATCGTTCAAATGATGAGATATTCGAGACTTCTTGGCATTTTCGATTTGACGGTTTAAACGTGGGCTTAAAGCTAACCCTTGCACTATGTACAAATCATGATTATAGCTCGAGGTTCCCCAAGAACAATTGCTTTCAGTGCCTACTGAATCTAAATCGAGAAAATGGTTCGTTTTTCCGTTAAATTTTGACCGAGAAGCGTTGATAGAGTAGAATTATCAGAAAGCGTTTCTGGTGAGTCATCTGCAGTAAGTGCTTTAAATTGGACGGCATTGCCAGAATAACGCCATAGAAAGTTTTTTAAAGAAAGCCATCAGAAATAAGAGAACATAAATTCAAAAGGAGAGAAAAATTGAATTGAAAAGAACAGTATTTTTGGCAGTTCTGACGCTTATGTTATGTCTTTTGGCTCCTTTAGCTGCAGTAGGGATTGTACAGGCTCAAGCATCTGGTGGCACACACGTTGACTACGAGACTTCAAATGCGCCAACGATAGATGGAAAATGGACCTCAGGTACAGAGTGGACAGATGGCAAAAGAGAAAACATAGGATCCAGCGCTATATTCTATGACATGTGGACATATGGCACAACTGTTAATGAAAACATCATCATAGAAACATTGGATAATACCAACGACGCAGGGGACTACGTTCAAATATGCTTTGATGGCGCAAACAACTTGGGCTCAAGTCCACAGACAGATGATTTCTTAGTAAACGTCACTGGTCATTCAACATGTACTTGGTACGAAGGAACAGGCTCAACTTGGTCAGCAATTGCGACGCCTGATTCGTCAATATTTTCATTTGCTCAAACCCTCGGCACATCCCCAGTCTACGGCACAACTCAACACTATATGACAGAATTCTCATTCAACAAGCAGGGCGTTGTAAATGGGCAGTCATTTCTCGCCATACAATTCAACATGAGAATTGCAGTTTATGATGCACATTCAGGAGGCCTCGGAGCTGCAGCATTTCCAGCAAGCAGCACCGCTAATAATCCATCTGGCTGGGAGTACATAGACTACAGCTCGAACACTAATTCGCCCACAGATCCACTTCCAATACCTGAAAGCTTGAGCGTTGGCGTCATAATGGTGTTATCTGTCGTAGCGGTCGTGGCTGGCGCGATGATTTTAAGCAAACGGTCCAAAATAGCAGAACTTGCGGGTAAACAAAAATCAGTTATTGCATAAGAAATTCGAGTTTCCCTCTTTTCTTTTTTGGAAATATTCTGAGGGTAATTGACAAAAAATAAAAGTACAAAGCGCACATTATTCAATTAAATGTCTGTTAACGGCAAAAGATTTATAGAGTTACTTAAAAAGCGTGAGAAACTTGAAGGCCTAAGGATTGCTAATATGCAACGAAACCTAGCAGTTTCATTGTATGCTGTGAGAAAAAATCTTGAAGATTTAACATTTCTAATAAACAAATATGAGAGTAATTTGGAACTGTGGAGCGTTGAAAACAGAGACAAATATGAGGAAGGCCTTTGGGAACTTCATAGGTTACTTCAGAATTACCTTTCAAGCATCTATTCTCTTATACAGCATACTGTGAAATTCTGCAGGGATTTAAATTGTGCTGAGCTTGACAGTGCCTATCGAAAAAAGAAAGACGAATTATTAAATTGGGACTGCGCAAAATTCGTCAGGGATTTGAGAACTTTTTCGGAACATATCGGGTTGCCTCTGTTAAAAGGAGTCATTAACATTTCAAAAACAGAGTTTAAACAGTCAATATTGTTACAGAAGGACGAATTACTTAAGTGGCAAAATTGGAGCAATTCTTCCAAGAGGTACATAGCTTCAAAAAAAGAAATTGATTTAATGACTATCCTAAAAGAATATCAAGGGTTGATAGCGGACTTCTATCTGTGGTTTTATAAGAAAACCTGTCAAATTTATGAAAAGCAACTTGCAGAGTTATCAATAATTGAAATTGAACTGAGTCGATGTGGTCCTCAATCTGGCACTCCAAGAAATACCGTGTAAAAACTCTTTTTAGAACACTATCCATATCGGAAGACCTATTTCTAACTCAATATACCCACTCTAACAGCCACAAAAATGTGAGAGCTGGAAAAAAAGAAAAGAGTTATGTTGGCCTAAATGTTGGTTCTTCTTGAATCTTAACCAGAAAACTATTTTCACCTTTTATTATGAAATAGAGACTGGTGTCTTTTTCAAATTGGAAATACTGAACTAACTCTTCTGGAAGTTCAACAAAGAGTTTGCCCTGTTTGCCTTTGATTTCTTCTATTCTTTTGAATCTCTCTTTATCCTCAGTCGAAGTCAAATTTTTTACCAAGTTATTCACCACCTTGAAATCGCATCACATCTAACAGAAAAAAGGGAAAAAAGAAAGCAGTTAGTAACTTATTTCTAAATTGTTTCAAGTTTTTCACCGTTATTTTGCCTTCCTTCTTCTATGCTTTTTGCTTCCGAAAAACAACGCATACCACACGGTAAGACCGATGCCAATCACCGAAATTAGAATCAACCAAGCTGCGAGATTAACCAATTTTTGCCATCTCCTAAAGGGGAACTATAGTGTAACCGTTCATTTCCAAGTCACTCTTGAGACTCTCAATGTAGTCTGAAACTGCAGGATTGTTAACGGTTTGCATCAATTCTCTTTGCGCTTTTCGCAAATAGCCACCTTCTCGTAGCTCGGTTAGTTCTGGGGTTGTTTCTCCTAAGGCTTGGTCCGGAACTCGGGCTTGATCTTCCATGAACATTTGAACCGCTAGATCCTTGATTTCTTGGGCTGTTGGCATTGACGGTTTTATTGGCCTTCCATATTCGTCTGTTTTGATCTCTTCAGTCTTCGATCCCGTTTTGATTTCAGCCTCTAAGTCTTTAGCAGCTTCTTTTTCGACTTTCTCAAGTTCCTTCGCATCATTCTTGACGATTCTATAACGTTTGGTTGCTTTCTTTTGGTTAGGCTCTTTCAATTCAACGTTAACTTTGCGTCTGGAAGCAGCTTTAGCAATTACCAAAGATTGCAGTTTTCGATTCTTCTCGTTCAAATTGAGCTTTTGGTCGACTTGAGGCGCATCAAAACATTGAGGTGCTGACAGCCAAACTTCAAGATTAGGCGCTAACGGTGCTTCTTTTGCTAAATCTGCTCGTTGGCTCTGTTCGCTTCTGCTTTCAAAAGCAATTTTCGCTAACCGCTTATCTCTAGCGCTGAAACCTGAACGCTTACCACCACCACCAAAACTCGATTTAGAACGGCGCTGATTGCCGTAATTTGAACCTTTAGACCTGTTTGGATAACTCAAATCAAAACAACTCCATTAGTTTTAGACAGAAAAAAGGTACTGAAAACCGATGAAAATTGAAAGTTAAAGCCCTTTTTTTCTTTTGCTCGGTCTTCAGTACCCAAACGGAGAGTACGGAGATCACAGAACTTCTAAGCATGGCTGAGAGTACCAGATTTCTCACAAGAAACTGATTCCATCCCTCGAAGATTCTCTGCAACACATCCGATACTCTCAAAGTCTTGAGGTTTATTATCACTTTTAAGTTATTTGAAAGTCATTTCGACTGAGTTGTCATAGTTTCTATTTTTCCCTTAAGAAAATTACCCCATTCCAGTGTTGCTTGAGCAGCTTGAAACACATAATCAACATAAGAAGACAAGTATTTGTTCAAATCAGGTTCTTCTCTAATAACCTGCAGCCAGGTATCCAAAGCCAAATCTGGACTAAAATTAGGGTCATAATCAATTCCATATTGTTTAAAAAACTGTTTCAAGTCTTCTGGATCATCTTTTGACCAATTGTATTCATCTCGGACATACGAAATATATTCAATAAGCCAATTTACCGTAAACTCTCTGAATTCCTCAGTGTCTAATTCTTTTTCTGCACTACCCAAATGAGCAATAAGAACAAGGAAATTATCAGCAACACCTTTACCAAATTTTTGCTCAAGATATTTCCACTTACCAAACAAGGCTGGGTCAATATTACCCCAAATTTCAGCTATTTTGCCGATTTCTTCCCTGTCTTTCGGTTCCAACGGGCAATAATATAGTTGCAGTACTGATAAACAGAGCCCTGAACGAGTGAGGCTATACTCTAACATAGGATTGCCAAAATACTTCCTTTTTTCTTTACCCGTAAGCATTCCCCCTTTCTCTAAGTCTGAGATTGCTCCATATACAGTGCCATGCCCAATAGTTACTTTTTTCTTGATTCCTTTTTTGTTTTCTGCTCCTTTGGGAAATGTCTCATGAAGCCATTTGTTTATGGCTCGTTCAATCTGGAGTTTAGTCTGTTTTTCTCTAGTCAATGCTATCTGTCTCAAAACTACCCTTTGGCTGCCCATTATTTCAGATGTTTTGTAGAATTTGTCACCAAATATTCCATATAGAAAAGTGTTTCTTTCTATCAGTTGACGTTTTTCGAGGAAATCCACACTGGCTCGCCTCATTTTATATGTCAGTTTTTTGTGTATGTCATTGACAAATGACATATATAAAAGTATGTACGCAGTACTGACAAGGAAGCATAAGAGAACGTGCCAATAATCAGAAAATTAATCCCATGTGGTCACAGCCAAAGCGTAACCTTGCCTAAAACATGGCTGCAAATGGCTGAAGAAAAAGAAGGCAAAAAGATTGTGGCTGTTGCTATGGAAGTGAACGGCTGTCTAACCATAAATCCAATTTTTGATAAAGAAAAAAAGGCTGAAGAGTCTCCAGACAAGGCAGCTTCAGCCTTAGACCACAACTCACACCAAGAAGATGCGATTGCTATTGAGTAAACCCTCAAATTCCCTTTTAAATAATTTGGCACTTAAGACGAAACCTAAGATCGCTTGCTTATGGTTGATACATGAACCTGGACCCCATGTAGACTGTCCATATGAGAAGGATGGATTTTGCACTAACAAAAAGTATTGTAACCAAAAGGGGGTTTGGCCTCGTTGAGTAGTGTAAAAGGAATCATTGAATCATACTCAAACGACGCTTCGAGAGAAAAACTTGTTACCCTTGATGTTCTGCTGAAGGCTGTCGATGCACGTGGCAAACAACCAATAGTCTTTTCCAAGTTCTCAAACAAAGCCTCCCTGAATGGTAAACATTTCTGTGTTGATTGTGGTAAGCGTCTAAAAACTCACAGTGCAAAAAGGTGCGCCTCTTGTAATATGAGGCTAGTCGGCAAAAACCATGTGATAACGCGGAAACTAAAGGGGAAGGCCTAGCATTGAAGACGAAATTAACCTGTAACAAGTGCGCTACGCTTCAATGTTTTGTTAGAGAAAGCAAAGATGGTTGCCGAGATGACGAACTTGAAAAGCAGACGGAGATCAGCAAACATTGACCGAGCAACCAAAACTCTATTGCCCTATCTGTAAAAAACCAACAAAAAAACTAGGTTCACCTGACAGTATAGGTCAACAATTTTACAAGTGCGAAAATGGGCATCAAACAACAAAAGAACCACTAACAGAACAAGGAATGAAAGTTGTTCTTGCTTTTGAGATTCAAGCCGAGCAAAACGGAGAAAAACATTACATTGACCCGTTAAACCCAATGGCTGCCTTTTGCAACGGAAAAGGAGTTTTCAAAACTGCCTTAGTTGCTCAGTACCTAAATTATAATTACCACTTCAAGATTGACCGATTAACCGAGATATTCTACTATGGAGACGAAACAACAAAAGTATGGAAAACAAAAGCTGAAATTTACGTCCAAGAAATCTTAAGCAAACTCTTGGGTGAAGAAAACACAAAAAGCCACTACACAAACATTCTACATGACCTCAAAGGATTAAGCTATGATGATGTTGTTTTTAGCAAAAAGGTAGCTGTAGAAAATGGGCTATTAGATGTTGAAACAGGGAAATTGACAGAACCAACGCTTGAGGAAATGGCTTATTATTCAATCCCTGTAAGATACGACCCAACAGCTAAGAAAACTGAGAATTGGCTAGAGTTTCTTAAACAAGTAACTAATCCTGAAGATGTACCATTACTGCAAGAATGGTTTGGTTTCTGTCTGCTACCTGATTACAAATTTCATAAGGTATTGTGGATTCACGGTGACGGACGAAACGGTAAAGGAGTTTTTGACCGAACAATCCAAGGTATAATCGGAAAAAACAATGTTTCGGCTATTGGTCTAGAAGAATTAGACGGATCACATAGGTTTTCTTTATGCCATTTTTACGGTAAACTCTATAACACTTGCAGCGAACCAACCACAAACAAGATTTTCAGAACCGAAATATTCCAAAAGCTAACTGGAAGCGACACAATCAAAGCAGAACTCAAAGTTGCAAATAACCGAATAGAGTTTGTCAACTGTGCCAAACTGACCATAATAGGAAACAAATTCCCAAAAATCGACAACCCAACAGTGGCCTTCAAAGACAGAATGATGTTTGTCAAATTTCCAAACTTCTTCAGCGATAAAGACAGAATCGCAAATTTAGAAAATGTCTGGTTGAACGACCCCGAGCAAAAAAGCGCTATTTTGAATTGGGCTCTGGAAGGATTACATAGACTAAATACTCAAAATAGCTTTACCCAAACAAAGACTCAAAAAGAAACAGAAATCGAATTCAATAGAGTCAGCAATCCTCCAGGCGCCTTTATCATGGAAATGGGGATTCTCTGCAAAACCTTGGTCACAACACGAGCAGCAAATTTGACAACTTATCAAGAATACTGTGAGGATATCGGTGTCTTAGCCGATGCAAAAGCGCTCACTCAAGCAATGAACAGGCTATCGCCAAAAGTAAAAGAAGGCTGGATATACAAACCGAAAAAAGAAAGAGCATGGCTCGGTTTCGGATTAAGGAATATTGAACAACAAAACATAGAACAGATGGAACAGTTAGAACAGCAAAAAACCCTTAACGAAATTAACCAAACTGAAAAATCATATAATAGACAGGAAGAAACAGGTGTTCCAAGTGTACCAAGTGTTCCAATTTCAAACCCTTCAGAGCATCAATTAATAGTAGAGCAAGAGCCTTCAGGTCTAAAACGGTTAGAAACTACCAAACCGAGATTTTACGTTAAAGAGATTCCAATCGGACCTAAGTGTGATTGTGGAAAACTGGCCGTAACCTTTGAGATTGTAACACCTGGGCATGATGTTTTGAAACGTTGCACTGATTGTTTGGAGAAACTGAAACAACAATTCCCTGGAGCTATTTTCTGTGCAGCTTATCCAGAAATGCCAAGTTTTGATGATAGCGAAGGAGGCGCCTAAGTTGTGCGATTTGTTTTTTGCTCAACAAATTAGGGTAGAACGAACCCTCAAGGAGATTAAGACTTTCAATATTGAGGCGATTTTACTCTCTGAAGAATTGAAACGTTGCGAGGTCCAGCTCCATGATTAGAACCGTCAAAAATTACCCCTGTAAATTTGTAACCGAGTGTAGGTCTAAGGGTAAGTTTGACCCTGAAAAATTCAGTTGCAATCATGGTGGTGGAGTTTCATGTGTGACTTGGTGCCGTCTTACAGACCGAGAAATTACTTCTAATCCAAAATTGCTTGAGAAGGTAGGCAATTATGAGTGAAGCCCAAACAAAAACAATCGTAAAATGCCCTGAATGTGGCAGCCAAAAAGCCTTCAAAGACGGAATAAGGAAACTTTCAAACAAGCAAGAAAAGCAGCGTTATGTTTGCCGTGACTGTGGGTATCGCTATACAAAGCATACTAGCTTAAATGTCAATGACAACAATAACGGAACTAACCAAATAAGCGCAATATACCTAGGTAAGGCGAAAAATTTGGTTTCCGCACAGAAATTAAACATTTGTGCGAGAGATGAAAGACTACCAGCAGAAGCAAAAGGCTTAGTGGCTCAGTTCTTGGCATACTTGGAAAAAGAAGGCTTTTGTAAAGAAACAGAATATCCGAATTTGATAAGGCGACTTGCAAAACTTGGAGCTAATCTACTAGAACCCGAAACAGTCAAAGAAGCTATAGGCAGAATGACGGTTAAAAACGGAATGAAACTTCAATATGTATGTGCATACAGCGCTTTTGCAACCATGCTTAAGATTCAATGGGAACCACCAAAATATCAACAGGAAGAAATAATACCCTTCATACCTGACGAATCAGAACTTGATGCCTTAATCAGTGCAGCTAGAACCAAAAAAATGGCAGGATACCTACAAGCACTCAAAGAAACTTATGGCGATCCATCTGAAGTACTTAGAATCGAATGGATAGATATTTCAGAAAAAGAGCAAACAATCAAAATCAATCACCCAGTAAAACACCATAATCCGAGAACCCTTCAAGTATCTAGCCGACTTCTTTCAATGCTTAGTTGTTTGCCACATGATAAACCAAGAGTATTTAGCGGAACTTATGACAGCATAAGCATAGCTTACTGTAGATTGAGAAAAAGACTAGCTGAAACACAACAAAACCCCAGGTTACTTGCAATAGAATTTAGAACCTTTAGACACTGGGGAGGAACAATGATCGCCTTCCACACAAACGGAAACGTGCTAATCGTCAAGAAACTACTCGGCCACAAAAGCGTCAACAACAGCATGAAGTACATCGGAATGATTAACTTCAAAGACGATCAGTTTGAAACCGCACACGCAACAACTCTAGAGGAAATCGAGAAACTAAGGCAAGCAGGTTGGCTAAAATACGATGAAATAACAATCAACGGAATGCAAATACATTGTTACAGCAAACCTAAGAGGTTTTCAAGCTATGTCTAAGCTGAAAAAAAGTGTTGGCAATACGAAAAATCATGGTACGATAAAGATATATCTCCCTCGGACGTTCTATGAACAATACCTTTAGTGCTATAAGACGAATATGTGGTGAAGGGTTATGGCAGAAGTCGTCTTGACTGCTGATAGAACTTTAATGAGTAATTATCATAATAACGAATTCCTCGGGTTTGGTACATGTGCCCCTCCCAATTTTATTCCAGAATGGCTTTACAGCTATCTATTCTTTCCCCCATTAAGAACAAATAGTGGCCATCCCTATCAAGCACCCTATGGGTTAAGGAAAATTGAAGCTCAACTCCTGAAAGAAGGCTTCCACGTTGAAACGGTAAGCCCAAACCATTTAGGCAGACATCTCGCTAACGCAAAAGTTCTCGGCATACACACCATGGATCCATTTGGATTAGGTCCGGCTTCTACAACTCTTGCCTCCCTGTTCAAAAAAGAGCCCTACCTTGCGAAGCACTTTCACAGTCTATTGAAAAGCTCAGCAATTAAAAAAGCGAAACAAAATGGCTTAAAAGTTATTGTTGGAGGACCTGGCGCATGGCAATTCCATTACAGAGAAAAAGCCGCCAAGGATTTGGGAATTGACTGCGTAGTTGAAGGAGAAGCAGAAAACATAATTGGGAAAGTATTCAAAGGTGCAATAGAAGGAGAGCCGATTTCAAGCCATTATGAAGTTACAGTTGGGGAAACTCCCACCTTAGAAGAGATTCCCGATATTGTTCAGCCTTCGGTTAACGGTTTAGTCGAACTTGGCAGAGGCTGCTGCCGAGGCTGCCAATTTTGCAACGTTACACTAAGGCCTCTACGTTGGTACCCACTTGAAAAAATTAATCGCGAATTAAGCGTTAATATTGATTCAGGCAACACTGGCACATGTTTACATGCAGAAGACGTTATGCTATATGGTTCCAACAATACGATACCAAATGAAGAGAAACTTGTACAACTACATGAATTAGTAACAAAAAAGGTTACAGGACTAAGTTGGAGTCACTGTTCCGTTGCAGCTGTTGCGTCAAAGCCCAAGTTGCTATCGAAATTGTCAGAGCTTATCTTGCAGAATCAAACGTGGTGGGGAGCAGAAGTCGGAATTGAAACTGGTTCTTCAGAGATAGCGAAGAAGATCATGCCTGCGAAGGCTCATCCATTCAGCGCCGATAATTGGCACGATGTAGTCGTTGACGGCATGGGTGTAATGCACGATAACATGCTCGCTCCAGCTTGCACTTTGATTGTGGGATTACCTGAAGAACAGGAATCAGATATTATGAAAACTATGGAGTTAGTTGATGATCTTAAAGACATGCGTAGCCTTATTGTGCCATTGTTTTTTGTTCCACTGGGCAAATTGAAAAATGAAGACTGGTTTAACGATACCCAACTTAGCGAAGTCCATAAACAACTTTTGTTTGCCTGCGCCGAACACGATTTCCACTGGGTCGACAATCTGCTTGACTTGTCTTTCTCAGGCAAATGGTACCAGCACATATCCAAAGAGTTCTACAAAGGCTTCTCAGCAATCGCAAAGCGCAAAGTACGTCAGATAGAATAGTTTTGTTTTAGAAGACTAAACTTAAATACTATATTGGAACTGAAAAGGTGAAGTAAGCATTGTGATGTGCCGTCGTGGCTCAGCCCGGTAGAGCGGCTGGCTGTTAACCAGTCGGTCAAAGGTCCGAATCCTTTCGACGGCGCCACTTCTTCTCTTATTTAAGCGTTGAAATGGCCCTTATTCGAAATAGTTTCTCGTTGTTTTTTATAAGCCAGTTAAGAGTACGGCTACGATGCCGCTCAAAAACACGCCATCAAACGTGCCTGCTCCACCTATGCTGGCAACTGGTGCACCTAGCTTGGGTATCTTCCGAAGGTTGAGCAGGTCTGCTCCCAATAGAGTACCGAGGGTGCCTGCTACGTAGGCGATTGTTTTTGGTTGGGCTGGAAAGAGGATTAGTGCGGACACGGCGGCGGCTATTGGCGGGATAAATGCTGGAGTGGCTATTCCAACACCTTTGACTGGTCTAGCTACTGCGTGCGTTACTATTGCTACGGCTAAGACGCCGATGAAGCTTAGCATAATTGTTGAAACTGACGACCGACTAAGCAGGTAAATGCTAACAGCCGTTGGTATTAATGCGCCACCGACATTAACCGCAAGTAACGTTACAGTCTCGCTGTACTCCGCTTGCGGAATGCGATAGGTAAGACCAAACCAATTAACGTAATTATCCCGGATAACTGGTATTTTGGTTCTTAGCTTAAGCAGTGGAACGTTTATGAAACTGCCAATTAAAGTGCTGATCAAGATTAAAAAAACCGTAAAAGGAGTAAAACCAACATTTTCGAAAGCTATGCTCACTGCGCCAATAAAGACCAATGCAACTACTGCAAACGCTAAGACAAGCAACAACGCGAAAAAAAGAAAACTATGCTGAAAGTAAATTGTTTTCCTACTCATATTTTCACTCTTGTACCTGATTTTTCAAAAGTTAATACTAAGAAGGTTGACTTATTTGGATACCGCAAACAAAAAACATAATCCCTAATAAGAAAAACATCTTTTCAATACTAAAAAAATATTTAATATAATCTTTTTGGTTCAGCTGACTAATGTTTTTTGAACTTTAGAAGCATAGCCACAACTGCAACAACAGTTAAGACGACTGCTGTACAAGAGAAAACGTAAATTTCAAGCATTGTAAGGTTTTTTTGAGAGCCAGTTGCAGTTGCCGGTGCAGAAGTTATCGGAGTATCAATAAGTCTTGGATCATTCCAATAGAAAATATTTTTGTACCCTAGTGATTCAACTGGGTAGGTTCCATTTGGGTAAACGATATCCAAGTTATAGCTGTATTCTTGCATGAGTGTTGAAACATTTCTACAAATAGAGTCGGTTAATGAATCCGGATCCCATAATCCCCAGATTCTATCGTTAGGACCACGGAACCCGTATGCATAATCGGCAGGAAGAACGTATGCTGTTCTATCGCTTACGGGGCTGATGGTTTGAGGGTTGGCTTTAACATACTGCCAAAACTCTTTCATAGCATCAAGTTGCCCAGGGTATCCTGGTTGCCCTGGAGAGATGTGGAGAAGAACATTTTGAGTCCAGTTTTGGTCTCCATCAAACACAATGATATATTTTGCCCCGTTGTCGTAAGCCAATTTCATGTCACTCAAAAGATCTGAACCTGACTCCATATATGGGGACGTATTGTACTTCCAAGTTATCATAACACCCCAATCCTTATTCTGAGAAGCAGCTGCACCTCTAACAAGATCAAGATTAAGCTGTTGACTGTAACTCATAGTAAACTCCGCAAAAACCGTATCATATCCTGCCGCATAATCATACCAATAAAGCGAATAGTCCGAGGTGAACAATTGAAATTCGTTCGGGTAGGCAAAATTTCGACTAATCCCATAAGTTTCATTACGCAGAAAGAAATTTAGTATCTGAACATACTTGGTTGCAGCATCATTAAAAGTGGCTCCAGACTGGGGAAGCGTCGCGTTTGTAACAAAAGGATAACTTGACTGGTCAAGTTGTTTTCCACCCACTTCATCCAAATAATAAATTCCAAGAAATCTGTCGCCATAAGTGCTTTTGGCATCTGCAAGCCATTGACTTGATGGAAATCTTGGACTATCGGTGTAAACAATGAAACTTAAACCTTTATCGTAAACATATTGGCTGATAACGCTAAGTCTTGTTAGATTGTAGTTTCCATAACATCCAATTACGAAAAGATTGGTGTAAGAACTAACGTCATCAATTAATTGTTCGGTTGCAGGAACGCTTTCAAAGGAAACATCAACTCCCAAGAATATGTTCGGCGAAGTACTTGCAGACCCCGCTTTGGCAATTGTGCCGTAATTTAAGAAAAAAGGTAAAATCAGCAAGAAAATGAGTAAAACTGTGAATAACTTGAACTTCATTTGATTTAATCACAATTCTATAACCCTAATAAGACTTTTCCAAAATCATTGCAAACGGACAAAACCTAGCCAGCATGACAAAGTAGAGGTTCACGACCAATTGTTTACCAGTTGGTTACCTTTCGATAAATAGTCAGCTACCCAATAAGCGTTGAAATAAAATCATTCTCCGAGATAATTTCTAAGTTTGAAAAAACTAGGTTTTTCTTTCACTTATTTCACAATGTTGTTTTAAAAGCGCCACGGAATTAGCGGGTAAATCTCGCTCAACCATAAAGTTTGGTCCCACCCAACTATTGACACCTACCTTAACGCCAGGCAAAAACAACGACTTAATCCCCGTTTTCACGTTATCACCTAACACTGCGCCAAGTTTTCTTCTACCTGTGTTAACCAACTGGTCTTTCACCACCATTTTGATTGATCCGGCGTCTAAACGGTAATTAGCCATAACTGTCCCTGCGCCTAAATTGCAGTGCTCACCAAGAATGCTGTCGCCAACATAAGATAAGTGTCCAACATGAGTCCTCTCCATAATTATGCTATTTTTGACTTCACAAGCGTTGCCGACACGAACATTTTTCCCTAAACTTGTTCCTGGACGAATGTAACAGTTTGGTCCTATGTCACATTCTTCATCGATAAAGCAGGGTCCTTCAATATATGCGCCTGAACGAACACGCGCTGATTCTGCAACTGAGACTGGACCGATTAGGTGAGCACCTTGTTCAATTGTCCCTAAAACTTGGAAATCCATGCGTCTGAGCGCCCAATTGTTAGCGTCAAGCAAATCCCAAGGTCTGCCTACGTCAAACCAGTCGTCTTTTGAGAGTTCGGCAGCTAAAACTGTTTTGTCCTCGCTTGCAAGCATTGTCAATGCGTCAGTGAGCTCCGTTTCACCACGGATTGAGTTTTTTGTTTGTTTTATTTGGCTAAAAATCTCTTGAGAGAGAATGTAGACTCCAGCGTTAGCTAAGTTTGAGGGCGCTTTTCCCGCGGCAGGTTTCTCAACTATGCGCTTAACCTTTTTCTTGTCGTTAAATTCAATTATGCCGTAGTTTTCAGGTTTATCGACAGGCACAACACCTACGACCGCAGAGGTTTTCCCCGGCTCATAGGACTGCAAAACTTTGTTAACAGTATCTGAACCAAACAATAAGTCACCATAGATGAGAACAAAATCGCCATCCACATAAGATTCGGATACTGCTGTGGCGTTCCCCGTACCCAGAATCTTTTCCTGTTCAGCATAACTGATTTGTAAGCCAAGTGTTTCACCATCCCCGAAGCACTGGCGAATTGCATCACCCATGTAATGAGTAACAATTAATACTTCTGTTAATCCAGCTTTCTTCACGGCTTCCAAGCAAAACTGCAAAATTGGTTTTCCACCGACCTTGATCAAATGTTTAGGCCGCGTTGCTGTTATCGGCAAGAGCCTGACGCCTTCGCCAGCCGCAAGTAAAACTGCTTTCATTTCGTTTCAGCCTCAACTTGTTTCTTTATTACTGCATTGACCTTTTGAGTTATATCATTTGCCACTGCTAACGTTTCTCCCTCAACAGTTAAACGGATTAAAGGTTCAGTTCCAGAAGCACGAATAAGCAACCAACCCTCCCTTAACGCCAATCTAATGCCATCAACTGTTGAGAAGTCAAGGTAACTCGGAAAAGCAGTTTTTACCGCGCTGCCAACCTTTTCAACGATTTTATATTTTGATTCATTTTTGCAAACGATGTTTTCGCGTTGTGTAACGTACTCTGGAACCTCAGAAATAAATTGACTCAAGTTCTTGTTTTCTTTTTCGAGCGCCATCAACATAAGTGCCGCAGAAAGGGGTCCGTCTGGGCAAAAGTGATGTTTTGGATGCACCCATGCGCCACATGGTTCGCCTCCGAAAACTGCGCTCGATTCTTTTACAGCTTCCGATACATAAATGTCGCCGACCTTAGTACGGATAACCCTGCCACCTTGCGCTTGTGCCATAGTTTCAACACACATCGATGCTTCAACATTTGTTACGACAGTCCCGCCGTTATTTCCCTTCAGTGCATAGGCAGAATAAGCAGCTAACGAACGGTCAAAGTTAACAAAAACACCTTTCTCATCAACAAATGCCACTCGGTCACCGTCTCCGTCAAAAGCAATGCCCAAGTCAGCACCAAGCACCTTGACAACGTTTGCCAAGTCTTGAAGAGATTCAACGGTCGGCTCAGATTTTCGCGCTGGGAAATAGCCATCTGGTTGAGCGTTTAAAGTAGTGACCTTGGAGCCCAATGCTTTGAGCATAGCTGGGGCAACGCTGTAAGTAGCCCCGCATCCTGGGTCGACCACCACTCGCCACTGCTTTTTGAGTGAGACAGCTTTCATGGCCATATCCAAATAAATTTGTGCAGCGTCAACTGGAGTGCTTTTGCCGAGACTACGCCAATTAGCCAATTTAAAAGTCTCTTTTGCAACGATTTTTTCTATGGCATCTTGGTCTTCGTCAGTGTAGGATAAGGTGTCGCTTCTGAACACTTTTATTCCGTTGTATTGCGGAGGATTATGTGAAGCTGTAAGCATGAAACCAACATCAGCGCCAAAAGCTTTCACGGCATAAGCCAAAGTTGGAGTGGGAACAATTCCTGTTAAAAGAACGTTTGCGCCAGTCGACAGCAAAGCGGAAACCAAAGCATCTTGAAGCATAGGTCCTGAAACTCTTGTATCAGATGCTACAAGTGCCAATTTGGCGTTTGCATGCGTAGCCACTGCTAAACCAACTTTGCAGGCAAGTTGCGGTGTTAAGTCAACATTTGCTAAGCCTCTTACGCCTGAGCTTCCAAATAGTTTAGCCATCTCAGTCACCAATTAAGTATAATCGTTACTGCATGATAATGAAGGTGCTTAAAATAATTTAGTAGCTTTAATTTAGATGCAGGTCAATATTGAAATATGTCGATACTTATCGACTAATTTTGACTTTATTTGACTTTTCTCGACTTATTTCGACTTTTTTTGACTTATTTTAACTTATTTTGACTTTTCTTGACTTTTTTTGACTCAACCTGCAAAAGATTCAAACTCTAAAACAAGAAAGCAACCTAAAACACAAAGAACAGAAAACTGCACAAAAATCTGTCAATAGTTATTTCATTTCTCTAATTACTCAGGCAGCGTTTTTTAATAAATGTGGAGAGTTTGGTCCAATTTGGATGTTTACCTTCGGGGTCGGAGAGGTAGCATGCAGAAACAGCGTTTGCAAACATTAAACGGCACTCATCAGACAAGCCATTTCTGTCGCCTAAGATGTTTCCTGCATCCCAAGCATCACCTGCTCCAGTTGCCCGCAAAACTTTAACCTTGAAAGAAGGCACCATAACCTCTGTTTTACTTCTTAAGCTGGCAGAAAAAGCTGTCGTGTGCAAATCAATTCGGGCCGTCAGATTTCTCGCTAAAATTCGGGCAGCTTCCATTGCAAATTCGGCAAACTCCAGACCCATTTTTTTATCATTAAGGCTACTGTCAATTAACGAAGCGTAAACTATTGCTTCATTCTCGTTTAGGCTTAAAATATCCACTTTGTTGGATTTCAAGACAGTTTCCATCAACTCTGCGACTTTGCCGATGTTAGGCGTAGGGTCTGCTGTATCATAGTAAGTTTTACCTTTGCCTTTCGTCTTAGCTCTGTCGAAAACCGTTTGCGCCAAAGCTGTTCCAAAATTTAAGGTTCCCGCCCAGTTAAAAACGCAGGTGTAATCGGCAGAACCAATCAATGCATAATCAGAGTCATCAAGATCGTTAGGTCCAAAACTCTTTAAGGAGCCTACATCGCGGAGCATGACGTTGCTTTTTTCATTTCTGTTTTTGAACTCTAAAGCAGTGGTTATTGAAGCTTTTTCGCGAATTTTAATGTGCGAAGTATCTATGGGAACTTCTTTGAAGTAGCATTTTAGTTGTTGCAGTCCAGATTGGCTCGTGCAGACAATCGGAGTAACCTTCGCACCTAAATTGGCGAGAGCTGATGCTACATTAATCGCGTTTCCTCCCCTCAGATCAGTTTGGGGGATGCTGTCGATGCTGCCGCCTTTGCGTTTAGCTACGTCCCTGATTAAGTGTGAAAACTCTGTAAAGTTCCAGTTCAAGTTTATGAGGCGATCAAGAAAGAAATCAGGTAAAACAACGACTTTGCAGTCTTTAGGATTATTAAGTAAAAAATCTTTGAGTTCTTTTTTCCATGCCACAGTGTTTAACAGAAGAACCCCCAAGGCTTTATTTCCGCAAAGCTAAAATAACCTTTTGATTTTAAGTGGGTAAAGGGACACGGATCGGGGAGTAAGGGAGAGAATGAACTTTAAGGCAGAAGTTTGTCAATTAGCATTTGCAATTACGTTGTTTATGGTGAGCGCTTTCTTCTTTTCATATCAAAGTGGCAATGCAAGTTATCTAACCTTGGCTTCCTACCCATATCGAGGGTACGCGCTTGCATTTGTCGGTTTTGGCTCACTTCTTATGGTAACTGCGTCGCTTTCTTATACAAAACGCAGCAAAACGTCCTTTAGATAATTTTGTTTCTCGTAACTATTTAGCTGTCTTCTCTCTTACTGAAGATCTGGTTTTGGATTGGGCTTCATTATTCGCGTTGTACATTTTAGTGTACCCAATGTTGCAAGTGGCACCTTTTACCTGTTTTTTCAATGTTTTCAACATATGTCAACATAGTTTCGGTTGCCGGGGTTACTACCATAGTCTAAACTAAGTGAGATACAAACCTGCTCTCAATCAAAACCTATTTTCAACTCAAAAACATTCAAGTGCTAAACATGCACAAATTTTTTACCTGACGATAGCTCTGACAAGCAACCAGACCACGTCGCCAAATAGTAAAGCAACAATTAAGCCTAAAGTTATGAATATTAACATGGGCAAACCAGGTGTTGCCCAAACAAAATTATCGATTTTTCCCGCCTTCACAACGTTTGATAATCGTTCGACAATTTCATCCCTTCCCTCATCACGTGGAACAACGACCAACTTTCTTTCCAACCCATTCTCGCTGTCTTTGACATCTTCCATAGGGAAGACATGCCATTTTGCTTGAAGCTTAGCAACTGTGACTTTGTATCCAGTTATCACAACAAGTGTTTTCTTCCAGACTGATTCATCTGCAAGTGTTCCAGTAAACATTTTTTTGCAATTTTTTTTATGCCAAACAACATTGTGCAAGATCATGTAGACGCCGCTAGCTGCCGCAAATAAGACACCGTTGCTAAAAATGGTAAATGGAAATATAACGTGGGAGATCGGCGATAAGCCACCATTTAAGAGAGGCAGGGACAGGATTACTGGAGCAAAGGGCAAGGCAACGGCAATGCACATTAACGCTTTAGAATCAGCACCGCCAAATCCGCCAGAATAAAACAATAAAAATGCAAGCCCGACGGTTACGCCTACGCTAACCCCGAAAAGAGGCAACTTCGAGGAATCAAAAAGCAGTAATTCTGAGAGCGAAAGTGCAAGTGCAATAGGTGCATAAATTACCCATACCTTATTGCTTACTTCGCGGACTTCACAGTCACGCCATGACGAATAGACCAAAAAAGCTAAGGTCACTGCCACACTTGCCGCGACAAAGATTACTTCAAACGTCAATATTTAATCCCTGAACACTTCTATTTTCCTTTTCATGTTAAAACAATTTGCTTTTAATATTTATCACATATGGATGATAAATACTTATCAAAAATAAATACCCAAAAGATTCTATTTGCCAACTTTACAGTTATGGTCGGCGCCACTCAACCAGTTTCCAAAACCTGGACTAATCATATTAACCGTAAATTGAGAGAACGAAACTATAAATGTTGACTTAGTGCCGTGCCACGTTTCACCTAAAAGCGGTTCGGAACGAAACAGGATTGAGCAACACCGGTAGCAAGGTGATTATTTGAAACGCGTTGGATTTTCCAGCTATTTCTACTCTTTGCAACAAAAGCCGCAGCAAAGACTACGATCATGGAGACGATTAACGTAATTATTGGAAACTGCGTAGGAAATTCTGGAATAGTTGGGTCGGTTTGAGTTTTTGATGCAGGAGTTGGCGTTCGAGTGTCTGATGGTGTTGGTGAAGGCGTGGGTGTTGCAGTTGGAGTTGGCGTAAGAGTTGGTGTGGGCGTAGGCAACGGAGAAGGAGATAGAGTGGGGGTTGGAGTTGGCGTGGGTGAAGCAGTTGGAATTGGAGTAGGTGTTGGAGTAGGCACTGCAGTAGGAACTGGTGTGGGCGTTGCAGTAGGAGAAGGAGTAGGCGATACAGTCGAAGTTGGAGAAGGAGTAGGAAGCGAATCGTTGATTGGTTGGGTGCTGACTACTATGTTGTCATAGTAGTCAATTGCTTGAATACTTAATGACGGGTCAAATGTCAAAGTGTTTACGTCGTAGCCATCAACTTGTGGCATGCTTTGATTTGCGATAAGCGTTTGATTCAGCCAGAGTGTCGCGGAAGAATTAGATCCTTGATTAGGGTCGAGATACAGAGACAGCGTTATGTTGTACCACATGTTAGGAGTTAGTAGAATATTTGTTTCGTTGGCGTTGTTGTCCCAGTCAAATATGATTCCGTTGGCATCTTGGTATATGGCTATCCATCCAGTATTTCCCGTTAATGTTGCAATTCGAGAATAACCTGAAGTGTTTGTGGCATAGAGCATTTGAACGTATAATCGCCCCGTCGTATCGTCAAAAGTTGCGTAGCTACTTGGAGAACTGTTTGGGGACACTTGAAGTGAGCATGGTGAGGTAACGTAAAGAACATTGTTCATTGTGTCATTGGAGCCTATTATAAACTGTGGATTGGGTTGGCTGGTGTCAAAGTCGTCGCTAAAAAGAACACCTGACTGTGCTTGAACCGAATGGACTACGCCAAATGCTAGAAACATGTTTGCTGCAAGGATGGCCACCAATAGAGCAATTAGAATTCTTGTCTTTTGCCATTTCAAATTTTCATCACCTTTTTCTCTTGTTGCTAAATGAACATTCAACGCTTGAAAAGCACCAGAAAAAATGGGAAACCATTATTTTTGGTACAAGCTCAAGCATTAAAATCCACCACCACCCACACCAAAGTGCACTCCACAGTAGTGCCAGAGGAACGATGCAGGACAACTCCACTTTGAAGATTGTCAATGTCTGTCCACGACCACGATCCACCGCCTGGTTTTGAGAGCACATTTGAATGGCTTGTCCATGTATTAGCTGTAGTCGGAGTCCATTGTGCACCAGTTATAGAGTTGCTTCCTAGTGCGAGATATGTTTGTGCATAGGGACCACTTGTCGACGTTACATTTACTCGAATATTATCAGTAACACTGTTTATTGTGCCAGTTGCTGAACCATGGTCCTGAGTCGCGTAGGAATCTGTATAGGTACCGGTCTGGGAAGTTGTTGCATACACATATTCGGCGTTATCCACACCGTTATGATCTGAAACGGCTTGCCAGTGTGTGCTAGCTCCGTTCACATCGGGTATTCCAGTGTTAGTTCCGGCGCCATCAGGATAAAGAGTCATTAGTCCATGCCAATTCCAGGTAATGCTAGATGCTGAGTTAAGACTGAAGGTAATAGTTTGAGTTGTGCCACTTGCAGGTGGACTACCAGTCCCGGTGTAACCTGTTGAGGTGTAATTTATTATTGGTGGACCATTAAGATTTATTGCGGCTAATACTGAAGAAGTGATACTTGTGCCAGCGTCGTACCAACCCGAACTCTGTCCGGCGGGAGTCCCAACTGCAGAAGTCACAGTAAATTGGTACTGAGTTTGCCAGTTCCAAGTAATAGCAGCCGAACCAGTAATAGTGAATGTCATAGTAGTAGCACTACCGGTAGCAGGTACACCACCGGACCCACCGCTCCAACCAGTACATCGATACTGCGTTCCGCCAGAGACATCAGCAGGACTAGTTACGCTCTCCGTCACCTGTGCATTAGCGTTAAACCATGAACCAGTAGCAGGAGAAGGCATATCATGAGCAGAAGTCACCGTCAATTGGTACTGAGTCTGATATGTAGCTGCGTCCGTCCCTGAAGTTACCAAAGGTGAAGCAAGTCCAGAACTCCCAGTCAAAACAAACTGCGTTCCTGAACCGCCTGAAACAGTAGACGCCCAACCGAAAGTCGTTCCAGTATCAACCCACACGTTACTGGGCAAAGTATTGTAAACATAATTCGTTGAACCAATAGTCAAAACCGTATTAGAACCAGCAGACCCAGCCACACCAGTCTGTGAGAAACCGACCTGCCATTGAACTACATAGGATTCGGAAACTGCATTCGGCGCAGAAACCATAATGGGTGAATTAGTACCAGACAAACCGCCAGCTCTATATTGCTTGCCAGTTAAACTGCTCGTAACTGGACCAACAAAAGAATAGGTCACACTTGCTCCACTATCAACCCAGATAGCACCACCTGACGTCCCAAGCGGACTGGTAGCACCGGAATACTGACCTCCCGTTACGCTGAAAGACAAAAGATTGCCAGAAGCGTCACCGCCCAAACCAGAACTTGAAAATGTTTGTTGCCATTGAGTCACATAAGTACCCGCAATCGTGTTCGCACCGGAAACAGAATAACCAGATGCCGGACCAGAAACGCTACTAAACCGATACTGCTTTCCAGTTATGCTGCTTGACACTGGATTTTGGAAAGTATAAGAAACTGTCGCGCCGTTGTCTACCCACACGCTACCTCCCGAAATACTAATTGGGCTTGTTCCAAAATACTGACCGCCAGTGACACTAAAGGAAACGAGATTCCCTATCGCATCTCCCACTAGACCTGAATTGCCAAAAGTCTGCTGCCACTGAATCTTATAGCTGACAGTAACTGTGGCGTTTGACATTGGAACAGTGTAGGCATGTGTTTGAGCCCCTCCGTCACCCCATGATACCCATGCGTATTGTTTGCCGGCTCCGGCGGCAACCGTGCTGGATGCGGTTATTGTATGTATCGACCCTGCTTGCCAAGTGAATGAAGATGGAAGTGTTGAGTACGTGTATGGTACAGAATCTATTATTAAAATTGTCGAGGTTCCTGCGTCGCTACTGATTCCACTGGGTTGAAAGACAATGGTCTCCGTCGGGACTATCGTAAAGTTTGCCCATGCAGAATTAGAGCTTGTGTCAGTAGCAGTTATCATGTAAGATCCAGCAGCATAAGATGGAATGACAAATGTAGTTCCAAACGGAATCTCTCCGTAAGCAGTCGATCTAGCTGTAGCTACAGTGTTCCCGTTGAATGTAATTCTTATCTGGGAGTAGGGTAAGAACCCACCGCCCGATAGTGTGACAGAGGTGCCTACAGTACCGGATGAGGGAGACAAATTTATCGAAGCCGCAGCTGAAGACTGAGGAGTAATTGTTACTGAGGGAGGTTGCTCAACAAGAGCCCATAAACCAGAGTTTCCATTGTTGTCGTATATTGGATTTATACCATCAAATGTTGTTACAGAACCGCACCAAGTTAGATCCAAAGCTGAAGTGAAATCAACTGGACCTGTCGAAGTGACAGGGTCAAGTTCAATGACTGGGACAGAACTGTTTACATAAAGTGCTCCTGTAAATTTGCCAGCCATTGCATCAAAAGCATAGAGCTGTTGATTCGCGCTATCTGTAAACATTATTCCTGTTCCTTGAGATGCATCATTAATTAGTTGACTCCAATGATGGACATTCCCAGCGCTGTTATTGAAATATCCATTGCTGTTTGAAACATTGGGAATTCCGTTTGTAGTTCCGTTTTCAGTCATGGCTTGCACTGGGCTTATCGAAGTTGTCAGTTGAATTGGACTGATATCGTTGATATTTCTGGCCGCTGCGGAGTTTATGAAAATTAGTCTAAGCTGGTAAGTGTAGTATGTTGCATTCGCGGGAAGCGTAAACACGATTTGGGAGTAAACATTCGGGCAGTTAGTAGGTCCGTTGTTCCATTCTGCTTCTTCCTGGACAATATCTCTAACTACGCCGTATTGTACCACGTAAGCAGGCGAGCCCGACCCATACACGCTAGCATCGGCATCGATTCTCATGAAATTAGCGGTACTACTCACGCTTCCCACCGTCGATTTTATCTGAAAATGACTATTTGGATAGCTGAATTGCAGAGTCATGTTTCCATTTGAGAGAGTCCCAACAGCAGGATTGTCGCTATTAAAGCACGTGTCCTTGTAGGCAGCAGATGGTTGGAGTGCTCGATCACTTCCGTTCCACCAAAAAGTTAATTGAGACATTGAAGGATTTACTTCAAAAACGACCATCTGGCTATTACTAAAGATAGTATAATTTGTAGTCAGACCCAATGGAATCTGATATCCTGATGTCCAATCTTCCACTTGAAAAGGAATATCCGAAGTCGGACCAGTTTGACATAAATGCAAGGACGCTACCGAAATAGGAGGAATAGGTTGCACCTGAGTCACATTTAGCGGACCTTGCCCGAACCAAAGCATAGTACCATTCTGCAATAATTCTACTACAGATGGAGCAGGAGAGCTCTGAGGAGAAAATGTAAAGTCTATGTTGTAACTGTTGAATGAAGATGCCTCAACCATAATTCCCCGTGAATCCGTAACTTGAACCATATATGCCGAAGAGTTTATTCCAGGAGGAACACTGATCAGATATGTCCCATTAGTGAAAACCGTCGGCGTCAAACTCGGATTTACCTGTTGCCAGTTTGAAGTCATGTAATTGTAATAGTAGAAGGCAAAGTTTTGTTGTCCTAAACTGGTTAACGGTTGAGCTAAGTCCTGTGTAACGCTTAATCGTACTTGATTGTTGTTTGGTGAATTATATATTTGAACACCTAAGCTGCAAGAAGCGGTGTAATTTACGCCGTAGATGCCGAGGTCTGCTAGATCGTAAACAACCGAAAGCGTGCCTGAACTAATACTAGGATTTGAATACCAATTATTGTTAAGTGTCAGGCTCGTCATGTTTATCGATTCTCCTAAAGAGGGATTCATGCTTGCAATGTACTGTAAAGCGCTATTCATGTAAAGCGTCGCATTAGCATAAGCGTACGATTGGTTTCCTGTTACTTGAAGAATAGAGGCATAATAACCTACAGTAAAACCTAGAGCTTTCAGAAGAGCCGAATTTGTTTCATCTGTCGCAGTTAATGTTTGTGGCGTTTGACTTTGACTCGAATCATAACGAATCGTTGCGTAGGCCGCTATTAATGTGCCAGCAAGAACTATTGCAACAAGCAAAGCCGCAATAATCGTGAATTGTCCCCGATTATCCATTCTATTTGCCTCCGACAGTTCCCAGCTGCAACACTACGAGTCGATTGCTTCCTGCAGCCGTATAGAGAGAGCTATATTTAGTCGGTTGATAATCACACAGAATGCCTAGAGCAGCTAGTCTAATGTCTGAGATTCTGGTCATTCCGAGCGCAAAAAATCCACCCTGATAGTTTGTCCCATTCACGTTTGTAGTCCAATGTCTGTAGACCGCACCTGGATTGTACAGGCTCCCGTCAAAAGTTGTGTTAAACAAATAGGTTGTGACCATCAAATTGTACTGCGCTGTTATTGAAGTGGGTAAGGCGCGAGTAGAGGTCTGATAAGCAGAGGGGTAAAGCCCGTAATAATTGCACAAACTTTGGACCTGGCTGGACAAATATACGACACCTGGCGGCGCGCCCGTTATCCACGTGGTATTGTATACGTACGGTTGGTTAGCTAATCCTTCAAGAAAAGCGTTGAGCCCTTGTGAGCTAACAGCATCCATCCCATATATTCCCCAGCTGTTTTGAGAATTACTCAGGGAGCCAGTATTGGTAACGTAGTAGAAGGGATACCCCACTATACTGACCCAAGTCCAATTATACAACTGGGTAATTTTGCCCAAAGTGTAATCATACTGGGCGTAAGAATTATCGCCAGAATCATAACCTTGCGTATAATTAAGCCCAGAACTACTGCTAAAACTTGATGGTATTGGTACGGCTTCACCGCAGGTATTGATAATAACTGAATTATCGACAGCTTCTCCTTGAAGCGACTGACCACTTAGTAACTGATTTAGCTGATTTGTGTTTTGAACCATTACAGTATTTTTAAAGTAGGGAGACAGAAGGCTGTACGTTGTTTGAGCAAGACTGGAAGGAGTGTAGCCGGTAATCCACCAACCATTAGTATCGCTGCAGTTTAAGATGTACAGAGTTATGGGGACCCCATTTGTGGAAATTTGCTGCGGTGTAGAGATATAAGTCACATTGGATGAGGCCTCTAAGTATGAAGAAGCATCTGAACTTTCTATGCTCGGCGTATTAGAAAGAGAAAATACACTTGAGTAGAGAGGTGCTCCATTTGAGGCAGTATTTATGTCGTAGACTGTGAGGTTATAGTCCATGTTTGGGGGCAATGATGCTGAAAGTGCAATCTGAAGGTTACCCCATGCTGCGACGTTATTCGTTTGGAATGCTGCTGAGCTCAAATCGTAATGCGAATCAAGTTCTTGGAGAGTAGTGTAGGCAAGTCTGCTCATATCTAAAGGAGATACTTGATTCGGGGATGGAAGTGCAATGTAGCTCGAAGTTGCCACATACGCTGCGCCCAAAAGTATGACGACTAACAGAACTTCAACTGTTCGCATCATGTTAGCTCGCCTCCTGATGGCCTTGTACGCTCCAAAGAGAGAGCTTTGCCTGATAAGAAACTCCGTTGATTTGCACTTGACGTAAATCTGTTGCTACCCAGCCATGGTTAACTGGAATTCCTCCGAATGTCATGGAAAAACCCAAGGAGCTAAGTCCCCACGGCATCATAACCACGCCATTGTTGCCAATGTTACTGTAAGCTATTACAAGAATACCTGGAGTGAAAGAGCCCATGCAAATTGATACGGGCGAATTTCCTGCGCCCGAATTAACTTGACCATATGAATTTGAACTCCCGAGAGAGGTTTCTTGAATAGCATAATTTTGACTTTCTAAAATGAAAGTCGAATTATAATACAAAGTATTATTCTGAGGGGCATTGTTGGGAACATCGTCGCTATGTGCCAAGGTTACACTTTGAGTAGAAAGTGGACCAAGAAATGGCACAATACTCTGATTTCCTACAGGGGAATGCTCATAGTAACCTACACCGGTTATACCATCAAGATAGGCATAGGCTACAAAAACGTACGTCACGTTTGGGTTAAGAGAGAAATTCGAGAATGTTAAGGAAGCTAAGCCAACACTATTCGTTTTCACGTTGCCTGCCTGATTAGCGGAAGTTTCAAAATCTGGATAGCCCATATTGAGAAACACTGGAATTAAGAGGTAGTTTACGTTAGCATTTGCAAGAGGATAGCTAGTTCCAGTGACATCCAGCGTCAAGCTTAGTGGGTTAGTTGAAATTTCGGCTATAGATATGTTCACCGTCGGGGTTAACGACAGTTGAAATCCGTAAGTATTGTTTATTCCCAGTAATGACAGCGCGGTTGAATAATTAATCATGTCAGTATATGGGTAAAGCAAGTAATTGTTGGGGCTAGTTTTTATTGTACTATAGGTCAGGGCTGTTTTTTGGTAGCTTACTGGAACTTCTGATAACGAGTTTAGACGCATCAATGAAAAAGGACTAAGCTGGAATTGAGTCGATGATGGATCTTGCAAGCCAAAAGCTACTGGAGTTCCATTTGTTGGGATTCCAGGAGTCGAAAGCATGGCATCCAAAAGATCACTGCACACTTTTGCGGTTGAACTATTGCTCTGATAATTTACTGCAACCGAAAACGTTTGGTTGAATAGACCCATAAAGAGTAGAACTGCTGCCAATAGCACAATAATTGAAACAAGATGATCGATAGACACACCTGACACTTTTTTTCCTCCTATGTGCTAAAAGATAGCCAAATTGTGTTGTTGCTATCTTTATAAGCGGTAATGCAGGCGCTAGTTGAGTTACTCATGAAAGTGGAGTTCACCCAATGAGCATTTTGTCCCAAGGTAACTGGTGCAGTAGTCGAAATCCGAGCCCCAACCAACGAGAGAGTTAATTCCAAGACTTCCCCAGAACCAGAACCAGAAACGGAGACCAAAGTAGCATTCCCAATGTAAGGATAGTTTCCTATGTATGGAGAAATTCCCAGTACATCCGTTACTGTTCCAGATGATACTGACGGATTGTTTAGAAAGAAATAGAGTTGCTCTATTGAACTGCCTAGATGAATTCGGGCGTCATTTAAGGCAATAGTATCAGTGGACGTTGTCCAGTAGCTCATTACAATTCCGGCAGCGTAAGGCAGCAGAAATATCTGTAAAATCAAAACGGGAATAAGAATCATGTATTCGATGGTTATATGTGCCATGTGTCACTCCTCGCCAGCATTAAGCAACCATCCCTATTGAGACAACAATTGTGCCAACAAAAAATTCGACGAAAGAACCAGAAGGTAATGCTACCGTTTCAGAAGTGCGATCGAAATTGAAGAAAGCAGAATCGAAACCTGGAGGAGTTGATGGGACAGCTAAAGCTGTAGCATTAATGCGAACCTGAGTAACAGCTCCACTAGGCGTTAAGCCAGTCAGACTAATGCCTGTCAATGTGACAGATTGCGAAAGATATGGATTTGACCCCCCAACAAGAGACGGCAAGTAAAACTTATAGTTGCTCACGCCTGTAATCATGGTTGAATTCAACACTCTGACTGTGGGAACTGCAACTATTCTTGAATAACTTCCATCTGCCATAGCACCCTTTTGTGTTTCAAATACCTGGCAAACCGGTGCAGAAGCGTTCCACTGCAAAAATGAACCGCTGTCGGATGGTATTACTCTACTAAAGTAATTATTGCCCAAATTGTAATCGCTCGCGTGCATGTTGAACAGTATCATACCGGTTGTAAAATTGTAGATAGTCTGCCATGAACTTGCATTATTGATTTCAACGGTGTAGTTAATGACGTTGGGTACGAATTTTACTTGTCCATATTTTGCTGTGTAATCAACTGTTTCTGTTCGTCCAATTGTCCATGCCACATTATCTATCTGCTGACCAGTTGATTGCATGCACTGCCTATTTGCGTTAAACTCGTCCGCAGCCAACTGACTTGTTAGGCTACTGTTTGCAACGTTCATAGCCACAAGAACCAATACCACAAGCGCCGCTGTCATAATCACGGTGGAAATTGCCGTGCTTATTGCACAGTTATCTTTTCGCAAGTTTTTTCGGACTTGAATAGATACCGTGTTTTTTCCCTCCGACTAAATTTTTACGAACAACGGTATTATTTTCGCAGCTAATACAGCAATTATTACCAAGATGGCTGCATGTTTGAATCCTGCAGAGATTGACTCTTCGCTTATTTTTCCTCCGACAATTCCAATAAGATAACTGTTGAAGATGACTGCTGTCATGAATATTGTTTGCATCAAGCCCTTGCCTTGTGCAGCCGTTGACGATACTCCTGTCGTTGTTGCACCAAATCCAGTGGTGAAACTCATCATCATAACGGTTGTTGCTACTAGAAGAATCGACGCCAGATAGGGCATCATCACGTACGGACGAACAGACATTTTCTTCTCTTTTTCAACTTCCTGAGTCAAATTGTTAAAACGAGCCAAAGATTCAATCATGCCAATTGTGCCACCGCCCACATCTATAGTTTCGACCAAGAGAAACATGACTATTTGTACCATCCAACTGCGCGTGCGACTAAGAAAATCCATCATCACTTTTTTAATAGGTAAACCCCACGAAATCTCAGAGCTAATTTTTCGAAGTTCTTTGGTGAAAGAACCGTAATCGCGGGTTGATAGATTTTCAATACATTTCTCTGGAGATAACCCTGTTTTTCGAACTTCGGTGAGGTCTCTTAGAAAACTTGTGACTCCTGCATCCATGCTGTTCTTGATTTTTGCTAACCGCATATGAACGATGGCGGCTGGTGCCGTAGAAATAAACAAAGCTACTGCGATAGCCACAGGCAAATCAACCCCCAAGCCTTGCAAGGCGCTGAACAAGGAAATATGAGTCGCTCCCATGAAGTTTGTTAGCAGCAAGAATACAACTACGCCAACAACGCTGCATAGGCCGAAGACCTTGTAGGGGCGCATTTCCACCATCGGCGTTTTCGGTTGCATACTGTGGGCAAGATAAATGAACAATCCTGAGAGCAATGGTGTAAAGAGATAAGTGTACATGAGTATGCCTGAAAATGATGATAGACTAGAGTTTGCAGTAGTCCCAGTCTGGATTTGCTGAACAGCGAAAAGTATGTAAAAACAAAGCGACATCATAACCATGACAATAATGAAGGTTTCAAGTAACATTCCTAAGCGTTCTGCAGCAGCTTTAACGCGAAGCGCACGAATCTTGAAAATATCTTCAGCTTTGCGCTCAAGGAAGTGCCCTATATCGCCGCCGATTATAACAGTTGAAGCGTAACCGCCTAAGAAGTCCTTGAATGTATCAAGCGGCGTCTTCTTTGCAGCTCCTTCAAGGGCTGATAATGGATCAACACCGAAAACTTCTACGTCTTTCATTATGTCTCTTGCTTCTTTAGCCATTGTGGGCATGAGATCTACTACCGACAAGCGCTTGAAGCTAGTGTATGGAGCTATGCCTCCCGATGCCATGACGCTGATGTATGCCGCCGCAAAAGGCATTTCACGCTCCAGGTTTGATGATCTATCGCTTGCTTTGGACTTCGGTGCAACCATGAAGCCAACAATTACAAAGAGAGGGATGGGGATCAAAATTAGCAACGGTAAAAATCCCGTGTACAAAGCCATCACTGCGCCAAGAACTGATATAGGGAGGGTTAACAAGGCAGTGAAAAACATCAAAGACACGTAAGCTTCAGGGTAAATTCTTACCCGTCCCATGTCTAAAGAACTCTTCAGTGTTTGAAATGGATTTTTCAGAAGTTTTTGTGCCACTCGCCCAAAAAAGCGATAAGACACAGCTTCAAGCTTCTCTAACAACGGCAACTTGTTCTACCTCCTTTTCCCGGAAGATTTTCTGATAGAATTCCTTTGGTCTTGCGTAGTATTCAGAAATTATTGCGGCCACTTCTTTGTAACTTCGGATTTTTTGTTGCCCCATCCAGCGTAAAACGTTGCTGCGTTGCTTCATTTCTTCTATTAGCTGCTCACGTGTTATTCCAAGTCGCTCAGAAATGTTAGTAAGTAGAAAGCTAGAATTCAGATCTATGATTTGTTGGTCTTTTATGGGATCCCATTTGAAGGGATTCACGTATTTTTCAGCGTCGATAATTTCGTTAACCGAAAGGACACGGCGGAAAGCTTTCTTTACTCCTTTTTTAACTAATTGAACTCGTTGAACAGACATCACTATGTTCATTAATGGTATGTAAGCTGGTGAAATATCCATAGGCTTTTGGGTGAGACGTCTGATGGCTGATTGCACGTTTTCTGCGTGCATAGTACACATACCTCCGTGACCTGTTGCGAGAGCCTGAAACAGAACGTACGCTTCTTGGCCTCTAACCTCACCCACAATCATAAGGTCGGGGCGGTGTCTCATGCAAGTCTTCACTAAGTCGAAGAGCGCGACTTCGCCAACGCTGCTACCGCCTAAACCGTAACTTTGCCTTGCAATAAGCGAGACCCAGTTTTCACTTGAGAGATTTAGTTCGGCGGTTTCTTCAATTGTCATAATTTTGCTGCCGGGTTTAATCAAACAGCCCAAAGCATTTAGAGCAGTGGTTTTGCCTGCCGCTGTGCCACCGAGAACCATAACGGAAGCCCGATTTTCAAGGCAAATCCAAAGGTAGGCAGCCATTTCCTCTGTGAAAGTACCGATGTTGATAAGATCGATGATTGAATAAGGATCGTCTCGGAACTTTCGGATGGTGAAGGCTGTACCAAATGGAGTAATTTCTCGCCGATAAGCTACTGCCAGTCGGTGTTTTCCTGGAAGTGAGGCGTCTACGATGGGGAAAGCAGAACTAACGTGCTTTCCCGCCATGTGAACTAGTTTACCGACCAAGTTGTCAAGATCTTCATCACTTTCAAATCTGACGTTTGTTTCGATGCTTTCAAAGTTGCGATGCCAAATGTAGAGTGACTTCTCTACTCCGTCGCAAGAAATGTCTTCAATGTTTGGGTCGCGCATTAATGGGTCGATTTTGCCAAAGCCGACAAGATCTCGTTCTGCATAATAGAGAATTTTGTACCATGAGACATCAGGCAACCAGCCTAAACTAATTCTGTATTTGTCAACTATTTTTTTTGCCGCTTCAGCGAAGAATTTCCTGGGATCTTTGATTTCTTCTTTTGGTGATTCAATTTCGGCAAGTAACATATCTATTATGCGGTTGTATATTCCTCGTTCCATTAGATCAAGTTGAAGCTCATCCAGAATGTATTTGTGCTCACCTGTTTTGGGGTCTTGAACTATTATTACTTGGGCAAAAGGCTCGTATAATGGGTATTTGTCTATTATTTTGATTCCTTTGGGTAAAGTTGGTGTGGACGAGGCTATTGTTTCTATTTCAGGTTTTTTCTTCTTGAAAGTTATGTTAATTTTTGGTAGTTGGAATTTCGATTTCTTTGTTTTGATGTTTGTTTTATTTTCTGTTAGTTTTTTTGGTTTATCGATGGATTTGTGGAATCTTTCTTTGAGGCTTTGTTTTGGCATTGTTGGTCAGTAATTAGGAGTACTAATTCTTAGGCTTATTAAGTATTATGTCTTCATACACGCTAATGTTGAAGCGTTGAACACCTATACAAGAACCGGCAATAAATGTTAAACCGTATTACACCAACAAAACAATTTTAAACCAATAAAACATGACATTACACAAACACGTTAGCGGAAGAATAAAAAGTTGAACCAAATAACGAAAATCATCAACCAAGCAAAAAAAGAGGGCAGAAAAGCTCTCCTCGAACCCGAAGCCAAAACAATCTGTACAGAATACGGCATCCCAGTCACCAAATTCAAAGTCGCATCAAACCAAAAAGAAGCATCAAAATTTGCTGACGAAATCGGTTATCCAGTTGTCCTGAAAATTGTTTCCCCAGACATAATCCACAAGTCAGACGCTGGAGGAGTAATAGTTAACCTGAAAACCCCAGACGAAGTCACCTCAGGCTATAGCAAAATTTTGGAAAACGTTAAGAAATATAAAGCAGACGCGAAAATTGTGGGCGTTCTAGTGCAGGAGATGGCGCCAAATTCAACTGAGGTCATCGTTGGAGCAATCAAAGACCCGCAGTTTGGGCAGACAATAATGTTTGGTTTAGGCGGAATATTTGTTGAAGTCCTCAAAGATGTTAACTTTAGAATTGCGCCCTTAAACGATGATGACGCAAGAGAAATGATTACTGAGCTAAAGGCTTATCCGCTTTTGAAGGGTTTCCGAAACACACCTCCTGCAGACATTGAAGCGTTAGTTGGCATACTTTGCAGTACGTCACGTTTAGTCATGGATAACCCAGAAATCAAAGAGTTAGACCTCAACCCAGTTTTGGCTTATCAGAAAGGCGCAAAAACAGTTGACGCAAGAATAATTTTAGAGTAAATACAACCCAAATTTTATTTTCAAAATAAAAAGGAAAAACAAAAGAAAACTAGGGTTTTTTGGTTAACTCTTCAAGAATTTCTTTAGCTCGGTCAACCCTTACTTTGCGTTCTTTTACCATCCGTTCCGCAACCTTGTCAACCAAGTCGTCTTTGGCTCCTGCGGTTATTGCGATGTTTCTAGCGTGCAGATTCATGTGACCACGTTGAATTCCTTCATTTGACAGCGCCCTAAGTGCGCCGAGGTTTTGGGCTAAACCGATGGCCGCTAAGACTTCTGCGAATTCGTTGGCTGATTTGACTCCGAGAATTTTCATGGCTATTCTTGCGATTGGGTGAGTTTTTACTGCTCCGCCGATTAAGCCTACAGCCATTGGCAACTCAATTACACCTTCTAGGTCGCCGTTTTTGTTTTTTGTCCATTTAGAAATTGTTGTATAAGGTCCGTTTAACGCGGCGTAGGCGTGAGCTCCAGCCTCAATTGCGCGGTGATCATTGCCTGTGGCTAAAACAACGGCGGTTATCCCGTTCATTGCACCTTTATTGTGCGTGGCTGCTCGGTATGGGTCGGTTGCCGCAAAAGCTGAAGCATAAGCGATGCCGTCTACGACTGCTTCTCCGCCAAGGGCTTCTTTAGGTACGGTGCACCATGCTTTCGCCAGCCGTTTAGTGGCTAAGTTCGAGATTATGCGCAAGTAAACGTGTCCGCCTGTTAACTCCTCAATCATCGGTGCTACTGCTTCTGCCATCGTGTTAACGGCGTTTGCACCCATGGCATCTCTGCAGTCAACATATAACTCTACAATGACCATTTTTCCCATGGTGGTATCGATGATTTTAGCATCCATGTCTTTGGCTCCGCCGCCGAAAGAATTCAGGACTGGATCTTGGTCGTTCGCTTTCTTAAGAATTTGAGCTTTAGCGTCCAAAACCTGTTTTTTCGCTACTTTGGCGTCTTTGATTTTGACCAATTGGATTTGCCCTATCATTACAGGGGCGGTACTGCTGGTGTGGAAGCCTCCGCCATCTCTCACCATTTTGGCGGCGTAGCTGGCTGCAGCAATCACGCTTGGCTCCTCCGTTGCCATCGGAATAATGTAGTCTATTCCGTTTATTTGGAAGTTAACGCCGACGCCTAAAGGTTCAGGGAAAACGCCGATAACGTTTTCCACCATATGGTCAACTAAATCTAAAGGTAAAGAACCTGTGTTCTCAAGTAAACGAATTTCTTCATCGGTTAAACCCGCAAAATCTTTAATGATTGCTAAACGCTCTTTGAGTGGAAGTTTATAGAAACCTGAGATTACTGATGATTTAGCCATTCTTCTAATCCTCGATTGCAAGGACTTAGTCTGTTTTTTCGCTTTTAAGCTTTAAGCAACGGTTGGCGGAAAAATGGGTTTTACAGCGTAGTTTGCCCCGCAGTTCGGGGCATAGCGACTGCGGAAACGCCCAGGCGCTTGCGGATTTCCTTCGCTAAAACTACACCATGGCTCCTGTAATTGTCAGTGACAACTTGTTTTGCATGTGAACGCTTAACATATTCGATTAAGCCGTCAAAATCAGAGTGATCACTTAGGGCAACCAAGAATTCTCTATCTCCGATTTGCCGGCAGGGTGCACTGAATTCCCAGCCGCTGACGCAAATGCGTGAATTATTCAAACCCACATGTTGGCGAGAATTCATGTGGTAAAATGCTACACATGGAAGATTACCGTCCAATAGTTCACGTCCATCTTCGTCAGTGGAAAGTGAGAGGCAGCCAAGATCCATTCCATGTTGTTCGCAAACCTTAGTTACTTTGTAAACCCTCTCAGGCATTACAAATGGAACTGAAACATCGGCTTTTCTGAGAAGTTTCATGATTTCTTGAAGCTTTCCATGGTAACCGAAGACATAAACTGTGCCGCCTCGCAAGCGTTTCTCAATCATAGAAACCAACAGTTCCCGAACATCCACCCCAAAATTCCGTCTAAATGATGGGCTTCCGTATGTTGCTTCAACGACGAGAATATCACATTCGACAACAGGTGTGTCGTCAATTCTGAAGTCGCCTGTGTAAGCAATTCTTATTCCACCTGCATCCTCGACTAATACTTGAGCTGCACCCAAAATATGGTCTGCTTTGATAAGAGTAATTTTTTCGTCGCCGTACTTGATGGCTTTTCCATATTCCATGGTTTTTACTGGAGTCCCATGAAGATTAAGTGAGCCGTCAAGGGTTTCCGCAAGGTCTCTTGTGGCTTTAGTCATAAAAACTTTCTCGCAGCACTTCAAGCTTTTCCGTAAACCGCCAAGGTGATCTGCGTGGGCATGAGTTACAATCCGCAAGGGCCTAGAATCATCGAAAGCGTCACATGCAACACTGTCACCTAACAATACAGCACCGTTTTTAGTGACCTTCGCCCTTGCGGACAACAGTAATCCTCTTACCTTCCGGTTTTTTCGGCAAGCCACTCGATGAGCCCTTGCGGATTGCCGGTTTCAATAGTAACCTTTATTGGGCCTAGTGGTGACTCAGCTGTTTCCTCACAAAAAGAGATGTGCCCTGCAAATGCTACCTGCTTGTTTAGGCAAAACCTTACCGTGTTGCCTCTTGTGCTGCGAAAAAGCGCTTTTCTAGATGCATCACGAACTCTGTCACAGCGCATAATGTTGCGCAGTTTAACCAAAGATTCTTGTCCTTTAGCTTCAGCAATCAAAATGTTTACTTTGTCCTCGGTCTTGATTGTCATCGAAGCGTTGCCTAGAATGTTAGCTACTGCTGCTTTGACTTTTTCCTCGCTTTCAGTCGGATAAATTTCGGCTTCCACATTAACATTTACTTCATCCATTTCCGCTCAATCCTCCTCAAAGCCTCTGCAATCCTAGCCTTAACCTCTTCAACACCGACATCGTTAATTATCATCTGTTCAGCCATCGCAATCACGTTGCCTAAGCCAACGCTGAGTTCACGCATATCCCGTTCATGAAAGACTGCCCAACCGTTTGAATCGTCGCTTCGACGACGGTTAGAGAGTCGGGTAAACCTTGTTTCTGGAGATGCGTGAACAGCGGCTATGCTGAATTTTGCAAAATGAGTTTTGAAAGCTTCAACTTCATGAAGGCTTCTTAAACCGTCAATTAGTACTTTATTTTTTTCTTGTATTTCGATTTTTGGAATGCATTTTTGAGCAACCACTGTGACGCCTCCGTCGGCTCTAAGTTGAAGCATAACTTTTCCCACGTTCGCCGGTGTTAAATCTAAGCCAAGCTTCAAGGTTTCCTCTCTAATAACGTCTCCCATAATCACAATGTCGTAGCCTAATTCCCGTGCAGTTTCAACGACTAGAGATTTGCCTGAACCCGGCATCCCGGCTAAACCCACAACTATTTTGTCACCGCTCATAACTAACCCCTTTTTTGGTTCTATTACGGTAACTTCCATTAAAGACTATCCATAAACAAAGTCAGCGATTCCGTAGAGATTAGTGTTCGCAGCGTACCCTGAGGAGCCTATGTCTTCCTCTATGCTCTTAAGAATTTTTGCGCCATAACTGGCTCATTAGGCTTAGTGTGCAGTTCAGACTTGAAATTTTGGGTTGATATTTAAATCAGTAACACCTATTGCCAACGGGGAGATGAAACCGTTGACTTACTTTTCCTGCGGTTTTTCCCATAGCTGAAGTTTCTGTTTCTTAAGTTCAGTTCGTTTCTTCTGTAAATAATTGTAAACCGTATGATGCTCGCAACCCTCAACAATCATCTGAACAGCGTTTCTTGCGGCGTTGGCTTCTTCAAAACTGCCGATTATCCCCACAGTGTGACCATAAACAACTACGTCAGCCTCAGTTAACTCTTCAATCAGCTTTCTTGTTTTGCCCTCTGCACCGATGATTCTGCCTTTTATACGTTTAATATCTGATTCTGAACGCCCAAAAATCACCCGTAAATCTATCATGTGGAAAATGTCATCTTCGTTGCGTATCAAACGGAAAGCTGTTTCAGGAGGGAACCCTCTGCCGATTGCAGTTACAACATCTTTAGCTTTTAGCAATAAAGAGGGATCCTTTGATGTTTCCAAAAGAACGAGGGTGACGCTTCCTTCAGTGTCAATTTCAAGTTTGACCTCAAGTTTCTCTTCGATGTACCTCTTAACTTTACCTTCTGGACCAATAAGTATGCCAATGCGTTCTTTTGGAATTTTTACAAACATGTCTGGACGGGACATTATTTACCAACAACCATTTTATGAAATTCTTCAATTGGAATAACTCTAACATTTAACCTACTAAAGAACCTATTTACGTTCGCTAAATCTCTGCGCAACATAAAATCTGCCATGGGATGCTGGGTTGAAACGGATTGGGATACGTCAAAAACCACGGGTCTGCCTTTCCACATCATAATGTTGTATTCGCTCAGGTCACCATGGACAATTCTGGCTTTTTGGTAGAGACGCTTTAGGTAAGTGACTAGAATTTTATAGACTTTTTCAGGGTTATTTGGCGACTGCTCCTTCAGCGAGGGCGCACTAACCCCTTCCTTACCTATAAACTCCATAACCACAACATTACTTTTGACTGCTATGGGTTTTGGCACATGGACCTTTGCCGCGTAAGCGTCCCCTAAATTCCGAAATTCCTTCTGCGCCCAAACAGCAATCAATGAACGTGTATCATGTTTAACGTCTTTGAAGCGTGGGTCACCTTCAATGTATTTGTGCATGCCTCTTTTAAATTCGGCAGAGGAGGTTAAGTAAATCTTTACTGCTAAATCCGTGCCTTCTTTGTTCGTAGCCCAGTAAACGCGAGCTTCCTTGCCTGAACTAACAACGCCATTGAGCTCATAGAACACACCGCTGTTGAGCAAGTCAAAGACAACCATGCGTGTGGTTTGGTCAAAAACCTCTTCCACGGTTGCGCGTTCTTTTGTCATGTCGTGGACGAGCATTTTGTCTCTTCTTTCGATTCTTCTTTCGTTGTGCGCAAGGCGTTCTTGAGCTTTTCTAGACATTCTATTCAAGCATTCTAACTGCTTCAGGGTATTTAAAACCGATCAAACAAGAAAGCCCTAGTGCCAAGCTAACAATCGTATGATAATAAAATTGAGCGCTAAAGTAGAAGATTAAAGGGTTAAAATGCCCTTGCGTCTCAGCGTGTCAGCTTGGCCGTGTGTGTAACGCCAAACAACGTCGCCGCGTTTATCGGTTTGGAATTCCCAGGGTGAAACAATAACGATGTCTCCTTCTCGAATCCAAACACGTCTTTTCATTTTTCCGCGAATACGGCATAAACGTTCAGCGCCATCTTGACATTTAACTAGAATGCGGTCGAATCCAAGCAGTTTAACAACTACGCCTAAGACTTCGCCTTGTCCAGGATAAACTAGTTCGCCGATTGCGCCTTCGCTTAATACTTTTTTCTTTCCCAAACAGTAAACCTCTGCTACAGATATTTGAAAACAATTGCTTTTCGTGCTTAAAAGCGTGTTCGTTAACCTAACAGATTTCACAGCAAAAATTTGTATTTTGCAAAATTAAAACTGAATGTTTTAGCTATTTTACGGTATTTTTACGCTAACAAATAGCTACCTCTTCCCAATCGGTTCAAAAGCCATTTATGATTCTCGGCCAACAATAATACCAGGACTCTCTTTGAATTGTCTGGGTGTCATTGATGATTGTTGGAGCTGTTGTGTTAGCGGCTGGAAAATCCGAAAGAATGGGGAAAAACAATTTTCTTTCAAGTTTGAATGGCAAAACATTAATTGAGAATATTTTGGATGCGTTGACAGTTGTTGGCATAAATGAGCAGGTGGTTGTTTTGGGAAATAAACTTGAGGAGATTGTTGAAGTTATAAAGCCGAGGCTTGGCAAGGTCAAGATTGCGTTAAATTTAGACGGCGAGACTGGGATTATTCCTTTTTTTCAAACAGGGCTTATGGTACTTTCAAAGGTTGACGCGGCGTTTTTGGTTCTTGGCGACCAACCAATTATAAACTCAAATCTTCTAACGACGATGATTCAGAAGATGGAAAACGATGCAGACGCGTTAATAGTGAGCCCGATTCACAACGGCGAGAAAGGACACCCACTGCTTTTTAGAAGGCAACTGTTCATCGAAATACTCAGCCTTAAAGACTCACAGACTATCGGCGACGTGGTTCATGCCCATGCTGATAAATTGTTAACGGTTGAGGCGCCAGCGTGGACTATAATAGATATTGATACGTCCGAAAAATACCCGCAGTAATACTAATGTAAGTTTAAATGCTGACACCGGATAATCATTTTAATGGTGCATCCGTAAAGTGTCATACGTCTTCAACATACCATATCGAAAAAACGCCAAACTCAAACAGGTAATGGAACGAATAAAAGAAGATAAGAAACTTCAAACTTATTGGAAATGCGCTAACGTAATGGCTATAGAACGCATGGGCTACACTGACCACGGTCCAACACATGTTAAAATCGTATCTAACATTGCACTGAGACTTTTGCGCATTCTCATCGAAAAAAACCTCATCACCCCTAGCATAGTTGAAAGCTATAAAATGCAAAACGACGATGCCGAAGTAGTTGTTGTTTTAGGCGCAATCTTTCACGATCTAGGTATGATTGTGCAACGATATAATCACGAAAAATATAGTGCAACTTTAGCTTTGGAATTTCTTGAAAAATGTTTAACTCCAACATACAACGAGGAGCAACAGGCAATAATCACATCGGAGGTTCTGCATGCAATAGTTTCCCACGAACAGCCACCAAGCAATGAGTCAACCCATAGAATATTAACCAAAGAAGCTGGCATTGTGGGCATTGCAGATGCATTAGACATGGAAGCGGGAAGAGCACGAATACCCTTCCAAGCGGGAAAAATAGACATCCACGCAGTCTCAGCACTATCCATTGAAAAAGTTGAAGTAGAATGCGTTGATAACGCCAAAAACGGAGAAAAACCAATCAACATAAAAATAAAAATGTCAAACTCCGCAGGCGTATTTCAAATTGACGAGCTTCTTAAGCCAAGAATCGTCAATTCAGGGCTGGAACAGTTCTTTCATGTAATAGCAGAAATCACAGGCGAAAAAGAAAACAGGATCATCGAGAAATTCGAAATCTAAAATTTTTGAGGCAACCAACAATTGATTCATAAATATGATGTTGTGGTTGTTGGCGGTAGAATCGCAGGGTTGTACAGTGCTTTAATTGCGTCGGAACATTGCGGAGTTGCTGCTTGTCCGGTCATCCTAGAGCAAGAACCAAAATTTATCGGTCCGGCAGCCATCTTGAGAGCACAAAAGTACATATTTGATTCTCGAAGAAGTGATGCATCCGAGCGTATGGATGTTATGGAGAAGCCCTATGGAATTTGGGGTTGCAAAAGCTACTATATGTGCACAGTTGTGTGTCCAAAGAAAATTAAAGTAACCGAGCAGATAATAAAGACCAAGAAGAAAATTATTCAGGAACTTCATCCTGAAAGCAGGTAAAGAGAGGCAAAAAGAAAATGGAAACTCGAAAAGAAACCGATCCATTAGGTGAGAGATTAATTCCCAAAGAAGCCTATTACGGAATTCAAACACTTCGGGCTATTGAAAATTTTCCAGTAAGCGGCATAAAAACGCCCTTGCCCTTCATTAAAGCCTATGCTCTTATAAAAAAGGCAGCTGCAACTGCAAACATGCAGGTGGGCTGGCTTGAGAAAAAGAAAGCAAAAGCCATAATTGAGGCTTGCGATGAAGTGTTAACTGGCAAACTCCTTGACCAGTTCATAGTTGATGTTTTCCAAGCCGGCGCGGGCACTTCTTTTAACATGAACGTTAACGAGGTCTTAGCAAATAAGGCTCTTGGAATCTTGGGCAAACCGAAAGGCGATTACAAAACAGTTAGCCCAAACGACCACGTGAATATGGGACAATCAACCAACGATACGTTTCCAACAGCACTTCATATTTCGGTTCTAATGTCTCTGCAGCCTTTACTTGTTGCGCTTGACGAATTGGCAGATTCATTCAATGAGCTGGGCAAAAAAAATAATCATATCTTAAAGTCAGGCAGAACTCACCTGCAAGACGCAGTGCCAGTTACAATTGGCCAAGAATTCACCGCGTATGGTTCAGCAATCGCCAATGCCGCAGTTGAATTACGCAATAGGCAGGAAAACTTGTACGCCGTTGCTCTAGGAGGCACAGCAGTTGGAACAGGAGCAAACGCTCATCCCGATTACAAGAGTGTCGCTATAGCCGAGTTGGCGAAGTTGACGGGTTTCCCACTTAAGCCTGCAGCAAACAATTTTGAAGCGCTGCAAAGCCATAGGTCAGCACAGACGGTTTCAAGCGGTCTCAAAGAATTAGCCCTCGAGCTTATCAGAATAGCAAATGACCTGCGGCTTCTAGCTTCTGGTCCTACAACTGGGTTAAACGAGATTGTACTTCCGCCTGTACAGCCTGGCTCATCCATTATGCCTGGAAAAGTGAATCCCGTGATGGCTGAATGCTTAGACATGGTAGCGTTCCAAGTGGTCGGTAACGATTTGGCGACGTCTTTGGCAGTTCAGGCAGGGCAAATGGATCTAAACGTTATGACGCCAACCATCATGTACAACATGCTCTTCTCCATCCAAATTCTGACCAATTACATTCCAGTCTTTACTAGCAAATGCGTCAAAGGCATAACCGTCAACGTGAAACAGTGCAATCGTTACTTGGAAAAGAACCCGTCGTTAGCTACTCTTCTATCGCCTTACGTCGGCTACTTGGAAGCAGCAAAAATCGCCAAACAAGCCCAGGCCGAAAACCGTTCAGTAAAAGAGATAGCGCTGGAAAAGAAGCTGCTTAAGCTTCACATACATCCTTTTTAATCCATTTTAAAAAGGTTAAAATCAACTATCCTCGTCATTCTTCTGCAAAGTTTTTAGAATCTAACAACCATAACCAAAGTTATCCAGCAGTACCATAGCCACTAATGGTTACCACAGCGTTTGTTGAGCTGGAACTGGATTGAGCATCAACCACGACAGCCCAAATTACATCTTGGGAAGGATACAGCTGCATCATATCATCGTCATTTAACCACACTGCGGTGCTATTGTTGAAGGTTTTGGTAACGCTGTTTGAGATTACGTTGTCAGCAAATTGTAAACGAATCCTAACTGTTATCGTTTCATTGTTAGTGAAGCTGCCTGTAACCTGAATTTTAGGTGTGAAAGTGAAGATTTTAAGCGGAAGCGTTTGAATAGTTACATTGGTGCCGTACTGGCTGTTGACACCAACCGGAACATTCTCGTTTTGTCTTTCAAAAGCACTTCCGACTCCAGAAATCCATATGCCATATGGGTTGTGAATCATAGCAGTCCAATTGCCCAAAAAGCTGACGCCGCCATCTAATATCGGAGGATATTTAGCGGTTTGTCCAATGTCAATGGCGTACATGCTGTTGGGTTGGTCTGTAAACGATTCGAAAACCACTCCGACAAAGAGGGATTGAGTCATTGTTCCGCCGAGTAAAAGTCCAGTTTGATTATTTACCCCGTCTTGACCCATCCACATTCGTACATCTTGAATTTGACTGTCTGAAAACTCGGCCAACGGCTCAACATTCAGGCCGATGCTGTTGTCTCTCAGGTTGAAGAAGCAACGGTCAATTTGTGAGCTTGCGTATGAACCTGTAGCGTTGCCAATCGGAGTTCGGAGTGCTATGCCTTCTGTTGCATTGATGAAGTGGCAGTCTTCAATTTTGGTGTTTTCACTCCAAGATTTTGTGTTGGCCAACTCTATTCCGGTCGTGGTGTTTTCGAAGATCATGTTTGTTATGGTGGTTCCAAAAGAATTTTCGATTCTAATTGTTCCATTAATTATTGTTAAGCCTGAAATGACTGCATATTCTGAAGTGGTATAGTTGTCCCCGCTTAAGATTATTTTATGACCGTTTCCAACTATTGTTGCTCCGTCGCCGACAATTTTGGCATTTATTTTGTTTGAAACCAAAATGTCTTGATTTAAAATGTATGTTCCTGGATTAAGATAAACTGATTTTCCTTGAGCAAACGCTGTGTTAATGGCAGATGAAGCGCCTGAAGAGACACTGGCTGAGTAACCCGTTAACACATTTTTCAACTGGTAATTATTGCCGTTTGGAGAAACAACAAAATCATAAGGAACAGCAGTGGCGGGACCATTTGTTCTTACAAGAATTAGGTAAGTATTGAATCCCGAAAACACAAGCAAAGCAACAAGAAGAATAACAATAACACGTTTGGAGATAATTATCTTTGAATTAACTGTCATCTTGTAAGGCTCAGCCGGTTTTAAGGTACATGTAGAGAATCTATGTTAATTAAATTTTATCCCATTATGGCATTTTTAGAGCTGAACCTTAGGTTTCTCAAACCAAAGTTCCGTTCTGCATACTAGCAATTAATCTCAAATCATTTCGAGAAAATATGGGAAACTGGAAAATTACTTACTGTTGTCTGAGCGCTAAATGATTAGAGTTTTATTATCTGTGCGTGAGGTACGCCTTCGATTTTTATAACCGCTTCAGGATGCACAAACCCTTTCGATATTGCTTTTTCAACGCATGCTTTGCCTACAAGATTTACTATGGTTGAATTATCAATCATGCCCATAGCTTCCTCAACCGTTGCTTTTCGTCCATTGTAAAACTCGTCTTTAATATGAAAGACAATTTTGCCTTCTCGAAGTGTCCTGCCGAGAAGTTCACAGTCGCAAACAGCTAACAGCACGTTTCTGCCGACTTGTTTGAGGTTTATGTAAACTTCCATTTTAGCGCACTCACAACTGTTTGATTGATGATTTGGCACCGCAGGCATTACAAACCAAGAAAGAGAGGCGTTTTTCCTTAACTATTCTGGTATCAGGACGCTTACAAACGGGACAAGTAACATAGTTTTCCAAATACCGCTGCAGTAACCGTTCAAAACTGTCGCCGCGAAATTTTCCTTGAAAAATTGCTCTTGAATCCTGGAAAGTCGCTGCCGTAGCCATTTCTCTTGTCAGGAACTTCAAGATGTGTTGGGGATCTCGATCTAAAGCTTCAGCAACTTCTTTGAAATTAGAGATTATTGTTCGCATACCAACCGTATTGATGTACAATCTTGGTAATTCTAAGCGCTCACGCTTCGTCGAAACTTCGGGCATCTGAGCACATGCTTTTTTTAGGAGTTCGTCATAATTGAAGGACATATCTCTCATCTCAACAGAGGATTGTGTTAGGATATATTTAAAAATTATAATGAAAACACTGATATTGAACGGTGAAAATATCATATTTTCCACAGATAACTAATATAAATTCGGAAATAGGAATCATCATAAGCTTGAACCAACATATGGAGCTATCTCATGAGCAATGAACAGAAGACCGTCAGAATAGAAGACATCCACCAACAAATCGAAAAGCTAAAGGAACAGGCTAATACAGCAAACGCTCAAATAACAAAACATATCGAGCAAAGAGACCAGTTAAACGAATTAGTAAAGAAAACTCATCAAGAAATCAATGAGTTGAAGACAGAGCGCGACAGCTTAAACGAAAAAGTCAAGTTGCTGAAACAGCAACGAGACATTATCAGAGCCAAAGCCTCACCCATTATCGAGCAAATAAATGCCAGAAAAGAAAGAATCGCTGAATACAAAAAAAAGTTACCGCGTGAACGGCAGCAGGATCTTCAGCAAGAGTTTGAAGCAATTGAATGGAAAATACAGACGACTTCTCTTGATTTGCAAGAAGAAAAAAGGCTGATTGAAAATGTCAAGCAGCTTGAAACTCTTCTCAGTGCTTACAAAAAAATTGATGCCCAAAACAAAAAAATCAAGGATTTAATAATTCAACGTAAAGCCATTGAAGATGAAGCTGACGTATTTCATAATGAGCTAACTGAATTAGCCAAGAAAAGTCAAGATTTACATTCGAAAATGATTGAAAAAGTGAACGCTGCGAAAATCAGCAGAGCTCAAGCTGACGGCTTACATCAAGCTTACATTAAAACAAAGGAAGATATTGTCCAGATGTACGTGAAAATCGCGGAATTAACTGGGCAATTACGTGCTTTACGGACAGCCATGTATGAGGAGGAAAAACTCAGAAGAATGGCAGCGCAGCTAGCATATAGGGAAAAAGAGAAGGCGTATAAAGAAAGAGAGAACGCAGCTAAAGAACAACAACAAGTTGTGAAAGAAAAACAGCAAGCTATTAAAGAGAAACTTGGGGCTGAAGCGAAAGAAAAGCTGAAAAGGGGCGAAAAATTAAGTTGGAATGAATTCCAGCTTGCTTTGGGCGACGAGCCTGAAGAGGATCCTGAAACAAAAAATTCAAGTTAACTTAGGTGTATTGGGAATAGAGATGTAGATGGCTAAGAGGGAAACGCAAGAACCAACGCAAAAGCGTATCCTAATTTTATGTGTTGATAGAGATGGCGATTTGGAAATTAAGGCAAGAATAAAAACGCCGCTTTTGGGAAGAACCGCAAATTTGGACGGCGCAGTTTCTTTAGCCTTAAAAGATCCAGAAGAACCTGACGCAAATGCCATGTTTGAAGCTGTTAGGCTTTATGATAGATTACAGAATGAAAAGCAGCCTGAAGAAATCTTTGAAGTTGCCACTATATCGGGGTCTGAGTTAGGCGGCGTTAGTGCTGACAGAAAACTGGTTGTTGAATTAAGCAATTTGCTTGAATCGTTTAGCGCCAATGAGGTTATTCTGGTTTCTGACGGCTACTCTGACGAGGCAATTTTACCTCTTGTAGAATCCAGAGTGCCTGTTTCTTCAGTTAGACGAATAGTAATAAAGCATAGTGAATCAATCGAAGAAACCGCAGCTCTTTTCACAAAATATCTTCGATTAATTGTGGATAACCCAAGATATGCACGTATGGCTTTGGGTTTGCCCGGTCTGTTGGTTTTCATTTTTGGTATTTTATGGGGAATCAACCTGTTTTATCCGGGCACTATATATTATTACGGAGTAGCGATAGTCATTGTTCTTGGCGGTTTCTTACTTGTCAAGGGCTTTGGCGTGGACAAATCAGCTAAAAGCCTCTACACATGGGCAAAAGAATATTCGCCACCATCGCTGCCGATGCAAATTTCAAACTACACGATTATCGCAGGAATACTATGTGTGGCAGTAAGTGTTTATCTTGGCATAGCAAACGTCACAAACAACGATGCACCTTTCGTTCTCACACCAAGAATAGCCACTTTCTTTATCAAAGGTATCCAGGACCTTATCGTAGCAGGCATAATAATTGTTCTTTTTGGACGAAGTGTGCGCCTATACTTTGAAAGAGACTCAAGATTGCTTCGCAATGTTGCATTGATAGTTACAGTTGCATGGTTCCGCTGGATTTTGGAAGCAACAGCAAACGTAGTTGCCAACGCATTTAACTCAACAGGACAGCCCATAATTGGCTTTAGCAACCCATACTTTTCAACCTTCATCTTTACTATAGTAGTCGGCATTCTAATCGGCATTGCTTCAGTTCTATTAATTTTCATTACCAGCAGATCAACAAAAGATTTCTTTCAAAAAACAGATAAGAATCTCGCAAAATAGTTTTCTCCCGAAACTAGGGCAAGATTTAATTGAATCCAATAAGGTTTAAAATATAATGCATCGTTCAAAACGTCAAATACGCTTAACATGCGAGGTCGCGCTTAATGCTTAAAAAAATGCTTTCTGCCATCGGCGCCTACAAGATATACGAAAAATGGCTTTGGCAACAGGTCAAAAACGGAGTAAAACCTGAACACATCGCCATAATACTAGATGGAAATAGGCGATGGGCAAATGAAAAAGAAACTAAACCTTTGCTTTTGAAGGATAAATGGGGTCATGCCGAGGGCGCTGACACTGTGGAACAACTTTTAGATTGGTGCCATCTGATCAACGTAAAATATGTAACGCTTTACACTTTTTCGACAGAGAATTTTGCCCGACACTCAGATGAAGTAGAAAAAATTATGCAGCTTGCTGAGGAGAGGTTTCGCAAGCTTCTAAAAGATGAACGTTTACATCGGGACAAGATTCATGTTAAAGTCATGGGCAGAGTTAACATGTTGCCTGAAAGTTTACAGAAAACCATCGCCGAGCTTGAGAAAGCAACTGCTGAATATGATTGTTACTTCTGGAACTTTGCTTTCGCATACGGCGGCAGAGCTGAAATTATAGATGCAACTAAAAAGATTGCATTGAAAGTCAAGGAAGGTGAGCTGGATGTGGATGACGTGAATGAGAGCACTTTTGAAAAGTACCTCTATACTTCACACATGGATAAGCAAGATCCTGACATGATTATAAGAACGTCAGGTGAAGAACGGTTAAGCGGATTCTTGCTTTGGCAAGCCGCCTACAGCGAACTGCTCTTTTTAGATGTGTATTGGCCTGACTTCCGCTTAATCGATCTGTATAGAGCAATTAGAACTTTCCAAAACCGTAAACGTCGGTTCGGCGCCTAAGAAGGTCTAAACGCGTTTTTTGGCGCTAACTATCGAGATGACGTCTCTGTCTTTCAAGATAGCGTCTTCACCGATTCTTCTTTTGTCCCGGGCGTCCACCGCATAAATGAAGTTATCTCCAAGCTCACTATGAATTACGTAGGCGAATTGCCTTGCAGTTGTTCCTTGCGGAACCAAATAAGTGTCTGGCAACACTCTTCCATTGTGGTCAGAGAGATGCTCCAAATCTTCAACAGGATAAACCGTAATCATGTTGAGAAGCTTAAAGTAAGCCATGTTCATAGCATTTTGGACGCCTGTTGACCCGTAGTTAACAAGCACTTTTTCATGTATTGCCTCCAGAGCTTTAATCTGTACAGTTGATAGTTTTTCTGAATGCGTTATCTTAAAGTCACTGTCGCCCGGCTTGTAATCAATTAATTGTTTTTCGGCAGCTCGCCTCAGCCCAAGTTCAGCTTCGGAAGAACAGGGAATGACCATGTAATCAAGCTCTTTCATACGCCGTAAATTTGCTTCAGCTGTCGGCAAATCAATCTTGTTTGCAACAATCAGCATTGGTTTTGACATGCACCTTAAGGTGTCAACAAACCGGTAAAAGTCGTCGTCAGACCAAGTGGTTGGTTTGTCTATGTTTAAATTGGCTTTTCGAATGGCTTCACCGACTAGCTGCCGCTTTATGCCTAAACCTGTTAGTCGATCCTCAAGCGGCAAAGCAATGCCTTTTTTATCGGCTTCAGCGGTTCGAGCAATTTTTGACCAATCTTTCTTAAGAATTGTCACCATCCACATTGTTATTTCCCGTTCAAGAAACTTTACGTCTTCCAGCGGGTCATGCTCACCAGGTTTGCAGCTTTTTCCTTCGCAGTCTGTTCCACCTGAAGCATCAACCACATGGACAAGTGCATCGGCTCTGCGTATTTCGTCTAGGAATTGGTTGCCTAAGCCACGTCCTTCCCAAGCACCAGGAACAATTCCAGCAATGTCGATCAATTCTACGGGAACAAGCCTTACGCCATCGAGGCAAAGCGAATTTTTCGGGTTATCCTTAACTTCAAATTCTTCATGAACGCAGGGCGTTCGAACATAACCGACGCCTCTGTTTGGTTTAATGGTAGTGAATGGATAATTGGCGATTTCAGCAGCCACTAGGGTTGCTGCACTGAAAAATGTCGATTTGCCCGTATTAGGCTTTCCAACTACGCCGAGTAAACGCGAATAAGACTTTTGCATTTTTGGTTCCTGCAGTATCCTTGCGGTGTATAGTGCTATATTAATTGTGCTTCTGCAATAGGAAAACAGCAATGTATAGGCTTTCAACAAGCTGAATATGTTCAGGTGATATCCTAATTTAGCATTCAGATGAACCCAGCAGCACTCGCTCGCTTCCCTAAAGCTGATACATTTTTAAGAGTGAGCGGTTGAAGTTTTTCTAAGAAGCGATTAACCTTGAAAATCGTAAATGGAATCTATCAGGTTGAAGGCGTGAACTGCAATGTTTACCTTGTTGAAGACGGAGACAAACTGATTCTAATCGACACTGGTTTGCCTCGAAGCGACAAAAAAATAATAAAATATATTGAAAGTTTAAGTCATAGGCCCTCAGATGTAGCTACGACTGTTATTACACATTTCCATATTGATCACGTAGGGTCCCTCAAAAAAGTGCAGGAAGCCACAGGCTCGAAAGTTGCAGTTGGCGAATTTGACGCTGAAATTGTTGCTGGAAAGAAATCGCCGCCTAAACCTAAGAATTTAATGTTCAGGGCGTTTAGTTCTGTTATTAAACCTGCACCCATAAAGCCTGACGCTGTTTTGAAAGAAGGCGATAGTATTGGAGGGCTCACAGTTATTCTTACCGCTGGACATAGTGAAGGAAGCATTTCATTGTTAGACACCAAAAGAAAGGTTATGTTTGTTGGGGATGCTCTCAGATTCGTGAATGGTAAACTTACTGAGTCGCCCGGACAATTTAATTTAGATTCAGCTAAAGCAAGAGAGTCTATAGGTAAAATCTCAACATTTGATTTCGACGTAATGCTTGGGGGACATGGCGACCCCTTGATGCCTGACGCTTCGCAAAAAGTGAAAGATTTCTATGCTACTCTAAAACAGTAGAGCTCATGTCAGGTTTGTTTTCTGTTTTGCCGTTAGCACAGTAACCATTGTTTTTGCCCCTTAATGCTGAGAAGATAACTGCAGTGAAACAGAGCACCGCTACGATTGTAAAGGCTTCACTTGCTCATTGGATGTTCTTTGCTTTTGGGCCCTTCAATTCCAACAGAGTTTCCAAAGTTTTATGGCATTTACTGCATTGTAACATGGAATTTCCACAGGCGGAACAGAACAACTCCCCTTTCTGAAGACGCTCCAAAAGCTCCAGCAAATCTGCTTTATTCTCCAAATCCCGAGCTGTCTCCTCTTTTGCTATTGGCGCCTCCATCACATCTGTTTTTGGCTGCTCACCCGAAACAATCTCGCTGTAAACGTGAGTTATGCTGGTTTTGCCATCTCGAAGTTTCTGCTTGTCATCTTCGCTTGCTTTTTCCAGTATTTTTTTGCCTCGCTCAAAAGTGCGTGTTGAAACACCGGCTTTTTTGGCGACTACTTCGGTTGCTTTTGCCTTAAATTCGGGCTCAGCGTCTTCTGGCGCTAATCCTAACTGTAGGTTTCGTCCATTCTTTCCGCCCTTAGACTGCCGTTGCTTTGCCAGGGCCTTCTCGATCTCAAGCAGCGGTACGGCCAACTCTACAAGCTGAAAATTGTTCAGGTGACGACGTCTAAGGTTAGTTTCTATTACAAATTTTTTCTCTAAGAGTTTATCGTCAAACTTTCGGACTTCAAAATCCGGTTCAATACCCAGTTCAGTACATGCACGGTACCTATGATGCCCATCTAAAACTTCCATGTCCTCGTTCACTATTATGGCATAATGCTGTCCTTCCGCTTGTATGGATGCTTTTAGCTCGGCGAATTCTTCTTCAGACATTTTAGGCAGCAATTTTTCGTATTCTGGGTTAATGCGTAGGCTCATGGCAGTCGCCATTTGTGGATTTACCTTTTGGCTGATTTATTATTTAAGTTAAAGGGTAAAGCCTGCCACAGGTGAGAGAGTCGACTTTTTAGCTGAAAGATTACTTGGAAAAGAGAAGAGGAAATCAATTTAGCCATGTAATTAGCCAGCAAATTGGGAGACAAGCGCTCAGAAAACAAGTGAGTTAAGGCTAAGAGACTATAATGTTGGCTCCACGAAGCAATAACATACTCTTTTATTTTTTGTTGAGATTTGTGTATATGCGCAGTGACGACCTAAGCAGTTCGTTTGGCGAATCAATAGTTAACAAAAATGTGACCTTCTCTCTCCTCGATTCTCCTAGATTTTTTAGATGTCGCATGGTTAACTGGACTGATTCGCCGAACAATACTTTTCGTTAATTAAGCAACCTAAAGCCATTTTAAGGAAATATGTAACATTTTTTTTCAACCTCTGGAAGGAACTAAAAAAACGAAATACACGGGACATGTAGCTGGACTACGCAAGTTATATTAAATAGCATGCACCTAAATTTTATCAAACTAATAAGATAATTAAAATCTCATTATTGCGAGATAAACTCGCTATATGCGATTTAATATAATTAAATAATTTACAAATAGGAAGTGCATATTTACGGGAACATCCCAAACATTTACGATAAAGTACGTTATCCACGCGAAATTTGAAATTGAAGGCGTAGTTGAAAAACCTGATGTTATAGGCGCAGTTTTTGGTCAAACAGAAGGGCTTTTTGGACCTGAACTTGATCTTAGAGAACTCCAAAAAACAGGCCGCATCGGAAGAATCGAAATTGATTTACATTCCAAAAACGACAAGACCTCGGGTTTAATAACTATTCCAACAAGTTTGGATCGAGTTTCGACAGCTCTTATTGCAGCAAGCATCGAAAGCATTAACCGTGTCGGTCCGTGCTCAGCAAAAGTCGGAATAGACAGAATCGAAGATATTCGAGAAGCACGTAGAAAAGTCATTATTGACCGAGCTAAAGAAATCCTTCACAAATGGACTATAGAGTCAATGCCAAGCGTCGATGACGTTTATAAAGAAATCTCTGAAACTATGAAAGTTGGCAAAGTGGAAAAGTATGGTCCAGAAGATTTGCCTGCTGGTCCAGGGTTAGATGCTGCTAAAGAAATTTTTGTTGTTGAAGGACGCGCAGATATCATCAATTTAATGCGTTGCGGAATTTTCAATACCGTTGCCCTTGAAGGCGCCAAAGTTCCAGAGTCAATAAAGAAGTTAACCAAAGAAAAAATAGCCACTGCCCTACTGGATGGCGACCGAGGCGGCGATTTAATACTTAAAGAGCTAATCCAAGTTACAAACGTCAAATTTGTCGGCCGCGCCCCGAGAGGAAAAGAAATCGAAGAATGCAACTGCAAAGAAATCGCTGAAGCCATAGAAAATAAACTACCAATAACAGAAGCCGCAGCCCCACCACCTAAACCCGCCAAAAAACCTGAACCGCCAGCACCTCACCACATTAAAGTTGAAGTCCCAGAGCCTGTAGGTCAAGCGGCAAAAGCATTACAAGGCACACTTGAAGCAGTTTTGCTGAACGATAAATTTGAATTTGTTGAGCGGTTACCTGTAAGCCAATTAGCTGAGAAACTTCAGCAAGTAACTGGCGTTGACACAGTAGTTTTCGACGGCATCATCACCCAGAGAATCGTTGACATTGCAGCTGACAAAAACATCAGACGCATCGTTGCATCGCGAATTTCAGAAGCAGTGAAGCCAGCATTAAACGTAGAATTGGCAACTTTCCAAGATGCCATACCTCAAGCCTAAACATAATCCATTAAGCTTCTGATTTCTTCAGTTTCTTTTGCTTCCTTTTTGATCAACTCTTTTTCTGTCACATTGAAGAATCCAAGAATTCTAGCGGCAGCAGGAACTATCTGGTTGGTGATGTAGTAATCGACATCGACTTCATCGTATTTTGCGAAAACGTAGGGTTTCACGCGACTGTAAAAACGTCCTTGACCCCCAAGTATGACAAAGCCTACCTTGTCGCCTGCTGTTAGACGCCAGCCTTTTTCTTTAAGCATCTTTGCAGCTTCAACATGGGGAGCTCTAATGGCGTACTGTTCAGGGGCTTTAGTTAGCGTTTTCCAAATTATGAGGTCATGAAACGGAACTTTTCTTTGCCTTAGCTCTGCTATTACTTTGTGAACGTATGCTGTTGCATTTTCAGGGGATTGTTCCTTTAGAATTATTTCAAGAACGTGTTCTTGCACTTTTTTTGCAACTTCAGCCCAATCTCCACGGATAACTTCCAGTCCAACGATGTCTAAACTACCGTCCAGCCGCAAGCCTGCATAACGTTTTTTGGCTTCTGTGAAGAAAATGCGTTTGTAAACTTCACCAACTTCTACCTCTAAACCTAAATCTTCGCCGATTTTCCCTTTAAGTTCAAGAAGCTTTTTTTCGTCATTTGTCAAGAAGAGGCTGTCTGTGTCACCGTAAATAATTGTTAAGCCTTTATTTTCGGCTAAGTGGGTAGCGCTTAATATCGTGTGTCGGCCCCACGCGGATGCTGCTTCTGCGACTGGTTTAATGTACCATCTTGCGCCAACCCAGCCAGCGTAGCCGTAAGCGGCGTTTGTAATGATTTTTACTGCCTTTTGTCTTGCATCCAAAATGCTGTACTCAACTGTGCTGGGGCTTAACCTTTTCATTTGCAAGCGTATTTTGCTTCTAACCTCTATCAGGTAGGTTAATGCTTCTTTGTAGAAACCAGGTGGTGCCTTGCGGAATCGATGCTTGACTTCTGGCGCTTCATAAACTCCTGCTGGTGGTTCAGGCTCCTCTGGTGCAACGTAGGTGTCTGGGGAGAGATTGTATCTTATCATGATATTAGGATACATTGATTTGAAATCTAAAACGGCTACATTATCATGCAATCCCGGTTTTGGACTAAGCACTAACCCCCCAGCGTAAGGGCGATAAGGCTGCTCTATACGTCTAGGTATGAGCTCGCCGATTTTGCTGGTTTGCTTAATCAAAAACCACTCAACCCTAAATCCTACGGCGGCAGTCATCACATGGTCCAATGGTAAACTGACTAAGTTTGAAAGTTGCATTGCGAAATCAAGCAGCAAAGTAGCGGATTGGTGGATTTTTCGAGCGTTGTTTAAGCTGAACTCTTTGAGGGCTTCTCTTTTTTGCGGTTGATCCCAGTAATCTGGAAATTCAACATCTTCAATTTCCGTGTTTGACTGGTTTTTCATTACGCCTAAATAGTAAGCCAAGTTGGAAAGGGTTCTAATTTTCACTTCGGGAAAAACATCCATAAAATCGGCGAGATCAACGTTTGCTATGCCTGTAAATGAGACGTGACCGTAAATGCTGGTATGCGGTTCTTTTTTGCTTCGGTCGACGTCAAAGGTTCTCTGGAGACGGTGGCTTCGCTTTATGAGGTAATCCCAATCTTGCGCGTTAGCCCCAAAACCAACAATGACGTCAGGATCAAACAGGCAAACGTAATCAATGAATTCTTGAAGAATAGGATTGTCGTTCTTGTCGTCACCCGCGGTAAACTGCTTTTCTTTTCCATCGCTTGCAACGGTAGAAATTATTACTACTGGATTTCTGTCTGGTTTGGGCGAGCCCTCCCGACTGTAACTTATCATTGAGAAACTGATTGTTTTAAGCGGGGGTTTATCGACGCAATCAAGCTGTTTGGGAATGGATTTCGCAACATAAACTTTGTCAACTCTTACGTTAGATTTCCTTTCTTCTTCCTCAACCTCTGCTTCGTGCCAAGCGCACGGAGCCACATCGTTATCAATTAGGTATCGCATTGCAACGCGAATGTCGTCTTCGAGGCATTCTTTTATTCCTTCGAAGCTTCGAAGCTCCTTTGCAAGCTTGACTGTTTCAGTTGCAACCTTGCAGCAGATTTTTATTGCTTTCACGGGCTTGCCGAAGAACTTGCGCTCAACAGCTTCCGCTTTCACGATTGAAGATGGGTAAGCGTTCATGATTTCAGATGCAGTATGCAATACGTCACATTCGTCTTTGACCACAACGTAAAAGTAAGCATTAACATTTCTTTCAATAATTAACACTCGGTCTCCGCTTTTGTCAATTCCCCAGAGCCACAACTCAACAGATGTACCATCAATTTTGGGATTAATGTCTAGAAGCCAAAAAGACACTTTCACAGACAATTCGCCAATAATAACTAGAACAAATTTGCCTTTAAACTTTTAACGGGGCAAACAGTCTAACAAGTCATTAATTCTAAATACTAAAAGCGACTATAAAACGAGCAAGGGTTAATATGAAATCTTTAACTTTACGTGGCATTGCTTAAGGTATGGCGTGAATGAATTATGATAATGGATTATGAAGTGTTTGAACCAGAAGATGAACGCCTTGCAAAGATTATCGTAAGATTTCTTCAGGAAAAAGGGTACAATGCCAGTTATCAACTCGGTTACCCTAATAATAAAATCTTCATAAGAGTTGACACTAAAGAAGAAGCAAACAGAATTTCAGGGATAATTAGAAGGTTCATGGAAGAGTTCAGACTAACTGGAAGCGAAATAACATTTGACGAATTAAGGAAGTCAATAAGTATACCCGACCGCGCACTGACAGAAGCAGAAAATGCAGCAAATTTGGCAACAAAACCTGAACCCGAATCAGAAAAATCCGAGCCAGAAGAACCTGAACCAGAAGAACTAGAGCCAGAACTTGAAGAACCTGAAGCAGAACCAATATTTGAACTTGAGCCAGAGCCAGAAACCGAAGAACCTAAACTAGAACCAACTCCTGAAATAGAGTTAGAACCTGAACCCGAAAAACCTGAACCAGAACCAACTCCTGAGCTAGAACTAGAGACAGAACCAGAAAAATCTGAGACAATTTCCGAACTTGAGCTAGAACCAGAAACCGAAGAACCTGAACTAGAACCAATACTTGAACTCGAGCCAGAACCAGAAAAACCTGCGCTAGAACCAACTCCTGAGCTAGAACTAGAGACAGAACCAGAAGAACCTGAAAAACCTGAACCAGAAAAAAAACCCGACGCGAAGAACAAATCCCAATTTCAATTCTCCTTATAAGTGGAGCGGTTCATTTTACTAAACTCTCCACTATTACGGAGAGTTGTTTCAACTCTTGCCTTATGTAGCTACTTAGTTTGATTGAAAGTTATGGTTAGTTTGGAAAGGCCTTGAGCGTACGCGCTTTATATTTCATATGGCTGGGGGTTATTTTCCACAAAAAATCTTTTAAAACGTACAGTGCTGCAATGTTTACATATGGTTAAAATTTCATCTCCGCGAACTTTGGTCGCAATTTCGCGGCAACCACAATTGGGACATTTATTCATTGGCTAAAACCTTTTGATTTTAATTGATGGTCTACCTAGCTTTTACAGACTTCAAGTTCTTCAATAATCTGTTTTGGTTTAAAGAATAATAAGCCTTATGAATCAAAAATATGAATCAGAAAGTTTAGCGTTAGAGCCCAAAAATATCACTCATCTTTATCCTCACTTCCCAACTTCATTCTGAACGTTAATTTGATGAAGAAACGGCTAACAGGCTAAGGTATCGCCTTCTAATTTCTAAAAAGAAGAAAAATCCTCCACCATCTACAACCAAAGCATTAATTTTTATTGAAAGAACAACAATTGGAAAACGGTTGTTGTGTTCTTCTTCCTTTCATATACGCTTGCATTTACACCAACTCAAACGTGTATTCAAGATTTCAGATTGAGTGTTTTGGGGATTTTGGTGAAGACCACCTAGTCATTGACGGATAAGCTGGTTAAGATTCCTATTTTAGTTGTGGATAGGAAAGTATTTTAGAATAGGATAATACTTTTAATGTTGAGTGAACAGAATGGAAATCTTAGATTCAAAAGTAGTGAAGGTTACGCGAAGGGGGCAGACTACCATTCCTGTGGAGATTAGGGAACAGTTTGGAATCAAAGAAGGCGACAAACTCCTTGTACAAGTCACGGAAAAAGGAATACTGTTCAAGCCCGTACCAAAACTCTTGGATATGGCAGGAATCGATGCAGGATATGCAGCACCTGAAAAAATAAATAAGATGATTGATAAACTCAGAGAAGAATACTGATTTGAAAGAAGTTTTAGATACAAGGTTTCTGAGAGAATATTTCTATCCCAGTCGAGCAGAAATAAAGGAAAAAGCCACCAGAAAACTAGATGCCATCATCGCAAAAAACGAAGGCATACTGCCGACGATAGTAATAGCGGAAATAACTCAAATTACGTGTGAAATAAGAGGAAAGGACATGGCAGAAAGCCGCTATCAAGCCCTAATTCAAAGCGGTTTGGAAATCCAAAATCTTACCCCAATAATTGCAAAACAAGCAGGTCTATACAAGACACAATGCAAGAATTTACCCATGGGTGACTGCATAATTGCTGCAACTGCAATAATAAACCATGCAAAAATACTATCAGATGATCCACATTTTGATTGTTTAACAGAAACAAGACGGGTATGGATCTGAACTTAATTACTGAAAAGGTATTACCCTTAAATATACACTTAAAGTGGTATTGTAAGCGAGTAATGGATGGTCAATTATGCGTTTAGTAGTGCGGATAGGCGGCTCAGTAGTTGCGTCACCAATAAATACCAAGTTGATGAGCGAATATGTTGACTTGATAAAAGCCGTGAATGCAAAAGGGCATGAGGTTGCGGTTGTAGTGGGAGGCGGCGCCTTAGCACGGGAATTTATCAAAATTGCTAAAGATTTGGACTTAGACATGCAAGCGCAGGATGAAATTGCCATTTCTTGTTCACGCTTGTTTGCTCAGCTTTTCCTTAAAAAATTGGGCGCGACGGGATGCAGCAAAGTTGCAATAACGCTCGATGATGCTGAAGCCTGCCTAGCCAAGGGCAAGATTGTCGTGATGGGAGGTTTAAAACCTGGAATCACCACAGACGCAGTTGCAGCATTAGTGGCCGAAAGGGTTAATGCTGATTTGCTGATTAAAGGCACCGATCAGAATGGCGTATACAATAAGGACCCCAGAAAACATGCGGACGCGGTTAAGCTGGATCATTTAGGTTTTGACGATTTATCCAAGGTTTTCGAAGAGAGTGAGCACAAAGCAGGGATACATCAAATTATTGATCCTGAAGCCGTCAAAGTTCTGAAGCGGAAACAGTTGAAGCTGATCGTTGTTAATGGATTTAAGCCACAGAATATTTTGGCTGCGATCGAAGGCAAGAACGTAGGTACAACAATAAGTTAAAACCTCTCTCATTCTCCAACTCCGCGATATTTACTGCAATCAAAAACTCAAGATGTTTACCAGAAATCATGTATCCTTAGCGGTTGCACCTATTTTGTGATGGGGGAACTGTAACTTTTGAGAGCAAAAAAGGTGATGGTACAAAATGCACCGTCAAATTTCCAGTTCCAAGTAAATTACACACACTTTGCAGTTTATCTTTCTTAGACTTTTTAACAAATTTTTTCCCGTATATTTGTATTGATTAACGGCAATAAATTTAAATATCACATTCGATATCGCATTTGACATCGATAACGATATCAATAGTGATATGTAATGGATAAAGAAGAAAGAGAAGAAAAGAAAGAAATTAAACATCAACTTCGTGAAGAAAAACACATGATGTTCCATAGACGCAACTGGCTACGACACAATGCCATGGTCCCAAAAGGATTCCTGCGATACCATGTTCTTGAAGCACTCAACGAAAAACCGATGTCCGGTTCAGAACTCATGGATCAAATACAAAAACACACAGAAGGAGCATGGAAACCTAGCCCAGGCTCAATCTACCCGCTTCTTGCTTGGCTCCAAGACAACACCTACGTAAAAGAGCTGCCTAACGAGAATGGGTTTAAACGCTATGAGTTAACTCAAAACGGCAAAGACTTTTTTGAGGAACAAACCAAAATCAGAGAAAAATTTACTCCAGATTCAGGTTTTCTAGCTAGTCCCTTCTTTGACAGATTCGTTGGAAATATCCCAGAGGAAAAAACAAAGCAAATACGAGGGTCAATGAGACGCCTCTTCGTTGCGTCAATTAAACTTGCTAAAGCCTTGAGACAAAACTATTCTGAAAAAGAATTAGATGAAGCACTTAAAGTGCTTGATGAAGCCTCAACAAGACTTGAAGAAATACGAAACAAAATGACAGGCGAAGACTAAATGAATGAAAATGAAGAAGTCATAAAAGTGGAAGGGTTAACCAAAGTTTACAACCATAGCTTAACTGCCGTGGACCACATAAGCTTCGGTGTTAAACGCGGCGAAATCTTTGGTTTTCTCGGGCCCAACGGTGCAGGAAAAACCACCACCATAAGCATGCTAATAACAGTTACAAAACCAACCGAAGGAAAAGCCACCATTCTAGGCGGCGACATCTCAAAACAAAGTATGGATGTACGAAGTGTAATCGGTGTTGTCCCGCAGGAATATACTGCGGACGAAGACCTAACAGGCATTGAAAATATACTCTTATGCGCAGACCTCTACGGCATTCCCCGCTTAGTGTCAAAAAAACGGGCTGCAGACCTTTTAAATCTAGTTGAGTTAACCTCATTTAAAGACAAACGGGTCCAAACGTACTCAGGCGGAATGCGCAGAAGATTAGAACTGGCATGCGGCTTAATTAACCGTCCAAAAGTCCTCTTTCTAGACGAACCCACATTGGGCTTAGACGTGCAAACTCGAGCAGCAACCTGGAATTATGTTAGAATGCTCAAAAAAGAATTCGGCATGACCCTCTTCTTAACCACACATTACCTTGAGGAAGCAGATGCCTTGTGCGACCGCATAGCAATAATTGATCATGGAAAAATCGTTGTAATTGGCAGCCCAATTGAACTTAAAGATAGCTTAGGCGGAGACATCATAACTTTAAGCATTCAAAAAGACGAAGACATCACTGGATTAATCGGTAAAATTGAGCATGTTAAAGAGGTCAAAAAAGAAAATGGATCCTACATGATAAAATCTTCTAACGGAGAATTAACCGCGCCCTTAATCATTGAAGCACTACGAAAGAATGGACACGTGGTAACAAAACTCTCATTGACAAAACCAACCTTAAACGAAGTCTATCTTATGTACACTGGAAAGTCAATGCGTGACGCAGAGGAATCCCGTGAAGCAGTTATGCAGCAAAGAATGGCTATGAGGAGGGCAGGACGATGAGCGGAACGAATGATACTCAAAATTCAAAAAGCAGAATGCATGGTCTTTGGGCACTAACTAATCGGGAACTCAAAAAATGGTATCAACAACCCTTTGTTTTAGTGATGGGGATACTTCAGCCGATTCTGTGGCTATCACTACTAGGAAAAGCAATGAACATAGGAAATCTTTTTTCGGCCAAATCCTTGCCGCAGTTGCCACAGCTAACGCCGGCTTTGACGCCATCACAGCTCCAGGGGCTAGGCGCTTACTTTGGTAGTTTTCAGAGCACCGTCATGCAGCACACTTTCGGAACAGCAGATTATTTCTCATTTATGGCAATGAGCATGGTAGCATTCACCGTAGTATTCACAACAGCATTCGTAGGCATGTCAGTAGTTTGGGATAAACGCCTAGGCTTCATGAATAAAGTCCTGAGCACTCCAGTATCAAGATCAGCCATTATCATGTCAAAAGTACTTGCTGCAAGCGTCCGAGCAATATTCCAATCGGCCATTGTGGTAGTAGTAGCATTCGCGTTGGGACTCAGCACAGGAACCAACTTCGCTTGGTACAGTATATTCGGAATATTCGCCATTGTATTCCTGATTAGCGTTGGCCTATCATCGTTCTTCACTGCCTTAACACTGAGAGCAACAAGAATGGAGATGCCTCAAGCAATCTTCCAACTGGTGACCCTGCCACTGATGTTTGCAAGCAGCGCCTACTTCCCAATTGCCCAAATGCCAAATTGGCTTCAAGCAATCGCAAACGTGAACCCAATATCATACACAATTGACGCAGTAAGAAGACTAATGGTGTATAGTGATGGATTCGGACCTCTACCACTTGACTTTGCATACGTCGGAATCTTCGCAGTCGTCGTGACTGCTGTATGCGTCGTTCTCTCATGGAGATACCTGAACAAATAAATACATGAATTATCTAACGACACGGAAGCAACGGAGCAAAAAGCTATGCCAACAATCGTCGAAGCAATAGACCTCAAGAAAACTTACATGTTAGGAAAGGTTCCAGTTGAAGCACTTAGAGGAGTAAACCTCAAAGTTGAGGCTGGAGACTTCGTTTCCATCCTCGGGCCATCAGGAAGCGGCAAATCAACAATGCTCAACCTAATCGGCGCCTTAGACAAACCAACATCGGGCAGAATGCTGATCGACGGTGTTGACATTTCAACACTCAATGACAACCAATTAGCCGATTTGCGCAGACGAATCGGTTTTGTTTTCCAATTTTTTAATTTAATTCCAAGATTAACCGCGAAAGACAATGTTGAATTGTCAATGTCAATTGCGGATACAGGTAAAGCAGAAAGATCAAAAAGGGCTATCGAGCTTCTCGAAACCGTCGGCTTAAAAGATCGAATAAACCATAAGCCCGCTGAATTGAGCGGTGGACAGCAGCAACGAGTCGCAGTTGCAAGAGCGTTGGCAAACAACCCCAAATTTTTGCTGCTTGACGAGCCAACGGGAAATATTGATTCTAAAACTGCAAATGAAGTTATAACTTTAATCAAAAAGCTCAACGTTGAACATAAAGTCAGCATCATCATGGTTACTCATGACCAACATTTAGCGAGAGAAGCAAATAGAACTCTGCAGATGTTTGATGGCCAAATAATTTCAGAAACGGTGGATCAACAATGAAGACAGTAGACATTTTCGGGTACTCTTTCAGCGCAATTAGACTCCGCAAACTACGTGCAGCATTAACAACCCTTGGCGTAATCATTGGTATCGCCGCAATAGTAGCTTTGTTATCTATTACTCAGGGGTTGCAGACTACCATAACTGGCTCGCTAAATCGAGGATTGTCAGCCACTACACTTATAGTTCTTCCTGGCAGCAACGCTCTAGGCGGAATTGGCACTAGTGGCACAAGCACCGGAAGTGGCGTGGGTGGTCTAGGCGGAAGAGGCGGAGGAGGAGCGGGAGGCGGCGTATCTTTAGGTGGTTCAAGTGCCAGTAGCTCCGGTTTTGCATTGTACGTTAATTACACTAGTCAAATTGACGCCTTATCGCCAGATATCAATTCTTCTACCGCTGTAATACAAAGAACCGTCTACATAAACACTGGAACAGTAAATAATACTGTAAGCATTTACGGTGTAGATTTTGCCCAGTATGCTCAGCAGTATCCAACAACCTTCGTCGCAGCATCAGGAACCATTCCGACAAACCCAAGCGATAACCAGATAGTTGTCGGAACACGAGTGACTGACCCTAGAGAAAACGGTACAATCCTCTTTAGTGCTGGCGACAAAGTTGGAATCATATGGACCAATGCAACAACGCTGGCAATAGTAAACGAAACTTACACAGCAAACGTTGCTGGCGTTCTCCAAAAAGTTGGAGGCTTTGGCGCTGCTGGACCGTCAGACTCTGGCGTTTACATGCCTCTTAGTAAGGCAGAGAACTTCTTTGGAACCGATCAATGTGACTACATAATTGTCCAACTAAAGAACAGCAACAATGCAACTATAACAAGCGTTACCAAAGCTATAACTGACCACTTCAGCGGTCAAGTTACAGTCATTTCTTCGACAGCTGTTCTAAGTTTGCTTTCAACTATCTTCAGTACAATACAGTTTTTCCTTGGCGGAATAGCTGCAATTTCTCTAATCGTAGCAGGCGTTGGAATCATGAACATAATGATAGTCTCATTAATTGAGCGAACACGAGAAATTGGCATCCTTAAAGCCTTAGGCATGAAAAGCAGAACGGTATTAATGATTTTTCTAGGTGAATCAGTAATAATCGGTGTTATAGGCGCAATAGCTGGAGTCGCTTTAGGCTGGGTTGTAGCAAATGTTACAACCAGAATTTTAGCTTCAGGATTATTTGGCGGAAGCGGATTTAACGTGACTCCATTATTGACACCAGAAGTATTTCTGGGTGCTTTAGGTTTCGGCATTGGAGTTAGCGTTATCTTCGCTTTATATCCTGCTTGGCGCGCATCCAAATTGAAACCCGTCGAAGCTTTAAGATACGAGTAACATAGGACCACAAGAGGTTTCCCTTTGAAGAGGCTATACCCTGACCAGCCAGTTGTAGGAGTCGGCGCAGTAATAGTCAAAGAGTGCAAAATTGCTCTCATTAAACGGGGAAACGAACCAAGCAAAGGAAAATGGACGATTCCGGGCGGCTTAGTTGAGCTTGCTGAAAGCCCAGAGCAAGCAGTTGTCCGAGAAGCCAAGGAAGAAACAGGCTTGGACGTTGATACTCCAACTTTAATTGATGTAGTTAGCAATGTTGATTTTGATGATAAGGGCAAGGTGAAATATCATTACGTCATAATTGACTATTTTGTGCATGTGAAAAACGGGATAGCTCAGGCTTCAAGCGATGCCAAGGAGCTGCGTTGGGTTCCCTTTGAAGAAGCAGAAAAGTATGACTTAACCGCGTCTTTTCGGCTTTTCTTTAGGCATAATAGGAAAAAATTGGAAAAAACCAATTCTTATTGAACATTTGTCAAAGTCTAAAAGAAAATAACTTCAAGAATCAATGAACATTAGTAAATAATGAATTCTTGTTTGTTTCTAATATTCCCGAGAATATTTAGACAAAGTACCGCACGTATCACATCTAAATAGTGCTACACAGAAAACAGAATTCTCTAATTCCCTATTGGGTTTGGCCAACTCTTTTCCGCATTTTGGACATTTATGTTTGTAACTGGAAATCACGAGATCAACTTGATTATATCCGCGGCTCAACTATATGAAAACTAGTTGTCACATCGAGCAACAACAATATTTTAACGGCTTAACCCTTAAACAATCATTCTTTTTTGAAGCAAAAAAAAATTGTAACTAATTCTTATCTTTAAAAAACAACCTCGTTTCACCTAGTGTTTTGATATCTAAGGCTCGGACTCTTGCTACTATGGGGAAGTCGCTTACGACTTTGCCTAAGGTGAGACAGTGGTGGGGTGGGAGGTCCCGTGCGATTGAACGCACGGTTTCGGCGTCTACACGGGCGGCTCTGCTGACAACATCTAAGTCATGTTCGTTAGTGAAGTTGAATAGGAATATGTTGTCGGCTTGGCGGTAGATGGTTTCTTGGATGGTATCTGGCTGATTTGTAATAAACGTGGTGAATATGCCATAATGGCGCATACGAGTTACGATGTCGTCCCAATATGTTTCTCGCAGATACAAGTGGGCTTCTTCAGCGAAGAGAAAGACAGCTTTGAGTTTCCAATTTGAGAGAGAATCAACCAGTTTACCAAGGACATATTCAACTACGATCTGACGGTCAATGTTTGATGTGTTCTTTAGGTTTATGACTATGGCGCCGCCGTTGTCTTTGGATCTCAAAATGCTCTCATCCAGCAAGGTTGCTTCGCCTAGACTATCAGTGAAAAAGCCGGAGTTAGCAAAAGAGTGGAACCTTGATGCCAATGCATCCCGCACATGTTGGTTGCAGTTTAAATCGCGAATCGCTTCGCCTAGCTGTTGCATGTTGAGTTTTCCCTGCTCTTTGAGCATTTTCCAAAGGCGTCTGAATTCCCGAGCTGAAGTTCCTGGCAGGTGCAGCGCATTTACTAGTATCCCCATTACCGTGTTTAGAGGCAGCTGTTCAAGGGCTGCTTTGAAGTTCTGCGATGGGGATAGTGTGTGGATTTTGTCATAATACATGTTTCTTTTGCCATCGTTTGTCACTCCTAGACTGCTGTATTCGCCGTTTAAGTCGAAGATGACCACGGTTGCTTTGTACCCGACAAGGTTAACCATGAGGAGTTTTGAGAGGTGCGATTTGCCGCAGCCTTTCTTGCCCGTTATGATGTTTAACGTGCCATCTAGGTCTGTAGCGTCGATGGTTAATAGTGAGGAGTCCTTGGTACCACCCAACATAATAGGGAGTTTTCCATCATTTTTTGCCAGTTTCAAAAGCATAGGTATGGATAATTTCTTTATTGTGGATTGGGAACGGCTGGGTAACCAACTGCTGCTTGGACTCAGCATTTCATTTTCCAAGGTTGCCCTTATCTTGCAAATCAAAAGGCTCGCATCTTGAATGTAAGTAATATGAGGAGCAATTTCCATGGGGTCAATATCTTCGCCCTGCAACGGTTCACCTCCATCCGGCAAAGTACGTAAAAGTTCTTCTAGAACGCCGGGAACAGCGGCAAATTGCACGTCAATGACCTGCGCAATTAGAGCCTTCGCTGCATCTTGGTCTTCAACGAGGAGGTAATCGCCTTTTTCTGCACTCTCTGTTGGGAAACTAATGATTTGAAGGATGTTCCCCTCTTTTTTGTAGAGTTTCATGAGTAAATTTCCCCCTTGCCAAATGGCCCGAAAAGTAGCCGATGCATGTCTGGGCGGTTGATTATTTGTATACCGTGTTTGCTTGTGATGAAGTGTTTCATAGCTAAGACTTCGTTGGCGGTGAATGTACAAAGAATATGGGAGAGTCGCAAGGTTTCGGGGTAGTTTTGCGTATATAGATCGTTGCCAAGCAGTTTCTGTACTGCATCCATTCTCTGTTCAGGGGACGTCTCTTTGTCGATATCTAAACGGAAGGCAAAGTTTGCCTTGTTTAACCGCGCCACATAAACATCGCCAAGCAAAACGATTGGAGGTTTGGAATGCAAACCTATGGTTTCAAGCAAGTATGGCGGATCACGATTTGGAAGCTGCTCAGTTATCAAGATGCCGTTAGCCCTCAGCGTAGTTGCTTTTGAAAAAGCCAGTACGGTGCTATTGTTTCTTCTTGCATGACTCAGAATTTCTCTGAGGCGTTGGACTGGCGTGTCAATGGTTCCTGACGTTAAGGAACCGTCGAAGAGCAATACGCCGCTGTTTTTGGTTTTTGCAAGCATCGTTTGAAGCCACCGCTCGAGAAGACTAGCAAGCCGAGTCGGCATTTGCATAATGTTGGGCGTTGCTTGATGCATGCTACCATAGGTTGTACTGAAATAGGCATGTTCAAGGGTGTTATAGAGTTGGTTTTTGTTTTCTTCAGTTATGTGAAATATGAACGGACCTAGTCGTGTGTATTTGTAGGTTTGGTTTTGTTTCCAGGTGGTTGCTCCTCGGACAGCAATTATCATACCTGTGCTTGTGTCGCCGATTTTTATTGTTGAAGTATCCACTGCGGCAACTAAGGTTTCTTGATGGTTTGGTTTGATAGTGATTGGTTCCGCTTTGAGCTGCAAGTTGGAGGGATAGTGCTCTGAAATGCTGAATTGTTGGAAGTCTTGGGTGTTCAGTTGTAGTGTTTGGTGTTGTGCTTGATTGAGGGAGTAGAGGCTTTGCTCCAAAAAGCGCTGGGGGAGGATTGTGTCGGTGGTTGGTTGTGGAAAGTTATATTTGTTAGTAATTGTATATTGTTCAATCACCATGATTCACCAATATTCAATATCTCTATTGGTGAAATATTTAAGTATTGTGCATGTGCATCTTGCACAATACAATAGACAATAAGTGAGAACTTGACAGAAAAACAGCAAAATCCTCCAATACGTGTAAAGATGAAAGTCGGCGAAATAGAATTCGAAATCGAAGCCCAGCCAGATCAAATCCAAACTGCCGTAGATAGAATCCTTGCCACAGTTACCGAACGGCTAAAAAACACAAATCTAGCCCAAGTCGCCGAACGCCCATCACCACCTCCACGAGCAGAAACATGCAAAGGCGTCATCCAAAAACTCTGGGAAGAAAACTGGTTCACCGAGCCAAGAGGCTTAGATGACGTCCACACCGAGCTAGCACGCAAAGGATTCCACTATGACCGAACCGCAGTAGCCCACGCACTCGTTGACCTCGTCAAAGACAACATATTGACCCGCATTGGCAAACCACGCAGATACCAATACGCACAAAAAAGACCACCAACATAACGCTCTGCCAAATGAAAACTCTGAAGTTTTAAATACTAATTTGACCCAAACAAGTTCCATGCAAGTCACCGATTTAATTCGCTACAATCATGTTGTTCGGAGTTTGTATTTTGAGGCTATGACGAAATTGCCTTGGAGTGAAGTTGCTGCAGATAAAGGTCTAAGTTTTGAATCTATCCGTAACGTATTTTTACATTTAACCCTTGTTGAGGATAGGTGGATCAGCTATACTATTCCAGGTCGGTTCAAAGATTGGGTCGACCCTGAGTTCACAACATTTGTGGATATGGATTCATTGAAGAAATACATGCAACATGTGAAAGACAATACCGAAGCGTACCTAAGAGAGCTTTCTGCGGAGAAATTGAGTCAACAAATTGTTATCCCGTGGGGTGACAAGCCAAACACAAAAATCACCATCGAAACAGGGCTGATTCACATGGTAATGGAAGACATGATTCATTATGGCGAGTTATCAGCGGTTCTTTGGCAAATGGGTTTAGAAGCGCCTTACATGGGTTTTTGGCGGTACAAACACCAGCATCCATAGATTAACAAGGTTTAAAACATATTTCATCAATTATACTTCGGTGGATTTTCAAGTTTATTGAATTTACATCAGAGATGTTGCCTTATTTTCTTTGCCATTTCATCAAGCTTGACTCGCTCAACAGGTCTAAGCTCGCTAAAACTAGGCATTCTCTGACCTTCAAATCTTGGAACTACATGCACATGAAAGTGGAATATGTCCTGGCCTGCTGATTTGCCATTTTGTTGGATAATGCTGATACCATCTGCTTTGGTTGCTTTTTTAATTGCTGGCGAGATTAGTTTTGAAACTCCATGAATATTACATAGTTCATTTTCTGGAATATTAAAAATGTCAACGAAATGAGGCTTTGGTACAACAAGCGTATGACCCAGGTTTAACGGTCGTATATCAAGGAAAGCCATTACTGATTCGTCTTCGTATATGATGCTCGACGACGCTTGCTTTTTTACTATTTTGCAAAATATGCATGATTCATCAAACGCTATCGCCATCACCTTTGCATTTAATTACTCTAAAGCAAAACTTAGATTTTAAGCATCCTAAACCTGCATTTCATAAAAAACAAAGGCTGAGCCATCATTTCACTGTTTTTTGCATTGCAGCATTTGTCAGGGTCATAATGCAAAAGAAAAAACCCAGATGCGTTCGGTTTATATGACTGTCAATTCATATTTCTTTCACTTATATTAGAGGTTAATAAAATGAGCGAACTAGAAAATAAGGTACGCGTAGAAGTAGGCAAAGTAGAAGACCCAGAAACTGGACAATCATTCACTGAAATGCAAATGATTCAAACCGTTAAAGAAACAGCTCCAGGAGAAGTCACCGTAGAATTTGTACCTACAAGCCCATTCTGCCCTATAGCATTCAAACTTGCCGCTGACATAAAAGCTGCAGCCAAAACTGTTCCTGGCGTCAAGAAAGCGACTGTTTTCTGCCGTGGACACGCGATGGAACAACAAATCAACGAAATGACCAACAAAGAATAAACCCGATTTTCTTAAATTTTTTTCAATTTTCAATTTCAAGTTTTATCTCCCATTTGTTCCAGAAGTTTATTTAACCACATTTAGAGAATACCAACAGAAGACAATCTCAAAAAATACTAGAACATGAGGAAGAACGATGGCAGAAGAAAAAAACAACAACAAATGCTACAAATGCCCCCACTGCGCCTGCGTGTTTTTAACCCAAGCGGATCTGCAAAAACATATGAACTGTTTCGGCGCCGACAAAACGGAGCACGCGTCATATTATCAAAGAATTCACGGCAGAATTGAACACGGGTACGGCGAAGAATAAGCCCACTTTATCCGCCCTCTTTTACTCGAAGAAATGTCTAACCGAAAGCTCTAAATGCGCTTGTTAAGGTATTTTTTTACTGCATTGTCAGGGTGGGCCGGTAGATCAGCTCGGTATGATCGCCGCGTTCGCAACGCGGAAGCCGCGGGTTCAAATCCCGCTCGGTCCACTCCCAACAAGGTTTAAATCCTATTGAGTCCGCTATCGGTAACAAACCCTCAATTTCTGGTGCGTCTTAAGTATCGGAATCCATTCTGTTTTTTCTCCTAGCTGACAACTTTTCTGAATTGGTACAGGGTTGCTGACAAGGCCACAACGGCAAGTAATCCGATGACGAGATACGCAGAGGCAAACGTACCCCAAGCCAGCCCACCTTGAACTAGGTCCCTAATGACGTTAGAAGCATAGCTCAAAGGGTTGTAGTCAGAAACAGTCTGCGCCCAAAGCGGCATGATGGCTATCGGGAAAAGAGCACTGCTCACAAAAAGAAGGGGAAAAGCCAAAAGATTGCCCACCGCTGATACAGTTTCTGCCTTTCTTGTTTTCAAGCCCAAGGCAAGCAAAAGCCCTGACCAGGCGAGCCCAAAGAACGCGAGAGTCACGAAAATGAGTAACAGTCCTGTTAGTCCAGTTGCGATGTTTAGACCTATCAGCATTGCCACCCCAACTATTATGGCTGACTGGATCATAAACACAAGAAGGTCGGTCATCAAACGGCCGAGCAAAATTGCTGCTCGGCTAACAGGGGTTAAAAGCAGCTTCTGAAGAAAACCGGAATTGAAATCGTTCACAATAGACATGCCCGATTGAAATGCACCCGTAACAGCATTCAGCACAAGGATTCCAGGGGTAAGATAAGCAAGGTAACTTCCAGAGAACCCTGGCAAGCTAGTAAGTTTTTGCAGTAACTGCGAAAAAAGAAGCAGAAACAGCAACGGTGTGAAAAGATTTACAAACAACAAGGTGGGATTCCTAATTATTTTTGTCAAAGCTCTGGTAAACAATGACTGCGTGTCGTAAAATAGTGCCATCTTTAACTCACCTCACATCAAAAATGCTTCAGTTGTCTTTCTACCGAGTTCTTCCGATCTTATCCTTCTTCCCGTATGGTGCAGGAAAACATCGTCCAGTGTTGGAGAGGACATGCTCAAAGACATTGGTCGAATATTGTTGTGGTCCAACGCTGCAACCATGTCGGCAATTATTTCGTTGGCATTCTTCGCATGAGCGACAACGCCTTCGTCAGAATCAGTAACATCTGCTACTCCTTGAACTTCCTGCAAAACCTTTTTCGTTTCGGATCTCAACAGGGCGTCTTTTGGGTTTTTTAGCGAGAGGGTTATGGTGTCATGTCCGATTGCTTGTTTGAGTTCTGTTGGTGAACCGTTAGCGACGATTTTTCCATGATCGATTATTGAGAGCTGCCGACAGAGCTTGTCTGCCTCTTCCAAATACTGTGTAGTTAGGAAAATTGTGATGCCTTCTTCCCTGTTTAGTTTATCTAAATAGTCCCATATTGACGCCCTGGACTGGGGGTCAAGTCCGGTTGTGGGTTCGTCAAGGAAAAGTAGTTTGGGCTTATGAATCAGTGCTGAAGCGAGGTCAAGTCTTTTCTTCATGCCTCCGGAGTATCTTCCAGCGGGTTTGTTTGCGAATTCCTCAAGTTGCACCATCTTCAACAGCTCATCCACGCGTTTCTCAAGGGCGTTTCCGTGCATCTGTTCCAGACGACCTTGGAGACGAAGATTTTCTTTGCCCGTTAGATCCACGTCGACAACTGTTTCTTGGCTCAAAACTCCGATGACTTTTCGAATTTCCTTTTGCGATTTATCTAAATCGTAACCGGCTACCAAGACGCGTCCTAAAGTCTTTCTAAGGAGCGTAGTAAGGACTTTGATTGTGGTGCTCTTTCCAGCGCCGTTTGGTCCAAGAAATCCGAAGAACTCGCCTTCTTTCACGTCGAAAGAAATGTCGTCGATGGCCTTTGTCCCGTCGGCGTACACTTGAGTGAGGTTTTTTACCGTTATGATGCCCTGCATGTTAGGTCAGCCTAATTAGGTTAACCTAAGTAATAGCTGTTCAATAAAAATCTTTCTCCGGAAGAGTTACGTGGGCAAAACGTAATCCACGAGAAATTATATAATCAAAAACGTTTACTTTGCTTTAATTGCAGAAACTAGACAACATTTGCCTTTCGGAATAGTATTTCCATGAGGACAATGTCTAGGGTGATTCAATAGCGTGCATAACGCATTCGTAAATTCTTCGTCCATGTGGTGTTCCATGCCGCAGACGGTTTCTTCTCGAATGTCTGTTTTAAGTGCTTCCTTCATCAACACTTCAGTCAGTCTATGAGCGCGAATAATTCTTCTTGCTACTATCCTCCCCTTTTCCGCAAGTTCAATGCCCAGTCTCGCCTTGTAAATTACATAGCCTTCTTTCTCTAATTTCTTAAGCATCTCTAAGGCGCTCGGAGCTGCTACTCCTAGGTGATCTGCCACCCATGTGAGGTGCGCTAGTTTTTCACCCCTTTCTTCTGAAATCCAAAGTGCTTCTAAATATTCTTCGACGCTTTCCGAAGTGGGCATGAATGATTTTAAAAAAGCTTTCTTTTGTTTAATTAATTGCCCAAGTTTGCCTTCAGCTGTCAAGATTTATCAACTTAACGTCGGTTAAATTTGTAGCTATCTTAAAAATAATGTATGTTTAAGGACTTAAAAGTTTGTTCTATTTGCTGCTCTAGGGTGCGGCGCGCGCTATGAATTGTAGTCCTAATTAGTAAATTGTTGATTTTAGCATGTTTTGAAACGTGACTGTTATTAGCCTCGGTCTTAACTCTTCTAAGCATCTGTTGACTCGTCATATGAAAAAAACCAAATTCCTCATATCTGCTACATTAGCTGTTCTCATGTTAACGTCATTAATGATTCTTTCAGCATTTGCCTCCACAGCCACATTTCCCACTTTCACCTTGTCTTCATCATCGACACAATTACATTATGCGCTACCTACAGGCACTCAGTTTAATGGTTCAATTTTAACTACTGGTCCGGTTCGCTTTTTCTTAAGCGCACCCAACGGAACCGTTATTGTCAACTTGGGCTTAGTGGATAAAGCCACCACATTTAGTTTCACTGCATGGCAGACTGGAAACTATACATTGAATTTCGAGAATGACCTGCCTAACTCGATTCAAGTGACATTCTCTTATGTAACAAACCCAGATATTTCAGGCGACAGCAATTCAGGAGGAATACCCCTAATCTACTTACCGATATTCATAATTATCACCGTCTTCGGAAGCATTCTAATCATTTTTGTCGCACGTCGAAAAAACTTGAAACAAAATAGCGAAAATGGCTTTTTGACCCCCTGAAAGGTCTTAAATCTGCATAGTGTAGAAGCGATTATTTATGAGTAAAATAAACAGGGAAGTTCGTTTGCACCTCGCACTTATCGGTGTAAATCTAATCTTTTTGGGATTATTTTTCTTTATAATAAGTTTGTTGAAATTTTATGAAGAAAGCTCTATTTTACCAATAGTAGAAATATCTTTCGTTCTTATTGGCAGTCTAATGGTTTTTATTGGGTTAAAAGGCTTTAATCGAAATAGCCCAAAAGTGTTAGATAGTCTCTTTGACAGTAACAAGTCTTAAATCTGAACAGCGTAGAAATAGAAGAATCAAAAGAAACAACGGTAGCAAAAACTAAAGTGGGAGAAGATAAGTACGACCGAAAATAAAGTGATTGGTTATTTAGATTTCTTTGGCAAAGTGAACGCCGTTGTAGTTAAAGATGGAAAAGTTGAACTCCAAGAAACCAAAATAAAAAAGTCTGATTGTTGCTGGATAGATTAGAAAAATAATTTTTGTTTTTCGCAATATTTAGCCAAGTTTAATTTCACTATTTTCATTGATGATAAGTCTTAAATCTGAAAAGTGGAAATAGACCATGGGCAGAGTCAATGATTAATGAAGAAATTAGGAATCAAATCCATGAAGCTGCAGTTGAAATACTTGAAGCTGTAATAGGTTTTGCAGAAAAAACAAAAACAGCTTTTAGAAGAATCAAGAAAAAGATTACTTAATTATGGTTAGTCAAACCCAAATATCTGCCTGCTGTAATGTGGGAAGAGAAGTATGACAAGTTTAGAGGACTTGAGCAACATCAAGAACGTCCAACTATTCTATTTTATTGGTATTATATTTAGACTGGCTGTTTTATCACTTCTGTGTACGCAGCCTACAAACAAAAAAATTAATGAAACCCCGTTGGCTTTTGCTTTCCCCATTTTTCCTTTGGACTTTTTAGACTTAATTTGACTTTTCTTGACTTTTTTTGACTCAACCTGCAAAGGATTCAAGCTCTATTTCAAAAAAGCAGCCTAAAACACAAAGAACAAAACTTGCGCTAAAATCCGTCAATAAGTGATTTAACCATTAAATTTAAATTGACAATTTTATCATTCTGAGCTTTCATTTTTTAGGATTCAATGCCTTTTTGGTGTTCTCTCTCGGTTTCTGAATCCTTTTTTCTGGTATTTTCCATTCTTCTTTTCAGGTCTTCAGGTTTGGCGGCAAGCAGGTTTTTAGCTCCAACAACTTGTACGCAAATAAAGCCCACAAATAAGGGGAACCAGAAGCCTGCGCTTCTTAGAACGACTGCGGCGATTCCGCTTATTCCAGGGTTTATTCCGTAGAGCAGGAAAATCGTGGCCAAAAGAATCTCAAGTGAACCAACAGAGAAGCTTGCTGCGGCATCTTGAACTGCGACGGCTATGAAGAAGACAACGATGTAGAACTCTGGGTTTGAAGAAGGTATTCCCAATGCATAAAAAACCAGGACATAGACTAGTAGTCCAAGTATGTATGATATTGAGTGAAAGAAAAAAGGTTTTACCAGTAATTTTGGGTTTTCACGGAAATTTCGAAAACCATTGTAAAAATCTTCAAGTGATTTTCTAGTTTTATCTATTTCGCTTAAGCGGTAATGTTTTGGTCTGAACGTTTTTAGAAGTATAAGATAAAGTTTTGTTATGTTTTTTGCAGCTTGTTTTCCAATCGCTAAATACAGGAGAACTCCCATGTAAATCGTTACTCCAACCAAGAACAAGATGAAAACATTCGTTATGGTTGGCGAAACACTTGGCTTCAAAAATATTAGCACTGCTCCACCGTATAACCCAACAGTTACCACGGTGTATGCAACTATACGGTTAGTTACTGCTGCAGAGGCAAGAGCACCGTAATTTTCTTGTGTTTCTTTCTGAACTAGATATAGTCTTGTTAACTCACCACAAACTGTGGCGCATGGAACAACTAAATCTGTAAAGTAACTAACCCAATAGTACAGGTAAGCTCGCCTGTAAGAAACTCTGATTGAAAGTGCTCTAAGGATATTGTTCCAAGCTACCGACCAAAAAAACACGGACGCCAAAACTGCAAGCAGAGCAAGTGAATAATAAAACGCGTATTGTGATGAGTTTACCTTGTTTAAAACTAATGTTATTTGAGATAAGCCAATGTAGAAGTAGAGATAAAGGGCGAAAACTACTAAACCTGCAATCATAAACAGAAAAGACTTTTTAAGTGACAGGTATCGCACAAACGACAAATTTGGTTCACACAGTATTACGCAAAATCTTTTGTTATTGTTAAGATAGACTTTAGGGTTATATTCTTTTTCCGCCAAGACGAGGATTGGTTGGTATCCAAAGAGGCGGAAGATTCTGTCGTTAATGTTCAATAATTAAAAACAAAATATTGGGTTTTCATTGTTTATTGTTTAGTTCCTGTTTCTTTAGATGGATAGCTGCTACGGTGACGTTAACGTTTTTTTCTTCAACGACAAGTATTATTTGTGAAGTGTGAGGAGCAAAAATACCGCGTTTAATGTTGATGCCTGATATTGCGCTGATAGCCAATGAAGCAACACCTGGAGAATCCTTCATCCTGTCGCCAATCAAGGTAACGACTCCTAAACCGTACTCTATTTTCATGTTTTCATCAAAGCCTTTGAGTTTTTCCTCGTTTTTCTTTAGGAAATCTGAGTCTAAGAAGAGGAAATCGCGAATCTGCTCGCCTGTCTCCATGATTTCTGCGCCCAAATCCATAAAATCATTTCTTCTTTCCCAAATTCTAAGAGAATCCTCCAATGAGCGGCTTTTCTCGTCATTCATTGATAAGATTGCACAACGAGATTTGCCTGTTAAACATTTCACTATTTCTCCGCCGCTTGTTTCTGCCTCAATTACCGAGTACATTTTTGGCTCATCGATCGGTACTATTCTCAAAGGTTGCATGAAGCGCCGCGCCATCGCGATTGCTGGACTCTGCACAATTTTCATACCCATCATTGAAGCCTTATGAGCCTCATTATAAGTAAGCGCCAAAACATGCTCAGTTTTCTGCCCACGCACAACTTTGGGGTCAGCACTTTGAACTAGCACATCTTTATGCAGCAAAGTTTCAGTTTTGTACAAATCTTTTAGGAGACAGGAAACGAAAACCGCTGTTAAGTCTGAACCGCCTCTGCCTAATATGGTTTCAAGACCATCAGTTGTGACGCCTAAGAAACCTGCCAAACAAACAATTTTGCCGTCTTCAAGCGGTTCAATTAATGTATGAATCCTTTTTTTGCTTAATTCGTAGTTAGGTATGGCGTCTTCAAAATTGTCGTCGGTTACAATCGGCCAATTTTCAAGCGAGACACTGCATGAATCCAAACCGTTGCTCTTCAAAATGTAATCGGCCAATGTGGACATTGCAAGTTCTCCGCCTAACGTAAGGATTCTTGCTTTAATGTTGCCGCTAAAACGCTTGTTAACGGATTCAAGAGTTGCCAAGGTTAAAGCTTTGTAGTTAGCCAACTCATTTTCAGCAGGTTTGAGATATTTGCCCTTGACATAAGCTTTCGCTAGTCCCTCATAAACTTCAAAAATTGGATCTAAAGGAAGCGAGCATGCTTCTGCATAAGACTCACCTATGTTAATGAGTGCGTCAGTGCAGCCTGCAGGGGCTGAAAAAACAACGATTGGACCAAAGCCGTCTTTTTGGTTGATTTCTTTTATTCTTTTTACGATTTTTGGGATTCCTTTTCCTTCAACATCCAAGAGGCTGCCGCCGAATTTTGCAATTGAAAGAGCCTTTAAAGCACATTCCACCTAATTTGAGTTAGCAAAGATAATAATGCTTTAACAATTAAAATTTTCTATAGTTAAAGGCGGTTAAAAATTAAATTCCTTAGAAGATTCCATGGATTGTTTTCTGCTAAATACAAAAATTGCGACCAGCGTGACACCGATAATGTCTTCGGCTGCTATTGCCCATATCAGATAGGTTTGATGCTGCTTTTTAGCCTGAGCTCTATAGGAAAAGAAAATAAGTGGCTTGAGACTCAAATTACTGTAAGGTTTTGTTAATATGTACGACGGTTATGTACTTTTTTGTAATAACGTTTCCCAGCAACAATGCTTAAGCAAAAAACGCTATACTTGGGCACCAAATGAATCTGCTCATTTAGAAGAAATCAAAGCAGGAACAGTTGTTTTCCTCTTCAATACAGACAATAAAGCTTTGCTGGGACCATTTACAACTTTGAGTGAAGGAGACGAATTAGACGCTGGTACATGGGTTATGGATGTAGATGAAAACAATATGCCCTACGAAGACGTTAAAGTGACTTGGGAAGACCTGCACATTCTGCAAAATGCCCCTGAAAAACTCCCGTTTCTAAACGAGACAAAAACATGTAAGCTATCAACCACTCAAACCCAGCGCGCTCTGGATCTGCTAAAAGATGGACCACTTTATCTTCATGAAAAAGATAAGGCAAAATAATTTTAAATCTATTCCTTTTCTAATTTTTTTGCTTCTAAGCTAACAATCTTGTGACAGTTAATGCATCGGGTAAAAGTCAATTCGAAACCGTTTAGGATGTCAAAACATCGTTGCGTGTACAATCCATCTGTACCATGACTACAATTACGTAGACTAGCGTCAACTATCCTCTCTTCATCCATTCTCCTTTCTCCAAATTTCTAGAAGCAAAAATATAGTAATAACTCTTTGGGAAAGCAACATTCTAGAAGAATTTTGTTAAGTAAAGAAATCTGCACTAAGAAACAACTGTGTTTAGTCCAGAAACCTATACAAAAACTCCTCTCAGCTAGAGACAAGCGATACGATATCTTGATACCAAAATGACAAAAGCGCACTAATAGCTGCTATCATCCTATCCAATTTTTTAACCTAATCATTAGCAGAAACACAAGCTCCAACACCACCTAATGTTCCCACTTTAGGCCCTGTCATAATTTGCTCAGACGGAGATAATGGAACTAATGTCAAAACATTTTCTCCTCAAAACCAGACTTATTCAAACAATCAAATCCAACTGAGTTTTTCAGTAAAGGTAGTTGGAATGTTTGGGCAATTTTACAATGTTGAATAAAGTTTAGATGGCGGAATCACTAATAGTGTAAGTAACTTTGCCAATAAATCAGCAGATAATGTGGACACTCCAGATTGGTATTGGAACCCTACAACAGCTTTTGTAAGTTTGGTTTTGTCTCAGCTTTCTGAAGGAACACATAAAGTTGGGTTTACTACAGAGGGCAATATTTGGGAATCCCAGAAAACCCAAGTTTGCAAAGATTTGAAGTGTTGACATATGCAAATGTTAATTTTACAAGCCTTTATCATCTCAGCGGAAAAACATTGTTATCGGTAGTGGCGTGCACCCAAAAAAATACGAAAGAGAGAGGGCGTAAAAGGAACCTGTCGAGTGCACGTCACACATTCATGATCTTCTCAGGTGCAGATGGAAAAGTGCTCCATAACTTCTTCTTGATTTGCTGTAGTTCTGCTGCAGTTTGGTTTTCGGGTAGGCTATTTTTTGTGTGTCTTTGCTTGTGATGAAAACGGATCCGCCGTTTCTCAGGTGCTCTTTAACTTGGAGAAAATTCACCTGAGTTGCCTCTTGTACTTCCACGTCTTCGCTGGCGTCATTGTCTAGCAATAGAACCTGGAATACTGGCGTCTTTGTATTTTTGTTTAAAATCAAGAACATCCTTTCCTCAGTTTGAGATTAATCTTATATTAAATTCAAAAATTCTTAAAACTATGTGACTGCCAAAACACAATCACAAGGCTATATTACTGCAAAACAAACGTTAGAATTTTACTTTCCTTTAACGTTTTAACTACTAAATCAGGCTTTTCTTTTTCAAGTTCTTGCTTAGAATAGACGCCTGTTGTAACAGCAACGCAGTCCATGCCTGCAGATTTAGCGGCTTTAACACCGAAAATAGAATCCTCAAAAACCACGCATTTTTCAGGGCTCATTTTCAGTTCAGAAGCCGTTCTTAGGAAAATCTCAGGGTCAGGTTTCGAGTGAGAAACAGATTCGGCAGTTAATATGACTTCAAAATATTTCTTTAAGTCTTTTGCTTCTGTCAGATGCATGATTACTGAGCAGTTATTCATTGATGCCAAGCCCAATTTGATTTTACAGTCCAGGGCTTCAAGAAGCTCTCTAGCGCCCGGAAACAGTTTCACTTGATTTGTTAATTCGATTTCTAGTTGGCTCTTCCGCTCAATTAAATGTTGAACCAATTTTTCGTCGAACGACTTCCCAGCTGACCGCAATATTTCACGGAAAGTCTCCGCAGCGCCAATTCCGATTCGCCGTTCAATATATTCATCGGTTACTTTACAATTTATCTCGCTCAGGGCTTTTTGAAATGAGACTACAATTACTTGCCTTGTGTCAGCTAATGTGCCGTCCCAATCGAAAATAACTGCTTCAAACATAGTCAGGTCTTACTGCAGGTTTAGTTTTTCTCTTATCGCTTGGCTTTTCTTCGTTGCTTCCTCGATAGCGCGTATCATTGCTGGCCTAATTTGACTCTGTTCAATCTGGTAAATAGCTTCGATAGTTGTTCCGCCCGGTGTCGTGGTCATGTCCCTTATTTTTGCTGGATCCTCATGTAGGTCAAGAACAAGTTTTCCCGTACCCATAACAGTTTGAGCAGCACAAGTCAACGCAATGTTGCGCGGCAACCCAACTTTCAATCCCGCATAAGTCAAAGCCTCAATAATTATTGACATATACCCTGGTCCACTGCCACTTATAGCCGTAATAGCATCCATGTATTTTTCATCCATTTCTTCGCAGATGCCCATCATATTCAAAATTGTCTTGACATTCTCTTTGTCCTCGGCTGTGACGTTTGATTCGCAGACGTAAGCTGTGAAGGCTGCTTGAACGAGGGCTCCTAGATTTGGCATTATACGTACGATTTTTGCATCGGGGGCATTTTTCTTCAAAAAGCTCAAAGGCACAGTCGCAGCGACCGAAACCAATAGTTTACCCTTAATTTCCTTGCTGATTTCTCTGAGAACCTTTTCCACATCACCCGGTTTAACGATGATAAAAATGATGTCTGCATCGCCTGCGGCTTTTCTATTATCAGAAGAAGTTTTTACTCCAAGGGCTTCAAACTCTTTGAGTTTTTCAACTTGGATATCAACTGCTGTTATTTTGCCCTGATAGCCGCCTTTGACTAAGCTTTTGATTATGCCACCGCCCATCATTCCTGCTCCGATTACTGTTATTTTATCTTTCATAAGATCTCACTTTGCTACATTATGGTCTATTGTTTTCGCTCTTTAAACTTTTGTTGCCCAAAAAATGTTATTCAGCTACCGCTTACTTCTTTGAGCAGTTTATCCATCGCAGTCACAGATGCATTGGTTCTGACGCCTCGAGTGTTAAAATGAGTCTGAACCGCTTGAAATCCATTCTTGCAAAGTGTATTTATGAAGAATAGTATTGAGGATGAAGGCAATCCCAGTTTTCCACTTAACTTATCAACAATAAAATAAGTTATTGGGGCGCAGGCTTCCTCTTTGGTCAGATTGAGGAGTTTTGTAATTCTAACGCTGTTCTTGAAAGCCACTGACTTGTTTTCTTTAACCATTGACTCAATGAAAGTTTGATCAAAGATGTTTCCAAGCCAGAGTGGTCCTGCCCAATCCATTTTTGAGCCGCATTCAGGGCATTGCAGATTGCTGAAGGGTTGATGTGTAGTTTCTCGGTGCAAACAGTTGAAGCAATGCAGGATGTACCCGAGGGTTTTGATGCTTTCATCTGCCTTCTTGGCGCCATATGCTACTTGGGTGTAAACTCGAATGTAGTGTTCGCTGCTATGGCTGAAAAGAACTCTTATGGCGATATCATGTTTTGCGGCTATGGTTGCTTCGCAGCCTGCTAAGAGTCGAACAGCGAGTTCATGGCAATATTCTGTGCGTAATGGTCTGCCGCCGTATTTTCGAATGCAGGCTTTAGCGTGGACTCCACAAAGAGGGGCAAGGTCTGTTGCTGTTGAAGCCAACAAGCCGTTGTTTTTGATTGCTCGAAAGGCTGAGTCTAAGTATGGTACTGGAGTACCAAACGGGTCAACATCGATAATGTCAAATCTTTTCGGAGGTGAGGTATTGCAGCTCAAAACAGCGTTTGCATCCCTGTGCTTAACTGCAATTTTATCTTTTAATTCATTGAGTTCAACGTTATGCTTTGCCAATTTGTATGCTCGCTCGTTAATATCGTTTATTAGCACTCTCTTAACGCCTTCAATCTCAGCGGCGAAACGCAATCCCCGGATGCCTTGGCTAGTTAGGGGGTCGCAGATCGAGATTTCATGGTTAACCATGCGTTGGTAGGCTTGGAACGCTAAAACGGTTATGTCGCGGTTGAACTCCATGACGGGGTTGTAGAACACTGGAGCTCGTGAAGGCGCGTAATCGGATGGGATGACGCCGTAGGCTTCGAGTTTGGGCACTAGCACTTGCACTTTTCCTTCCCTGATTATTTCGCTTGGAAAATCAGTCTCATACTTCTCTTTTGCCATTCGGTGCGCTCCAGCGGTTTTGTTTATGAAAAGAATTTTATCGGCATATTAGACTTCTGGTATAAGTGGTGTGAATCGTTTGCAGAAGCGGGTTTTGCTGCTAACTGGTGCTCCAGGTGTTGGAAAAACAACTGTGCTTGTCAAGATAGTGGACGCTCTCAAGGAGAAGGACATCAGCATTGGCGGTATGATTAGCCGAGAAGCTAGAGAAGACAACGCTCGAGTTGGCTTTGAAATCATAGACTTAACCAGCAACAAACACGGGTGGCTAGCACATGTCAACCACCAAGGTGGTCCGCAAGTCGGCAAATACCACGTAAACCTCCAAGACCTCGAAGGTATAGGCGCAAAAGCAATCATGGAAGCAACAGAAAAATGCGATGTTGTCACCATCGATGAAATTGGTCCTATGGAATTGTTCTCTCAAAAATTCAAACAAGCAGTAGTGCAGGCATTGAAGAGCAAAAAAATCGTTTTAGCTGTGGTTCATGCAAAAGCTCAAGACTGGCTGATAACCCAGGCAAAAGAAAGAGAAGATGCCGAAATTTTCACGGTTACTCTAACAAATCGGAATAGCTTGCCTCAATCGCTAACAAACCAAGCGACTGTTACCCTCAACAGGTAACATGAATTATCGCTACGAATTTTCTCTTTTCGTTCTCTATTTTATTGATTATTTCAAGAGTGGAAGCGATCATTGCATTATGTTTTTTCAATATTTCAACGGCTTCTGGCGTAATAGGCAGAGCACGATCATGTCCTGTTCCAATATAGAGGGCATCAAACTTTTCCTGCGGCAGAAAATCAAGTTCGCGTTCTGAAAGCGGTGTATGACCGTATTCTGGTTCTAGGTCTTTTGATTTCTTTTTTTCCCTTTTCGTTATTGAGCCGTCTGAATGGATTATGATGTCTTTTTCGTATTTTTTTCCGTCAACTTTTATCCAGCCAAACTTGGCTTTCAAAGAAATATTTTTCATAAACATTCACATATACAAAGTGAACTCTCCAATTTGGGTGTTATGAACAACCGTTTGCTAATCGACTATTGTTTTTTGGATTTTGTCTTCCGCTTTGCAATTTGGGGTTTTGAAGGTTCGTCCCAATACTTATCAAATTCTTCCGGCGCCATGATGTCTAAGCTTTTTAGTTGCTGGCTAAAAGCATCAAGCGCACATGGGTTGTTGAGATGTGCACGGTAGACTTCAATTAGAAGGTTAATTGCCATTGACTGAGAAATCGGTTTTTTCGCCATCAACGTTAATTCTTCAGCGGTCTTTGCTAATTCGTCACTGATTTTTTCGGGTAGACTGAGGGTTTTCATATTAATCACTACAGGCTTTCGCTAATTGCTGCGCCTTATTCTTGAGTTTATCTAACTCTTTTGTTGTAGGCTTTCCTCTAATGTCGCCCAGCTTGCCCTTTGTGCTTAGGTCTTCTCTGCCATGAAACTCACTTGGAACATACCATTCAGCGATCACGTTAAAGCCGAAATGCTCAAAGTATTGCCGCATTGTTTTCCCCGCTGGAGTTGCTTCATCAATCCCTGTATGTGGACCTGAGTAGGTACAGAAGATTAATGCGTTTTTGCCCTCTACTTTAGGCGCGCAAGGCTTGATTTTTCCTTGGTTTCGATAATAATTCAGTTTAGCCTTAAGCAAATCAGCCATGGGTTTAGCTGGTTGCCACTCAATCGATGGAGAACCAACACAAACCAAATCATAATTGAAAAAGTCAACCTCAGCGGCTTCCTGAGGCTTTTTCAAATCAACTTTGAAACCTGCATCTTGCAAGCCGTCTTTGATTGCGTTGGCGACTTTCTCTGTGTTTCCCGTATTAGAACAATAAATTATTAACGCTGGCTTCATTTTCATAACTCCTAACTAATTACTTTATAAATGAAAATATTAAAGCGTTCCAAGCTCATTCAAAGTATAAATAGCATTCAAGCCATAGTTAGAATCAAGTTTTAGGTGACTTCTGTGAGAATAGGATTCTTCGTCTATGAATATCCCCCTCAACTCGTCGGTGGGTTAGGCACCTACGCAGAATACATAGCCCACGAATATGTTGATATCGGACATGATGTTTCAGTTTTCACACTAAACAACAATGGACTAAAAACAAGAGAAATCCTGCAAGGCGTTGAAGTACATAGGCCCCTGATAGCTGATGCAAGCAACGTCTGGCCCTTTTTTGTAGTAGATGACCTAAAAAAATGGGGTACAAACATCAAACTCTTTAACGATATCTTCATCTATAACATCCTAAGCGCTACAAAATTTATCAATGGCTTAATTGCAAAGGAAAAATATAATTTTGACGTCGTCTGCGTCCACGACTGGCTCAGCAGCGTCGCAGGCTTAGTTATCAAGAATGAAACTAAGATACCTGTAATTTTCCATACACATAGTACTGAATGGGGAAGAAGCGGCGGCCAAGGCTCCGAAGTTGTTTCCCATTTAGAAAGGGCTATGGCTCAGAACGCAGACAAAATAATAACAGTGAGCTATGCAATGCAGGAAGACCTGACAAAACATGGTTGGGAGCAGTCGAAAATCAGCGTTGTTTGGAATGGTGTGGACGCTGAAACGTATAACCCGCAAAAAGTAGAAAAAGAAGATATTGTTGCAATCAGAAAAAAATATGGCATACCTGATGGCTGGAGCATGCTGCTTTTTGTGGGGAGACTTGCTTGGGTAAAAGGTGTGCGGAATTTGTTGCAGGCGATGCCTCTTGTTCTTAAAGAGAACCCGAATACTAAATTGGTTATTTTAGGCAAAGGTGAAGAGCAAGGTGACATAGAAGAAACAGCTGAGCGACTAAATATCAAGGATAAGATTGTTTACCGCTTTGATTTTGTGTCTGAGAAAGAACGAATTGTCCATTATGCTGCTTCGGATGTATGTGTTTTTCCATCGATTTATGAGCCCTTCGGAATTGTAAGTTTAGAGGCGATGGCTATGGAGAAACCCGTCGTGGTTGGTGCAAGAGGCGTAGTCGGTTTTAAAGAGCAAGTGGTTAATGGCGGTCCCGACCAAACAGGAATACACATTAACGGTGAAGACCCCGCGGATATAGCTTGGGGCATAAATGAGACGCTTCGTGACCCAGAGAAAGCCAAAAACTGGGGCGAAAACGGCAGACTTAGGGTGCTGGAATACTTTACGTGGCGAAAAGTAGCAGAGCAAACGAGCAAAATCTACGAGTCACTAATCTAAAGTCCAAAACTTGATATCTAAACAAACGTGAAGAAAGATTTTAGGTGGAGAGAAGAGGGTACATTATTTGTTTGATGGTTCAAATAGTAAAAAGAGCGGAGTGTCTATGTTGCAAGCATATCAGCGACTTGCAGCAACCTTAAGTCAATCGGCTTTTTACCGTTGGCTGCTGTCTCAAGATCATAACCAGCAATTACACCGTTCCGCAGCCCAACCGCCATATTGCCTTTTCCCTGAAAGATTAAATCAACAGCTTTCTCCGCAAACAAACTGGCAAGTAACCGGCTACGTGCCGTTGGACTCCCACCTCGCTGGGCATACCCAAGAATCGATAGCCTAACTTCCGATTCTGTTTGCTGTTGCATTTCCAAGGCAAGTTTGTTTGTGTTGCCACAGCCCTCAGCCGCAACTATTAT
>JBEKGO010000003.1:0-93167 GCA_050012755.1 Bathyarchaeia archaeon
ACGCCACTTGGCGAAACGAGAGGTCTGTTGAAATTCCGATAGTTTTGAACATTGCAAAGAGTTGTGAAGGCAGCATTCTTGAAGTTGGGAATGTTCTTTCACACTATTTCCTCTTCAATCACGACATCGTCGACAAATACGAAAAAGCAGAGGGCGTTGTTAACGAAGACGTAACTAAGATTACCTTCTCAAAGAAATACGATTTAATTATCAGCATTTCAACTCTTGAACACGTAGGCTGGGATGAAGACCCAAAAAAGCAAATCATGTTAAATGAAAACCAAAAAATCCGCCAAGCAATCGACAAACTTAGGACACTACTTAATCCAGGAGGGCGGATTGTAGTAACTGTTCCTGTTGGATATAACCCCAATTTAGATTTCTTACTCAAAAGTGAGAAAACGATATTTGACAAGCTTTTCTGCTTGAAACGGATATCTAATGATAACAAGTGGGTTGAGACCACATGGAAAGAAATAGAGAACTCAAAGTTCAATAAACCTTTCCCGTTTGCCAACGGGCTAGTCATAGGAATCATCGAAACTTGAAAACATGAAGAATGACTTAGATTCTGTTTTAAGCTTCAACCGTGCCGATAAGTCTTAAGTCCGAAAGCTCATAACGAACATAAAAGTGAAGTGGTATGACAAGAAAAGATCAATCAGCCAATTCAAAGATTAGAGAAAGAACAATCTTTTTATAAATACTTGATAGATTGAACAACTAGAAAAAAATCTATTTAGAAAATAGCATCATCCAACAGTTTAATTTTAGAATTGGCCGTTGGGCTCGAAAGTAGTTTTTTCGAGGTTTTAAGCGAATTTCTTCAGAAAATCTGTAATTCTCAATCAAACGCAGGAATAGAAGGCCTAAAATTTTCAGCTTCAGGTGCACGTCTCAGGGAAGGCTTTAATGAATTTGATTCCGTCTTGGTGAATAATTTCGTTTGCTTGAATGCAAAACCTATAGTATGGGCTGCATTTTGCTCTTATTCAGTTGGTTACGTCTGAAAGAACGCTATGTCGTTTTTAACGCGGCCACTATTGCCGGAACACCTTGATTTTCTTGTTTAAGTTTGCCATCTTTTGGGCGATCTCGAAAGTGCAGATTTATAAAGATTTCAAAAACCAATGCTTAACAAAACTTTAATGATTTTTAGTAATATATCCTTAAAGCTTAAAATGGTGATACAATATGATGATTCTTTAATCCAACTAAGAGCTTGAATAAGAAAAGGGCAAAACTGATACAAACATGATGAGACTAAGATTGGATGTAGATTATGCTTATCCTTCGAGGCCACAGAGTTTTCTTTTTACAGCCCTTAATATTAAAACTAGCAAGAATTATTTGAAAAACTCAAAGATTGTTGCGAGAATGATTAACGAATCGCAAAAAGATGTTAAAGCTTACTGGTTCTTCACGCCCCTAACATTACCCGACCGAGAACTCCTAGCATTATTGGACCCACAAAAGCACGAAGTTGGACTCCACGTTGTTAACGATCCTTTCGGTGAACTGGAACGCCTAGAAAAGGTTACTGGAAGGGTGGTGAAGTATTATTCTATTCATGGAACTGCCCGTTTGTTTGCGCGAATTATGTGGAGAAGAAAACTCGGTGAGGCTCAAGCCAAAATCCCTAGTGGGTTCCCGTTGAAATCCTTCCATGATTTTCCTACCACTTGTTTGGACACTGTTTGCTATGCCAATCCTTGCGCCAGGGCTATGGAAATCGCTGAAAAAAGCCTTAGTGAGGGGAAAGTCTTGGAAATTCACCCTGAATGGCTTTTCCAGAGAGGGACAATAAATCACAGAGGACCTTACTACGAGGCTCTGAAGAAAATACTTGATGTCGACAAAGATATTGAAAAGCTTGCAATCGGGAAAAAAGCTTTCGTGAAAATAGCCACTGATCCAAAAGAGTACGAAAGAAGTGTCATTCCTAATTCCCAGCTCCTTGAAAAGCTATCCGAGAAAGGAGTGGATATCTTCAACTTCGTCGAAAGAGGCTGGGTCTCAAAAATCCCCAACCCACCAAGTAGCTGGGTAAAAACCGAAGACAACGTCGCGCTTCTTAACGTATCCACATTCGGAAATTGGTGGGAAGACGTTGGGAAAAAAACGCGCAATATGGTTCGCAAAGCAGAAAAAGCTGGAATAGAAACCAAAGTGACAGAGCCCGACGGGAATTTTGCTGAGGGTGTGTGGAAAATTTATAATGAAACTCCAATAAGACAGGCGCGAGCTTTTCCGTATTATGGAATAACGAAACAAACCACAGAAGACGTTCTCAAGTTAACTCCAGGAGCAACATTCATAGCAGCGTTTTTCCAAGACGAAGTTGTTGGATTTCTCCAACTTATTCATGGTGACAACATCAATATTGTTGGTCAAATTCTCTCAATGCAAAAGCTCTGGGACAAAGCAATAAACAACGCGCTTTTGGCTAAAGCTGTAGAAGTCACTGCTGAAATGAAAGGAAATTGGCTGATGTATGGAAGAATTGGAAACCACCCCTCATTGGACGATTTCAAACAAAGCAATGGATTCACAAAGTTTCCGTTGACCAGATTCTACATACCAATAACCGCAAAAGGAAGGTTGGCGACCAAACTTGGGTTGCACCGAAAAATTAAGGATTCCCTACCCATAACACTCAGATATAGACTCATTCCACTTTTCAATTGGGTAAGTAGAACCAAAATAAAGGCAAGAATGAACTTTCACAAAGAAAACTGATAGTTGTTTCAAAATTTGACTTTAACTCAAATCGTAATTCAAAGCCAGAGTATTACGTTTGAGAATTCAGATCGAAAAAAATAGATTTGGCACTATTACAATAAGAGAGCAGCCAAAATTTCGTGTAGCTCTTCCTTATTTTTCACGCTTCTGAAAATGATTTTTCCGCTTGAATACAAACGAAACGAGAAATTCCTAAATGCTAATTCAAAAACTATTCCAGCGATAGAATTCTTAAGTTCAGCTCTTTTCAGAATATTCGCCATCGCCTCATCTTTCTTTTCGTATTTCAAGAAGACTATGACGTCCCTTTCTGCACCACATGTCCCCTCAATTCGCGCAACATAGTCTTCAACGGATGTCATTAGAGCTGATCGATCTCCTTTAGAACTTCAATGAAGCGGTCAATTTCTTCTTTTGTGTTGTAAATGTAGAAGCTTGCTCGGTCAGACGATTGCAGTTTGAGCACTTGCTGATGCAGCGGCTGGGCACAATGGTAGCCGCTTCGAATCATTATTCCGTAGTTGTCGCAGATTAGCGCAACATCATGAGAAGATAAACCTTTAACGCTGAAGGGTATGATGCCGCATTTTTTAGAAAGGTCACTGGAGCCGTAAACTGTTACTTTGCTGCATTCTTGTATACGTTCAACAGCGTACTTAGTTAAATCTTTCTCGTGGTTCAGTACTTGATTCATGCCTATTGCTTCAAGATACTTAACAGCTTCACCTAAGGCAATTGCTCCGCAAATGTCAGGTGTTCCTGCTTCAAACTTCCAGGGCAAATCATTCCACGTTATGCTGCAGCCAGCTCCGGGAGTGAAAGCAACTTCTTTTATCATTTCTCCTCCGCCTTGGAACGGCTGCATCTTTTGAAGAACATCCTTTTTGCCGTAAAGCACACCAATGCCTGTTGGCCCAAGCATTTTATGACCTGAAAAAGCAAGAAAATCTGCATCTAAATCTTGAGCATCAACCGACATATGGGGCACAGACTGCGCTCCATCAACAAGCATTAAAGCGCCATTATCATGTGCAGCCTTGGTGATTCGTTTAACATCATTAATTACGCCCGTGACATTTGAGACATGGCTTAAGCAGGCGATTTTTGTTTTGTTGGAAAATTGTTTTTCAAAATCTTCGTAGTCTAGTGTGCCGTCAGCGTTCACTTTGGCATATTTAACTGTGAAACCCTTTATTTTAGAGGTGATTTCCCAAGGTACAATGTTGCTATGATGCTCCATCAGTGACACAAGAACCTCGTCACCCTTGCACAAGTTGTTTAAACCCCAAGAATATGCTACCAGATTGATGGCTTCTGTAGTGCCCCTGACAAAAACCACTTCTTGCCAATCTTTTGCGTTGATGAATTTTGCAATCTTTATGCGTGAGTTCTCATAAAGGTCAGTTGCTTCCAATGATAGAGTATGGATTGCTCTGTGGACGTTGGCGTTATTGTTTTCATAAAAATTGGTGATAGCGTCAATTACTTGTTGAGGCTTTTGGGTGGTTGCGGCGTTGTCAAAGTAAATTAGGGGATTGTCGTTTACTTTACGTTTTAATATTGGAAAATCTTTGCGAAGCGCTTGAATATCCACGATTACTTCTCTGCCTTTTTGTCTGCCTCTACCTTCATCCTCTTAGACAGGGTCTTTGCCAGCTCTTCTTCTTCTAACGCTTGCTTTTCTTCAAAAGTGTGTTCTGCCGGCATCCAACTGGGTGCTGCTGCACCTTTTTCTTTGAAGTATTGTCTTATTGCTCGTTTCAGTGCTCCTACAGCTAGGACTCCGCAATGAAATTTGACGCTTGGCAAACCCCCGATTTCATCTGTCACCCGTTTCCAAGTTATGTCTTTCCATGCTTGCTCAAGGCTTAAGCCCTTAATCATTTCAGTAACTATACTGGATGTGGCAATGTTGGCAGCGCAACCATAACTTTCGAAACTTGCCTTCTCAATAATGTCTTTATCACTTATTTTTAAGTAGAATGTTATCATGTCTCCGCAAGCTGGGTTTCCAGCAACTGCTACGACTGAGGCATCGTCCATTTTTCCCAGGTTCTTGGGGTTTCTAAACAAATCCATGACTTTTGGGTTGTACGGTAAAGGTATACGTGACATATTAATGAACTCCTGTTGAGCCAACTATCCCTCTTATACGGTTAACAGCTATTGGTAAGACTTTGAGAACGTAAGCTATATCCTCTTCTGTCAAGTAACGCGTCGTCTTCATGAGAATACTACCATGTGCCTCCTCAAATATGCGTCCAATGGCAATAAGAACATGGCTTGGCTGGAGTAGCCTTCGGCTGCATGCGCTTCCGCTGGAAATGTAGACTCCATTAAGGCTTAACTCGATGGTTAATGCTTCCCCTTCAGCCCGCAGAATGCTGACGTTTGCGTTGTCTGGAGAGCGTTTGTCACCTTTTGGACCGTTAAAACGCAAGCCATCAAGCTCAGCAAATATTCCGTCAACAAGTTTATCGCGCAGCATTCGCATTTTTGTGGTGTTGGCTTCGAAATTTTGAAAGGCAAGCTCAGATGCTTTTGTAAAACCAACAATTAAGGGTGTGTTTTCGACTCCTGGCCAAAGCTTCTGTGTTCCAATTTGGCCTTCAAGGATGCGTTCCATGTTTATGCCGTCTCGCATGTACATGGCTCCCATGCCGCGTGGACCTTGAATTTTGTAGCTGCTGATTGTGGCTAAGTCAACATTTAGGCTTTGAACGTTGAATGGGATCCTGCCATAAGCGTCTGAAGCATCTGTGTGAAAAAGTGTTTGAGGGTTTTTGGCTTTAACAATATCCACCGCTTCTTTAATTGGCTGTACTGTGCCAATCTCGTTGTTTACGGCTGAAACGCTCACAAGTACGGTTTCGTTGTCGACGACTTCTTTGAGTTTTTCAAGATTGATGAACCCTTCTTTGTTTACTGGGATCTTGGTGGTTGAGAAGCCGAATTTCTGCATCATTTCAGCAACTTGCAAGACGTTGATTGGTTCGATTTCTGATATGATGATTTTTTTGCCTCTGCTTTTTTGGGCAAAGCATGTGCCCATTATGGCTAAGTTGTTGGCTTCTGTTTCGCCTGGAGTGAAAGTTATTTCTTCGAGGATTTTTGCGCCAATGGTCCTGCTGATTTTTTGGAAGCAATTCATTATGACTTCGAAAGCTTCCCAGCCTGGCTTGTGGGTAAGTGTCGGGTTTCCGTAGGCTTTCTTATTAAAATATGGAAGCATTTCGTCAACTACTTCTTGTGGGACAATGCTGGAGTTTTCGTTATCTAAGTAAACTTCGTGTGTTATGCCTTCATGAAGTTTGAGAAGTTCTTTTACGTTTTCAACCATACAGTATCCTACCTATGTAAAGGGATGAGATAACTCGTTACTCTGCATATATCACTTCAAATAGAAAAATGTAGCTGAAAACATGGCTGAAAAAAACACTTTCGTTACGGCTAATTCTATTAGTTAGCTTGTTCAATGATGAATTAACATTTAATGGCGATTTAGTTTGAAGATTTCAGAGTTGCCCGTTCCAGAAAGCGTAAAAGAAGTGCTGCTTAACTTGGGGATTACGGAATTGTTTCCTCCTCAAGAAGACACCATACGGGTAGGAGTGCTAGAAGGCCAAAACATCGTACTTGCCAGCCCGACAGCATCGGGAAAAACCCTTATTGCGGAACTCTGCGGTCTCAAACACGTACTTGAAAAAAATGGCAAAGTGCTATATCTTGCCCCTCTTCGAGCTTTAGCTAGCGAAAAATTTGAGGATTTTAGAAAATATAATTCAATTCGTAAGCAGGATGGCCGAAAAGTTTCAGTCGGCATCAGCACAGGTGATTTTGACACTGCCGACAATTGGCTTGAACGCTACGACATAATAATCACTACTAACGAGAAGGCAGATTCCCTTTTGCGGCACCGCGCCAAATGGATGGATGAAATCTCGCTGGTAGTTGCCGACGAGATTCATCTTCTAAATGATGCTGGGCGTGGTCCAACTTTGGAAGTGGTGTTGGCTAGGCTTTTGCAGGTTAATCCTCACATTCAAGTTTTAGCTTTAAGCGCCACTATAGGTAACGTCGACGAGATTGCGGGATGGATAAACGCCAAATACATTGTAACAGAGTGGCGTCCAGTAACGCTTAAAGAAGGCATTGTTCTAAACGATGAAATCCAATACAAAGATGGCGGCGCAAAAAGAATAGAAAAGAAAACACATATTGCCACGGTCAACTTGGTTTTGAATACGATTAAAGGCGGGGGACAAGCACTTGTTTTTGCATCCACAAGGAAAAACTCGGTTTCAGCCGCCAAAACCCTTGCCCAACACACAAGCGAAGTCTTATCTAAACCCATGAAAAGAACTTTGGAGTCTGAATCAGCAAAAATTTTGTCAGCGGGAGAGCATACTCAAATCAGCGAATCCTTAGCCGAGTTTGTCCGATGCGGCGTAGCATTTCACCATGCAGGCTTAGCAGGAGTCCACCGCAAGCTGATCGAAGATGCCTTCAAAGAAGGAAAAATCAAAGTCTTAACCGCCACCCCCACATTAGCTTTCGGCGTTAACCTTCCAGCACGAACAGTTATCATTCAGGATTACAGGCGATATGAGCCAGGCTACGGCAACTATCCAATCAGCGTACTTGAGTACAAGCAGATGGCTGGTAGGGCAGGGCGACCAAAATACGACAAAGTCGGCGAATCAATCCTTATCGCAAAAACCTCAGACGAAGCCGACTATTTAATGGAAGGCTACATCCTAGCTAAGCCAGAGCGTATCTGGTCAAGGCTGGGTGTTGAAAAAGTAATCCGTAGCCACGTCTTAGCAACTGTGGCTTCAGAGTTCGCCCACTCAGAAAATGGCATCGATGAGTTCTTCAGCAAAACCTTCTACGCCTACCAATACGACGTCAAAGCCATCAAAGGCATAATCGCTAAAATCCTGAAATGGCTCTACGAAGAAGAAATGATCGACGTCGACGGCGACAACATCTATGCAACACAGTTTGGAAAACGCGTAAGTGAACTCTACATAGATCCGCTCTCAGGAGTGGTAATCCGAGATGCCCTAAGAAATAAGCCTGCTGATTTAACTGATTTTGGGTTGCTGCATCTGATTTCTCACACACCCGACATGGGACCAATCATGAGACCCTTCGCTCGTGAATGCGATGTTTTGGCGGTTCAGATGGAGCAGCACAGGAGCGAGTTATTCGTCGACGCTCCCAACGAGTGGGATGACCACTTAACCTATGAGCAGTTTCTAGGTGAAATCAAGACAGCATGGGTTATGAAAAACTGGATTGAGGAAGTCAGCGAAGAAAAACTAATTGAACAGTTTAACGTGCAGCCGGGCGACTTGTACCGAACAATTGAAAATGCCAAGTGGCTGCTTCACGCCACAGACGAGTTAGCTCCTCTTTTCAAAGCAAAAGAAATCATGCCCCTAACCAACGAGTTGGTTGAGCGAGTATCTAAAGGCATAAAGAAAGAACTCTTACCAATCGTCCATCTTGAAGGGGTTGGCAGAGTCCGCGGACGCATAATCTTCAACGCAGGATACCACACAATTGAAGAAATAAAACACGCCTCAATTGAACAGCTAACCAATTTGCCAACCATCGGCCCAAGATTAGCCAAGAAAATAAAGGAGCAAGTCGGCGGCTTCGTAAAAAAGGAAGAATGGGAAAAACTCGAAACCGAACAAGAGTTTAAGCAGAAAGCTCTCGGCGATTTCTAGCTCTTTGCGAACTTTTCAGCTTGCTTAACTGCCGTGCCCAAATAGTTTTTCGGATTCAATGCTTGATCAATTTCTTTCTCGGTTAGTTTGCTGCTTACGAGTTTGTCTTGAAGCAGAACTTGCTTAAAATCCTGCTTTTCCACCGCACTTTGAATGGTTAATTTCCTTAGTAATTCGTGAGCATCTTGCCTGTTCACGCCTTTCTTCGCCAACGCCATCATAACTGACTCTGACATCGCCCGCCCTTGAGTTAAGCTAAGGTTTTGAATCATCCTTTCTTTGTCTACGCGCAGGTTAGCCACAATGTTGCACATCAGATTAAGGATGTAGTCGAGCAGAATGTTTGATTCCGGCAAGATGAACCGTTCAGCTGAAGACTGAGTTAAGTCTCTCTCATGCCAAGTAATCATATCTTCAAATGCAGGAGTACTCAGGCTTCGCACGATCCGGGCTAAACCGCAAACTCGCTCGCACGTTTCAGGATTCTGCTTATGCGGCATAGTAGAGCTTCCAACCTGCTTTGATGCTTCAAACGCCTCAAAAACTTCAGCGATTTCGGGTCTCTGAAGCTCCCGTATTTCAGTGGCAAAGTTTTCAAGTGAAGAAGCAACCATCGCGTAGATGCATATGAGCTCAGCATAGCGGTCTCTTTGAACAATCTGCGTTGAAATCTCAGCTGCGTTGAGCCCTAGTCGTTTCATAACAAGCTCTTGAATTTCTGCTGCATGTTCGCCTAAGCCTGCCTGCGTGCCTACGGCGCCGCTTATTTTTCCAACTAAAACCCGTTTTTTGCATTCGTTCAAACGTTCAATATGCCTTTCTATTTCGTATCCCCAAACTGCAAATTTAAAGCCCAAAGTAATTGGCAAAGCATGTTGCCCGTGAGTTCTACCAATCATAATTGTTTCTTTGTGCTTAGCCGCTTGTTTCTGCAAAATACCCTTTAACTCTACAAGTTTTTTCTCAATTAGCGCTGAAGCATCTTTCAGCTGCAACGCATTAGCAGTATCGACGATGTCGTAGCTTGTTGCACCCAAATGTACGTAGGCACCGCTCGACCCGCTAACCTCAGAAAGCACACGAACCAGGGAAGCAATGTCATGCTTTATTTCTTTTTCAATAGCCTTTACTCTTTCAACTTTAACGTATTTGGTGTTAGCCATAGCAGCGATTTTTTCTGCATCTTTGGCTGGGATGTTTCCTACTTCAGCATGCGCTAAAGCTAAGGCAGCTTCAACATCAAGCAGCTTCTGAAGACGTGCTTCTTCTTCAAAGATTTTTAGCATTTCTGGGGTTCCATAACGCCCAGTGTCAATAGGTAGGATAGGCAAGTTAGTCTTTCCTCAAGCTGAAGGTTATACAGATTAAAGATTAATGTCTTACCAATACTATTTCATTTTATACTTTGTATTGAGGGTTTAAGAAATGAAAACGACTGTTGCTGTACTAGATAAAGAGGGCGATAATGTTGTTGAGCGAGTTCTTGATATTCTCAACACGCTCAGTGGCAGGCAGCCTTCACATTTTGGGTTGGTCTCCCCAAAGAAAATTGTTATCGAGAAAAGCCCAGGCATTCTTAGCAGGCAAGGCATAGAGTCTTCAACAGCCGTCGGCTATGTTTCTTCAAAGCCTGCAGTATCAAGTGGTTATGAATTTTTACAGTTAGAAGATGCGGCACTTGTTTTTGAAGGCAGAGTCTACTCCCCAATACCAAAAACGGCAGTTATGGAAACGCTAGCCATGGAACCGCTCCACTGCGAAGCCCTCCTGCAAACATTAATGACGAATTCAGATGGAGATTACTCTTTTCTAATGGCTAAAGACGGCTTAATTGGAGCCGGAAGGGACCCTGTAGGAGTTCAACCGTTATATTACGGCGAAAATAAAAGCATCGCCGCATTAGCGACAAACCGTAAAGCTTTATGGCTGCTAGGCTTAGAAAACCCAGTATCTTTTCCACCTGGAAACATCGGCTTTTTGAACCGCGAAGGTTTCAAGTTTAAACCAGTTAAGACCCTGATTTTTACAGAGCCTGAATCGATAACGATGGATGACGCGGCAAAGAGGCTTCAAGCTCTTCTTGAAGAATCAATCAAACGACGCACAAGAGGGCTCAAAGATGTTGCCGTAGCCTTTTCAGGAGGATTAGACAGCAGCATAGTCGCCTACCTGGCAAACAAACTTGGATTGAAAGTTAACTTGTTTCACGTAAGTATGGAAAATCAGCCTGAAACCGAAGAAGCAATTGAAGCATCGGAAAAACTAGATTTGCCCCTTCAAGTCGATTTATTCAAAGATTCTGATCTCGAAAACACCTTACCCCAAGTCGTAGCCCTCATTGAGGAGCCTGATCCGATTAAAGCCAGCATCGGTTTGCCGTTTTATTGGTTAGCTGAAAAAGTCTCTGAAGCTCGTTTCCACGTAATGTTAGCTGGGCAAGGAGCAGATGAATTGTTCGGAGGATACCAACGTTACGTCAAAGAATACTGTAAAGATGGCGTTGAAAAAGTAAGAAAAACAATGTTCGACGATGTGGCCAATATTTTCGAGAGCAACCTTGAACGAGACCTCAAAATTACAGGTTACTTTGATGTTGAGCTCCGTTTGCCTTTCGCATCTTTTGATGTTGCAGAGTTCGCTTTAACTTTGCCCATTGAATGCAAAATGGAGCCCAAAGAAGACACATTGAGAAAGCTGGTGTTGCGGAAGATAGCTTTGAACGTTGGATTGCCACGACTGCTGGTGGATAAACCAAAGAAAGCGGTTCAGTACTCCACAGGAATTAACGATGCCATAAAGCGCGTAGCAAAAAAACAAGACAAAACAGTCAACCAATACATAAGCGAGTTACTGGAAAAATCCAAACGCTAAATCATTACCAATTAATGCTATCTTCAATTCTTTTCGATCTCGTCTAGTTGAATGAAATCGCAAAATTTGCTACTTGACCAACAGTTAGTAGCGGGCGGGAAGGGATTTGACCCTCGACCCCCAACTTAAGAGACTGGTGCTCTATCCAGACCGAGCCGCTTAGAACTAAGTACCAGCCACTTAGCCAACTCTAAGGACTCAGTTATCCGTACTGAGCTACTCGCCCAACAGGAAATAAACACAACACTAAGAATAGAAAAACTTTTGCTACATTTAGAGGGGAAAGGCAAAAGCGAAAACACATTATCGGCAGTAAGAAAGAACCTGACAATCCTAGCAAAAAAGGCAGACTTAGACAATCCACAAGAAATCGAATTAGCAATAGCCCGATATAAAAAAGTAAACGGGCAACCAGCAAGCAACGCATACAAAGCAAAATTATGCGATTGCTACCAACACTATTGCAAATTCAATAAAGCAATCTGGGAAAAACCAATCTATCATCCAGAAGAGAAAGCAATCCAGCCACCAACAGATGAACAATGCCAAATACTAATCGCATAATTCAAAGGCGAATTATCACTTAAAATCCAAGTCAGCATTGAAACAGGATTAAGACCTTGCGAGATAATGGGCAAAAAAGGATTAAAAGCGAAAGATATACACACAGAACAACATACCATTACACCAGTAAGCGCAAAAGGATGCAACGCAAGACCAGCACCAAAGATAAGCGAAGAACTAACTTTTAGACTATCTAAATGGATGGCTCAAAAAGGAATCAAATCAGAAGAACTGATTTTTACAGGGCACGAAAGACGATATGGCGAACATTACCGCAGAGCACGAAATCGATTAGCAGACAAACTAAGTAGACCAGAGCTTAGAGCCATAAGACTTTATGACTTAAGACACTATTACGTAACCAAAATTCTACGCAAAATACAAAACGCTGAAATCGTACGTCAAACAGTCGGACACAAACGACTAAACACAACTCAAAGATACATGCACTTATTAGCCAACTCCAATTCGGGTGAATGGGTTGTTGAATCAACACAAGACCAAAAACTCGCCCGATCCCCGGCACCGGCGCCCGTTTCATCCAACATTAAACAAATTCGACCATCTCTTTTGGAACTACAAGCAGAGAAAAACAAAGGATCACGCAACTTCTAAGCTCCTTTCTCGTTCATACTTGGCTTTTTCTCATTTTTGCGCTCCACAGGATTATCATAATAACTCAGTTGTTGCCATTGCGTTAGTTGCTTGGCAACCAAACTGTTTCCGCCTCCAGGTGTAGTCGCTGGTTTTATTTCATTAACTTGTTTAAACAAGTTTGGTCATTTGTAACTAAAGACATTCAGGTCGCCTGCAACAAAAACCTGTTTGTCGCCTGCAACGGGGGCAAGGACATAATGGTCAAAATGCTGATTTTCTTCAACAAAACCCGATGATTGATTAATGATCATGAGGTCACTGCCTGAAGTTAAGAAGACTTTGTTGTTGAGTAACGTCAATCCAAGTTCAGTAGTCGGAACATTTCCGCTGCCCGAAATTGAAACGTTTTGTGAGATAGCCGTTTTCCATAAGACGTGACCAGATGTTAAATCCAAACTGCACACAATTCCCTTGTATATGTCTGTTCCACCCCAGCCGTTCTGGGAAAAGGTGAAAGCCCAAAACGCACTTTTACTTTGTTCGTCAATTTGAACCAGTGAAACTGAGGGTGTCAAGGGATAGTGTACATCTTGGCCGGGGAGGTTTTCTTGGCCGTTTTGATCGGTAACATGGGTTTTCCAAGCTATGCTGCCGTCAGAGAGATGCAACGCGTAAAAGTTTCCATCATAAGCCCCAAAGAGAACAAGTCCATTGTACAATGTTGGCTGATACATTTTTGATTGAACATCAAAATGCCAAATGTTTTCTCCATTTGATGCGTTAACGCAAAGCATAACTTGTCCCTCTTCTGCGCTGCCATTTGCATTGTAATTCCATAGGATTACTTTGTCTTGAACTATAACTGCGGGGTCACTGGCATCGCCGTTAACTTGCCAAATAATACTTCCGTTATTTGGGTTGAATCGAATTGTTCGTTGAATAAAAACCGGGTTAATGTCTGTTGATGAGTAACTTGTGTTGCCAACTGTCAAGCCTAATTCTCCAGATTTCCAAAACAAGTCTCCATTGCTTACGTTAAAGACACCCCAGCCGTTCTGAGAAACAAATATTCGTCCCTCGGAAACAAAGAATTGTTGCGGCGCTTGTTTCTGGCCCCAGGAGGTAGTGGCTGGTGCAGTAAAACTTAGGGGCAACAATTTGCCTGAAGTTTCGCTTAACGTGTCGACCGCGCCGCCACCTGCTCCGACATATACTATGCCTTTAGATACGGTGATTAGGTGGGCGTTTGACGTCCAGTCTCCTACATTTGTAGTCCAAATAACATTACCAGTGGGTGCATCTAGGCATTTCACGTTGCCTGGATTGTCTGTAACAAATACTTTTCCATCGTCAAATGCTAATGCAGTGGCAAAATTGTCGAGATTGTTTTTCCAATTATTGCTTTGAGATTTTAGTGGAAATGTATTGTCTAATAAGACAAACGAAGTAATCACTAATAAGGCGACTATAGCTCCGAAAATGGAAATGGCAAGTTTCTTTCTCATATGAACATCTATGTTGGAATCAAGCAAGATGTTTACAATAAAAGGTTTCTCGTAAAGGTCTCTTGACTGAATTTAGTCAAGGTTTCTTGACGGGACTGTGGCTTTTTGGTTTAGGTTTCTTGAATGGCTTTTCGCTTTTTTCGTTACTGCAATTTGGCTGGGAATCTATTTGTCTTCTATTTCATTAAGCCCCACCAAACTGTGAAGCAGGTGTTGGCACAAATTTTATTCGTTCAAAACACGCAAGTACACGTCAAGTATGCGCAAATTCACGTCAAAACACTGCAGAAACACGTCAGATTTCTTCACAACTTCAAAAACAAAACGCCGCCCTCTCCAAGCTTTCGCTAATCAGAGCCTATTCCAAGCTTCTCTCAAAATGGCGCAGCGCAAAATTGAAGAAAAAGCTTCAAATCAAAATTTTAATTTTCCAATAAGGAATGCAGATTTCAAAACCTATACGCTGAACTCGATCTAAGGGGTCAGCCTTGCTCGATCTCGCGGGTACAGGGTTACTTCTCGGATGTTCTTTTTTCCAGTTAGAATCATGGTTAATCGTTCAAGCCCGATAGCCCAACCAGCGTGAGGTGGCATTCCATAGTCGAAGGCTTGTAGATGATATTTGAAGGATTCAGGGTTAAGTCCTTTCTCTTGCATTCTCTGCATTAACTGATCTTTTTGGTTAATTCTTGTGCCGCCCGACACCAGCTCTATGTAGCGCCACATTAAATCGAAGCCTTCGCAGACTTCTGGTTTGTCATCGCAGGGTTTAATGTAAAAAGCCTTTGCATGGGTCGGCCAGTCGGTTATGAAGTAGAAGAATGGGTAGAGTTTGGCGAGTTCTCGTTTTGCCTCTGTTGGAATGTCTTCGCCCCATGGAATCGCTACGCCTTGCCCTTTGAGGTCTTCTAGCACCTGAGTGTATGTTAAACGTTTGAAGGGGACCTCAGGCACTTCGAACTTGTATTTTAACGCAGAAAGCTCAGTTACGCATTTTTCTCTTACTGTTACGCAGGCATGGTGAATGACTTGTTCCAGAAGTGCCATGACATCTTGAGCGTTAGCAAAAGCCTGTTCAATATCTACAGATGTGAACTCGCTAAGGTGTCTGCGAGTATGCGATTCTTCAGCCCTAAAAAATGGACCTACCTCAAACACTTTCTCAAAACTCAACGTTAGTTCTTCTTTGTAGAGCTGTGGGCTTTGGGCAAGGTAGGCTTTTTGATCAAAATATTTAACGGAGAAAAGTTCCGCGCCGCCTTCAGTTGCTGATGCTATAATGCGTGGCGTGTGAACTTCCAAAAATCCCTTCTCAAACAAATAGTCTCTAATTGCGTTGAGTGCGGTATGCTGAATTTTGAAAGCTGCTAACACTTTATTCTGCGTCAGATCTAAGGCTCTTGCATCTAAACGAACCTCAATATTAGCAGGAGTTTTACCTGTAATGTCAATTGGCAAAGCTTCAATGGCGGTGCTTAAGATTTTGATAGAGCTGGGGATTACTTCTATTCCTCTTGGCGTCATGTTAGTTTTTTTAACTGAGCCTTTTACAGCTAAGCTGAATCTTTTCTGCAGTAAATCTGATTTAGCTAAAACTTCTGCCGCTATTCTTTTTTTAGGAATGGTTATTTGGATGGTTCCTTCGCGGTCTTGCAATATGATAAAGCGGATGCCGCCTAAATCGCGGATTTCTTGAACCCAACCGAAAAGAGTGACTTCTTGACCGTCAATTTCAGGCGTTACGTTGCTTGAATAGTGAGTTCTAGTCCATTCACCAAGAGGGTCCACGTTCATTGTTTCTCGCCAATCCCTAATCTGCAATTTCAACGCGTAAAGACATTTTACGTACTTTGCTAGCTATTTCCTTTAAAGCCTTAACGTCAAAAGGCAACTGTGCGCCGCGTTTCCGTTTAAGGATAACTCGGGTTTCAGTAGTTCCGTCTGGAAGCCAAATAGTGTTTATTGTTAGTATACTGAAGGGTATGAACAAGTCTTCTAGGAATTTGCGGTCGTCAACACCATATTCCAAAACTTTAATGTTCTTGCCTGTTTCATCGCCTATCGTCTTGATGATTTTGCCGCTATAACCTAAAAGTTTCGGTACATCCCCATGTCCAACTATAATGGCTAAGGTTTTTTCTACATCAACTGCCTTGTAAAAGTAGACGTTTTGCAGGGAAGGATACTTTTCTTCCAGCGAAAGTAGTAAACGAGCTATTTTTAAATCTACGTTGCTGATTTCGCCAGACTTTACTTTAGATGAACACTTTTGGCATAGTATGCCGCTTTTTAAGCAGAAACTGCATAGTTCCGTTTTCATTGTTTTGTCGTTATCCTGCAAAGTGAGGAGCTAGCGGTTTTGTAATTATCTAACCAATGTTATTTCTATTGTGCTTACGTTAGTTGCAGAGGCGCCTTCTTCTTCTGATTCAAATTGGTCTGTCCCAATTCCAATGCTTTTGATTTTTACGTCCGGCAGAAATCTGTGTCTGACAACTTCAGCAACATCTATTGCTCGACTGATTGACCTGCCCCGGGCTTTTATGCTGACTTCTTTTGCCCCGCCATGAAAGAAAGTGATGCATGCGAGTACATAGTTCATTATTGGTTTTTTGCCGATTAAGACTGTGCTGCTTTCTGTCACGCCTCGCTTCACTCCTAGTTTACTTTTTAAGTGGCTTCAGTAAAGATTTTTCTGAAAATAAATACATTGTGGTACATGCTTTACGTTCTAGCTGAACATTTGCACAATCCTTACTGTTGTACCGATGTGGTTTTGACTGTCGGGTCCCGCGCCTTATTGTAGATGTACCGTTCTAACAATCGTTTCGGCATTAAATTCTTAAGCAACCTCACTATTGTAAAGGTTTAACTTAACAAACTGACACAAAAGTGACCAATTTGGAACCATTAACTAAACGTTCAATTCAACTCCTAAAAACACTCTATGAGAAAGGAAAATCCACAAATACCTACACGTTAAGGATTAAACAAGACGAGTTATCAAACCAATTAGGCGTCAGTAGGCAAGCATTAAACGTACACCTACGTAAACTCAAAAACCGCGGGTACATTCGAACCGGAAGAGGATTCATTGATGTTACCGATAAAGGTTTAAATGCTCTTGGCGTATCCACAACCCCAGCCTTTATTCTCTTAAAAGTTGCGCCAATTAAACGAATTCACGTTTACGACCAAATTCGCGAGCTTGCTGTTTCTAGAGCGTTCCGCATCGCAGGCGAAGTGGATGCCTTAATTATTGTTGAACGGGATAATCTTGATGAAATATTAAAGAAACTCTACAATATCGACGGAATAGAAGACACACGCTCCTATGTCACCATAGAAGAAATTTAATAATTTCTCAATTATACGCCTATCAACGAAGCACTGAGCATCAGAAGTTTAGCAAACATCATCAACACCTTACTCGCTGGTTTAGGCGCTTAATTTTTAGTTTTTTGTAAATTGTAAAGTTCAGACAAAAGGTATATTTGATACTTAACCATCAAAGACTTAGCCAAAATAGAAGGTTAACAATAAATGCCAATATTAGATCCAGTAAAAAAAGCCATTGCGCAACAGCACAGGTTGTACATGAAAATCTGCAGAGACTGCGGTTCACGCAACGCTTCAACCGCAATAAAATGCAGAAAGTGCAAGGGTAAAAACCTACGCTGGAAGAAGCGAGAAATAGTAAAGTAACGGGGTTCTTTTCTTTTATTTTGTTTCTTAGTAAAACAACTGGTTTCCAAAAATTCTAACAAGCCACTCTACAGTGTTTAGGTTTTTCAAGAATTAAATGGGGACTTTAGGTAATTCCCATTGCTTGTCTCAATTTTACCAGCAACTCTTGCCCATTTGGGCTATGCATCGATCATTGACATCAATCTAGCTAAACCGCAAATTCTGGAGGTGGAAAAGTCTTAGTTTTGGACAATGGGCTTCCGGATTACCTGCCTTTTTCTTTGCAGAAATGTGAATGTAGTCCTGATTCTGGATATTTTTCTTCCTCCGTAATATTTTTTGGTTTTTTGAGTTTGCTTTTGGTGGCAAATTACATCAGAGGTTACATTGAGCTCGTTAAAATTACGAGCTTTGCTTGATCTCGCTTTCTTTACGAGTGACTCGTCGATGATGACTATAGAGCGTTTGCGAGTGTTTCCACGTTGAAAACGGTGTTTGCACAGCCATTCTTAATCAACGGTATCGCTTGAGCTGGAAGACCAATAGTGTTCAAAAACGGTCCAAACATTTTGATTTCTTCTCCACAAGCAACACCTACTACGCCTTCATAATTGGTGTTTTTCAAAATTTTAGGAATACATGAGCCGCCTGGTACTACGTAAACGTCATAACCTTTTTTCGCAGCCAATTTGCTGGACTGATTTACTAAGCAATCTTCCGAACAGTGCCCACATGTATATGACGGTATATCTGCGTTGAAAGCAGCTTTGCACCGGCTGTCCAAGTACTTTCTTGAGCAGTGAGGCAGGAAAAGAGCTCTGTTCTTGGTCTGCAAGAATTTACTGCGTTCAATCATATTGACCGCTTGAACATCGATGAAATCCTGAAGAAGAACTATTGCGTCATTAATATTAAGTCCGGTAGCTTCCTCAATTCTAAATTTAATGATGAGGTTTTGTAGCTTATCAAGCAGGCTTTTATGCATGCCCTTCTGATAGCTTACCGTGGCAATTTCTGTGAAGAAAAAACGTGGAACCTTTGAAAGGTCGAAGGTAAACCTGTAGGGCATGCCTTAGGATAGATATTCCGTGCTTAAAAGAATAACTGTGTCTCTAATGGAAATCAGCGGGGGTTTTTTCAGTATTTAACCCTAAAAGCTTTCTTATGGCCGTAATTTGCTCACGCAGCTGCTTAACCTCAGCTTCCAAGCTGCTAGCTCGCGATTCAGCGTTCTTCTTGAAGCTTTCTAAACTCCCGCTTTGAAACTCAGGTTTTGCATATAAGTTTTCTATTTTTTGATGTAAGTCCAATAAACTCTGTTTAAGTCCCGACTGTATCTGCCTAAGCTCAACAACTAACTCTTCTATTTTTGGCGAATCCAGTTTTGCCTTGTCTGACTTAGCCATTGGCTGAACCTGACTTAAACAAGAGAAAAAAGGAATTAGATGCTTATTTGGAACATTAAACGCTCAACAAGTTCCTTGTACCTGTTCCGAATAGTAACTTCAGTAACCTGGGCAATTTCGGCGATTTCCCTCTGAGTTTTCCTCTCCCCAGTAAGTACTGAGGCTACGTAGCTTGCTGCTGCGGCGATTCCTGTTGGTCCTCTTCCTGAGGTGAGTTTCAGCTCTTTTGCCGCCGCCAAGATTTTGTGGGCGATTTCTTCGACTTTTCCCTGCATCGTCAGTTGGTTAGAAAACTTTGTTATGTATTGGCTCGGCCTAAGCGGTGGAATTGAATAGTTTAGTTCTCTGATGAGGAAACGATAGCTTCTACCAACTTCCTTTTTGTTCACTGTTGAAGATTGAGCTATTTCATCTAAAGTTCGCGGTAACCCACATTGTCTACACGCCAAGTAAATCGCTGCTGACGTGACACCTTGAATTGATCTGCCTCGGATTAAACGTTCTTTCACCGCCTTTCGGTAAATCACGGAGGCTGTTTCAAGAATGTTTTTTGGCAAATTCAAGTTGTTAGAAATCTTTGTAATTTCAGACAATGCAAACGCCAAATTCCGCTCTGTAGCATCTGAAACTCTGATGCGTCTCTGCCATTTTCTAAGACGGTAAACTTGCGCTTTCTGCCCTGGCGAGAGGCTTTTACCGTAAATGTCGCGGTCATGCCAATCGATAGTTGTTGACAAACCTTTATCGTGGATCGTATAGGTTAAGGGTGCCCCAACTCTGGTGCGCTTTGATCTTTGCTCGTCATCAAAAGCTCTCCATTCAGGTCCCCGATCAGTTATTTTGGCTGCTATTACGAAACCGCAGTCCATACATACTATTTCGGCGCATTCATAATCACGCATAAGCCGGGTGCTGCCACATTCAGGGCACGATTGAATCTTTGTTGGTTCTGTTTTTGGTGTTTGGTCTGTTTCTAACTTGCTGTCTCTGCTCATTTATTTTTTGCTCCGTTTCGTTTTCGAGAGAAGCAAGTACACCGGTTTATTCAATAGTTTAGCGGTTTCCCTAATTGTTGGTTTAACAACTGCGTAAGGAGCGGATACTGGACCTATAATGTCAGAAACTTTACCTACAGCATTTAAGTTCTCATCAACAACTTCTGAGCCAATTCTAGGAGCTTGTTCGCTTTTAACAATCATGTTTTTGGATGGAGTTAACGCCCGCACTTTGCCCAATTTCTGCAAACGCCCATTCCCCTCTCGAAAAACATGTAGGAGACCGTAGAAGCTTATTTAAAGCTTTCTAAGAGCTTTAAAAGCGGAAAGTTTGGACTGACGTTTTAGAGCAGAAAGCTTCTTAAATAAGAAGTGTGGATAAGACTGTGCCTTAAAAGGGTGAGGCTAATATGTCTAAACCATTCTATGTAAAGTATGAAGTACCGAAAGAAATCGTAGATGCAGCCTATGAAGCCCTAACAATTGCTTCTAAATCAGGAGTAGTTAGGAAAGGAACAAATGAAGCAACAAAAGCTGTTGAGCGATCCATAGCAAAACTTGTTATAATAGCTGAAGACGTTGATCCACCGGAAGTCGTGGCTCATTTACCGCTTCTCTGTGAAGAAAGAAAAATACCATACGTATTCGTTCCAAGCAAAGAAAAACTGGGCGCCGCAATTGGCATAGACGTTCAATGTGCAGCAGCATGCATTCTCAAAGAAGGCGAAGCCGCAGGATTAATCAAAGAAATAGTAACACGAATTGACCAGGTTAAACGAGGAACTCAGTAATGAGTAAAGAAGCAGCTGAAGAGCCGATTCCGTCAGAAGTTATCCAAGTCATAGGTCGAACAGGCGTTACTGGCGAAATCTCACAGGTTCGAGTGCGCATAATGGAAGGCAAAGACAAAGGCAGAATCATCACACGCAACGTTAAAGGACCAGTGCGAGTTCAAGATATTCTGATGCTGCGAGAAACAGAAAGAGAAGCAAAGAAAATCACAAGATAGACGCATAGGAGAAAAATTGTCATGCCAAAAAACCGTAAATGTTCGTTCTGTGGTGCTGATTTCCCAGCAGGCACAGGCATGATGTTCGTTAAAAACGATGGATCAATTCTCTGGTTCGATTCTGGCAAATGCAAGAAAAGTTCGCTGCAATTCAAACGAGATGCACGCAAACTAAAGTGGACTAAATATTTCGGTAAAGAAGAGAAAGGAAAAGGTTGAGACCGGGTTCTTTCCAAATTTCAACCCATTTTTTCATAATATTTTATTTGCTATTCGACTTTCTACAGAAGACTTATCTTTTAACTATTTGCCTTGCACTTTAAGGTGCTAATCTGCCAGTTTTTCGTACCAAAAAAGAAGCCTTCTGCTGGTTAATGTCCGGCAAAAAAACAATCGATGTCCGAAAAGGCAATCCATTTCGCGGAGAATTCGCTGTTTACTTTTCAGGTCGAAATGTTCTGAGAATGAAAATTACGAAGAGGGAAGCTGGAAGGTTGGAGGAGGTTGTTAGGTGGGGCAATTACCGTTTGGTTATTCCGTCTGCTTTGATTCTTGATGATGCTCTAGCTTATTTACGTGGGCTTTATCCTGGGTACGATGGCGTTTTCAGTGCTTATTATGTTGCGCTTTTGGAAAGTTAATAATATTTTTTCTGGTTTACTAAAAGAGTCAAAATTTTACTTGAATTTACTTATTACTATGAAATGAAGTCCGTTTTTAGTAAAAATAATCATAAAAACGTAATGCTTAAATAGAAAGCTAAACACTCTTTCTAATCTAAAATGAGGAATAAAAAATGATGACATTTAGCGGTTGTTACACAGCACTAATAACCCCTCTAACCAGTAATCGCCAAGTCGATTACGAAGGCTTACGTCAACTGGTAGATTTCCAAATACAACAAGGCGTAAAGGGCATTCTTGCCGTTGGAACAACTGGCGAAAGCCCCACCTTAGACTGGCATGAACACAACCAGGTAATTGAAAAAACCCATAACTTCGCAGGCACACAATGCCTAACCATAGCTGGGACAGGAAGCAACTCAACCCAGGAAGCAATCGAAGGCACCGAGCATGCCCAGAATCTAGGCATAAAATGTGTTCTTCTTGTAGATCCATATTATAATGGACCAAGCTCTATGGAAATTCGCAGAGAGTACATTGAACCAATCGCGCGGCAGTTTCCCGAAATCCAGGTAATTCCATATATTATTCCAGGTAGGACGGGAACTCAGCTTTATCCTCAAGATCTCGCAGTTCTCCATCAGCAATATTCAAACGTTAGATGCGTGAAGGAAGCCACTGGTGATTTGAAAAACATGGAGTTAACCCGTCAATTTTGCGGAGAAGACTTTGACATCCTCTCAGGCGACGATGACAAAACCTACACAATGATGATTTCGCCCGACATTGGCGCAAGCGGTGTCATTTCAGTCGTGTCCAATGTAGTTCCGAGCGCAGTTGTGGACATGGTGTACTACCTTCTGGATGGCAACGAAGAAGCCGCTAGTGTAATCGCCCAAGCTTTACAGCCGCTCTTCAGTTTAGTCACAGTGAAGACTCAAGAGCAAACGCCCTATGGACCAGTAACCTGCAAAGCAAGAAATCCGTTGGCGTACAAGACTCTGATGAGCGTGCTCGGCATGCCCTCTGGCCCATGCAGACAACCTTTGGGGAAAATGACACGCGCTGGTTTAGAAGTAGTCCTAACGACCGTGCGAAAAGTCTACGAAACCAATCCACAGATTCTACAGCCAGTTGCAGACTACTTTAACGTTGACCTAACGGACCGACTTTACAATGCGAAGTACTTAGAGGGTCTCTATTATGCTTAAGCTGTGTGTAGCAGGTGCCGCGGGCAGAATGGGCAACGCCATTATGGCTGAAGCATCATCGAAGGGGCATCAAATCGTGGGTGCAATAGAAGCTCCCAATAATCCAAACATCGGCAGACCTCTTCGGGAACTTGGCATAACCAATTCCGAAACGCAAATTCTCAGTTCTGACTACTTAGGCGAAGCCTTGCATGGCGCAGATACTTACGTTAGCTTCACAGTGCCTGCCGCCGAGCTAATTAACATACCAACAGTTGTTAATCTTGGAAAACGAATAATCTTAGGTACAACAGGATTCACAGCAGAGCAAAACCGTCAAGTTGTATCTGCAATGATGGGTAAAGTTCCGGCAGTGTTCTCACCAAACTATTCCGTAGGCGTTAACATAATGTTCAAGCTAACAGAATCTTTGAAGGCTTTTCCATCGGGGTATGACTTTAGCATAAACGAAATCCATCATACGGGCAAAAAGGATGCGCCAAGTGGCACCGCCAAGAAGCTTGGCGAAATCGTAGCTAATATCCGCGGCTACAGTAAAGTTGTTTCTGGACGAGAAGGCATAAGCCCCCGTCGAGCTGAAGAACTTGAAATCACAGCGTTACGCGCAGGAGGCGTACCTGGTATACATGATTTAATCGTTGCGGGACAATATGAAATGCTAAGAATAGAGCACACTGCGTTCTCACGTAACGTGTTTGCACAAGGCGCAGTTTACGCGGCTGAATGGCTAAGCAAGCAAGATGAACCTAAGGTATTCAGCATGGCTGACGTTTTAGGGCTATCTTAAGCGAAAATCAACCATTAACTTTTTTATCGTCGATAACTAAGTCAAAAGGGCAGGAAGAAACAAAAAATGACGATGAAGCGTAAGGTTGCAATATTAGGAGCAACAGGAGCTGTTGGTCAACGGTACATCCAACTCTTGCAGGGGCACCCGTGGTTCCAAATTGAGGTGCTTGCTGCTTCAGAGCGGTCAGCAGGCAAAAAATATGGAGATGCTTGCAACTGGGTAATGGAGTCAAATTTGCCTAAAGAAATTGCTGAAATGCCGGTGGCAAACGCTGATGTTGAGTCAGTTGAGAAAGCAGGCGACGTTGACTTAGTGTTTTCTTCGTTGCCTGGTGATTTGGCAGGTCCGGTTGAATCCGAATTCGCAGCTCTTTTTCCAGTCTTTAGCAAGGCAAGCGCTCATCGGATGGAAAAAGATGTTCCCTTAATTATTCCTGAAATAAACGCGGATCATGCTGAGCTGATAAAGATTCAGCAGAATCTACGAGGCTGGAAAGGTTTCATAACGACCGACCCCAACTGCAGCACTATCCAGCTTGCGATTTCGCTTAAGCCTTTGATGCAGTTTGGCTTAAAAGAAATTATTGTTTCAACCATGCAGGCGCTTAGTGGAGCAGGATATCCAGGTGTTCCTTCGCTTGACATAATTGATAATGTAGTTCCCTTCATCTCTGGTGAAGAAGAGAAAATGGAAGCTGAAGCCCTAAAGATTCTTGGCAACTTCAACGGCAAAGGTGTGCAGAACGCCGATTTCAAGCTTAGTGCAAGCTGCAACAGAGTTCAAGTGAAAGACGGCCATTTAGAATCAGTTTTCATAAAACTCGCAGAAGACCCTTCTTTAAAGGAAATCGAAACTGCCTTTGCTAACTTTAGGGGCGAACCGCAAAAACTCAAGTTGCCTTCTGCTCCGGCAAACCCAATTGTGGTTCGGCATGAGAGGAATAGGCCTCAGCCTCGCTTTGACCGCGATGCCGGTTGCGGAATGAGCGTTGTGGTGGGCAGAATCCGTAAGGATCCAATAATGACTTTCAAATATATGTGCCTTGGACATAATACTATTCGCGGCGGTGCTGGCGCAGGCGTTTTGAGCGCTGAGCTCTTTGTGGCTAAAGGGTTAGCCTAGAACTCTCCGAATTTGCGATAATCCGGGTGCAAAAAGTGGTTAAAACTAGAAAGCTTCGTGAACCCTTAGAGGACCGAAAAGGCTGCTTATTCTTTGATGGTGCTTCGGTTAAGGAATTAGCTCAAAAATATGATACGCCATTATATGTTGTAAGTGAAAAACGACTCAGGGACAACTACAATCGGATTCATGACGCTTTAATCCGCCATTACAAATACGTGAGGATATATTATGCTGCGAAAGCCAACTCTAACCTGACAGTTCTAAAAATTCTGCAGTCCCAAGGCGCATATTTAGATACTGTTAGCCCAGGCGAAGTGTACATGGGGCTAATCAGTGGGTACACTCCTGATCGATTAATGTTCACTGGGACCAGTGTTCGAAATGATGAATTAAAATTTCTTGCAGACGCAAACATCACGGTGAATGTCGACTCGCAGTCAGAGTTGGATCGGCTCCTAAAAATTACGGTACCACCCGTTTTGTCAGTGCGCGTTAACCCAGAAATCGGAGCAGGTCACCATAGCCACTGCATCACCGCCGGTTCCGACTCAAAATTTGGGCTTTGGGAAGAAGAAACGATTCAGGCTTATGCGATTGCTAAGAGAGCAAGAGTGGAACGTTTCGGTATTCATATGCACATTGGCTCTGGCATCCTTGAAGTAGAACCCTACGTGTTAGCAGTTGAGAAGCTACTTAGTATCGCCAAGAGAGTTCACGAGGAAGTAGGCATAGATTTCGAATTCATCGATATTGGAGGCGGCTTTGGAGTTCCTTACAAGCCAGAGGATAAAGAATTTGATTTGGCAGAATTTGGTTCGAAAGTGGTTGCACCGTTTAAAGCCAAGGTTGCTGAATATGGTCTTGGCAAACCATTTTTGTACATTGAACCAGGCAGATACTTAGTCTGTGACGCAAGCATTTTGTTAACGTCAGTTAACACCGTAAAGGTGACGCCTTCAAAAAAATTCGTAGGTGTCGATGCAGGCTTCAACACGCTGGTTAGACCAACAATGTATGGCTCCTACCATCCAGTGCTTGTTGCTAATAAGCTTGGAGCGACTGATAGGAAAATTTATGATGTTGTGGGTCCTATCTGCGAGTCTGGTGACGCCTTAGCTAAAGATCGAGAGTTGCCAGTTGTTGAGGAAGGCGATTTACTTGCGATTTTGAATGCTGGAGCATACGGTTTCAGCATGAGTTCACACTACAATGCGAGACCACGAGCAGCAGAAGTCCTAATCAGGCAAGGCAAACCTTTTCTTATTAGGGAACGGGAACAGCTCGATAATTTAACGGCAAATCAAAAAATGGCAGAGTGACCATATGCGCTTCTGGAAAATGCATGGTTTAGGCAATGACTACATAGTAATCGACAACCGAGACGAAAGAATAAGCAGTAAGCAGGCTGCAGATTTGGCCAAAAGGCTCTGTGAACGCCGTTTTTCGGTTGGTGCAGATGGGCTGCTTCTTGTTTCTAACTCGAAAATTGCTGAAGCTAAGATGAGAATTTTCAACGCTGACGGTAGCGAAGCAGAAATGTGCGGCAACGGAATCCGTTGCTTTGCTAAGTACTGCTACGAAAATGGCATTGTTCCCAAGCCAGATTTCACTGTTGAGACGCTGTCGGGCTTAAAGCATGTATGGTTGACCGTAAGTGGCATAAATGTTGCGGCTGTCAAAGTGGATATGGGCGCGCCTAGCTGGGCAAGAAGTTTCCTTCCTATGGCTGGCCAAGGCACTTGCATCGACGAAAACCTAAACGTTAACGGCGAAAGCTTCAGGGTTACTTGCCTTTCAATGGGCAACCCACACTGCATAGTATTCGTTGACAACGCAGACAATTTTCCGGTAGACCAAATAGGCCCAAAAATCGAGAATCATAAGGCTTTTCCGAAAAGAACCAACGTTGGCTTTGTTCAAGCCATAAGTCAAAATGAGTTGAAGGTTCGCGTTTGGGAGAGGGGCTGCGGAGAAACTCTAGCTTGCGGTACAGGAACGTGTGCGGCTGTGGCTGCGGCAAACAAGCTTGGAAAGGTGAGAAACAAAGTTACTGTTCATGTGCTGGGCGGTGACTTGCAAGTGGAAGTGGCTGAAAGTTTGCTTTTGAGCGGAACTGCCGAGAAAGTTTTCGAAGGAACACTGTTTGGAGAAGAATAGATTTGGCGTTTGATTATGCTGAGCGGTTAAAGCGTTTGCCGCCTTACTTGTTTGCTGAAATTGAGAAAATTATTAAGGAAAAGAAGGCGCAAGGCATCGATTTGATTTCGCTGAGCATCGGTGATCCTGACCTTCCGCCGCCGGAATTTATCTTAGACGCATTCAGAGAAGAAGTAGCTGACATAAAAAACCACAATTACTCTTTCAGCCAAGGCGAACCAGACTTCCGAGAAGCCGTTGCAGGCTGGTACAAGAAACGCTTCAACGTTGATTTGCAACATGACCAAGTGGTTGCGCTGCTAGGCTCAAAAGAGGGCATAGCAAACATTGCCCGAGCCTTCATAAACCCAGGTGACCGCGTACTCGTACCCGACCCAGCCTACCCAGTTTACGCTAACGGTAGCACAATCCTCTGCGATGGCACAACAGTCCCAATGCCGTTGCTTGAAGAAAACGGCTTCAAACCCGATTTTGAGGCGATAAATCCGAAAGGGGCCAAAATGATGTTTCTCAACTACCCCAACAATCCAACGGCAGCTACAGTTGACAAAGCGTTCCTTAAAGAGGCGGTTGAGTTCGCAAAAGACAACCGCATTATGCTTTGCTACGACAATGCATACTCGGAAGTCACCTATGACAGCTACTGCTCACCAAGCATTTTGGAGATTAATGGCGCCATTGACGTAGCTGTAGAGTTCCATTCGCTTTCAAAAACCTTCAACATGACAGGTGACCGCATAGGGTTTGCCGTAGGCAACAAGCAGCTTGTCGCCGGCCTAGCCAAAATCAAGTCACAAATTGACTCCGGACCGCCCGTCTACACGCAGAAAGTAGCCGTCAAAGCATTAGCCGCATATACGAGCAACAAACTACCCGTTTTCCTAAAGAAGAACAACCGAATCCTCCAAGAGCGTCGCGACATTCTAGTTGAAACCCTCTGCAAAATCGGCTACAAATGTGACAAACCCAAAGCAACCTTCTATGTTTGGGTTAACTGCAAAGGCGACTCAATGCAATTCGCAACCAAACTGCTTGACGTTGGCGTGGCAGTGACTCCAGGCGTTGGCTTTGGCAAATACGGCGAAGGTTTTGCGAGAATAACGTTTACTCAGCCTAAAGAACGAATAATTGAAGCCTGCAGCAGAATGGCCCGCGCCCTTTAAGATTTATTTTATATCTGCCCTTGTAATTGCCGCTACAAATAATGAAATCTGAAGCCTTGACACCCTGACCGTTTTCCAATCTTTTTTCCCAAAGTTTTTACTGAATTCAACTCCAATTATTTGTTCATTGAGTTAATCTTCTGAAAATGCGTTTTGGTTAGCTTTTTTATGCCTCGATTGGTCTCAGAGTGTTTTTCAGTTAGTCTCTTAAACAGATTAATATTGTTTATATTTGCATTTGCAGTGTTTATATCAACTAATCTGAGTATATACTTTGGCTGTGAGGATATATGGAACGAAGAGTTATGTTGCTTGGCAGATCTTCTTTAGTTATTTCTCTTCCACAAAATTGGATGCAACTAAACGAATTAAAGAAAGGAGATGTCGTCTCATTTGCTATACAACGCGATCGCTCCCTAGTAGTTTACCCCAGTCCGAAAAAAAAGATAGAAACCAAAGAAACCACGATCCACATAGGTCCAAACGAAGACGAATTAATGATCACAATGAAGATAATTGGCAGCTATCTAAGCGGAAACAGCGGAATAACTCTCGTCTCAGGAAGAGTTTTTTCCATTCCACAGATAAAGGCAATACGCAAGATCGCAGGAATGCTATACATGCGAATTATGGAAGCTACCTCAAGTAGTGTCTTTATTCAAACTTTAATGGATGAAACTCAAGCAGATCTGGGGCAAACTGTGCAAAGGATGCACATGATTTCTAAGTCAATCGGTGAAGATGCAACTAAATCCATGAAAAACAAAGATGTAACATTAGCAAAAGCCGTTTTTTCTCTTGACGAAGATGTGAATCATTTTGCTTATTTTCTCCTTCGAGTTCTCCGAAATGCTGCCCACGATTCTGTTTTGGCTAATCAACTTCGAATTGATCCTTTGGAGTGCATGGATTATCAGACTTTAGTTTTCATGATGCGTGAAGTCGCGGATAATTCCGCAGATCTGGCGCGACATGTGATAATGCTAGATGGATCCAAACTGAAAATTCCAGATAATGTGCTTGATCTAATGTTTATTGCAGGAAACGAAGCTGTAAATCTATACGTAAAGTCGGTGGAAACCTTCTTTTCTAAAGATCTTTTGAAGGCAGTTGAAATTCTTAGGCAAAGACAAGGAATTGACAGGTTGGATCAAGAAATAGCAGCTAGAGCGTTTACAGAAAAACAAAAAAAGGAACAATTGGTTTGTGGAATTTGTTCTATCAGAGAGAATATAAAAAGAATTGCGGACTGTGCCGCAAACATTGCCGAGATCTCGATAAATCGAGCTTTTACTGTCCCTGTTTAGGATTTTTTGATGGTGGATAGCTTAGAGTCAACGTCAACTTGGTTGGAAATAGCTCTTTCTCTTTCTGGAGCAGTGTTCGTGCAAGTGGGAAGTCACTGTTGTAATTGTATACTTCTTTTCCGTTAGATTTTGCGTCGCGCAATATTTCTTTTTCAAGTTTGTGTTTTAGGTCTCCGACTGTAAGAGCTCCAATTGTGAAGATTCCAGGTAGCATTTCTCTCATGTCGTCTTTTAATTCGATACCTTCGACACCAAAGGGTGGTACTGCGTTTATGTCAAGTAGGACTTTCATGGTTTTGACGTCATTGAGCATTTCTTTGTCTATAATGCGGACACCTCTTACTCCAGCGCACATTACTACGTCAGCTTTCTTAATGATTTCAATTTTTGAAGCCGGAGTTGGTGCGAAAATTCCTTCAACTTGGACGCCGTGATCTTTTGCCAGAAGTTTAGATATGCCGTCAGCATGTTCTTTTCCGTCAACGCGTTTTGGATTAAGGCTGGCAATCATTACGTTGCATCCCATTTTGGCCAAGAGAACCGCAGCTATCTGTCCAACAGCGCCTGTGCCGAGAATAGCGACAGTCTTGGTTTTCAATTCGCCGAGTTTGCTTGTTGCAAGTGCGTTTTCAGCTTTTGCTACCATTGCAGCGGCAGTTGTGTATGCGCCTGCAGGATCGACGATTATGCTGGTTTTGAATGGTGGAAACATCGAGTTTTTTGCTGCTTCAAACACTTGTTCAGCTCTCTCAGCGTTTTTCCCGCCGATTAAGAAGCATGTGTGTTTAACGGCTTTTGGTCCTCTTGAAAGTAAAGCATCTAGCACTATGGTTTTTGCATCTTCAGGAATGATGTTTTCGTAAGGAATTACAGCGTCGTATCCAGCATCATAAGCCATGCAGATATCAAACGGGCTTGCTTTAACATCAGTGTCAAGATAGAATAACAGGTAAGGTGCATTTTCGTTTTTTGAAATAACGGGCTTAACTTGGATTTGCATCGATGTTAGCCAGTTTTCCATTTCTTGGGAAGATGGGCTTTCAACTTGTGAGGAGATTACTTTTTTTGAGAGTTTTGCGATTTCCACTTTGACATTGAGTGTTTCTAAAAGTTGCTTTATTCCGGCTACGTGTTCGGGGCTGCAGATATGTAGACAGGTTATTTCGTTTTTGTTTTGAACCTCTCTAGCATGCTCCATTATACCCATGGCTATCCAGCTTTCTCTAACGGAGAAATTGACTTCACGTTCTTGTTCTTCTATTTCGGATTGTACACTCTGTCCGTATGCGACAAGGTAGTCTCTTTCTGTTGAATCGCTGAGTTTTTGTTTGTTTAGGTTTTCTATGTTCTTGATTATGCTGTCTCTTAGTGATACTTTCTTGTCAACAGCTGTTAAAAGGTAAGTTTTGGCTTCGCTGTCAATATCAACTGGGAAGAACGGGATTCTGCTTTTTTGGAAAACGTCAGCTAAAATGTTGTCTTCAAAGAATTCTTTTTGATTTCGGCTGCCTAATTCTTCTGTCACGAAGTCTACGTTTACTTTGGCTACGACATTTTCGACGAATTTGTAAAAGCCGATGGACGGTCTCAATAGAACTTGGAGAACGTTTGGTTTTGGTGATGAAAATTTTTCGAAAAGCTGAAAGGGTTCGTTGTATTCTTTTTCTTGAATCATTACAGTTAAGTTCTTTTTTTCAAGCGGTTTTAATTCAAGTACTTTCATGTTTTTTCTTCCTTTTTGGAAAAAAGGAATGGTGGTGGAAAATATATACCTAGCCGAAATACCATATATCCAAATATATATGGTATATACAATAACCGCTGGTAATTATTTTATAACGGTTCTTCGGAAAAAGTGGGGGCTAGCATCAGTCTGGTCTTGAACTTTTCTTTGCCATCTTTAGCATGTGGCTTTCTCAGCAAAGTGTCATTGTATTTTTCGATTTCACGAGCATCTTCCGCAAGTCTAGCAGCCGCTTGCGCCACTTCATGTGCGGAGGCTACAAGCGGAATGTATTTCTCGCTTTCTTTCTCCATAAAGCATGCTTGAGTATTAATTTCGGCTACTTTTTCGGCCATTGCATATGCAGCGATTGCTTTTGCTTTTGCATAGGGATTATTAAAGAAAGTTTGATCGCGTATAGTTGAGATGTCGATGACTAATTTTGGCAGACTGGGCGGTTGTTCGGCTTCGATGGCGTAAATTACTTTGTCTATTTCTTGGTAAACTAGGCGGTAAACTCCCGTTATAGCAAGAATTTTGTTTATATTGGAGTTGAAAACTGCCATTTCAATAGGATCCAAAAATTCTTTTCGCGCTCCAATAAGCGGGTCTCCAGTTATTATTAAATAGCCTAAACCTTGCTTCTCAATATCTGCTTTGATGCGTTTGCCTGGAGCATCTGTAATGACTATTCCTGGCAATTTCCTGCCTGCAACAGCCTCCCTAGCTTTTGAGGGACCAGGCAATGCTGTATTAGGAGAAATTATTATCATTAAGTCAGGGTTAAACTCAAATATCTTGGGCAAAGCTTCCTCAACGTCTTCTGGGTTCATTTTTGAACCTGATGTTACGGTTCTTACTTTGATATCTTTTCGATCAGCTAATTCATCGAGTAGGAGTTCGAGACATGGTGATGTTCCAATGTTTCCACATTTGAAAATTCCAATTTTTTTAGGTATTATTTCTACTTTAGGTTGCTGTTCCGCCAATTTGAAATTACTCCTTAGTATTAGGACCACCTGTTATCCTTTTAAAATTTGTCATAATATGCAGTTGATGATTAATTGCCTTAATTTCTAAGAAGAAGCGCACGGAGTTTATTTTGAACCGCAATTGTTTTATAAGTTTGTTCTCAGAATTCTATCCATAAAAACTTAGAAGGCGCTTCAACTTTGTCTATAAATGAGAATTTAGCTAAACTCTCAAACGCCTGCGGAGTAACAGGCAGAGAAAATGAAGTTAGAGAATTAATGATTCGACTTATGACGCCCTACGCGGACGAAATAGTTGTCGATAGACTTGAAAACGTCATAGCAATAAAAAAAGGAAAAGAAAAATCACCCAAAATCATGCTAGCTGCCCACATGGACGAAGTCGGCTTGATGGTGAAAACTATTACTAAAGAAGGGTTTCTGCAATTCGCTAAAATGGGCGGAATAGACGACCGCATATTACCTGCTCAAAAAGTTACAGTTTTCTCAAGAAAAGGTACGTTTCCTGGCATAATCGGGTCTAAACCGCCGCACATTCAAAAAGAAGAAGAGAGAAAAAAAATTATAACATCCGATGAGCTCTTCATTGACGTGGGAGCAGAGAGCAAAGACGACGCATTAGCAATGGGCGTCTCAGTCGGCGACCCAATAAGTTTTGACATTCAATACGTTCATTTAGGCAAAGACGTCGTTATGGGCAAAGCTTTTGATAATCGAGCAGGCTGCGTTACCATGATTGAAGCCCTTAAACTAATGGAAAAAACTGACTTCACAATCTATGCTGTCGGCACTATTCAGGAAGAGGTAGGATTGCGTGGAGCAGGCCCAGCAGCCTTCAGCATCGACCCTGACGTGGCAATAGCCCTTGACGTAACCATTGCAGGTGACACCCCGGGGGTAAAAGAGTTTGATACCACAGTAAAGATGGGGAAAGGACCAGCGCTGACAATCACAGATTCAGGACTAATCACTTCAGGAAAGATTTTGCGATGGCTTTTGGACTCGGCTGAAGAGGAAAAAATACCCTTCCAGATTGAAACGGGCTTAATGGGCTCAACTGACGCAGCAAGAATTTCTCTTACACGACAAGGCATTCCATGCGGCAACATATCGATGCCCGTACGTTACATTCACAGTCCAGTAGGCATGCTTTCCCTCAAAGACATAGAAAACTCAGCTAAACTAACAGTTGCAGCGATACAAAGAACTAAAAAATATTTCTAAGCAGGCGAAGTACAATGACGCGTGACCAAATTCTGTTTGTGTAGGCTGTTGAAATTGTGCAAGTTTTGGCGCAAAATTTTTTCTTTGTGTTCCAGTTTGCTTCTTTGGTTCAGGGTCTGCCTCATTTGCAGGTTGCGTCTAGATTCGTCCCAATTCGTCTTGATTCGTCCCAAAACGTCCCGATTCGTCCCAAAAAGTCCTGAAAAGTCTTGGATAAAACCTGTGCCAAACTAATCAAAGCTGCAATTAAAAATTTTCTAGAACTAGAACGGCAATGACAAATCAGCAAAAGCATTTTAGACAATGGCACTCAATACTTGTTGTGGCTTAAAATGGACAAGAACACAGCAGAGAAATTTTCTGGAAAATTTGAGTTTCTAGAACATACTGCAGATGTTTTCATTCGAGCTCATGGTAATACAATGGAAGAAGCCTACGAAAACGCTGCGCTTGCAATGTTCGAGACTATGACTGATTCCGAGAAAATCGCTCAAACACAAGAACAAACCTTAGAGGTTGAAGCCGAAGACCAATATGCGTTGCTTTATAATTGGCTTGAAGCTTTGCTTGTAAAGTTTGAAACAGAAAATATGTTGTATTCCAAATTTCAAATCACAAATTGGCAAGAAACACCTGAAATCTTCAAATTTAAAGCAAAAATCTGGGGCGAAAAATTTGATTCCCAAAAGCATCCGCAAAAAGTCGCTGTTAAGGCAGTGACCTATCATAGAATGGTTATAATAAGGGAAAAAGACCGAGTGGTCTTAGAGTTTATTTTAGATATCTAAGCAAGCTTGAGTTTCTTTAAGTCAGTTATTATCTGCTCTACGATTGGTTCTGGCGGTTGATCAAGGTTTTTGGTGCCCGAGATTACGAAGGGAATCTTTTTCTGTTTGAAGAATTCTATCAGCGGCTTCGTTTGTTCTTTGTATACTTGGAGTCTTTTCTTTATAACTTCAGGGTTATCATCCGATCGCTGATAAAGTGGTCCCCCGCATTTGTCGCAAACGTCTTCTATTTTTGGCTTTAAGAATCGTACATTATAGACGGTTCCGCAGTTGCGGCATATTCTGCGAGTTGATAAGCGCTCAATAATTATGGAATCTGACACATCGAGCATGAGAATAACATCAATTTTTGTGAAAGTATCTAGCATTTTTGCTTGTTCCGTTGTACGGGGGAACCCATCCAAGATGAAGCCTTTGCCTTTGGGAATTTTGCTTATACGCTGCTTTAAAACCTCAATGACAACTTCATCTGGAACAAGCAGCCCCTTCTCCACATAACCCTTAACTTTCTTGCCAAGTTCAGAATTCTCTTTGATTAATTCGCGGAAAATATCGCCTGTGGCGATGACTTCCACACCAAGTTTTGCTTGAAGCCTCGAAGCATAGGTTCCTTTTCCAGCGCCTGGCGCTCCCAACATTATTGCTTTCAATTCAGTTGCCAACCTTTAGTTTCAACAAAGACGCGGTATCTGTAATTAAATTTTGCGTGTCCATTTTTTCAATCGGTGAGGTGGATAGGCTAATCTACAATTTCTGTTTTGCTCAGCTGCCTGCGGGTAAGTCAATGTTTATGCAATTTGTTGATGCATTTTGTAGATACAAGTTCTGCTTGTGAAATTTTTACGGAAACGTTTATGGCATAACAGCCCTCAAGCCTAACTAAGGTGAAGCTTTGCATTCAAGAGAGATCGGGAAAAACCTCTTTCAAGTCGAGTTGGAGACGGGCGGATTCAAAAATCTCATTTGCAGTTACATAATAAAAGCACCTAAAATTACTCTTGTGGAGTCGGGTCCAACTTCTTCAGTTCCCAACCTTGTTACTGGCTTAAAAGAACTTCACATACCCCTTGAGGATGTTGAATACCTAGCCATTACACATGTTCACTTAGACCACGGCGGCGGCGCTGGCACCTTGCTAAAGCTTCTGCCAAACGCCAAAGTCCTTGTTCACGCAAGAGGCATGCTTCACCTTATCAATCCTGACCGTCTTTGGCAATCAGCCCAAACAGTTCTTGGGTTTGTTAGCGAAATCTTCGGCAAGCCTGAACCTGTGCCAAAAGAACGGATAATCCCTGTAACAGAGGGCGCCTTTGATTTAGGCGACGGCGCCAAATTGAAGGTTATCGAAACGCTGGGTCATGCTTCACACAATCTTAGCTACCAAGAAACATTCAACGGCGGTGTTTTTCCGGGTGATGCTGCTGGCACCTATTTTCCAGAGTTTGATGTTGTAATTCCAACTTCGCCGCCGCCGTTCCGTTTGGACGCAGCATTATCTTCTTTGGATAAATTAATCAATTTACGACCAACCGCTCTCTATTACAGCCATTTTGGAAAAGCAACTGATGCAATTTCACGCCTTAGAGACTACAAAGTCCAACTGGAATTATGGGCAAGAATTGCAGAAGAAGGAGTGAAGCAAAACTGGAGTCTTGAACAAATTCGTGATAGAATTGTTGATGAAGACAAAGTGATGAGTCAGGTTGAAATTGCCTCTTTCATTAAGTCTCATCGTATTTACTCAAAAACGGTTCTGGAAAACAGCGTAAAAGGTTTTATCGATTATGCAAAGCAGAAACAGGCTTCGTAAACGTTTATAATCTCATTTCTCTTTTGTTTGAAAAGGTGAAGAATTTTGGGCGAAAGTGAAAGCAGAGCTGTTCCTGAGAGAGTTCCTTTGGAAAAAGTTAATGATTACATGTGGCGTATTCCCAATTACAAGCCTGCAATGCGTGTTCCAGGAATGGTTTTTGCTAATGAAATGCTTCTGGATAAAATGAAGACTGATCGTACTCTTTGGCAATGCTCAAATGTGGCACAGTTGCCTGGAATTTACAAGTATGCTGTAACATTGCCAGATGGACATGAAGGATATGGCTTTCCCATTGGCGGTGTGGCAGCAACAGACTATGACAACGGCGTAATCAGCCCGGGTGGAGTAGGCTATGACATTAATTGTGGTGTTCGCTTGCTAGCCACCACGCTCACAGAACAAGAGATCAGACCTAAACTTGCACCTTTAGCCGATGCCATTTTCCGTAATGTTCCTTCTGGGCTTGGAAGTCGACGAAAAGATCTCTCAATTTCCTCTTCTGACTTGGACCATTTAGCGGTTGAGGGAGTACCGTGGCTAGTCAAACGCGGGTTCGGATGGCCAGAGGACGCAGAACACTGCGAAGAAAAAGGTGCCATGCCCAATGCAAACCCAGAAAAAGTTTCATCAACAGCTAAAAGCAGAGGAATAACCCAGATTGGCACATTAGGTTCAGGAAACCACTTCTTGGAAATACAAAAAGTGGACAAAATTTATAATCCCAAAACAGCCAAGGCTTTTGGAATCACGCAGGAAGGCCAAGTAACCGTAATGATCCATTGCGGTTCGCGAGGCTATGGTCACCAAGTCTGTTCTGACTACTTAAGAGTCATGGAGCACGCAGTAATAAAATACAAAATAACTCTTCCCGACCGCGAATTAGCTTGTGCCCCTGGTAATAGCAATGAAGCCCGTGATTATTTCCAAGCTATGGCTTGCGCTGTTAACTACGCATTTTGTAATCGCCATGCAATTATGCATTGGGTTAGACAAAGCTTTCAACAAGTCTTCCAGCAGCCACCTGAAAACTTTGGTTTAAAACTTGTTTATGACGTAACCCATAACATTGCCAAAGTAGAAACCCACAGGATAGATGGAAGAGAAAAGAAGGTTTGGGTTCACCGCAAAGGAGCAACACGCGCTTTCCCGCCTGGTCACTCAGATATTCCAGCAGATTACCGTAGCGAAGGACAACCTGTGCTAATTCCTGGCAGCATGGGTACTAGTTCATGGGTTCTAGCAGGTGCCGAAAAGGCTATGGACTTGACTTTTGGTTCGACCGCGCATGGAGCAGGCAGAATGATGAGCCGTTCTGCGGCTAAACGGCAATATTGGGGCGGAGAAATAAAAGCGTCTTTAGAGAAGAGAGGCATTGTTGTTCGTGCAGCCAGTGCTTCGGTTTTGGCTGAAGAAGCTGACCCAGCTTACAAAAACGTGGACGTTGTAGCGGACGTTAGTGATAAGGTTGGGATTGCCACTAAGGTTGCCAGGCTTGTTCCATTAGCCGTTGTAAAAGGATAACACTGTGCAACCTTTTTCTATCAAACCTTCTTTTTGTAATTCTTTTGGCATTTGTTTGGGAAATTGTATATCAAGAAGATAGCAATCCAATAATTACTGACCGCCCAAAAAGTAGGAAAGCGTAACTTGAACAAAAATCGCATAAGAGTTCAGTACAGTGGATTTATTGTTTTTTCGTCTCAGCTACTGAGTGTAGTTACTGGACTCATCTTTACGCTTTTGCTTACCAGAACTATGTCCACAGAACAGTTTGGCATCTGGACAAACATGTTTGATTATCCTGTATACTTTTTGATTTTCAGTGGAATTCTACCTTTTTGGGCAACAAGATTTGTCGCAAGGGGCAAAGAGGGAACCGTTAAAACTGGCACTTCAGTGCAATTATTGATAGCTCTTGTTTCAACTCTGGTTTATCTGCCCGTTATAGTTTTAATTTCAAAAGGAATCGGCACCCAAGCTTACTTACTAATTTACTTGATATCAGCACTTTACATTTTCAATACTTACATGATTACGGTTTTTGAAAGCATGTTACGTTCCATAAGGCCTCAAGTAATTGGATACGGCTTATTGATTGAAGAGACAGTGAAAGTCGCAGTTGCCTTAGTTGTGATAGTTGATTTAAAGCAGGTGTTTCTTGGTGCAATTTTAGCTCTTGTTATTTCTGCTTTCGTTCAAATATTATACTACACACGACTTGTGGCCAGTGAACTTAAGAAAAAAGTAAACTGGAGCTACATTAAAGAATGGCTCAAGGGCTCACCAGCAATTGTTTTTAACGCATTCGGCGGAGTATTGCTTTCGTTTGTCTTTATCTTGCTTTTCATCTATGGTGGGTCGGAAGCCCGAGCTTATTACCAGGCGGCTTTTACCTTTACGAGCGTAATTTCTTATTCTTCTTCCTTGGCATTCGCATTATATCCTGTATTGTTAGCAAAGACTTGCCCAGAAGAACAAGTTGGAGAATCATTTAAGACGGTGTTGATGTTGGCGATTCCATTAGCTACATTAACCATGGTTATGTCCACTTCATTCTTGACTATCCTAAAGTCTTCTTTCAATGTTGCTTGGCCAGTCCTTATCGCATTAACGATTGATACGTTGGTAGTTTTGATCTTCAACTTCTATACTTCTTGTCTAATGGGAGCAGAAGCTTTTGATGAGGAAGGAAGAATTTCGTTACGTAAACTTGTTAAAAGCAAAATCTTTCTTGTTTTTGGCGTTACATACATTCAAGGCGCAATTGCCTTGCCCTTGATTTACTACATTCTGACACATACAGCGGTAGCTGGACCAGTACTAGCAACAGTGTACACAATATCTGTACTCATTGGCGTTCACATTTCATCATTTATTGGACTATACTCGTTTAGACGTGGCTCATTTAGGATACCTGTTGCTTGGAAAAGCATAGGTAAGTACATAGCTGCTTCACTCTTAATGGGAACTGTGCTTTTCCTGTTACCAAATACGACAACCTTAACTTACACATTAGGAAAAGCCATAGCTGGCTTTCTACTTTACGTGGGTTTGTTAGTTGCCATTGATGTGAAAGCGCGCCAACTAATCAAGTTAATTTTTGCAGAAATAAAAGGGTCCTGGCAGCAGCTCACAGCGAAAAACGGAAGTATTGAGCCTGAAAACGTTTCTTAGCAAGTGAAAATTAATATCTTTAAAAGAAGATTCTTACTCGAAGCGATTTTTCAGCTCGCTTAAAGGTTGACCTATCATTGAAGGATGAATGCGGCATCTGCGGTAGAGTTCTAAGGGTAGCTTACATGCGTAAATGCGAACGCTGCAGGAAACTGTTCTGCCGTGATTGCATGGTGCCTGATGTTGCTACTGGCGACCCTAATGCAATGCTATGTTTGCATTGTGCTAGACGGGTGGTTTCGCCGCGAGCAATAGGCAAGTATGATGGACTTGAGAGCCACTTAAAGTTTAGAGCTGCCTTTACAAACATGGTGAAGCTTTCTTTTGCTAGAATAGATGGTTTAATCGGCAGCAGTCTTCCAATGGATGCTTTTAGAGACACAGCTTGGTGGAACAACTCGTCACGTAATACTCACACAAAGGCTTGGTTGAATGCAGGCTGGGAAGTGCAGGAAGCAAACCTCAAAGAAGGTTATGTTCTCTTCAAGAAAGTGCGTAACGTTTCACCTAAAAAAGGCGGGCGGCGTAAACTTGAGATCAACAAGCCATTTACACCTGTACCTGTTCATAGGCCTCGGTCTAAAGTGCCATCAAAAACTAAAGTGTCAAAACTCTATGCAAGGATTAAAAATATGGAACGAAACCGTGCTGCGGAGCAGCGGCATATTAGAGGATTTAAGGCAAGGCCACGTCATTAGAAGAAGCTTTTTAGGTACATAGTATTATTAAGCCTTAATCTAATTGGTGCCATGGTTGCTTGAACGAACCGTCAGCTTAGAAATTGATAAAGCATATGTTTTCATCAAAACTGCTTTTTCTGATAAAGGCTGTAAAATAATATCTGAAGAATCTCCGAACAAGATTTTGCTTAAGCAGGGATCACTTTGGGGTATATCGCCCAATTCTGCGAAGAAAAAAATACAGGTTAATCTCGAAGCGGTTGATTCTGTAACAAAAGTGACTTGCTCTTCTCGTTTGAGTTCAGACTGGAAAAACATAACTTTAATCGGCTGCGTCTTAGCTGCCGCGTTAACAGGTTTATGTCTGTGGATGGCTTTTGATTTAAGTACATTTATTGTTACTCACAAACCTAGTATCTGGAGTTGGTTGGTGACAGTTAACGGCAATATTGATTTTCAAGTGGGGCAAGCGTTTGTAAATTTAACTAAGACTCTTGCTGTTTTCCTCTTAGTCATTATTTTTATAGAAATCGCGATCACTGTCTACGTGCATGTTAGAATAAATAGGTTTGCAGAACAAACTCTCAATTCAATTTGAGAATAGGATCATCTTTAAGCTATTTTTTTACCGCATTTCTCACAGTATAATGCAAACGATTTGTTGCTTGAGCCGCAGTAAATGCAGAACTTTGTTGCATCGTTTTTGGGTTCTGTGTTATCGACTAGCTTACCTTCTGAAATATTTTGGTTTTCAGTTGGGGAAATGCTTGGTTCAGAAGAGGCTATTTGTTTGGATTTTGGCTGTTTGTTTGTTGCCGTTTTAACTGTTATAACGATTGAAAAAACTATTGCCGTAACGATAACAATGAACAGTACAGGATAATCTGAAATTAAGTTAAGAGATATTGGTTGAACAGGTTGAACAATTGGTTGGGTAATGTCAGGCGAGCCCGTGGGAGCTGTTCCGCTATTTTGTGTTGGTGCAGATGTTGGCGTACTAGACGTGTACGGCGAAATGCTTGGATTAGGAGCGATTGTGTAACCTGTTTGTGAATTTACAACGAATTGCTTGTTCTCATCTATTGGATAAATAAAAGCGCTTTTTCCTTTGAACTCATCTGGTAGATCGCCCAGTTTGAAGCCTACTCCCGTAGTTTCTGCATAATAGTATGTTTGATTTTGATATGTCCAAAAGGTTCCTTGAAGGTTATCCCCAAGTACGCCCACCGCTAAGTGGTCTGGTGGGTTAATGAAAACTGCACCGTAGCCCAATCCAAGAGTTAAGGTTACAAAAAGATCGGATTTGCAGTCGCAGTCTCCAGTTTGATCTACTAATACTTCTATTGGAAATCTAGGATATTCCTCGTAACCGGTGCTATTCAAATCAGTGGAATATGGAATGCTTTGCACGAAAGCTAAAACAAAATTTATCTTATCAACTGGGCCATATCCAAGCTGGTTTGCGGTTTCATTGAGCTTTTCAGTTAGGGTTTGCATATAACTATCTTTAGTTGTGACCATCAAGTCATAACCGGCGGGTCCATTTTGTGTTCTAACGGAGTCAGGTACTGCTTTGTAAGCATTATAGAGAGCTACTGGAATGCTGAGGTTCCAGATCCAGTGGTTTCCGCCATAATCCCATGAGAATTCTCTTGTATAATTCTGACTTTGATCAGGGCTCTGAGCTAAAGCCACTTCAAAAGGGCGTACAATAGGCACAAAAACGAAGAGAACTAACGCTAAGATAATCATTAATTTTACTGATTTACTGCTCAAAGGTGAGTTACTCATTCAGGCAACTTCAATAGCGGTAACATTTAACGTACTTTCGTTTAAAACTTGTCCCAAATCATCAATTACCGCTAACTGTTGAACAGTTGCTATCAGCAAAATTTGATATGGCAAAATACAAACTATCTCCTACAATTGACAAAACGTAAAAGATTTCAGAAACAGAAGTCAATATAGCGATTATTTTTGTTTGATTATGCCATAACTCTGCTTTTTCCAAGCATCCCTAAACTTATTGTAGTAATCAATCGGCTGGAAAACAGGTGCATACGTTAACTGCCACTCAAGACCACACTTGCAGACAGCATAAACTTCTTTTTTATGCACATTCGCCAAAATCTGCAACAGTTCTTTCCTGCATTTTGGACAGTAATATGGTCCATTAACCATTTGCTTTGCATCTTTGGTTAAAATTTTAATTCTACTGCCAGGAACTCTATGCGCGTCTTTACCCAAACCCATCTTCTGACACTTACTTTAAATCTTAATTCGATGCTTCCCTCAAGATATACCATTCCATTATTGACGATTAATTTTCACATGAGAAATTCGAATTTGTCTTGAAATTATGGCTCGGAAACAGTTTCAGGTATTTTGAACTTTAATAGCTTAGAACTTGGTAGTAATCCTGTTTATGCAGCACCTTTCCGCAAACTAAAATTTTGAATTTGAAGCTTTTTCTTCAATTTTGTGCTTTTTCGTTTTGGGAGAGGCTTGGAATAGGCTTAGATTAGCGAAAGCTTGGAGAAGGCGGCGTTTTGTTTTTGAAGTTGTGAAGAAATCTGACGTGTTTCTGCGCTGTTTTGACGTGATCTTGCGCATATTTGACGTGTATTTGCGTATTTTGAACGTATAGACAATTTTGAAAACTGAATCTGCAGAATCGCCGGGTCTCCCAGAAATTCCCGCTTACAAACAGCCTGTTCCACAAAGCAAACTTTGCATAGTATGCCAAAACTCAAAAAACAACTTTTAGCCTTCCCAACCGACAGTGAACAAATGCAATAAACCTTAAATCAAACACAGATATTGGAAATACAAGCAACACAAAACGCGGTTGTCGTCTAGTCTGGTTTAGGACTTTAGCCTTCCAAGCTAATGATCCCGGGTTCAAATCCCGGCGACCGCACCACCTCTTCCCCAAAAGCAACTTGATTTAAGTCCTGTTGATTTTGCTGACCGTTACAGAATTCCGTAACGCCGTTACATTTTTCCGTAACGCCGAAGCAGCATTTTTGGAGAAGCGCCATTTCTTCTCGAAGTCCTTGAACTTTCAAGTTTACACGATGACGAAGAACACGTCGGTAATCTACATCAAAGTTTTCGGGCGATTTTAGGAATTCAAGCTCAATCTTGCTTAGCAAGTTTTTCACCTTAAGAATCTTGTTTGCATTGCCATATTTAACCTATTGATTTATGTTTAAAGTGAGACTTCAGTTTTTCGCAACAATCTGCCTGTTCTATGAAAAATTGGGTAAATCAAGTATAATATAGTAATTGGTCACCTTGTTTTCTATAGGACAGCAGTCGCTGCAAATTCAAAGCGAGGGTGTGATTTGAAACTTGGAAGCGACAAAGATGTCACCTGCAAAACTCTTTTTTTTCTCCTGAACATTTGGGTAATTGGTTGAAGAGGATAAAATTAACATGATAACGATTGAAGAACGGTTTAGTTGTATTTTCCATTCTTTTCTCCTTTAGTCAGTTCCATTGCCTCAGCAAACCCATCTTGTTACTCAAAACTAACATTTACTCTTAACAGGCTTCAAAAATGTAGTCAAGTACTGCCTTATCCAATTAGACTTCTCTAATGATGTCACAGCCTTCTTTCTTGGCGTCTTCCTCAGAAATTTCACCCAGGTTCTCCTGGCGCCTCCTAACAATTCTAATCGCGCCAATATACTTCGTGTAACCGGCACGAATACCAATTACTTGACCAACGGAAAAAACCTGAACTCCAGGCTTGCGCCTAATATCCCTGCGCGTCTGAGTCTTCTCACCTGTAAGAACCTTTTCCAGGAGAGCTTTCTTAAACATCATGTTTCCTAATCTAATATTACCCCTTATAACAATTTTTTTGAGGTTGAGAGGATTTCTCCCACAACCCTCTCCGTTTTAGTATTGTAAGCAATTGTACAGCGGCAGTAAGTATTTTTCTTCTAATTTTACTGTAGCCAATAGCCGCCCTATTTTTCTGCCCATGTACGTTTGCTTTTTCACGTTTTGTTTTCTGCGTAGGTGTTGATAAGGCTTAATAGTTTCTTGCATTGAGCCTATTTTCAGCCTGCCTGGTTTTTTATTTCACCTAAGTGATCCGAGTGCTATTTTCCCACATCATATCATACCAATGTTGAATTGCTTGGACTGCACTGAGCTTGTTTGGCTACAAGCAAAGTTGCGCCAACTCATTTTATTTGGGCGCTACTCCACAGGTTTTCAAAGTAGGCGTTCGCTAATTCGGCAACATGAGGACTATTTGTCCACAAGCTGGGTAACGGTTTTTCTGATACCATTACAGTCACTTCTTGTTTATCAAATATGTGCATTCCAAATAGAATATGTGCCTCGGGTAAATATCTGAGTTCAAAGAGGCGATTCTTCAATAATGGTTTTGGATTCTTGGCAAATGTTTCTTCATTTACTTTTGGTATAATGGCTCGAATTTTTACGCCTCTACTCATCGCCCTCTTGAGCCAGGAGCATTCATGAAAGAATCTCTTCTCGCTGCTTTTCAGTGGTACAAAAAAATCAATACTTTTTTTGGCCGCATTAGCCATCTTTTCATGCATTTTTAAAAGTAGCGCTAATTGAGAAATAACTGTAAATTGTACGTTTTCCTGCTCCATGTTTTGGTTTTTATTCTCGTTGAAATTATTGAATATTTTTTTCCCTTGTTTTTCTTTTTCAACATACTTTTGCTTCTCGTTTTCAAGTAGAATATCAATGCCTTCATTAATTTGGGTGGCTTTATACCTTATTGGTTTGGCTATTACTTTTTCAACTAGCCCCTTTTCTTGGAGTTCAGTGAGTAATCGATAAACGTCTTGGGATGCTACTTTTGACACCTTAGCCACTATTCTTCCTGTTGAGGTACCTGATATGACGAGGGCTAAGTAGACTTTTGCCTGCATTACTGTAAGTCCTAAATTAACTAATGTTTGTATATATTCATCTGGTGACCGCAAACTCTCTCCTCCCTAAGCATTCGAGTTGCGAACAAATTGTTATTAAACTTTTCTAACAAACAGGCTACTCTCAAAAAATACTCGTAATGATCGAATATTTTAGGCGATAAAATAGAAAAAATAGTCAGATTTCCATTAACGTATTTCCAAGTATCCTAACTTTAAAGTGCCCAAATCAGCTTGTGCCAACCAATCGATAAGACAGAACTTTAGCTTTCGTTTTTTCAGTATGTAAATTGGTAGTCGAACTGACTTACAGCGATGTTTTAAAAACAATTTTCGTTGATGTTGAGGGCACAGAAAAAATGGAGAAAAAATACGTGAAAATAATAAAAAATAAAATAATAACTATTGCGATTGCTATTTTCTTGATGCTTTCGATGTCAGCTTCAATGATGCTAGTACCAACTGCTACTGCGCATACACCAGCTTGGCAAATCCCCACATATGCCTACATTAATGTTGCACCTAACCCAATTGGTGTCGGTCAGCCAGCTTCCGTGTATCTGTTTCTTACAAACTATTACTACGGTGCACAATATGGAAACGACCTCAAATTCCACAACTACAAGCTTACCATTACAGCGCCTAATGGAGCGGTAACAACGCAGAATTTTGCTACAGTCGTAGACTCAACATCAGATCAACATACTTCATTTATTCCTGATCAAGTCGGCACGTACAATTTGACCTTCACTTATCCAGGAGAAACCTACACATCAACCGAGCTAATATCAGGAAGTGTATTTGTTCCTCCAGGACCTAACGATTACACAAACGATACTTTTCTACCCAGCAGTGCATCAACAACTCTTACAGTTCAGCAAACAGCAATACCTGCGGCCATAGCCAGCTACCCGCTTCCAACCGCTTACTGGACACGACCAATCTACGGTGAAAACTCCTACTGGTACACGATTACATCAAACTGGCTAGGTACGGGCGCACCAGGCTACGGTGGCTGGTCCAATTTGGGCTACGATGCCATGGGATTCGGAGGCGGTCAGGCGATGTTTCCAGGAGACGCCGTAGGATCTCAAACTAGCCATGTGATGTGGACTAAGTCGCTGCAATCCGGTGGAGTTGTAGGAGGAAACGATGTTGGTACTGCACAGACTTACTTCGACGGATCTGCATACCTGATTAGATTCGACAATCCGATAATACTTGCTGGAATGCTCTACTACACAGAACCATTAAGCTTCTCGGGAAGTGATTCTGGACCTACTGACTGCGTTAACCTACAAACAGGACAACTTATTTGGTCTCGCACTGATGTACCAACGCTAACAATGGGACTTGTCTTTGACGTCCAAACCCAAAACGAGCACGGAGTTACTCCACCAATCTTAGTAGCAGCTAGCGGTTCGACTTGGATGGGCTATGATGGAGACACAGGAAACTGGCTGTTCAACATGACTAACGTTCCTGCTTTAGGTGCTGGAAAGGTAATGGGGCCAAGCGGTGAATACTTAAACTATGTCATGGCAAACGCGGGCACTGACTCGAAGCCAGATTGGCGTTTAGGTGAGTGGAACTCTACTAAAGTGTTTATGCCAGACGGTTCAGCTGCACCAACACTGACTGGTACATTGGATGGAAGCGTTTCGACTGGGTCGAACACCTGTTATGACTGGAACGTTTCGATACCATGGTTAAACACTATGACGTCGACACCTACTGTTGTGAGCGCTAACTATAATGATGGGATACTTTGCTACAATGGTACTCTGCCTTCAAACGGTGAAAACATGCTTTTCTCTGCAGTAAGCACAACTCCCTACACTTACTTCTTTGTCAACCTCAATGCTTCTCGTGGTGCAATCGGTTCGGTATCGTGGTGGAATACACTTCAGCCGCCAGCAAACAACTACACTGTCGTTCAAGCCGGAGTTGATTGGAACACTCGCATCTTCCTTCAATCATATAAGGAAGCTACACAATGGGTCGGATTCAGCCTAGATTCAGGTAAGCAAATATGGATAGCCCAACCGCAAACGGCTTTTGATTACTATGGCAGTCCAAGCGCAGGCATTTTATCCGGTCAGATTGCTTATGGTAGGCTTTACAGTTGTGCAATGGGAGGAATACTCTACTGTTATGACGATACTACTGGAAAGCTATTGTGGACTTATGGTAATGGCGGTGAAGGCAACAGCACTAACTCTGGCTTTAACTGGCCTTACGGCAATATCCCAACGTTTGTGAATGCTATTGGCAACGGAATAGTATACTTGATTACCAGTGAGCATACTTGGGTGTCGCCACTTTACAAAGGCGGATTGGCGCGTGCTGTTAACGCAACTGACGGAACAGAAATCTGGACTATTTCATCGGCTACTATTGAGTTCGGTTCGACAAGCTATGCTATGGCTGATGGCTATAATACATGGTTTAATAGTTATTCCAACCAAATTTACACTGTAGGCAGAGGACCTAGCGCTACTACCGTTTCAGCACCAAACACCGCTGTAGAATCTGGATCGCCAGTAGTGATACGAGGTACAGTCACCGACATTTCTGCTGGCACAAAGCAAGACCAGCAAGCAGCTGATTTTCCGAATGGTGTTCCAGTTGCATCTGATGCTAGCATGAGTTCTTGGATGGGCTATGTTTATCAACAGAAACCGCTTCCAACCAACTTTACTGGTGTTCCTGTAACGATAAGCGTCGTTGACTCTAACAACAATTTCAGAACCATTGGCACTGCAACAACTGACGCAACCGGCATGTATACCTTAACATGGACTCCGGACATATCTGGCAACTTCACTGTTTACGCTAACTTCGCTGGCACTAACGGTTACTGGCCATCATATGCAGAAACCTCTTTTGTCGCAAATTCAGCACATGCAACAACTGCTCCAACTGCAACTGCTGCTGCATCTGTCGCTGATACATACTTTGTTCCCGCAATCGCCGGACTATTTGTTCTAATCATTATAGTCCTCGCTCTAGTAGCTCTGCAAATGTTTAGGAAGCGACCGTAAAAATGCGAAACAAAAAATTCCTTTTCCCTTTTTTTTAGTTTAAAAATTATTTGTGAATGATATGGGGCTGAGTGGGCTCTGGTTGAATCTTGATTTCCTTAGGTTTGTTGTGATAACGCATTTTCATTTGCGTTTTTCTTCCTTTGTTCTGTTCCAGAACCTCAGCAAACCCATTCCAAAGGAATAGAAAAAAGTGTTGCGGGATGATAAGAAACGATGCTGATTGAGAACGAAAAAAAGGAATATGTTAAACAAGCCAACAATCGCGGGCGAACTAGACAATCAGAGGTCATTACGAAAACAATAGATAACTCGAATGAGAAACACCGAAACTGTCAACGTGAATGGATTAGAAAGCATCCAGATTACATGAAAGAATGGAAGAGTAGGAATAAGGAGAAACAGAGGCATTATAGGGAAACTTGGAATAAGAAGCACCCGAACTACTACCGTGAATGGATTAAGAAGCACCCAAATTACATGAGAGATTGCTTGAAAGAACGGAAGGGTAATGCGAAGGGGTTAAACGCTGGAGTCACTCTAAAAACTGAAGTTGTCGATTTGACTGCGATTTCTGAGTCAGACAAAAGTATTGCGGCGAAAATATTGAAACAATGAGAAGGAAATTTGTCGGCAAACAAATTGGATTGTAGAACAGTCTAACTGGTGCAAAGGAAGCGACCGTAAAAATGCCAAAACAAATTTTCATTTCCCTTCTTTTGGATACTGAAAGAATGTGTGAAAAAGAATGGGGATTGAGTAGGCTTTGGATAATATTCACATAGTTGCAGTTGAGAATGGTTTAATCATTTCTCATTCTTTTCTCCTTAGTCTGTTCCAGAGCTCCAGCAAACCCCTTTAAAAATTATTGCTGGATGATATGGGGCTGAATAGGCTCTAGTTTGAATCTCTCTTATCCTTAATTTTTTTTCTTCCTTAGTTTGTCCAGAGCCTCAGCAAACCCTTCGCAATAAATAGAAAAAAATGTAATAGTTAGGAAGAAAGATGCTGACTGAGATAGAGTTATCTTCTAAGAGAGGCAACCAAGTGGATATATGACGCAAGAAGCGCAGTGCGATTGCTAGGCAACATAAAAATGGTTCTTCCGGTTTGTCTGCATTAATTGGAAGCGAAAAGGTGAAAAGCCACCGCGTATAATAATCCAAAACGACGAGGACTCTGACAATGAGTGATCAACCAAATATAGCAACTATCCAGTTAAACGGCGATAAACAAAACTTCATTATTGAAAAGAAAGATTTCAAAACAGGCAGCAGAGGATACTATGGGACAGGCAAGATGGTGGCCGCGGGCAAAAAGTACCAGATAAGCATACAAGTTGTGGAAATCGGCTCAAAGCCCAAAGAAGAAAAGAAAGAAAAGTAATCAACCATTTCTTAAATTCTTATTTTTGTTTAAGGCACAATTGATACACTAATTATTGTAACATTTCTAAGCGGTTTGTCTTTTGAGTTCGTCCTTACTTTAGCGATTGCATCGACCACTTCCATTCCAGAGATGACTTTGCCGAAAGCTGGGTGTTTGCTGTCTAAGAAATTATTGTCTGCTTGATTGATGAAAAATTGGCTGCTTCCGGTGTTTGGACCTGCGTTTGCCATTGATATTGTGCCTCTGTCGTTGCGATTGGTTCTAGTAAATTCGTTTTTAATGTCGGGTATTGATGGGTCACCATACCCGGTACCTGTGGGGTCGCCACCTTGAATCATAAAGCCAGATATTACCCTGTGGAAGATTGTGCCGTTAAAGGTTCCCTTCTGGACTAAATTCTTAAAGTTGCCTGTGGTTATTGGCATGTCGTTACGTAGTTGGATAGTTATGTCACCCATGTTGGTTTGGAGCAAAATTTTTACTCCGTTGGTATATTCGTTTGAAGCCATAATTTATTCCCAATTATCAATTAGAATAATTTCTATTATGCCTATTGCAGGCAGAGCGTTCGTGAGGAGTTGCCTCCGCTAAAATCTTTGCTGAAAAGAGAGAAAACTAAAAAAACTTTTATTGTATGCTTAAGTCACGATTGATGCTTTTATGATTGTGACTGGATTTACTGGTTGACTATTTTCTCCCGTAGCACTCGTAGTAACTGGCGCATTAGCTATTGCATCAACAACGCTTTGACCTGAGATTACTGTTCCAAATACTGTGTAGGTGCCATCAAAGGTCGAGCCGTCGGAGTAGGTTATTCCGCTGTTGTCTGCTACATTTATGAAGAATTCGCTTGTTGCCGAGTTAGGACTGCTGGTTTTTGCCATTGCTATTGTGTACTTTGTATTGTGGTTGTTTGTGCCTATCTCGTCTTTTATAGTCGGGGTGTTTTCAGTTATGCTTCCGCCTTGAATCATGAAGCCAGCTATGACACGATGGAATGTTGTGCCGTTGTACCATCCTTTTTGAACGATGTTTATGAAATTGGCGGTTGTTATGGGTTTGTCCGTCCGAAGTTGAATTGTTATATCGCCTGCACTTGTTTGCAATAGAACTTTTGTTCCTGTGACGGTTGTTGGAGTTGCTGTAGAGGTTGCCGTTGGAGTTGTGGTTGGAGTTGCAGATGGAGTTGAAGCAGTTGGGGATGAAGTTGGATTAGTTGACTGACTTGCGGTTTGACTGCCTGGCGCTCGTATTACAGCATATGCACCTATAACAATTATAACCAAAACTATTATGCCAATTACATAAGACTGTATATTGGACTTTTTCTTAGGCGTTTTTTTGTTTGCCATATCCCAGACATTTAACTGCTTATCATATAAAATTTTCTAATTTTTGCCAACGAGTTGACAGTTTTGTGTTTCTATCAGTGATATGTCGGCGAAATGCCCAGGTTATTTACTAGACTGACGTAATGAAATGGTTAGCTCCAACCGATGGGAAATTAATAATTTGTCTGCTGCGTCAACTTCATTTAGTTTTTCAATATTGATTTTAGTCTTGCTTTCAACCGCCTTTCCGATAGCGAAACGGCAAATTAGAAATAAATGTGCCTTCTGATATTGTTTGAATAAGGCGAAGTGTTATGACGGATGTAGTGTTTGTCTTTGAAGTTCACCAGCCACATCGGCTGAGACGGAACCTGTTTTGGGAAGGGAAAGTTTTCAGGCGCTTGAAGAAAGAAGAATTATTTAATTATTATTTTGACAATGAGGTTGACAGAGAAATTTTTAAGAGGGCTGCACGTAAATGCTATTTTCCTTCAAACCAGATACTTCTTGATACAATAGACAAGTACAAGCATCTCCAAAAACAAGCCAAATTCTCATTCAGTGTTTCAGGAGTCTTCCTTGAACAATGTGAAATGTTTGATCCTGACCTCCTCGAAACTTTCAAGCAGCTAGCCGAATCTGGCAAAATAGAATTTCTAAACCAAACCTACTATCACTCAATCGCAAGCCTTTACCCAGACAAAGAAGAATTCATTGAACAAACAAAAATGCACAAAGAAACAGTAAAAGACCTGCTCGGCTGTATACCTACAGTTTTTGAGAACACAGAACTACTCTATAACAACACAATCGCCAAAACAGTTGAAGCCTTGGGTTACAAGGGAATCTACACTGAAGGCATTGAGAAAATTCTTGGCGAAAAATCTCCAAACTACCTCTATACCCCTAAAGGCGCCAAAAAAATTCGTGTTCTCCTTCGCAATTACAAATTAACTGATGATATTGGGTTTAGGTTTTCCGCAAGATGGTGGCCTGAATGGCCCTTGACTGCAGATAAATATGCAGGCTGGTTAGCGGGTACTCCTGGTGAATGCATTAGTATTTTTCCTGACTACGAAACTTTCGGTGAGCATCACTGGCCCGAAACTGGAATTCACAGTTTCCTGCAGCATCTTCCCGACGAGATATTGAAGTTTGAACATTTGCAGATGGCTACCCCCTCTGAGGTGATAGCTAAACATGCATCTGCAGGAGAAATTGACGTTCCCGAATCCGAAGGCACCGTTTCTTGGGCAGACGTCCAAAGGGACCAAACTGGGTGGCTTGGTAACGTTATGCAGTGGGCGTATTACACTGCATTGAGGCGGTTGGAGCCATTCATTAAAGAAGCAGACGAACCTGAATTTCTTAAATTGTGGCGTGACTTCCAAACAAGCGACCATTTATACTACATGTTTACTGCAGGCGGTGGACCTGGAGAAGTCCACTCTTACTTCAGTCCATTCGAATCCCCTATGGATGCTTTCGTCGTAGCGCAAACACTGCTAAATGAATTTGAAGCTAGACTCAGACTGGCGATTTTAACTGCAAATGAGCCTTTCTTGTTCTACACAGGCGTTGGAAAAGAATATTGCACAGGAATTATGGCTTGGAGCATGAAAGGATTTCTTAAAGCGATAAAGGAAGTTAACGCTAAAGCCATAGAGTTCCATGTTAGCAACGGAGATTTTGAAAGCTGGGCCCAGAGTTCACTTAAAGATCAAGAATTGGCATTGCATTTTAAGGAAATTAAAGATTCAAAAGAAAGAGGAGAAAAACTTCGGGAAACAATAATTGATTTTACAAGTAAACGCTTTGCAGTCTTAAACAAGCAAACGCAGGATGCAACCAAACTCTTCTAAAACCCTCTTACGCGTATGCGTTTATAAGAGAAGTTGCCCTAAATAATGACGGTGCGCTAAAATGAGAGAAGAACTTCCTTTTCCCGATAAGGTTTTACAAACACTACATAACCTATGCGCCACAGCAGCTGATTTGGCAAGAAGAGGCGAAGAAGTTGCCCGGCTTATGCAGAAAGATCCAAATGAAATTGAAAGCATTTTGGATAGGTACAAGGCTGAAGGATTCGCTGAAAGCTTTGTGGATAATGAAGGAAAAAAACGCTACTATCTTAACGCAAGAGGAATAATCAAGGTCTGCTCGCTTTTCACGTAGTGGAATCATGCGTGTAATAGTTTTATCATGGGAGTATCCGCCAAGAGTAGTAGGTAAACTCTCTGAATATGTTAAAGCCCTCTCAACGCAACTATCTACTAAAAAAGTAGAAGTTAACGTTGTAACATACGACGATATTTTAACAGGGCTATACCGAGAACCAAGCGGGGTCAGAACAGTTCGGGTGTCAAACCCTGTTCGAACTCACATTGGCGTTTTAACATGGGCTTTGACATTAAATCAGGAAGTAGAAAGAGCGGCAGCAAACATTTACTATCAAGACAACAAGCAAATTGACCTTGTCGACGTATTTGACTGGCATTTCATACCTGCAGCAGTCACATTAAAAAGTGGACTTGAAATACCGTTTGTTTATTCCGTTGAAAGCTTAGAAGATCATCGTTCTCAAGCTTTAAACACGTCTAACACTTTGGCAATTAAAAGTATTGAATGGTTGGGGTTCTTCGAGGCTGAGAAAATCAGCGTTAAATCAGAGTGGATGCGTGACGAAGTCATCCGAATTTATAAGGTACCTAAAGAAAAAATAGTTGTTATTTCAACCGATTCCGATTCCTGGATTACAGACGTCCTTAAACTATACAAAAGTGTGGGTGGATTGAAAATCAAGTGAAAGACGACTTAACCGTTATGATGCTAAGCTGGGAGTTTCCACCAAGAGTAATCGGAGGCATATCTCCGCACATTTATTTTCTATCAAAAAACCTGGTAAAACAAGGCGTAAAAGTTTACGTGGTTACCTGCGATTTCCCAGATACACCCGCTCATGAAGTAATTGACGGTGTTGAAGTTTACAGAATTGACTCTTACAAGAACCCAGCGCCTGATTTCGCCACTTGGGTTTACTTGATGAACCTGAATATGCAAAAAGAAACAGCTGCCATAACGAGAAGAATTGGAAACACAATTGATGTTTTTCACGCTCACGATTGGCTTGTGGCAAATGCAGGTATTGGACTTAAACATGTTTTTCGAAAGCCGCTTTTGGTGACTATGCATTCAACTGAAATCGGAAGAAGAGACGGATTGCATACTGACACTGAAAAAATGATTCATGAAACTGAGGCTTGGTTAACGTATGAAGCTTGGCGTGTTGTTTGCTGCAGCGAATACATGGTTTCACATGTTAAATGGGCTTTTGGGCTTCCAAATGATAAGTTAGTTATGATCCCCAACGGTGTAAACACCCAATCTTATCGCGAAGTACCTGATGATTTGAAAGAGTTCCGTAGCAAGTTTGCTTTGCCAGAAGAAAAAATAGTGCTTTTCGTAGGACGACTGGTATATGAAAAAGGCATTCATGTGCTAATTAATGCTGTTCCAAAAATCTTGCAAAAAGTCAACGCTAAATTCATCATTGTCGGCAGCGGCTACATGAAAGAGCAACTGTTAAACATTGTGCGCAGCATGGGACTTGAACATAAAGTTCTCTTCGAAGGTTTCCTAGATGAAGAAAGCTTGATTAAACTTCAGAAATGTGCTGATGTGTCTGTTGTGCCGTCACTTTTTGAACCGTTCGGAATTGTTGCGTTGGAAGCTATGGCTGCGAAAAGCCCAGTTGTTGCATCTGATACGGGCGGTTTATCGGAAATCATTGAGCATGATGTAACAGGGGTTAAAGTTTACCCGAATAATCCTGATTCATTAGCTTGGGGAATCACAAAGGTTTTGGTTGATAATTACTACCGAAACACTATCAGCGAAAATGCCTATAGAAGAGTTCTAGAAAAGTATGATTGGGCAAAAATTGCGCAGCAAACCAAGGGTGTTTATGAGAGCGTTATAGGCGAGTATTCAAAGAGTTTCTGGGCATAACAGATTTTATTTTCCAATCACTCGTACATTTTCAACTTGAATCCAAGGCGAAATCAACTGACCCATCTGCCGCTCATTACTGCTGACTAAACTTACGTTTTTCAGCACTTCAAATATGTTGCCTGCCAGCATAACGCCTCGGCTACAGTGATCTATTTCTCCGTTCTTTATTTTCCAGGCTGGAGTTGCAACAACCGAGAATTCGCCGCTTACAGGGTTACTGCTGTGAGCACCCTGCAGGTAATAGATTATTAGACCGTCATCTACTTCGCTTAGCATTTCATCGGATGTTTTGTTTCCAGGCATAATGTGAAAGTTTGTGGTGTCGATGCTGGGAGTTGAGAGGTATCCTGCTCTGGAAGCGTTTCCAGTACTTTCTTTCCCATCTTTTTTGGCGGAGTAGTTGTCGTACAGAAAATTTTTCAGAATTCCTTTCTCTATCACTGTGGTCTTCTGATGTGGTACTCCTTCGCCGTCAAAAGCCCAAGTACGTAATCCTCCTTGGAATAGGCCATCATCATGGATTGTTAGGTTATCTGACGCGACTTTTTCCCCAAGTTTGCCTTTAAACGGAGACTGATTTCTTTGTACGTTGTCGGCTCTTATAGCGTTCACCAACGTATAAGCGAGAAGGTCCTGCAAAGCAAACTGCGTCAAAATAAGAGTAGTGGACTTTGTCTCTACTGCCTTAGTTTTTAAGGCTGAAAGAGCCATTTTCGCCGCTTCTTTTCCAACCCATTCAGGGTTAACATTGTAGTTTCTTGAAGCATTAAATTCGAAGCAAACTGGAGTAACAGTGTTTCCTTCTTTAGCCAGCGTCGCAATGCTGCATTCAATCACTGTTCCTTTATCGAAACCTGAGATCCCGTTGGAGTTGGAGACGGCGTTAGAAATATAGGCGTTGCCTACCCCTCCTTCAATTGGAGCCACACGTTTGTCAACTTGGCTGGCGGAATCAAGCATGGTTGCAGCTACATTAACTAGTTCGCCTGAGCTAATCGCAATAACTTTGTCGTCAAAAGTCTGCTTAGGCGAAGGGTAAGGTTTGCTTTGCGGAAGCCCATTCCAATCTAAGTCCGGTTTGCTCGCTTTTGCTGCACTCAAAGCACTGGCAATTGCGTTTTCAACCGCGTTTTGATCGTCAATGACGTTTGTGTAAGCGAAACCTATTGCTTTGTTTGCAGCCACCCTAATGCCTATGCCTCGGTCAATTATTCTATTAGTTTTACTGATTTGCCCCAGTTCAATACCGATGTTTGTCGCTTGCCCCTCGTAAACATAAGCTTCAGCTTCAGAGGCTCCTTTTTGCATAGCAATTTTAACTGCGTTTTCAGCTAAACTTAACATTGTTTCTTTTTTAAGAGCTGCCACCGACAACCATCTCCTTAACTCTAATGTGCGGACCACCATCACAAATGAACGCCGTTTGCCCTTTCCCGCATCTTCCTGGATCTAACATGAAATCTTTTCCCACAGCGTCAACATGATGTAAAGTTTCAAGAGTGTTTCCGCTCATTGATGCATCACGAACTGGAGCGCCTATTTCTCCATTAATTATTTCGTACCCTTCTTGGATGCCGACTTGGAAAGTACCGTCAAGGTTAGCTTGTCCACCCCTGAAACTCTTAAAGTAATAACCCTGTTTGATGTCTTCTACCAGCTCTTCGAAAGATTGATCTCTGGGAGCCATGTAGGTGCATCGCATGCGAATTATTGGTTCTACACGGAAATCTTCAGCCCTAGCATTACCCGTGGGCTGGACGTTGAATTTTTGAGCCGTCTCACGATTATGCATCAATCCAGCAACGACTCCGTCCTCTATAAGTAATGTTTTCTGAGTTTGAACCCCTTCATCATCATATTTGAAAGCGCCAAAAGAACCATCAATTGTGCCATCATCACAGAAAGTTACTAAATTTGAACCAATTTTCTTTCCAATGTTGCCTGCTAAAACACCGCCTGAAAGAGCCAAATCAGCTTCAGCCAGGTGCCCGAATGCTTCATGAACAAAAACTCCTACCACGTTTGGTCCCAAAACCACTGGGAACGTTCCCCCTTTTGGCGATTTAGCACTTAACTGTTCAATCGCGCGTTTTGCAACTTTTTCACCCAAAGCTTCAGGGGTTTGTTCATCGAATAATTCGTATCCTGCCGTTGAGCCAATTTCTTCCCGACTAAATGTGTAGACTCCCTCGCTGAGGGCTGAGGCAGTTATTCTTGCCCAAACATACAGTTTATCCTGCTCTATACTCGTGCCCTCACTGTTTACAAAATAACTTGTCCCAGTCAAATCTAGGTAATCCATGTTACAACTTTTAATTCGCTTGTCAAACCTCAAGCTTGCCTTGTTCACCGCCAAAGCAGTTTTAACTTTATCCTCCATCAAAATATCAGACGGGTTCTTCTTGGGCTTTGACACAACTCGGTCAGTAACGATTTTGGCTTCAGCAAGCTTAATCGGCGTTTTCAACCGTGAACTAGCCATCTTAGCCATCCTGCAAGCATCAGAAACTGCGCTCTCCAAAATATCTGGATCCAATGAGCCAACCGATGCAAAACCCCAAGCACCGTTTACTAGCACACGCAAAGCAACGCCGTTCTCAATGCCCTGTTTGGCTGCTTCTACTCGCTCTTCCTTTACGTTGAGCATTGTTTTGTGGAGTTTTTGGGCTCGGGCTTCAGCGTATTGAGCGGCGAATTTTTGGGTGGCTATGCTGTTAATTTTTGTTAGAAGGTCTTTCAAGTGGTATCTGTCCTTAGTAAGTTGGATTGTTTAACTAGACTTCTTTAGTGGAATTAAATCATTCCGTTGCCTGATTGCATAGAAAATTGTTGATTTATTTTCCGAAAAAATCAGACATATTCATCTGCTTAACCGTTTCACGGGGACGCTTAGGTTTAGGTTCGATTGTCGGGGCTTCGCTGTCTAAAACTAGCTGTCCATAAACGCCGTCGTATCCTGGAGTGACTTTGGCTGTGCCGTTTCTGACTTTTAGGATAGCGTGAGCAATTGGTGCATCAACAATATTGGCTAACGCTTGCAAGGGCGCGTCAATTAGTACAGTGTACTCATCACCGAAGTTTTCAACCAACGAGGTATAATTCTTCCAGACTGCCTGTGTCGAAGGCGAATCAGTGCCCAACACCGCCGCAATTATTTCCGATAGCGGCAACAAACGCAAAAACCCCGGAGCACCTTCACGTTTGAAATTTACAGGTCGGTCAGCGAGCTCCTCAACGCGTTGTTCTACGCCTTTAGTTAGTTTTCTGCGGCAAACTGGGCAGATATTATTGAATTTTATTGCTTCCTGAGGCGAGAGGGACATTTTGCAGTTTCGATGTCCCGTCCAATGATACTTGCCATAAGCAGGGTCAACTTCAATGGTATACTTGAAGTGTGAGGCATCATTGCTTTTTATGGCATCAATTACTTGCCCGTAGCTGAATTTTTCTATTTCAAAAACGTTGGCTTCCCTGCCAATACGCCATGGCCAAAAACTGTGGCAGTCGCTATTTGAAACAAGTGCAAATTTGTCCAATTTGCTGAGGCGCCAATTCATGGGAGGGTCAGAGGAGAGCCCCGTTTCCAAGGCGTGGATATGTTTGGTCATGTCTTGGTAGCAGTCTTCTACGGTGTCGAAGCCGCTGAATGCTCCAAAAATGCTGTACCATGGAGTCCACGCGTGGGCTGGGAAAACCATGTTTTCGATGGACACAGCCATCACCTGCTCAACAAGCTGTGCCGCCGTCATGTCTAAAATTGGTCTGCCATCGGAAGATAAATCGCCAAAACTTTTCAGTCGTTCATTAATTTGAATAACAATCTCCATGCTTGGCGCCAAAATGACGTGGTGAATTTTTTTGGATTCGCCCTTGTAATCGAAGATGGTGCAGGCTTCGGTTGTAAGCATAAATCGGACTGGTGAATCAGCGTTGGCTTTTAGCTTGAAAAGTCCTGTGTTTTGTTCAGGCGTTAAGGTTTCGTTGATTTCTTTGAGCCATTGCGGATGGGTAAAGTCGCCTGTACCTACAAGGTTTAGGCCTTTGATTTTTGAGTAACGGGCGATTTCGAGAATGTTCATTTGTTCGCTTGCCGCTCGACTGTAACGTCCATGAATGTGCAGGTCAGCTATGGCTCTCATGCTTAACGCCTCATTGCTAACGTAGGCTCTATCCGTTTTAAGGCTTCGCAAATTCGCGCTAAAATTGAGGAACGGTTAATCGATTCATTGCGGCTTACGTTTCAACGTGTTAGTCCATGTCACGAGCGCTTCAATAAGCTGCCGAATAAGCACTTTTGTTTGCTCATTAGTTAACCTGCCATTGGCATCTACATTCTCAGCCGCAGAGGCTAACATAACTTCAGGCTGATTAAATGCATGTATATTTGTCATGATAAACGTCTGTCGAAGGTGATACTGTGCCCTTGCTCCACCAAACCTTCCCGTTGACGCGCTCATAATGGCGACTGGTTTGCCTTTAAGAGCATTTTCCTGAAATGGTCTTGAAGCCCAATCAAGCGCGTTTTTTAGAACTCCAGGAATAGAGTAGTTGTATTCTGGTGTGGCAATTAGAAGGGCGTCTGCATTTCTGATTTTTTCTTTGAATTCTTTTACTCTTTGGGTTGGAGTGTTTTCAAGGTCTTGGTTGAAGGGTGGGATGCCTTCTAAATCGAAAACTTCAATTGACACATTTTCAGGGGCCAGTTCCACTGCTGCGCGGACTAAGGCTTTGTTATAGGAGGCTTTTCTTAAGCTGCCAGCGAAGGCAAGAATGTTGAATTTTTTTTCCAAAAGAAATCACCGCTAAAGGCATTCGAAAATAAGCAGTCGAGGGGATTTAAAGTTAGCCATTGATTGCTGCGTCACTTTGTGTTTTTCGGTTTTGAAATCTTGGTTTGATGCAATATTCTTTTAAAGACGCGTCAAGCATGGTTACTTTATGCATGAATGGGCTTTAGCTGAAGCTATTCTTACATCGGCGAAGCAGATTGCAGAGCAGGAAAAACTCAAAGAAGTAACAGAGGTCACCATTAGGGTTGGTGAGCTCCAGCAGGTTGAACCCCCAATTCTGCGTTTCGCTCTTTCACAAATGAAAACTGAGACATTTAAAAACGCTAAATTTCATATTTTGAAAGCTAAGTCAACGCTTAAATGCAGAGTTTGCGGGACCACATGGCAATTTAACATTAAAAAACTTGATAAAACCACTGCTGAAGCTATCCATTTTGTTCCGGAAGTAGCGCACACATACATTAGGTGCCCTAAATGTGGCAGTTCTGACTTTGAAATCGTCAGTGGACGTGGAGTTTGGCTTGAGAATATAAAAGGAGCTAAATAAGCATGGCTGATCCGCGAACAAGCATAATTAACGAGCGTTTGGCGCGGATAGGCAGAATTATTGCCGTTTCAAGTGGAAAAGGCGGCGTCGGCAAAAGCATGGTTGCAACCACGCTCGCGTTAACCTTGGGACAGAACGGCTGCAAAGTAGGCTTGTTTGACCTAGACTTCACCAGCCCATCAACACACTTAATTCTTGGCGCCCATAAGATGCATCCGCAAGAAGAAAAAGGCTTAGTTCCGCCAAAAGTTCATGGCTTAGAATATATGTCCCTTGTCTACTTCGTCGGCGAAAAACCGGCACCCTTGCGTGGGGCGGATGTTTCAAACGCACTTATCGAACTCTTGGCAGTTACACAGTGGGGTACGCTTGATTTCCTGATCATTGATATGCCTCCAGGAATCGGTGATGCAATTCTCGATTTGGTACGCCTGGTTAAGCATATAGAATTTTTAATAGTAACAACGCCTTCGCTTTTGGCTTTTGAAACAGTCAAAAAACAAGTAGCGTTGCTGTGCGAGTTGAAAATGCCAATTATCGGCGTCGTTGAAAATATGAAAATGGATGTGTCTGAAGGTGTAGGAGTGGAAACGGGAAAGCTGGGGCTAAAATATCTCGGCGAAATCCCATATGACCCACAGGTGGAAGGCGCCATTGGCAACGAAAAAGAATTGCTCAACACGGCCATTGCCAAAAAACTAAGAAAAGTAGCCAAAAGCATAATGCTGATGGAAAAGAGAGAACCCTGATGGCGTGCATTAAAGCAATGATATTCGACTACATTGGCACACTAGTAAACTGCAAAGGCTACACTATGGACGCTTCAAAACAAAATCTGCACTTAGCATTGGCTGCTGAAGGCTTCGATGTTTCCAAAAGCAATTTTCTACGAGCCTACGATTTAGCCCATGAAAAATACCGTGTTATACGCTTTGAACAGTTAAGAGAAGTAACCAACGCTGTGTGGGTGGCAGAGGCGCTCAGCAATTTGGGCTTTGAGGTGACAGCGGATGATTACCGAATTAAATGTGCCCTAAATGTTTTCTTCAAGGCCTACGTGGATACGTTTGAGTTGAGAGACGGGGCAAAGAAACTGCTCAAACAAGCAGGAGGGCAATGCAAAGTTGGCTTAATCTCAAACTTCACTCATGCACCAGTTATCTACTCAAGCCTAAGAGTGCTAGGCATAAACACGTTCTTCGATGTGGTTGTGGTTTCAGAGGAAGTTGGGTGGCGAAAACCAAGCCCAAAGATTTTCGAAGACGCCCTAAACAGGCTCGGGATTGAGGCTAAAGAAGCGGTTTACATTGGCGACAGCCCAATCGAAGACATCAAAGGCGCAAAAGAAGCGGGACTAAAAACCATATTTGTGCCATCACAATTCAACACATTAAAAGACCTATTTCAAAGTCGACAAAAACCAGATTTCATCACAAGAGATTTGGAGTCAATTCTTAGCCCCTTGGCTGAAATTACAGGTTTAACAAACTTTAAATCATAAAAAAGAAGAATTTAGATTTTCTTCTTTGTAACGGCATTTTCCAGTGCTACTACGCCTGGGAGTTTTTTGCCCATAAGGAACTCAATTAACGCGCCGCCTGCTGTGCTTATGTAACTGATTTTTTTGTTTAAGCCGTATTCTTGTATGGCTGCGATGGTGTTTCCTCCGCCTGCGAGGCTGAATGCTTTGCTGTTTGCAATGGCTTCAAAAACTTTTTTGGTGCCATAGTTGAATTCTTTGTTTTCATAAACGCCCATTGGTCCGCTTACAACTATGGATTTAGCGCTTAAGATAATTTTTGAATAGTTCTCGACGGTTTTTGCACCTATGTCAAAGATTGAGTATTCAGTTGGCAACTTGTTTACGGGGATTTCTTTGCGTTTTCCATTCATGTCTAAGGCAACATCAACGGGCACAACAACCTTGCCGCCATACTGCTCCATTAGCGCTTTTATGCCTGGAATTAAGCCTGTTAATTCTTTCTTTGCTAGAAAATCCATGTTCTTCTTGCCTAAATCGACGCCCTTAGCTGCAAGGAACAACTGTGAAGTGACACCGCCAAGAAGCACGTAATCCGCTATGCCGTTGCCGAGAACATACTTGCTGATTTCAAGGCTATCGTCGGCTTTTGCTCCACCCATTAAGTACACCGAAGGTTTCTCAGGTTTTTCTAAAGCTTTGCTTAAGCTTTTTAGTTCTCGTTCCATTATTCGCCCAGCAGCGCTCGGCAGAACTGCAGTGAAGCCAACCATGGACACATGTCCGCGGTGAGCTGCAGCGAAAGCATCATTAACGAATAAATCTGCGAGCGGTGCAAGGTTTTGAACAAGTTCAGTTTTGCTATGCTGTTCAGGCGTGCCGCTTTTAGTCTCTCCATCCCATGAACGTACGTTTTCAAGAACTAAAATTTCTCCACCCTTCAGGTTCTTGATGGCTGTCTTTGCTTTTTCACCAAAAACATCGTCAACGTATTTTACTGGGCATTTAAGGATTTTTTGAAGGATTGCTGCGTGTTCTTTTAGAGGCGTGTAATCTGGGTCTCCTTTTCGTCCTTGATGCGCCAAGACAACCGTTTTGGCGCCTTTTTCAGCGAGTTCCTTGAGTGTTGATTCAGCATGTGCTCTTATGCGTACATCGCTTGTGACTTTCTTGGTAGCTGGGTCGATTTCTGAGTTAAAATCTACTCTTACCAGAACAACTTTGTTCTTCACATCAAAATCGTCTAGGGTTTTATACTTAGCCATATTCTTCACTTCTATTAGTCAGAAAAGAAAAAGATAGGAAAGATTTAAGCTTGTTTGCTTGCTTAAAAGCCTGCTTTTTTGCCGATCATTTCGATGAATTCAACCATGCGGTTGCTAAAGCCCCATTCGTTATCGTACCATGCGAAGACTTTAACGAAGTTGCTTTTATCGCCTAAGACCATTGTTAATTGAGCATCGAAGACTGCTGAGTAAGTGCTATGAAGGACGTCGGTTGAAACGATTGGGTCTTCAGTGTACTCTAAAATTCCTTTAAGTGGGCCTGCTGCTGCTTTCTTCATGGCTGCGTTAATGTCATCTTTGGTTACGTCTTTGCCTAATATAGCGGTTAAATCAACGATTGATACGTCTGGTGTAGGCACACGCAGTGAATAGCCATTCATTTTTCCGGCGCAACTTGGCAAAACTAATCCGATTGCTTTTGCTGCACCAGTGCTTGTTGGGATAATGTTGATTGCTGCTGCTCTTGCTCTTCGGGGGTCTTTGTGGACGAGATCCTGGACTTTTTGGTCGTTTGTGTAGCTGTGGCATGTTGTCATGAAGCCTTTTTCTAGGCCAAAGTTATCAGATAATACTTTGCTGATTGGTGCTAGACAGTTTGTTGTGCATGAAGCGTTGCTTAAGATATTGTGTTTTTCTGGGTCATACGATTTATCATTTACGCCTAATACAAAGGTTGCATCTGGGTTTTCTGCTGGCGCGCTGATTAGAACCTTCTTTGCTCCTGCTTGAAAGTGTTTACTAGCACCTTCACGGTTGGTAAACAAGCCAGTGGATTCTACTGCTAGGTAAACTCCAAGGTCTTTCCATGGGAGTGCCACCGGGTCTTTTACGCTGAGACATTTAAGGGTCTTTCCGTTGACGACCATGTCGTTGCCGCTGACTTCGATTTTGCCGGGGAAGTGTCCGTGGATTGAGTCATATTTGAGCAGGTGCGCGTTTGTTTTGGCGTCTGCAAGATCGTTGATTGCTACGAAATCAATTTTTGCGTTGCGTTCGATTGCTGCGCGGTAAAGAAGTCTTCCAATTCTTCCGAATCCGTTAATTCCTACTTTGATTGCCATAATTTCACCATTTTCAGGGTTTGTACAAGAACCTTTGTCTTTATTAATTTTCCGACGGAAGAGCGGCAATAGGTAGCAGGCTATAAGTTTAGTGGTTTAAAAAAGTAGCAAATTTGTGTGCTAGGATTTGGCATCAATTGAACACGAAATTATTTAGTAAATTCCGCCTTCCCTGAAATAGTAGTATTCTTCTTTTTTAGGACCAAAACTTCTAAGACCTTGATCCTTTAGTTGGCAGCGCAGTTCATCAGCATACTTTTTAGTTATTTCTCCTTTTTTTTGCAGAAAAGCGATTATTTCTCCTGCTTGCGTTTCCGTGTCACATCGGCGAATAAAATCTACAGCCGAAGGGTTAAAATGGCGCAACTTATCAGGCAAAACCGTAGGCTCAAATTCCTCTTCTTCACATTCAGCATTTTCGATTGCTTCAGCGTTTTTTCGAACAGCGTCAATTGGAACTTTGACTTCTCCCTTTTCAAGTTCGTTGTAGAGATGTGGAAACATTTTCTTAAGAGATTTTTTATCGATTGCCATTGTTCATCAGTTGTTCAAAAATAATTATTGAAACGGTTATTTATGTGCTTTTTTGATGTAAAATCAAGATTTTCCCAGAGTTATGACGGAATGAATTGTTGGGTTGAGTTTTCGTTGATTATTTTTTCAAGTTCTTTGATGCTTAATCCTTTCATCATGTCGCCAAAGATTTCGCATTTTCTATTTTTACCAGCTTCCTCTCGGCTTCGAACCACTATTTCAAGTCCATATTTACTTAGAGTCTCACCGTAAATGTGAAATGAAGCAAAAGTTGTCCCACGCTTGTTCACTGTCGTCCAAACTGTTTTCAAAATCTTTACATCTGCCTCTTTAAGAGCTTTAACGATTACTTCAGGTTCATCTGCATAAACTGCAATGTCAATATCGCTTCCCTGCTTTATCGTTCCCCTCCAAACGCTACCAATCAAAACTGGGCAGTAAGCATCAAGAATCTTCATTATCTTCAGGGCTTCTTTTCGCATCTCAATTAAGCGTTCTTTTCTTTTTGAGCCTTCGTTTTCTTCAGCTATTTTCTCGAGTTCCAATGCGACTTCAAGGTTAGAAGGCAAAAAGTGAGAACCCAACGTTTCTGCTGCTCTCACCTTAGCTTGCTTGTATTCCCTTTCAGCGCCAAAATAAAGTAAAGTAGCCGCTTCACGAGCAACTTTGCATTTTAAGTCAGCGGTCAATTAGACACCTAGCGTTGCATTATCGTCTTGCAATTGTTTCGTAAAGCGATATCGTTTTTTTGGCGATTCTGCTCCATGTGAACTCGGCTAAAACTCGTTTTCTTCCATTTTTGCCAAGCAAATTGCGTCTCTCAGGATTTTCTAAAGCGCTGATTACTCCCCATGCAATGTCGGATGGGTTGTTTGGGTCTATATGGTAGCCGCATTGTTCTTCACCGCAGCAAATTACTATTTCCCGCATTCCGCTAACGCCTGCAGCGCCAACGACAACTGGCTTCTCCATACTCATTGCTTCTAAAGCAACAATTCCGAAGGGTTCGTAATGGCTGGGGAAAACTGCTACGTCGCATGCTGCATAATGAATAATTCTTTCTTCTTCTGGGATGAAGTCAAAACAGAATTTAACGTATTGGTCAAGCCGCATGGTTCTAGTTAGGTTTGTCATGTATTCTTGAAGTTCACCTACACCCACAACAACAAGTCTTGCGTTAGGAATCTTTGTTAGAATGTGCGGCATCGCCATTATGAGTTTATCAACGCCTTTTACACCTACGAGCCTGCCGAGGAAAAGAATCATCAATTCATTATCACTAATGCCATATTTGCTTCTGACTCGTTTAATGTCCTCAGCCGAAGTGTTCTGCGGATTATATTTTTGTGGGTCAACACCGTTATAACTTACTTGAATCTTGTCCCTTGGGAAACCAAGCTGTATAAGCTCATCCTTCATAGCGTACGATACTGTAACAACCATATCAGCCATTTTACCAGCACGTAACTCTATATTGCTAACTACGTCTGAGCCGTTTCCTAAGGTTCGGCCTTTCTCAGTTGAGTGAACATGGAAAGCCAACGGCAAACCTGTTTCTCTTTTAACTGTAATTCCACCCATTGCTGAAAGCCAATCATGGGCGACAACAACGTCGTATTTCATGCCTTCTTTCTTAATCAACTCATTGATGAGTTTAGCTGCGGACAAATAATTATAAACCATAAGTTTGCCGAAAAAATGTAATCCTCTTCCCCATTTCTTAATGTCTTCGGCGATAACATCTGGAAGTGAGTCTGAAATATCAATGTGTAATGGACGATGAATCTCAATTCCACGCCAAATTTCTCTAGTCGGTAAAGAACCTGCGTCATCATTCATAGTAAAAACTGTTACATCATGATCTTCCAAAACAAACTTTCTTGTTATCTCGGCGGCGTAAGTTCCCAATCCACCAACAATTTTAGGGGGATACTCGTAAACGAAAACAGCAAGCTTCATTCTGTACCGTCACCAATTTACCATTAGCATTGGCAATCAATATACTAAAAGCTTTACTTATTTGCCAAAATTACTTGAAACCGAAAAACCAAAAAAAATCTAGCGAAAAGTTTGATTAGACGTGTCTACAATACCATTAACAGTAAGGTGTCTGCAAATGAGTTTATCACCTGTCAAACAAGAGATACTGGAAACAATGCTCCTTAATGAAAAACCAATGAAAGCCATAGAAATTGCAAGTGAGAGCAAAAAGGAGTTTCCACCAACTATGATGCATCTTTTAGGGCTTACGAAAATGGGCTATGTCTCTTCACCTGAAAAAGGGCGATATGTCATAACTGAACGGGGAAAGAGTGCTTTGGGTGTACCTGAAATCACAAAGGAGAAAGCTACAGCTATACTATCTTATGCCGCTCATGATAAAGCCTTCAATTTCTATGTTACCATCGGGAAACCATTAAGCCTTCATGCACATAACCTGAGAGATTTCGCCAACAAACTTGACAAAGCAGACTTAGCTTCAGTAGAATTTCATTTGCAACGCGGCGATTTTGAAGCTTGGTTTAAAATGCTCGGGGACGAGGAATTAGCCAAAAAAACAGCCCTTCTGAAAAAGAAAAACGCAGTTGGCGAAGACATGCGAAAACAACTGCGAGGCATCGTTGAACAGCGATATCTTAATCTCGCTAAGTTGGCGGGTCAACCAGTACCAACCGAATAACAACTTTTTTCTTTAAGCAATTTACTGCAAATTCTTCCTAGCAAACTTAATGGATTAAGTGAAAAAAAATAGAAGAAAGAAAAAGGGCTAAGTTATTTGACTGTATACCGGGTGTCCTTTAAACTTCAAAATAGTTTCTGATCTTTCAATGGTTCCGCTCGGCAGCCTAGTGCATATAGATTTCACAATCGCTCCGGTCGGAATGAACCGTACACCGTCAAGCATTTCACCTTTAGTTACCCCAGATGCTGCAAAGATCATTTCATTGCCCTTCGCCAATTCGGCTTCATTGTAAGTTTTATCAACGTCGACTCCTTCAGCTTTCAACCTGTTCATTCGGTTTGCATCGTCTTTTTTGTCTTTCCAAACCTTAACCAGCATGGTTCCGCCAAGACATTTTATGGCTGTTGCAGCAATGGTTGCTTCTGCCCCTGCGCCGGCACCGATGAGCAAGTCAATGCCTGAGTCAGGTAGACAAGTCACCATTGAACCTGCGATGTCACCATCAGTAATTAAGATGATTCTGACACCCATCTTTCTAAGTCTTGAAAGCAAATCTGCATGCCTCTCGCGTTCCAGCATAATTACGGTGAAATTCGAGAGTTGCAGTTTTTTGCGGTCAGCAACAGTTTGTACAATTTCTTCGATAGACATGTCGGGTGAGATTTTGCCCTTTGACAAGCCGTTGGTTGCTATCTTAAAGTAGTATCCATCGTCTGGCAAGACCTGCAGGCAACCCGCGGGTGCGCATGCTAGTGCTGATATGGCATCTTTCTTTCCCTTGGAGGTTGCGGTTGTGCCGTCAACTTGGTCGATGACAAATTCTACTTTAGGACCGTTGCCGGTGCCGACTTTTTCTTTGTAGCTGAATGCTGGGGCGTTGTCTTTTGGTCCCTCGCAGCAGATAACTTCGCCATCTACTTCAGTTTGGTTTAAAACAGCTCTTGAAAAGTCCAGTGCGGTTTGGTCAACTTTGTCTGGGTCTCCTTTGCCAATGTGGAGAGCTGCTCCCACTGCTCCAGCGATTGTGATTCTTGTTAATGATGGGGACAGAGATCTTAATGATGTCATTTTTTTTTATCTCCTTTTACATTCGTTTAGCCATAAGTCTGCGAAATCTATGTAGTTTTGGGCTATTTTTTCAACTGCTTCTTTTCTGCTTATTTTGCCTGCTTTATGGTCAGCCAAAGGTTGCCAAAAAATTGTTCTTCCAACGGCAAATCCTATGATGCCTGGTATTTTGGCTCCAACTTTTAGCCATTCTTGAACTTTTTCCTTAGATTCTCCTCGCCCAAGAGTTATTACTCCCACTTTTCTTCCGCTGCTCTGAGCTTGCTTTACTACAGCTTTTGCAGATTCTGGTTTGTTCACGCCTTCTAACTTCCAAATGGACGGTTCAACTCCTGCAGCCTGAATTTCTTCGAGGCTTTCAACCATCAATTTCGGTCTCAACTCTATATCGTATTTTTCTTTTGATCCCCCAAGTTTCGCCAGTTGAGATGGTAGTGCAGGCACAATAAGTTCAAGGAGGAAGGTCCTCTTTTTTTGCGCCAAGTAATCACTGAGTTTTTTAAGCCTTTGCAGCTGTCTTTTATTCAAAGTTGCCTCGCTTTCGGGATTATAGCGCACTAAAACTTTAACAAAAGTGGGGTCAAACTCTTCAATGTGTTTGGGGTAGTTTTCTCCGTATTCGAAGTCAAATTCTTCCTGACCTGATTTTTCAACAGGCATAGCAAATGCCAAGCCATCTTTTTTAGCTTCTCGAAGAACTCCGCTTCCAAACTCTTCATCTACTAGCAAGCCCGCAATTTCCTTCGGAACGGACTTTTTAATGGCCAGTTTGAAGCCTTCAAAAATTATTTTCTTATAATCGTCAATCTGCTTTTTTTCTTCAGGTGTGGGTTTACGATTTTTAATATCAAACATTTTTTCAAGAAATGACGCTCTATGGTCAAATGCCAGAATTAACAATTCTTTTTGGGACCAGTCAACCAACATAAGTCACCCTACCCTCTATTTTGTACTTCTGTAATAAATTACTATTGTTTTAGCGTTTGCATTTCAAAACTGCTCGTGCGCTTTTTTCCGGTTAAAAGTTGTTTTAACTTTTTGTTTCTGAAGGAATTTTAGAGAAACCATGAAATAATAAGAGAGTGCATATGACTTCTGGGGTGCCAGTGTTGAGTGAAGTCAGAATAGTGACGGTAAAGATTCCTGAAGAAGTATACAAAGAAATGGCTTTGCGTATTCCTGAAGGTGACAGAAGCAACTTTATTCGAGAAGCTATAAGTGAAAAACTGCAGAAAACACCCAAAGCAGACAAACTCTTGGCTCTAGAAGATAGGATGGCAAGAATAGAGCAGGAATTTGGTCAAATTAGAAAATACTTGGCTGATTTGGAATTGCTCACTTTTCAGCATGGAAAAATAAATCCTCACTCTTACTGCATAGATGAAATAGACCATAAAATAATGGAGTACCTGCTACATTACAAAAGCGCGACTACCCCTGAATTAGCTGAATACGTTAAAACCAATAGGTGGCTCATACTTAATAGGCTTAGAAAAATCCAGAAATCATCTAAAAAACAGGTTGGAAAATCCATAATTGAATATTATGCAGGCGAACGTTCTGGTAAGAAGAAGGCTTGGTGGATAGATGAAGAGTTGATCCAAGAATAACAAGGTTAGCTTTAATTAATTGACCCTGCTGGTTTGTAAACTGTGGGCTCGTAGTCTAGCACGGATTAAGGCATCGGCCTCCGGAGCCGAGAATCCTGGGTTCAAATCCCAGCGGGCCCGCCACTCTACGTGCGTATTATGCCGTTTTTTATCTTTTCCTTTTTCTATATTTTTTGAAAATTAGCGCACCATAAGCATCAGATTTTTTTGCAAATGATTAATCAAGATAAATGCGCCTTTGGAGTGGCAAGCGTGATGGTATTTGCATCTCTGTAGGTGAAGGTCCTTATCAAGGATGTAAGCCGTAGAGCTGGGGATGGGAGTTGAACCCATAGAAATGGGGCGATTTCCTTTTTTCTGCAGATCTCCGTTTTTGATCTACACGATTTCTAAATTGTTCAAGTTTTATAAGCATCAAACTATGCTGTTATAAGGTTAAGTGAGGGGAACTTGTCGGATAATTTAAATAAAGAACCGTCACTCGCGTTTGGTGGACAAGCATTAATCGAAGGCGTAATGATACGCTCCCGAAAACATCTAGTATCATGCGTAAGAAATCCCAGAAAAGAAATCGTAGTAGATATAAAACCGATAACGCCCTATTCTGAAAAACACAAAATTTTAGGCTGGCCTTTTTTCAGAGGCGTAGTAAACATGGTTGAAAACTTTTACCTCGGCATGCAAGCAATGATTTCGTCTGCAACTACGGCGTTTGAAATTGAAAGTGCTGAAGGTGAAAAGCCAGAAAAGATAGAGTTTGGTTACGCAGAAATCGGTTTGCTTGCAGCTGGCGTCGCAGGCGTAATGGCTGTCTTCTTTTTGGTGCCCTTCCTTTTATCCACTTGGTTAAACCTGAAGGGTTTTGTTTTCAACCTAGTTGAGGCTGTCATTCGTCTGGGTATGTTTTTGGCTTATTTGTCTGCTATCTCATTGTGGGGTCAATACAAACGTGTGCTTATGTATCATGGGGCTGAGCACAAGGCTATTCATGCTCATGAAGCAGGAGTGCCCATGGACGTTGATCACGTTAAGGTTTTTTCACGGCTACACCCGCGTTGTGGAACGAGCTTTCTCTTCATAGTACTAGTAATCAGCATTGTCCTGTTCACTATAATGCCGAACCTTGGCTTTGCAATAAACTTAGCTTACCGCCTGCTCCTGATTCCTGTCATCGCAGGAATCTCCTACGAACTGCTAAGACTAAGCGCAAAATACAAAGACTCCCCAATCACAAAAGTCCTAATAGCACCGGGACTCGCATTTCAACACTTAACAACGAAAGAACCCACCAATGACATGCTAGAAGTATCCATAAAGGCAGTCACAGAGGTAAATAGACTAATCTGCTCCACGTTACAGGATAAAACATAAACTATTCGTCGATTTCCATTTTTCTTCAGAAAACAAGTAACGAAATTATTAGCATTTTAGCGAAAATTCAGTCTCAAGACGTCCATTTGACCGTTGAAATTTCACAATAGCTTTACCATTTGTTATTTGTTCACAAAGTGTTTTCCACTTTTGGTGAAAAAACATGCATGTTTTATTTCTAAATTTTCAAATGTGAGAACACCGAAATCTAAGTCTTCACATGTAGAGTCAAGAGGGATCCAATCATGAAGGTTCTCCTCTGCTATTTTCTTATTTACAAAGGGTTTGTAAAGCTCAGGAGCGTCAGGAATATGAACGGCAGAATATACGTGATCAGCTATGTTATCTCCGTCGGTGTCTGCGAAAAACAGGGCAGTTTCGAACCCTATGGCGAGGAGAAGAGAACAGAGCAGAACAGCTTGATCATTGCAGTCTCCTGTTAACCTTCCTAACGTTATTTTTGGTGACTGAATATCTTCAAATGGAAGCGGATCTGGCATGTAATGTATTTCATCTCTAACGTACTCGTAAATTTTTCTTGCCTGCTTGAAATTGCCTGCTTCAAAACGCCGACCCAATTGCAAAGCTAGAGTTCTGATTTCTTCTAAGCCTGGGTCCACCGATTCCACTATCTGCTTCATTGAATCGATGTACTTAGTTCGCTCCTGTCCTTGGTTATTGTTGATGGAATTAACAAGTTGAACAATTTCCTTGGACAAGTCTTCTCTGTAAGTCTCGCTTAGGTGTATTAGAGTCAGAACTCTCTGCCTAGCTTTGGATTCATCGAGCATCAATAAAGGGAGAAATATTCCGTCGATGATGTTGCTGATTCCAAGAGCCTCGCTTTTGCAGACCAGATTCGCAGTTTCGTCTTTCATCGTTGCGGTTTTCTGTCCAATGGCGGAGTAATGTAACATTCCCATATAGGTTAAAATGAACATATTAATTAGAAGATCATAAGCTTCGGGCGTTAATGCTTTTGAAGAGAATTGTTTGATTATTTCTTTACGTGCTTTTGAGAATAGAGACAAGGCTTCTTCGATTTTTCCTTCACGAAGTCTGGCCATGGCAGCTTGGAGCATATCTTGAAGTTTGTTTTCCATTCTTCTCATCTTGACATAAATTCTGCAATCCATTTCTCAGTGCGCAACTTTAAGAATTCGGGTCCTTCTACTGCTCCATCTTCAGTGATATAGATTTCCTGGGATCCCAATCTCATAACGCCACTTATTGGATCGAATGCCTTTATTCCGCGTTTGGCTAAAAAAGCTGCGAAATCTCGGATATTGAACACCTTGGAAGGTGCTCCTAAAGTTACTGTGACTACTAGAAGTGTTTCATTCTTGATATATTTCTGATTGCTCATCCTCTTGATCTTAAGGAATCTTTCAAGGCCTTTCTCAGTTTGTCTGTCACAAATATCGATCTCTCCTTCGAAAAGTCCGAGAATAGCGTGAAGTTCTTCTGAAGGATGCATTTGGGGATCAATTACTGCAAGCGTTGTAAAATTCGTTGATTTTAATTGAGCAATGAGCTCAGTGAGCCATTTTCTTGTCTGAACTGAATGATGCTGAAGCAGAACATCTGAGACTATATCTATGCACATTCTTCTATTTCCTTTCAGCGAGGGATCCAGTTTGCGGATGGCAGAAGTCAAGGCGATGCTGATGTTTGTTAGGCTTTCTACGCCGTTTACCTTGAATATGTTTGGTGAGGGGGTCTTAACTAGAGCATCTGCTTGAGGATTGCAGACGAACAGATAGAAAGTTGAAGGAGCTTTTCCTGTTAGGTCTATAGCCAACCTGGGATCAATAGTCACGTAGAAAGTGGCTTCGCCGTTTTTTTGCCCAGTTTCAAGAAAACTCTTGATAAGAAGGTCTCTCTCGTCACAAGAAGGCGAAGTCAAAACCACGGCAAAATTTGGAGGTAATCCACCACAAAGCATCTCGTCAAGATTGTAATATCCAGTGGCAACACGATCAGCCGCTTTGAGGTCCGACACTACTTGGCGCTCAACTTTTACCTGAACCTTTGAAATATCGTTGTTATCATCCATGTTCTGTAACTCCGCGTGAACAACATTCAAAATCTTTAGTATTCAACAGCCTTTATGCCTTTGCTTTCCTATGGATTTTGTTGAGATTTCTGGGATTGAAAAAAGACTGCGCCTGCGCGTCTAAAGTGTTTCTCCGCCAATAGATCTTCTGAGAGCAGTCTCCCAATCTTGAGGGTTGCTCACTTCAAAAGTTGGGCTTTCCATGCCTTCAGGGGTCTCCAATCCTACAATGATAATTTGGTATTGTTCCTTGCTAAAAACTGAAGCGGGCTGGCTCATTGTACCTTTTTTCCTAGTTCTCGTCTCGATCTGACAGCCAATGATTTTCTCAAGAGGAATGTTAATTGGCATCGCAGTTGTATGAATCTCAGCTGTCCTACCGAATCCAATGAACCCTCCTTGTTGAACCTTATGTTGCTGTGCAAAGACGAACCGTTTGTTTGTTAATATCAGCTTCCCATACATTGGAGAACCATATCTGGACATTCCGCAATGGTAATAAACATCTGACTGTTCGCGTACTACCTTTTCGTCTCGGCCCAAAAAGAAAGTGCTTATTCTCCTTCTCCTCCAATCAAGTAAGCTAGTAATGCGGTGCATTCGCCTTTTAAAGCTTTCTTCATGCTGAAGAGCTGGATCTGCGAACGCAATGAAGCCGAAACCATCGCATATTGAGTTTGATTCGGCCAAGAATTTTTTTCCTGCAGGAATTTCATATGCATAAAAAAACAGGCATAGTTTTATTAATACTCCGAAGAGAATAATAATCAAAACTATCAATTTGAAAATCTTTCTGTTCAAAGGAGATGGAAAAATGAAGACAAGTAAAAAATTAAGTCTTTGCGTTTTGGCAATGCTTTGCTTTTCGCTAGCTTTCACGATGTTGCAGTCTTCTTTTGCTCAACAAGGGCAACAGTACCCTCTAACTATCACGATTAAAGACGGAGTCACTGGCAAAGAGGCACAAGGTGTAACCACAATAGTAGACACATCTTCAGGCTCCCTGGTTCAAGACCTAGGCACCGTCGCTGAAAATACCACGGTCAATCTTCCAGCAGGAACCTACGTCATCAAAACACAACTAACTATATTGGGTGTTCCAATAACTATCCAATCGTACACTGTCAATCTTAACCAACCCGTAACTGCGTATCTAACGGTATCTGCCTTCATCATTCCAATCCAATATGCGGCACTAATAATCTACGTAATTGTTATAATCATAATAATAGCGATACTCTACGTAATTATTAGGTGGATTCTCAAACGAGCAACATATAAGGATCCGAGCCAAAGAAAACCCACTTGATTCACCGCAAAGAAACGTTCGCCAAGCCTTTTAACTCAAGCAGACTTCGAAAACCGCCAACTAAAAAGGTTTCATTGATCAGCTAAAGCTACAATCGAGCTCAATTACTTTCATCGGTTCAAGCCAATTGTTAGTACCTTGTGTAAATAAGAAAAGGTTTCGCACGAGTAGGAAAAAGGATGAAAGTACATATTCGCCTCTTGGAATTCGAGATTCGGCTATATTTTGTATTGGTGAGGCGAGAGGGGAAAAAATAGGCGCTTAAGCTGAGTGAAACAGAGACTGAAACCGGGAATTCAAATTATAGATTATCTACGCTTGTTCAACTCTTGCGATATTTCGTTTTTGGGAATATATCGAATTTCGTAATAACATATATATTAAGATTTACGATAGTGGCTTGGTGTAGAAGAGTGCTACAAATGAACAGTACAACACAACTACAAAGAACTTACTTTGATATTCTGTTCCTAGCAGAGGGATCCTAAATGGCTGAAACAACTTTTTGGCCAATGGTTGAATTGCGGTTAACTGGTACTGAGGATTTCTTGAGAGTTTTGTATGTCGATGACGATGTTTGTTTGCTGAAGGTTTCCAAGCAAATTTTGGAAATGGATGGAAAGTTCAAGGTTGACATAACGACTTCAGTCGAAGAGGCTTTTGAGATGTTGAAGAACCAATCTTACGCTGCAGTTATCTCTGACTATGAGATGCCAAGAAAAAATGGTTTGCAGTTTCTTGCGGAACTTAGAGACAGGGGAAACGATATTCCGTTTGTAATTTTTACTGGCAGAGGCAGGGAAGAAGTGGCCATAAGAGCATCAAATCTGGGTGCGGACGGGTATTTCAGTAAGACGGGTGATCCAGAAACGGTCTACGGAGAACTGATTTATGGCATACTTCAATCTGTTGAAAAGAGAGATGCAAAAGCCTAAAGCATTCTGAGAAGAGGCTGAGAGCAATATTAGATTCATTCTCGAGAGATGATTGAAAGTGAAAGAGGTTATGTCTTGCGCAAAACCAGTTGGACTATTAGCGCTGGTTTATTGAAGTTAGTCACTTCAAGCGATTTTCAAGATCTCGATGGGGGTAGCGTGAAGATATTTTCTTTGAAAGTTGATATAGTAAATTCCCAATGGCAAGAGCAAAAGCAGGAAAAGCCGGCAGGATATACCAGAAGAGTTTTGTCTGAGCAAAAGTAAACACTAAAAGTACAACCGCCATCCAAATAATGATTAGAGTGTCGGCTTTTGAATTTTTAAAAAACGCCTTAAACGAGCAAAACGCTGCAGCAAAAGGCAACAAAATAGCCCATAAATATTCATTGTTGATTAGATAGCTGAAATAAAACAGGTAACTTTCTGCGTGACCTTCAATAGGGCTAACTGTACGGGTAACAGCGGCGTAAACAAAATAGTCTTGCCAAAACGGCGATCCATAAGAAATGACCATGTATATTAGCCATGGAGAAAAAAGCAGAAGTCCAATGCTCCAAAAAAGAGTGAACTGTTTTTTGAAAAGAAATCTGATGCTTCTCTTTGACAAGAGGAGGTATGTGAAGATAATTAATGGAATCAGTAAAGCTTGAAGTTGTTTAGTCATTAATGCTAAACCAAAGAAAACGCCGCTTAAAGCTGCATATCGATTGGTTTTTTCTGTTTTCTCACTTATCACAAAAAAATATATGCTGGCGACAATGAAGAAGGTGAAAGTTACATCGGTCATTGCATGTCTTGAAAAATCGTAGAAAGTTGTAAATGTGCCTAAAACTAAAGCCGACAGTAACCCAACATATGAATTGTAAAGTTTCTTTCCTAAAAAGAAAACCAAAACTAGCGATAAGCTGCCAAATATAGCGCTTGGAAGCCTTGAAGTAACGTTGCTAACGCCGAAGGCTTGGTAAGACAGAGACATAAGCCACATGCTCAGAGGCGGCTTCACAATCCAAAATGATACATCCCCAAAAGCCCAAGGCGTCAAGTAATCCCCAGTTTTAACCATGTGAAAAGCCCATTGGGAATATGTTTGCTCGTCAGCTGCCCAAAGATGCCCACTCGACAGATTGATATAAAATATTATTGAAAAAGCCAGAATTCCCAAAACAAAAAGTGCATCAGCATGCGTTGAGTACCAATATACATTTTTGCCTGGCATTTTCGCGTTTTCAATGTTTAGCTTTTTTCTCCCAATTGATCGAGCAAACTGTACCACTGCAAAAATGCTTATCGCTGTAATAGCGCATGCAATACCGTCGACCATTATTGTGGTCCATGGCAAATAGGCTGCAGATTGCGAAGGTGAGGGTTTAGTTGTCGAATTGTATAGGGTAAGAGCGTAGACATAATTGTCATCGGAACCGATGTAGAGGGTGTTGTTCACTATTGCTGGTGAAGATTCGACATAGTTTCCAGTGGTGAAACTCCATTCTTTCGCTCCTGTTGAAGCATTGAAACCATAAATGTTGCCGTCTTCTGACCCCACATAGACGGAGCCGTCTGCAACTGCAGGAGAGGATGTAACCCAATATCCAGTTGAACTTTGCCATATTTTCTGACCAGTAGACACATTTAAACAATAGACGTTGTTATCGTCGGAGCCGATGTAAACACATCCATATGCAACAGCTGGCGAAGACTCCACGGAATCTTCTGTTTGATATTTCCAAATCTGGTCTCCGGTGGAGGCATTTAACCCATAAACGTAGCCGTCGTATGATCCTATGTAAACGTACCCGTTGTATACTGTGGGTGAAGAAATGACGCTTCCGGTGTGGCGGCTCCATATTTCGTCACCTGTCGTTGCATTAAGAGCATAAACGTAGTAGTCATCCGTGGCAACGTAAACTATGCCGTTCGAGACAGCGGGTGATGATTGTACGCGGGATGTGGTTGAGTGACTCCATATTGGGTTTCCATTTGTTGCGTTAAGACAGAAAATCCCTTGGTCCCAGGCACCAATGTAGATTCGATCATCCACGATTGCTGGAGAAGACCGCACGACATCTCCAACTTGCGATCCCCAAATAGGAATTCCGGTAGTTATGTTGAAACAATATAGCCAGCCGTTGTCAACGCCAACATAGACGGCGCCGTCATAAACGGTCGGTGACGACCATACTTCAGTGCGAAAAGAAAATTTCCAGATGTCTTCGCCGCTGGAAGCGTTGAGACAGAATAGTTGGCTATCCCTGCTGCCTACGAAAACGTAACCGTTTGCTACTGCGGGGGAAGACTGTACCATTCTGCCTGTTTTGTAACTCCAAAGAAGTTTAACAGAATCAGTTGTATTGCTACTCGTTGTGTATCCGCTGTGCGCTGGATCATGACGAAATGTCGACCAGTCGGCGGCGTTTGAAGTGACGGGAGTGCTCGAGGTTGAGGCTGTTGACATTAGACATGTTGGAATAACAATGAGAATAACCAACGTAATGAGCAACCACTTACGGTTTCGCATTGCCATCCCACCATATCATCTCATATTGAGATCGAATATTAAACTAGTTGAATTTCAAGAATCAACGCGTTCTGCGTAGTTTTTTCAGAACAAATTTTTAATGTATTTCCAAATCAGTTGTGGCTGATCAAACATTGTTTTTAATGTTTTTCTTGGATTTTTAATGTGATTTATTAGAGATAATTTCTTATACTCTTCAAGAGCCTTGGCTGCAATTTCTTTCACTTCTTCTGGTGTAAAATCTTCGGTTGAAATCAGTGGCATGCCTTTGGATTGACGTGCCTCAGCAAAAGAGTTCCAACTCAAATCTTCCTTAACGTAACCTTTGGTCTTGCATTCGTCATATAATCTTGTCCCATACGACGGTGTTGCAAAGAATAAGTGCATTCCAACATCGAAATCACGTTTAAGCTTTAGTGCAAAGTCAACTGTTCTCTGCATATTCTCTTTTTTTTCTCCTGGAAAACCAATAATGTAGAATCCTCCAGTTTTCAAACCAATTTCTTTGGAGATTTTCGCAACTTCCAACACGCGGTTTAAGTCTAAGCTCTTGCAGATGACATTGCTCAAGATCTGCTGGTCGCCTGATTCTACCCCAAAAAACACGCTTTGGCAGCCAGACTTCTTCATCTTTTGAAGCAAGTTCAAATTTAAGCAATCTGCTCTAACCCCGTTTGGTGTTTCCCAACCTATCTTGATTTTTTTCTCAATTAAGCCATCGCAGATGGCTTCGAACCTTGCTAAATCAAAAGTTAGATTGTCGTCTTCGAAGAAAATATTTTTAACTTTAAACTTTTCGGTAACGTATTGAATGTGGTTGAGCACGTAATTTGCGGTGTGTGCTCTGAACTCTCTGCCCATATGCAAATGAACGGAGCAAAAACAGCAATTGTAGGGGCACCCTCTGCTGGTAATCATTGATATTGCCCTATTTTGGAAACTGCGATAACCTATTTTTTTTGGGCTTAAATATTGCTCCATATTTACATGATCGTATGCGGGATATGGCAGCTCATCTAAGTTTGTTATAAACGGCCTGGAAGAATTTACTATAACTTCTCCATTTTGTCGGTAGGCGATACCGAGAATTTCTTGTAACTGTTTTTTGCCTTCAAAATGCTTGGCTATTTCAAGCATGCTGTATTCCCCTTCACCTATGACAGCAATGTCTACATTTTTTGCAACATCAAGAAACTCTTTTGGCATCACTGTTACGTGCGGACCACCAACAACAGTTAAAATGCTTGAATCAACATCCTTGGCTAAGCTGCTGATTTCAAGCGCATGTTCAATTTGGCAAGTAAACGGCCCGGCTATGCCCACAATATCTGGTTTCTGCTCTTTGATTTTCTGCTTTATCTGATCAGAGGGCATGCCAACGCTTATCGTGTTTCCTTCTTTTTTGAATGAATCTTCAGTCATGAATGCTTCTAAAATCTCCGTTTTGTACGCTGACTTTTCAAGCACTGCTGCTATGTACATCAGACCCAAAGGCAAATTGCCTGCTGGCAGGTCAGAGCCCGGATAAAATGTCTGTGGCGGATTAATTAGAAGCACTTTCATTTTAGGTAAATCCAATGAATATAAATTGACATATGGGCTATATTTAAATTAAATCATGATTTACTTTGGACATAGAACATTTCCAAAATTATCTGTTTTTTGTTTATTACTTCTACCTTTCCATAAGTTGACTAACCTATTTAGCATGTTACAGCTATAGTACAACCACATAAGTTTATGAGCGGTTAATCGGCTCTAATCTTGTTAACTTTTCTCGATTTTAGGAGGTGAATAGGTTTTGAGTACGCGTGAGGAAAGTAAGAAAGGCAAGATGACCGTTGCTGAGGCAGGCAGAAAAGGCGGGGAAAAAACGGCTTCAACTCATGGCAAAGAATTTTATGAAGAAATAGGGCGTAAAGGCGGCGAAAAAGTATCTCAAGAACGCGGTCCCGAATTTTACAGTGAAATCGGCAGCAAAGGCGGTTCTGAACGTGCTAAGCAACATGAAGGCTCAACCGAAGCAAGGGGAAAAACAAGCCTTGAAGAAGCAGGTCACCGAGGTGGACAAAGAGTCCGAAAACTGATCCAAGCAGGCAAAGAACATGAAGAAGAATAAAAATATCTTGATCATTAACTCATTTCTTAATTCGTTCGAAAAAATTTCCTATTCTTTAAGATCAACTGCTTTTCGTGGTTCTTAGTGGGAGGTGAAATTTTTATCAGAAAGAAAGGGTAAAATGACCGTTGAGGAAGCTGGAAGGAAAGGCGGATTAAGAACTGCTGCAACTCACGGTGAAGAATTCTATAGCGAAATAGGACGCAAAGGTGGAAAGATAGGCGGCCCAAAAGGCGGACAAAGAATCCGTAAACTTATTCAGGAAGGAAGAGAGTACGAAGAAAAATAGATAAAACGACCACCACTGATACCTGCGCCGTCGGGTAAAAGCGTATTTTCCAAACTTGAATTCGTCAATCTATCAATGACTTAGAACTAAATTTCATTCTCAATTGTTATTGTGCAAAGAAAAAAAGCACGGGTGCATAAGTGAAATTACAAGTCTCTTTTTCTTTTGCAATCTTTATTTCTTATCTATCAAACAAAACAAAATATTGAAATAACACTCAATCAAAGTATTTTCATGAAAAAAATACTCGTTTTATATTATAGCCAAACCGGAAATACAGAAAAAATGGCGACAGCCGTAGCCAAGGGCGCCAAAATCAACGATCAAGTTGAAGTAGCATTAGTTTTTCATATTGATCCTCAAGAACTAAGTGCCTTTGATGCATTACTTGTCGGAACGCCCACTTATCATCATGAGATGCCTATTGATTTCAAAAAGCTTTTCGAGGAGATTGCAGTACAAGGCATAAATTTGAAGGGCAAAGTAGGCGCAACATTTGGTTCATACGGATGGAGTGGAGAAGCTCCTAAACAAATTTTGGAAATCATGAAAAACAAGTTTGAAATGCAAGTTGTTGAACCTCCCTTGCTGGCGAAGTATGTTCCTGACGAAAAAATGGTTAGCGCCTGTATGGAATTAGGGAAAAAAGTTTCCGAAAACTTGATGAACCCGACTTAACATTAATCGAGGAGGAGAAAAATATGGAAAAAACACAGAATCTCCTAGAATTTCTCAAAAATCAAATAACCGTGGAAAAAGAAATTGTGGCCTCTCTTGAAAAACCTTTACGTGACATGAAAAACCCAGCTGTCAAAGGGGTTTTGAAGGGTGTTTCGCTTGACTCGATAAAACATGCGGAACTTTACATGGCTGCCGTCACATTGTTAACTAGTGCTTCTACAGCTTTAACGCAAGAGCATCTTGACGAACATAAAGCCCTTGTTGAAAAGCATATTGAAATAGAATCTAGACTGATCATTAAGCTAGAAGGCATGATACCAACTATTGAAGACAAAAAGGTTGTGTTTCTCTTGAACTCCATTTTAGCCGATGAGAAACGACATCATGAGATGCTAAAGATGGTCTTAGAAATAATTGTTAAGGGAGAAACTATAACCGAGGATGATTGGTGGAAACTTCTCTGGGAAAACGCTCCTTTTCATGGAACTCCTGGCGGAGGATAAGAAAAGAAAAGTTTAGCGGCTAAGAATTGGCGTTGTCATTCATTACTTGTTCAGAAGAGCTCCATGTTTCTTCTACAATTTGTTGGAGCCCCTTTAGTACTGATGCTAACATTTCACCTTTGCAAGTTAAACCATAAGCTTTTGGTGTTCTTCTTAGGAAAACCAGTTTTTTGCCTTTCAATCCTCTTAGAAACTTGTAGGTTCTTCTAATTGAGATACCTGTTTCTTTGGCAAGTTTTCCGGCTGAAATTCCCTCAATGGTTATTGTTTCATAGATTTTCCTTTCAGTTGATGTTAACGATTCTTTAGCGGGGTCTCGCTTTGACTTGAAGAAAAATATGTAATCTCTTTCAGTTGGAGTTTCTATCAAACCGCTTGCCCGTAACCGTTTAAGTATTCGTGAAGCAATTTTCGGCGGTATAAGTACTTCAATTTCTTCAAAAGTTTTTGGCCCCGACAGTAAGCATTGTAAAAGAGTTTCTTCATGACATTCAGAATGAGCTGGGAGCATCTCCACGAATTCAGGAAAAACTCCAAGCAACTCAGTTAGACGACCACCGAATGTTGTTGCGTAATATTCATCTCGTGCTTCAGTCGCAAGGCCCACTGACATTAAAGGACCTAAATATTCCTCGCTAATTGTATCTTGACTATGAACGTGACCTGTTTTTTTTAATTCTTGCTGAAGTTGGCTCACAGAGTATCTGCCATTTGCTATTGCTTGCAAAATATGCAGTCTGGTCTCATTTTTAAGAACATTAAAGAGTTCTTTTATGTAGTTTGGGTTATCCATTGTTTCCCGAAGTTTTCTTAACTCATTTTTTAGCTTGTATACTTGGCAGCGGTTGATGCATTGAAGAGGTGTTATCGGAGCACAATTTCTGCATTCTGAGTCAAGTGTTTTTAGCATTCCAACTAAATCGCGATTGTTTTCTGTTTTTCGAGTTGAGATTTGGACATTGCCCATTTTTTTATTCACCTTGGCGAGTGTCGCGGGGGTAAATAAGTGTGGGTGATGGTATGTTGAGGTTTATTTTGAGGCTGCTGACCCATCATGACACGCGTCATAAATTATGACAATCGGCATATTTAAATAAGTTTCTCCCAAAATTATCCCTAATTGGTGTCAAACTTGATACTGCCGTGCGAAGTAGGAGTAAAAACCGTTCTGCCTGCAGTAAAAGCAATTATGGCAAGACAAATCGTTGAAAAACATGGATTAAACGAACAGCAAACCGCCGAACTCCTCGGATTATCGCAATCCGCCGTCAGCAGATACGTAGGTCGAGAAAGAGGAAACCTGCTTCCGATTGAAGGCTCAACTGAAATTTTAGGATTTATCAGCCAAATGGTTACTTCACTTATAAAAGAACCTGACAACAAAGCAGAAATCCTCAAGCTTTTCTGCCAGACATGTCAAGCTGTTCGAGAAAAAGGTTTGATGTGTCCAGCTTGTCAAAAAGAAATGCCCCAAGACTGGGCGGAAAAATGTTTATTTTGCCGTTAAATGTGCGCAATCAAACTTATTAAAAACGAGCCTGTACTGATTTTGAAGCACCATAAACCTGTTTGCAGATTGGAAGTTTTCGGTTGAGTCAAAGCCAGATTAAAGAAATCTTGAACGAATACAAGGTCATAGCGATTGTCGGCTTGTCTAAAGAGCCTGAGAAGGATAGCCATAGAGTTAGCGCTTACCTAAAACTTCATGGCTACGAAATTATACCTGTAAACCCTTTTACTGATGAAGTTCTTGGCGAAAAAAGCTACAAGAGCCTGCTTGATATTCCGCCTGAAATCCAGAAAACCATAGAAATAATTGATATTTTTAGACCGGCCAAAGATGTGATGCCAATAGTAGAGCAAGCTATCCAGCTTAAGCAGAAATTTGGTAAGCCTTTGGTTGTTTGGATGCAACTTGGAATAGTGAATGAACAGGCTGCTACAATGGCTAGGGATGCCGGTCTCGTTGTCGTCATGGATAAGTGCTTAATGGTTGAGCACCGCTCAGCTTAATCTACATGCTTGCTTCGTTAAGCTACAGGAATGGTTCAGGATGGAATCATTTTACGAAGCAGCAACTAGTTGATTTGTTCTCTAAATACTTTGAAATAGAGGAAATTAGACATTGCCCGTCGTTCGAACAAAAAATGCTAAAACGATTTTTTTTCCTAAGAACTCGTTTAGACTTCTGGGGTTCTTGTCGGTGTCTGGTAGAGTGAAATCGGGTGCTTTTTCTCCGACTTTGATTTTGCTGGACATAAAAAAATAATCCTCACTTCTAGAAAAAAGTTAAGCGACTATAAATGCGTGATGTTTTTTAACCAAACTCAAATGCACATGGGCAATATTTGTTTAGAACGCATGTTTCACATTTTGGTTTTTTTGCTGTACAGACTTGTCTACCATGAAAAATCAATAAGTCAGTTAGTTTCATCCATTTCTCTTTGGCAGTAATCTGCATTAAATCCTGTTCTATTTTAGCGGAATCCTCATACTCTGTGAGTCCAAGGCGCTGTGAAAGTCTATTGACATGTGTGTCCACTGCTATGCCAGAGATTATGCCGAAAGCGTTGTATAACACTATGTTGGCAGTTTTCCTTGCGACTCCTGGAAGCTCCAATAGTTCATCCATTGTTTTTGGGACTTGGGAATTGAATTTTTCAACTAATAGTTTGCAGCAATTTTGGAGATTTCTGGCTTTGTTATGGTAAAAGCCTGTTGAATGTATGTCTTGCTCCAGTTCTTTTATGTCTGCGTTGGCGTAGTCTTTGGGAGTGCGATATTTTTTGAATAAATTGGCGGTTACTATGTTGACTCTTTGGTCGGTTGTTTGGGCAGAAAGCATGGTGGCAACGAGTATTTCCAGTGGATTGGAGTAGTTTAAGGCGGTTTTGGCGTTTGGATATTCTTTTTCGAGGAGTTCGATTACTTTTACAGTTCTTTGTTTTGGTTCAAGGTATATTTCAGGTTGTTTCATTTCGCGTTCTCCTTGAGCGCCTTATTAATTAGTAATTAGAGAATGGAATAAATGTTGCTTCCGATGAGACGTTTCTTTAACAATTGTTTAGTATTTCAGTCACAATATTAAAATTTGATAAGTATATTTTAGTCTGACATGCGTAATGTTTATATAATTTTCAATTAATTGAAAATATGTTGAATTACTGCAAGTGAGCGTTATGGTTAACCCAACCAGAATAACTGTTGCATTTGACAAAACAACAGCTGACTTACTAGAAAAAATAAGCACTGACGCACAAGTATCACAAAGCGAAGTCATGCGTCGAGCACTAAAATTCTACAATGAAAACAAATCCCTCGAAGACCCAGCAACAAAGAAAAAAATTCTTGCCTACATGGACATGCTTCTCAACGGCGAACACATAATCCTTGACGTCGACCACTGGCTCATGTTCCTGCAACTCATATCCACATCCCCTGAGCGAGAAAAGTTCTGGAGTGATCACAAAGAAGTGGCCCGAGCACACTGGGAACAGCTCAAAACAAAAGTGCATTCGCCAGAAGAAATGCTTTCACGACTTGAAATATGTAACTTTTACCGTTTAACTAAGAACGCCCCAAACGATTATACCTTAGTCTTGGTTCCTGAGACTTCAAAAGACTTCATAAGAATATTTCTTGAAGAATACTTTGCAGCTATGGGCGTAAAAGCTGAAATAAAAGAAAACCTAACTAAACTCAGAGTTTTGGTTAAACCGACTACCACTCCAAGAACATAATAGACTCTTTTTTTAGCTCACCCTTGGTTGTTTGCACAAAAGCTTTTTACCCTTCATTTAAGCTAAGCAATACAATCGGTGAAGAAGCTTGAGTTTGAAACTGAAAGTTGACGGAAAAGAAATTCCACTAAATGAATTTGTATCAAATATTTTAAGCGGAACTATAAGCGGTGCCGTAAGTTCTCTTAAAGGCATAAAAACAGATTGGAAAAAAATCGAGATAGAAATCGAAAAATAACTTCGTTAACCGTTAAATTCAATACTGCTTTCAATTTCAGCAAACATTTCTCTTTTAGCCTTGCATATTGGGCAAATGTAAGGTGGATCTTCACGGAATACCACGTAACCGCATTGTTTGCAGTACCAAAGCTTCTTTTTGACAGTTGGTTGAGGCTTTGGGGCTTGAGCTGCAGCTGGTTTTTCTTGTGCGCTTTGAGAGGATGTTTGTTTAGTAGCTACTGGGGTTTCGTACGCTCTTTGTTGTTTTTCTATTGGTCTTCGTTCTGGAACTTCAGGTAGGTTTTTGCTTTCGTAAACTTGCTTGTTCACATAGAGTCTACAGTAGCATGAGCCGTATTGGGCAACGTCTGGGTCCCGATAATCGCAGGGGCAAATTATGTCTCGGTCATATTCAAAATTGCCTGAAGTTAACCTGCATGGGCACAATGGGTAGCCGTAGCGGTCTTCGTTTGTTTTTAACCCTTCGAGGAAGCCCTGCAGAAGTTCGGGTTGAGGTGTTAGGAAATATCCGTAGGTTTTAGCATCAGCTTCGGCTCTTCTGCGAGTTTCCTCTAACGTTGTCAAATTTCAAGGGCCTCTTTGAGCCTATCTTTGCGGAATCCAGTGATTACAGTTTTGTCATCAACAATTATAGTAGGGTAACTTAGCATTCCGCCTTTGCTGGCAATTGTCTCATGAACCTTCGATTTGTCGTCTTCATCAAGCAAATCCACATCCACAAACTCATATTCAACTTCGTTTTCTTTGAGAAATTCTTTTGTAAGTTTACACCAAACGCAAGTGCTTAAAGCGTACAGAGTAACCTTGTGGTTGTTTTTTTTACCAGAAACTTTTGAGAATTGCATATTCTCACCACTAAAATTTGGTTTAAGCCAAATATAACTGTTTAGATTACTAAAGAGAACTAATTTCTTAATGCTCATGCGAGTGAAGATTACCGAAAGCGTTCTGAACCACTTCCGACAACGCAGGATGAATATGCATGCCCTGCGCAATAGGCGCAAAAGTTCCAGTTTCAGATACCATGGCATTAATGATTTCTTGAATTAAAATTGAAGCTTCAGGACCAATTATGTGTCCCCCAAGGATTTTTCCTGTTTCTTGTTCCACAATAACTTTCACAAAGCCTTCAGGAAACCCCATTGCAGCACCCATAGCTGTATCTCTATAGAGGGCTTGTCCAACGAGGATTTTGTGATTTTGTTTAGCTTCTTGCTCTTTTAACCCTATTGAAGCAACTTGTGGATGAGTAAAAACTGCGTGAGGAGCAGTTGAAAAATCCATTTTGGCCTTGTGCTCATGAAGGGAATTATGCCATGCGACGCCCGCTTCATAATTGGCAACATGTTTAAACATTTGAATGCCGATGGCGTCGCCGAAAGCCCAAATGTTCTTTTTGCTTGTTTCCAGATACTCGTTAACTTTTATGAAATTGTGATCGTCAAGTTTCACGCCTGTCTTTTCCGGTTTCAAAATGTCAGCGTTGGATACTCTGCCTGTAGCGATCATTACTGCTTCAGCTGAAAACTCATGTAGGCTGACGTCTTGCCGGTTTCTGGCAATCAAAGTCTTAATTTGCCCTTCTTGTTTAGCTTCAATAACCTCAAAACCTGTGTATATTTCCATTCGCTGACTCATTTCCTTCTTTAACAATTCAGAGATTTCTGTTTCCTCTTCAGGCACCACTCGATCCGGTCTTTGTAAAATAGTGGTTTTTGTGCCCATGCTCGCGAAAAAGTGGCCGTATTCCATACCAACGTAGCCTCCTCCAACAATCAATATGCTCTTGGGGGGCGTTTGGAGTTCTAAAACTGTGTCACTTGTCAAGTATTCTATTTTGTCTATTCCCTTTATTAATGGAAGCGCGGTGCGTGCGCCTGAAACAATAAAAATCTTTTCCGCCGAAATAGTATGCGCCCCAACCTTCATCGTGTAATCCGAAATAAATTCGGCTGTTTCCTTAAACCAAGTCATTTCAGGCGTCGCTTCGACCGCCATTGCCTGATGCCCTGAATCCTCACTAACCAACTTATGCATTCTTGTCATTATATTGTTAAAATCGACCGAATTCAATGTTGCATTAACGCCAAGCTTTCCTGCCTCTTTGACAGTGGCAATTGCGTCTGCTGGGTAAATCAGCATTTTAGAAGGCACGCAACCTACGTTTGTGCATGTGCCGCCCATTTTTCCATGCTCAATCAACGCTACTCGAAATCCCTGTTCAACTGCGGCTGAAGCTACGAGCATTCCAGAGCCCGAGCCAATAACGATGATGTCAAATCGCTCCATAGTCAAGCCTCAATGTCAATAAAAATGAATTGTTAAAGGACAAATAAACTTTTCAACGATGTTTTGGGCTGGAAAATTTTTTATGCAAGTTAAAGATAACATAATTGAGGATTCTAATGGCAAAACCTGTAAAACCAACAAAAGCCGAAGAAGAAAAGAAAAAGAAAGCATATTATGCCAAAGCCGAGAAAAAAGCTAAAGCAGTTAAAAAGTAGCTTTTTGGCTCAGAAATTTTGGTAAACACCGTTCGTCATGAACGGCATCAAAGCTTTCCAGTTCTTTTTTTGTTAGCGGCAAGGCAATTCTAGATACCAAACCGTTTAAACTCCAAGGAAGCCGTATCAAACGCATTTCGCCTGAAGTTACCCATTCGTCAATATGGAACCCGGCGCTTTTTACTTGCTGGGCAAGCTCCTCCCTCTGTTGAATGCTCTTTTTGTAGGCTTGCAGGTCTAAAACGTGTAGGTGAAAGCCTCTACCAGAATAAACAGCCTTAACTTCGGAAAAACGATTTGTAAGAAAATCATAGAGGCCGATTGCTTCCTGCTTAACCATTTCAAGCTCTAATTCACAGAAGCTTAAGCCTTGCATGCGTTTCATTTTGTCAGCTAAGGTTCCATGTATTGGGCAGGTAATGTTTTCTGGGTCAAGGTCAAAAGCGAGTTCTTGTCCTGTCTTACGGTCACATTCATCATATACACTTCTGTCATAATACACGGCTTCAGGCAAAAAATCAAGGATTTGTTGCCTTAGGTCTTCCAAATCTTTGTATTCATCAATTATTATGGTGGTTGCAGCGTCTTCTTTGTATTTTTCAGGGAAAATTTTGGTGTGCCTGCCCATGATTATTGCAAATTTGGTTTTACCAAGACTGCCTTTGAACCATTGGGCCACCTTTTCTAAGTCAAATTCTGAAGTGTAGAATTGTTTTCTTTCCTCAAGAGTTGTGTATCGCATGCCAACAGGTAGGTAGTATTGGACCATTCAAACCGTTATAGAATAAGATAGTTATCCCAAAATGTCTTGCGGAAAAAAACGTAATGCAGAAACCCTAATATTTCCGATTTTGTTGATTTTTAGTGGTGAATTCTTTGCCAATTGACCCTGATTTTCAAACCAAACGCCAAGTTGTTGGCGAACATAACGGACACAAAGTTTGGGGACCAGTTGAAGCCCCACAAAAACTCGGAATTCATGGAACATCCAGTGCTGTTGACTGGGATTCGTGTGTTGGAGACGGAGTGTGCATAGATGTTTGCCCCGTTTCATTATACGATTGGGCTGACTCGCCGGGGCACCCACTCTCAGAACGCAAATCTGACCCTGCCCGCGAAAAAGACTGCATACAATGCCTAGCATGCGAAATGCAGTGTCCAGCTGCAGCCATAAAAATAACTCCAGCACCTTAAGCGGTGCACCTTTTGGTTTAAACTGGCAAGTATTATATTAGCAGACGCTCCAAATAACTGCTAAGGCATGGTACACTTGCATTAAAATTAACCAATGGCCAGATTTCCAAAGATGCTATCGGAATAAAACTGATCCATCTTTATTCTATTTTGATGAGAAACGACCCAACGAAAAGCATAGCTGCTTTATCGATATATCTTCAGAAAGGCATTTCGACAAGATATGTTAAAAGGCAAAGTGAATTGCTCAAAAAACTAGAGACAGGGCAGCCCTAAAAAAGAGTCGTATGCACTAAAAAACAAGGAAAAAAAGTTGAGTGGTTTTGGTGTTTATTTTACAAGACCGAGATTTTTGTTAACTTTCTCCCAGTTGATAACGTTCCAGAAAGCTTCAATGAACTTCGGTCGCTCATTTTTGTAGTCAAGGTAGTAGGCGTGCTCCCAAACATCCAAAACCATCAGAATATTAAATGTCGGAAAAACATTCACATTGTGCTTCTCAATCTGCATTATCAGTGGTCTTGCAATGCATGGATGAACGGCTAAAGCAGCCCAACCTGAACCTTCAACGCTGGATGCAGCCATCGTGAATTCCTTTTTGAACCGTTCAAAGCTTCCAAAGCCCATGTTAATCATATCGGCAACAGCTCCTCCAGGTTGTCCTCCCCCGCCTTTGCCAGCAGGCGCCATGTTTTCCCAGAAAGCACTGTGCAAAATGTGTCCGCCAACATTGAAGGATAATTCTTTCAACATGGCTTTCATGTCAACATCGGCGTTTTCGCTCCGCGCTTTATCTATTTTTTCAAAAGCTGCATTTGCACCATTCACATAGGCTTGGTGGTGTTTGTCATGGTGGAGTTTTAGTTGTTGCTCAGAAATGTAGGGTTCCAAAGCATTATAACCGTATGGTAGTTTGGGTAGAGTAAATGATTTTACTTTTTCCATAAAATTCACCAAAATCAAACAAACCAAAGAGGAAGACAACTAATATACTTTGCCATAATACGAAATTCAGACAAAAACTAGTATAGCTTATTACCCGCGGTTTGTTTAGTAATTTCCAGTGAATTTTATGACTAAAACTGATGACAACCTAAAAGCTGCATTCGCAGGCGAATCCCAAGCTAACAGGATGTATTTGGCTTTCGCTAAGAAGGCAGAGGAAGAAGGTTTCCCCCAAATTGCCATGCTGTTTAAAGCAGCGGCTCAAGCTGAAACCGTCCACGCCCTCAACCACCTAAGAGTCATGGGGCAGGTAAAATCAACCGTAGATAACTTGGGAACAGCCGTTTCTGGCGAAACATACGAGTTCAAAAAAATGTACCCGGAATTTATTGCGGATGCCAAAAAAGATGGAAACAGACGAGCTGAAAATAGTTTTGACTATGCAAACAAAGTAGAACAAATCCACGCAGCCCTCTACCAAAAAGCACTTGACGCCTTAAAAAGCAAAACACAACCAGCAAAAGCCGAATATTATGTGTGTCCAATTTGTGGAAACACTTTTGAAGGCTCAACACCTGACGTATGCCCAATCTGTGCAACGCCAAAGGAAAAATTCATGAAAATATAAAAAAATTAGGCTTTGATTTTTTGGGCTATTTGCTGCCCAAAATCAAAACATTTTTTCAAATCTTCCTGGTCAGGAACGAATTTGACTTCAACGCCTGGCTCATAAACTTCAAATCCAGCTTTTTTTGCCATGTCAACCATTCCTCTAACGGCCCCGCCGCCCCATCCGTAAGAGCCGAAGAAGCTCCAGAGTTTTCCTTTAGGTTTCAATCCGGTTGCGTAAGTTAGGAATTGACCTAGCGTTGGGAACATTCCATTGTTAAGTGTTGGAGAACCAACTAGAACTGCTTTTGCATCAAGGATTTCGGTCATGGCTTCTGAAATGCTGGAGGCGCGTAGCTTGTAGAGTTTAGCTTCTACGCCTTGGCTGATTATGCCATCAGCTATGGCTCTTGCCATGGTGTCTGTGCTATGCCACATGGTATCAAAAACTATGACAACCTTGTTTTTGCTCTCACCCGCACTCCACTTGAGGTAGGCATTGACAATTTTCATTGGGTCCCGTCGCCAGATGATACCGTGACTTGGGGCAATCATGTCTATTGGGATTTTCATGTCAACAACTTCTTGGATTTTGCGTGTGATGAGGGGCGCAAACGGCATAAGGATATTAGCGTAGTACATTGAGGCTTCTTCCATCAAGGCACATTCGTCAACTTCATCATCAAACCGCCCTGAACTGGCAAGATGCTGGCCAAACGCGTCGTTCGGTAACAAAATCTTATCTTCGACATCGTAAGTGAACATGCTATCGGGCCAATGAAGCATAGGTGCCTCCAAAAACCGCAAAGTCTTCTTTCCAAGCTTCAGCTCATCGCCAGTTTTCACTGTCTCAACCACATCGAAGTCGTGACCGTAGTGTTTGATTAACTCCTCTTTGCCTCTGCCAGAAGCCAAGATTTTGGCGTTTTTTGCAAGTTTAGCAATTGCGGGTAGGCTGCTTGAGTGGTCCATTTCGACGTGGTTAACTATTATATAATCGATTTTGTCAAAGCTGGTTAATTCAGTAATATGTGCTACTAGGTCATCACAAAATTGGCTCTTGACCGTGTCAATGAGCGCTGTTTTCTCGTCTCTTATCAAGTATGCATTGTATGTGCTTCCTCTGTTTGTGTTGTAGCCATGGAAATCACGTATGTTCCAATCGACCGCTCCAACCCAGTTTACTCCTTCTTTCAAAACAACATTAACCATAACTTGTTTACTCCTGACTTGCAATTACGTTGTAAGTTGTTTTAACGCCTGCCTTCTCAAAAAGGTATTCCTACGAGGCAGGTCTCAGTCGTAAAGGTAACCTTTTTGTTAAAGGTATATAGATTCTCCAAAAATAATTGTTGCTATTTTGGCAATTCAAAGCATAATTGTCCTTGCTTTAGACACTTATACTTAAGCATTTAGAGAACGCAGGGGAACGGGATTAAACGCAAATAAACGGGAAAACACGCAGAAAAACGCAAATCAACGCAAAAAAACGTAACCTGCAGACGTGGCAGACCCTAATTCAAAGAAGCAAACAGAAACACAAAGAACAAAATTTACCCCAAAACAAACAATAATATTCGCTTACTCTCAAAACCGAAATAGAAGATTCTAGTCGAAAAATGAAAAATCAATATATGCCTGAATTATCTGTTTATTTAGTTGATTTACTAAAGTTAAAATGGCAGGGAAGCTGATTTTATGGGTTTAATTCCTGATGACAAAAAAGAACTATTAAAAAACGATTTTGATGCGAAGCTGGTTGACCCAGTTAAACTTGTAGTGTTTACCCAAGAAATTGAATGCCGATTCTGCTCCGACACACGGCAGCTAGTCCAAGACTTAGCAGCTCTAAACAGTAAGATAACTGCGGAGATCTATGATTTTGTTGCTGATGCAGCAAAAGCAAAGGAATATGGCATCGACAAGATTCCTGCAATAGCTATTACTGGCAAAAAGGATTATGGCGTAAGAATTTACGGTATACCCTATGGGTACGAACTTCAGACTTTAATTGAAGCAATCATCAACGTATCCAAAGGGCAAACTGACCTTTCAGACAAAACAAAATCTATTCTAAAAGAGGTAAAATCTCCTGTCCAGATCAAAGTCTTCGTGACTTTAACGTGCCCACATTGCCCTGCTGCCGCGGCAGTAGCTCATAAATTAGCCATAGAAAGTGACATGGTGAAAGCAGACGTTATAGAGACCAGCGAGTTTCCCGATCTAGCCGTGAAATATAATGTTATTGGAGTACCAAAAATAGTGATTAACGAAAAAGTTGAGTTCGTCGGAGCCTTTAATGAAGACCTCTTTGCTGAACATGTGCTGTTAGGCGCATTTTAGAAATTTGATTAATAAGTTAATTTTCAACAATAGAAAAAACATGCGGAATCGAAAAGGAAAATGGGCGGTAAGTGGACGTTAGAAGAACGATAGAGGTTTAGTTTCCTCCGCAACCGCAGCTATGAACGCCTGATGTTCCTGACGCTCCAGCGTACTTTGCTGGATTCTTGT
>JBEKGO010000004.1:0-102680 GCA_050012755.1 Bathyarchaeia archaeon
GTTTTTGCAAAAATTTTTGGGACATAGAATGCTGTTAATGCTAATATCATGGCAAAACCTATCCACCAAACGGCTGGGTTACCCATCACAACAATGGTTGATTGTAGACCGTTCGACATTGACGCTGATTCAAGCCAAACTGGAACGTGGACCCAAGTTAAAGTGGATGGTGGCGCATGACTTAAGACGTTGTGAATCGCATTTATAGGGTCAAACATGAAAGGCCAACTATACCATAGCGAAGAGAATGGGTGCGTGGCCTTCAGGTAAAAATGATAATCGAACATTTGTCCTTGTAATCCAATGACACCAAAAAAAGACCTGCCTGCAAGCATATCTGGAATGTAAGTTAAGAAGTAAATTCCTATGGTAAATAGTATGAAAGCGACGATTACGGAGTAAGGGTGATCAAGGAGAGCATAGAATTTTCCGGATAAATTGCTTTTTAAGTTTTTAACTTCGTAAAGCCGCATTGCTAGCAGAAGAGCCAACTCGCCTACGAAACCATAAAGAACAAGCCATTTGCTCGAGAAGCCCAGAGCGAAAAAGAAAAAGGCTAAGAAAAGCGGTATGATGCTGGTTTTCCAGCCTTTATCAACTACGTTCTTGACGTAAATGAAAAAGAACAGTTGCGAAGCCAGTGAAAAGAACACCACATAAGTATCCGCCGTACCCATTCGGCCCATAGTGAAATGCATAAAGTCAAACGTTAACAGAAACGCAGCTGTGAAGCCGCCGATCCATGTCCCAAACATCTTTTTCCCAAATATGTAAATGAGCGGAATCATCAAGGTGGCAAAGATGACTCCCATTATTCGCCATCCAAAGGGGTTAAAACCGAAAATTAAAAGGCTTGAAGCTTGGATAAGTTTTCCAAGCGGCGGGTGGGTCCACTCATACGGTAACTGCGAATGTAAATATTGCTCCGCTGTTCTGACAAAATAGATTTCGTCAAAATACGTATTCTGCATGTAGTCTGATGGGTACTGAATCATGGTTTGTTCGTCGATGAGGTTATTCAGGTTGGGGTTTCCGCTGTCGAGATCATTTATTGATTGTATCGTTACCTGATGGTTATTTTGATCTATAACCGCTATTTCCGCGATTATTGTGTTGTAGCCACCCACTGGACCAAAACTAAATTCTAAATATTGAGTGGTCATGCCAAGAGAAACTTCGTGCCACTTGTAATAGTCCTCAGAAAACTGCGAATTAGAATAAGGCCAAGCACTGTTGACAGAGTTATTCAGCCAGTTGCCTGGTGATCCCGATGATATTGTAACGTTCATTGCGCCCTGCTTCAGAAGAAGAATTACTGATTTGACGTTGGCTTGGCTGCTCAGGGTAATGTAAAAGCTCTGTCCATCTGTAAGTTGAGCCGTCGTTGTAGGCGATTGCGTTAAGCCAAGATTTGCAACCGCGATGGAGAAGAAAACTACAGAAAGTAAAACAATAGTTATAACATCTTTTTTGGTTAGTTTTATGTCGAGATTTAGGTTGATGTCGGCTCCTCTCCATCTGTTTGACTTGGCGTTACAGGTTCATTCTTGAGCCATGTGCGTCTGTCCCACATTAATATTGAAGCATATGCGAGCATTAACAAATTAATAACGCTTACCACCACAACGATGGGATCGCCAGTTAAATTGGGTGCAGCATTCGGGTAAGACTTGTTAAGCCAGTAAAGGACGTACGCTTCGTTGATGAACAAAGTCGCCGTCAAAGCCACGTACAGTGGACGAGCTCTTTTGATCAATGGAAACATCAATGCTAAAACGCTTATAGCTGGAAACAAGTACCGCTCGTGAATCCTTGTCGGCAACATGAAAAAAGCGAAGAAAAGCATGAATGCGGAAAAAACAGCGAGAAAATCGCCCGAAACTTTAAAACGCTTATTCAAAAAGTATAAAACGAAAACCGCGAAAGCGCCGAATAATACCCATCCTAAGATGTTGAGACCGCCATCGGACACCCACATACCATACAAAGCCCAAAGGTTGAACGCGTTTGCTGACGTTACTGCGTATCCTCCGTAGGCTCCAAAGTAAATTTTAGTCAAGAAAGTCACTGGATTGCTCCATTCAAAGGGAAGAATAACCAAGAAAACCGTTGCGGCAAATACCGCCACAGAAATTAGCATCTTTTTCAGGCCGCCTTTCTTGTAAATCAAAAAAGCAATCAGCGGCAACAGGGCTATTCCCTGAGGCTTCGTCAAAAGTCCTAAAGCGAAGGCTAATGCGGAAAGTTCAGGTTTCGATCGAAGCGCAAGGACAAGTGACAAAACAAGAAAGAAAGTGTAAACGGCATCAAATTGCCCCCAAACAGCCGCGTTATAGATTACGGCTGGATTAAAAGCATAAAGCATAGTGGCCATGAGCGCAAGTTTAAAGCTTGATTGTTTTCTAACAAAAAAATAAATCACACCTGCTGTGGCTAAATCAAAAAGATTAGGAACCAACTTTATCATAGTCAAAATATTTATTGACGCTGCCTTTGCCAAGGAGCCAAAAACCCAAAAGATGTAAACGTTAAAGGGTGGATAATCAGCGAAACCAGCCAAATTATAAAACGGTCTTATCCCGTTTTGGGTCGCCGTGTTAAACCACGAAGCAAAATCTCCTGTATCAATCGGGTAGCCTTTCAGAGGAAACAAAAGAACCCTGACAAGCAAAGAAACGAAAAGCACTACGGCTAAAATAGCAATCTCGCGCTTCGCAAACGAGAAATTAAACCCGTTTCCCTCCCATTAAGCAAACAGTTGCAGCAATTGCATAAGAAGCTTTTTCCCAAATGCTTGTTTCCCTTTTTTGAATTTACCTTAGTAAAAAACCTCAGCCAGGTACACTCGGATACGGAACAAGTGTCGGCTGTGGGGAAGCTGAACTTCGTAAACCTCTCAATATGTTTACGGCAATCGAATAAGAAAATAGAGCAAATACTACAATTGCTAATGTTAGACTTATGTAAAATAGAAACAAGAAAAATTTTCCTTTTGTGCGAAGCTTCCAGAGAACTGCTAGAACGGCTGCTCCAAAAGCAAAAATGAAGAATATCGAGATTGGATAAGGAATTAGGTTGTATGGCATGAGATAGCTATTGGTGAAGTCTGTATTTAAATTTCAAGTGCAATCAGTTATTTTCAAAAAATTAGAATATAGGATTAAGCGGAGCCTCGAGCTGGCATGGCACTTGTGAGTACTCGAAAAATCAAATTCGATAATTCATATATTTTCAATTAAGTAAAAGTTGATTTAATATTGAAATATTCATAGTAAGAAACGCCTCATAAATTTCCGCATTAATAGTTGGTAAACTTTATGGCTTAATTTTATAAGCAATCACGTCGTTGCTTTGTTCGTAATCAAGGAAAAGTTATGTTCAAGGATTTAGAGGTAGGGCAATTTTGAGGCGCCGAAATATCATAATAACCATAGCACTTTTCGCAATTCTAGTTCCCTCTCTTTTCTTCGCAGCACAAACTTTTTCCCTATCTAAAATAAACACGTCATCTTCACCGTTTTACGTGGGAGTTGAATGCGGTTACAATAACGTCACACTCTGCGAAGCTGTAATCGACAAAGTCAAAAACTACACAAACCTATTCATCATCAGCTCGACAGATATAGTGGATAATTCAACTTTACTCAACGAAGTGTCGGACTACGCCTACAATGCGGGACTTTATATCTCAGTGTATTTCTCGCCAATACACTCCTACACAGATCTAGGACAAAACGTTTCATCTTCGTTCACGCTCCCAAACGGTACAGTCCTGCAAAGTCCATCTTATCAATCGCCCTATCCAATGGCTTGGCTCAACAGTTCGATGACAAAATATGGTGACCGTTTCTTGGGCGCATATGTTTTCGATGAGCCAGGGGGAATTCAACTTGATGGAGGCGGCCAAAGAACGGTGGGTCAAGAACAGAACGTAGAACAAACTTACTTGAGCACTTCAACAGCCTACATCAGGGGCGTTAACTCCAGCATTCAACCCTATTTGAATTCGAGCGCAATGATCTATACAGCAGACTACGGTCTTTACTGGTTCGACTATAAAGCAGGGTATGATGCGGTTCTAGCTGAACTTGGAGTGAACAATAGCCGACAGCTGCAAGTGTCGCTTTGCCGAGGCGCCGCCACCGCTCAGGACAAAGATTGGGGTGTTATTGTTACGCATTCCCCCACGCAACCTATGGAGTCAGGACCAGAACTCTATAGTGATTTGGTTTTTAGCTACAATTCGGGCGCAAAGTATGCAGTAGTATTTGACTACGCCGAAACGAATTCGTATCCTAAAGAGACGTATCAACCGTATGAATACGGCATTTTACAAGACCAACATTTTGACGCACTCAAAAACTTCTGGAATTACACGCAGAATAATCCTGAAAAACACGGAAGCCTCAAAGCAGATGTTGCTTTGGTTCTTCCTCAAGCCTACGGCTTTGGCTTCCGATACTCTGAAGATAGTTTGTGGGGAATATTCAGCGGCGATATGTGGTCCCAGACTTTGTGGTCCGATGCTAACGGATATTTAGCCAAGTACGGTTCGCGACTAGACGTAGTTTATGATGATCCCGCATTCAATAATGCCGTGAAAAGCACCTACTCTAAAGTGATTCAATGGACCGCTGACAGTGCGTCAGCTAATTTCCCAGTCAGAAATCTGAACACTACATTTGGGTACCCAAATATCCAAGACGCCATTAGTTCGGGGGCAACTTCTGAGGGCGACGTTATATCGGTCAAGGCGGGGGTTTACGCTGAAAATTTAGTTGTAAATAAGACTCTCTCAATTGTTGGCCAGAACGAGGCGACAACGATTATCGACGGATCCGGCGGTGGAACAGTCGTTAACATAACCTGCGACAATGTGACGCTCTCCGGCTTCACGATTCGAAACAGCGGACCAGCCTCGACTGCAGGTGTCTACTTGGGCAACGTGGGCAACTGCAGCATAGATGATAACACAATAACAGGAAACTATTATGGAATATACCTGAACTACTCGAGTAGCAACACCTTGAGAAACAACATCATAAACAGCAACAGCTACAACTTGGGCATTGACGGCAACGAGACCACTCACTTCATCAATAATATTGACAGCTCAAACACGATTAATGGTGAAAAAGTGTACTACTTGATAGGCAATAACGATCTGAACATTAACCCTTCCACTTACCCTAACGTTGGTTATCTTGCCCTTGTGAATTGCAAGCGAATAACCGTGCAAAACTTAAGTCTTAGCAATAATGGCAATGGTATCTTACTAGTAAACACTCAAAACTCAACCCTGATTGGCAACACGGTGACAAATAGTATCGAGGGCCTTCGACTCATCGACTCGGAAGGCAACGTCTTAAGAAATAACAGCCTAACTGGCAATATATACAATTTCTTGGTTCAAGGAGGACTTTTAAATTATGTTGACGCTTCCAACACCTTAAATGGCAAACCAGTCTATTATTGGATAAGTCAAAACAACAAAGCTGTGCCCTTAAACGCAGGATATGTGGCATTAATCAACTGCTCGAGCATATCGGTCCAAAACTTAGATTTGACTGCCAACTGGCAAAGCATAGTCCTATCAACAAGCACAAACTCAACGGTAAGTAATAATCGAATCAGTGACAGTTACTACGGTATAGAGCTGGAAAACTCATCAACAGGCAATAGCATCCGCGAAAACACAGTTGTTAACTGCACAATGGCTATCGCTTTCTCCGATTGCAAAGACAACGACATTGCAAATAATATCCTATCAAACAACCAGTGCGGCGGCTACTTTACCTCTTCTAACTTTAATACATTCTCTGGAAACACGATTGACTCAAATATAGATCGCGGTATGCAATTCACGCTAAACTGCAATAATAACACTCTAATTGGAAACAACATAAATCAGAACAATGTTGCCGTCGAGTTCACTAATTCTTCAGGCAACAAAATTATTCAAAACAGCCTAAGGGGAAATACCCAAAGCATCCAAATCCTAGGTCAAAGCAGCGGCACCTTCATAACTGAAAATCTTATAGCAAATAGCGCATGTGGCATCGAAATCGCCCCGACCGATTCCTTTTCAAACTCTGAAGGCCAAGGCTTACAATACTTCATACCTGTTCAAAACTACTACCTAACATATTTTGTTTCCAGCTCGCACATCGTCGCTCAAAACACTTTGACAAATGATACCTGGGGTATTTTAGTCAACTCGGCAAACAACACTGTCATAGCCAACAATACTGTAACCAGTAGCAACTATGGCATTGACTTGGAAGCCGGTTCAAATGGTTTGACAGGTTCCACGCTAAACGATATTTTGAGCGGGAACAACGTAACTACCAGCAGCTTTATTGGCATTTCCTTGAATGGCGTAAGCAATTGCAGTATTCTTGAAAATACAGTCGCTGATAATCAGCAAGGCATAGTACTATCCAGTAGCCAAAACAACCTGTTGGCTAATAATGATGTGTCAGACAGCACCCAGTTAGGCATTCAGTTGTCCTCATCTTCAACGGGAAATATATTCAGAGACAACAACCTGTCAGATAATGCCTACGGCTTCGACGACGAAAGTATCTACTATGGCACAATGAACGGCCTTGTAATTGTTTATGGCCAAGGTAACCCTCAATACAATAACCCTCAATACTATACGAACGATGTTGATGCTTCAAACAAAGTAAACGGCAAACCCATAATTTACTGGGTTGGGCAAAGCGACAAAACCGTGCCTTCAGAAGCTGGATGTGTCATACTCGTTAACTGCACCAACATAACTGTTCAGAACCTCACGCTCGCTGGCAACTCTGATGGTGTGGAACTTGCGTACACTAACAGCTCTACCGTTACGGGAAACATCGTGCAAGTCAACGGCATAGGCATTAAGCTTTTGAGTTCATCCAACAACACTATCGACAGAAACAACATAACTGGCAACGTTGAAGGCATCAGTTTGGAGCAAGCAGTTTTGACGACGTACGTTGGCACAGCTTCCCCTAATGCAGTCATGGTTACTCTTTCATCCACAAATAATATGATAATCGAAAACACAATCGAGTCAAACAACATTGGCGTCTCTATAATCAACAGCTACGGTTACGGCTCAGATGGTTCAAACGATGTAAACGGGAACACTTTCTACCATAACAACTTTGTCAATAATAGAAGCCAAGTTACCGCTCCGCCCCCAAATCCGGATCAGTCTTCAATCTCAAATAACTTATGGGATAATGGCAAAGAAGGCAACTATTGGAGTGACTACAATGGAACAGATGTAAATCACGATGGCGTCGGTGACAATCCGTACTTAGTTTACACAAACAACACAGACCACTACCCACTAATGGTGCCCTTCAAAATGTCCACATAGATATTCTGAAGCTATGAGTACAATTCCCTCGTCCACGTCTTAATCTCAAATTTAGACGATAGGGAGCTTTCGGCGGGATTTTGACCCGCGACCATTACTTACTAAAGCTAAAATCCCAGAAAGCTACCATTCGACGGTATCTATTCCTTGAATAAGCTTGAAATGTGAATCTCGAGTTACTATTGCTTTGGCACGAGCTTGAGCGATTCCTGCGATAAGCACGTCATCTTCGCCAATTAAGCAACCTTTCTTTCTTAGATCTCGATAAATCTTAGAAGCTTCTTCACACGCTTGCAATGTCAAATCTAAAACTTCTATATTCGACAAAAGCTCCTGAACTTCTGCGAGGTTTTTATCTGGACTAGAAGAAATGTAAGCTCCTCTTAGAAGTTCATACGCTGAAATAATAGTGGTTGACACTTGATCATCTTTTTCTTCCAAGTTGCGGATTGCTTTTTCTGCGTCTGTTTCTCCTTTCAAGAGGGCGATTAGAGCGTCGGTGTCAAGAATCACGGAAACAGTTCGACCTTTCTAGATTCTGATTGTTCTCTGTCCTTCATTATTTGAGCAAGTACTTCGTCGGCATCGTCGCCTACCCATTTGCCCGAAAATTCCAATAGTGACTTCTTTTTTTTCTGTTTCAGGGTTCTTAAGACGACGTCTGAAAAAGACTCGCCGGGCCTCTTGGAATCCTTTAAAGTCCGATATGCTTCGTTCGAAAGAGATATTACTTTGGTCATAAGAAACAGGTATATGAATGTGCATATGCATATATATGCATTTTTGCTTGTGTAAAAACAAGCATGAGTGGAGCGTTCGGCGAGATTTGGACCCGCGACCATTGCCTTACCAACCCCAAATTGGTCCTTAAAACTTAAAAATAAGCGTGTTTTTAAGGATAATTATGACTTCTGGGATAATTTCAACCAATTTATCTTAAGACAATACACACCTGATTACGCCAAAGATGTGATAAGGCAAGCACGACAATTTCACCAATATTTAGCGAGTGGGGTCTTTCATCATTTAAACTGCTGCCAACAGAAAAACGAAGGCGAGTAATGCAATCGCTTTCAACATTATCCAAGTATACGGGTCACTATGAGCAATAGCGGCAGATGACTAAAGCTTAAGATCTAAAATGGGCAGTCAACAATGACGATGTTATCATCGCTCGATTGATAAAGTACAGTGGTGGAGAAGGAAACGGGAACATTAATGACCTTTTCAATTGGGTAAAAACAGTTAAACAACAAATTCCCGATTAGTGCTTCTCAGCTGAGCTTGCGTTTTTGGAAGATTTTTGCACTTTTGAAAATAGGTGGCGAATTCAAAGCTGCCTGCTATGCCCAAGCTGCAATTCTTTTACGCCGCCGTTCTTACTTGCGGACTGGTAGGACCAAAGAGTGGATAACTACTTTCACATTGCCTTCTGCCTGTAGAATCAGCACATATGGTATCTTTGGAGCAAGCGGATGAATATTGGATTTTCTTGAAATGTGTATGCTTGGTTTGTAGTCTCAGGCACACCGACCACGCTTTGGGTTGGGCGAGGAGGTCCCCAGATGCCTTGCGCTCCTCCAGTTGAGGGATCTGTTACTTTGATACCCAGAAGGGCAGGCGCCATAATTGTCGTTAAAGTAGTTGAATGATAGCCTCCAATAACGTAGATCTTGTCATCGACAACTGCAGCGCCCTGTCGAGCGTGTTCTGTTGGCGTATTCTCTCCTGCAACCCAGTAATTGCCCCCAGGAAAGTAAATCTGAACATACCTCGAAGCAAGGGGAATATCCCCAGGGGTTTTAACCTGCAAAGGCTGACCTCCTATTAGATAAATAGCCGGCACTCCGCTCGCATTAGCCGCGACAACAGCTGCATCTTGCACCAGAAAGTGGAATGGAGATCCATAACTCCAAGCATTTGATGTGACGTCATAGATCAGAGTTTTTGGGCTTATGCTACTTTTGCTATTAGCTGTAGGCCAGACTGAAGCTAAAACATATATTTTGTTACCCAGTGCGGCAGCAGCATGCCAAGAAAGCTTTTCCGGACAAGAGGCCCTTGCAGCCCACGAATTAGTGGCAGGATCATACACCTCAACTAAATTCCTTCCATCTCCGCCGCCCAGGAGGTAAATTTTACCCTGAACCTCTGTTGCAGAACATCCGATCCATGTGTAACCTGGAATCGGTGCCATCTGTGTCCAGCTGTTGGTTAATGGATCAAAGACTTGGTTTGTTACGAGATTAGTTGATTCTGAGCCATTTTGAGTTAGCCCCCCAAGAATGTATATTTTCCCTTTGCAGGCAACTGTGGCACAGTAAGAACTAGGGGTTGGCAACTGAGCCATAATGGTCCAGCGGTTAGTTTGTGGGTCATATCGCTCATTTGCTGAACTTGATTCGATTTGAGTGTTGCTAACCCCGCCGATCGCGTAGATTTTTCCATTCAGCGCAACCACAGCTAACGCATATCTGGGTGTTGGCATCTGCGTCTGGTCTTCCCACGTTCCTAAAGTTTGAGCCATGGCCGACGAAGCAACAGTTAGAGTGCACATTACAATAATGACACAAGCGACACAGATCACGGCTACTCTCTTCACGTCCCACGTCACCGACTAAAAGGAGTGGAAAGTGGCTCTTAGCTCTCCCTGCGGAACAGTCTGTTCTTCTAAGAGAACAGCATGAAGGCTTGGTTGACCAAAGCAATTGCTTATACTTTAAACTTCAATATCCTAGCTCTTACAAGCTCTATCTTGGTTTCTTCAGCGTATAGGCAGAAAAACCATAATTATAAGACAGCAACGGCAATAGAATACCTGAAGTCGTGGTAACGCACAGGTAATTGTTTCTAAGACGAAGGCAATTGAAACCGCAACAAAAACACTGCGAAGCAGAGGCTTACACGACTATGTTCAAACCCTCCAAACTCACTCAGAATAATCCGCCTGCAGAAGCCCCAATGCCAACCTCTCTTTTCAGCAACGTGCTCACGAATTCTTTTTACAGATGTCTATTCGTTCTCTAATTCTTTGTTAGAAGTTGGTTTGCCACTTTCCCTTCTTAAGATAAGAAAAATTGTGCCCACGTAAGAAAAACAATGGAGCCTCAAGGAAGAAAATATTTTAGGGGAAAAAGAAAAAGCCCCTCACAGAGGCATCACCGGAAAAACACATACTTGCACAATCAATGTAGCCCAACAACCAAAAATCAGATCTTTTGTGATTGGAAAAGGAAAGCTGAATCAAGTTGCTTTTGGGACTTTGGGGTGGAGCCTTCGGCGGGATTTGGACCCGCGACCATTACCTTACCAAGGTAACGCCCCACCGGGCTAGGCTACGAAGGCGCTTTGTGCTGTTACCGTGAAAGAACTGCTTCTTTGCAATAAAACGCTTACGGTTTATGCGGCAAAAAAGGGCTTCGCGGGTTTTACAGATTTTTTCTATTGAATTGTTGCAAGGTGTTGCGCACTTTTTCGCGTAGTAATACTGACTTTATTGATCTATGGGTATTGCATTCATTTTCTGTCCTGAACTTTTTTGACTTTTTTAGACTTTTTTTTGACTCAACCTGCAACCGATTCAAGCTCTGAACCGAAAAAGCAACTTGAAACAAAGAGAACAAAACTGCCCTAAAATCCGTCAATAACTTGTTTTCATGTGCGAAAATGATGTTTTTGGGACGCAGGGAGACGCATAAAACCGCATAGAGCCGCAGTCTGCAAAGAAATCAAGCTTAGATTTAGAAAAGCAACTTAAATTACAAAGAGCAAAAAATGGGGCAGGGTTTGCTTAGGTTTGCGCAGGTTTGCGTGCTTTTGCTTCTGTTTGCTTCCTTTTGCTTAGGTTTGCTACTGTTTACTCAACCTGCAAAGAAATCAAACCCTAAACCAAAAAAGCAACCCAATGCACAAAGGACAAAATCTTGTGCAGAAACCTTACAATAACCACCCGTTTTCGCGCATTTCCACACAAAATTACACATATAAACACATTTTAACACAATTAGACACATTTCAACACAAATCCACACAAATAAACACGCAACCTACAAACATCACACACCCTGAACCAAAAAAACAACCCAACACACAAAGAACAAAAACTGCACAGAAATCCGTCAATAAGACCAAAACAACAAAAATATACCACCTAAACCCTTTGATTGTCAAAAAATGTCTAATAATGTCAAATTTTGTCAAATATTGTCGAAAAATGTATCAACCTGCAACCAATCCAAACCCTGAACCTAAAAAGCAAACTGAAACACAAAGAACAAAAATTGCAGAGCGCAACAGCAGAATAGTTGACTCACTCACTTGCGCTTTGATGTGTGGGAAAAGCTTCATATTAATTAGTTACTACACAGTCTACCTCGTCTTGTGTAGGCATGTGCAGGGGTCTCCAAGCCAGGTCAACGGAGTAGGGCTTAGGACCCTATCGCGTAGGCGTTCGTGGGTTCAAATCCCACCCCCTGCACCATATCAGAACCACCAATTTGTCATTTTTTTTTAAAACTTAAGAAGACAAAATTCCTAGTTAGCTCAATGCAAAATCTCTTTGGAAAGAATTTTTGTTTTAATAAAAGCTTCTAGAAGGAGGGTCGCTTTTTAGAGGAGCTTATTAAATTCGTCAACTGAGAGGTCGACTTCCCTGATAATGGTGCGCAGCATTCCTTTTCCAAGCGGCTTGTGCGCAGGAACAACCACCATGTTCTCGTTTTTCCTACAGCCGAATAACGAAATGTATTTCTGTTTATTTGTAAGCCGCATAACTATGTGGCTGCCTTTCTGATTGTTAACAACATAGCCGATGTCTACTAGAGCTTTGACAACTCTGTCATAATTAACAGACGTTAACTTAGACACTGACTTGCACCGTTTCAATAGGGACTGGATCGCCGTGTTATTTCAGCGCCTCAAGGTATGCCTGAATTGCTTCCTTGACATTTTTCATAAGTTCCTCTCTTGTTCTTCCTTCCGTAGCGCAACCCGGCAAGTCAGGAACTTTGGCGACAAGAACGCCATCTTCGTCCTTTTCTATTATCACTCTGTATTTGAGCATACGTCTGCTTAGGGGCTTGGAAATTCTTAAGCTTTCCCCTTTTTCCAATCGACTAGAACGCTAAAATGAGGAATGACTTAGGCAATGAAAATGGCGAAGATGAAATGCTGAAATAAATTCTTTGGATTTTTCAGGACCCTATCGCGTAGGCGTTCGTGGGTTCAAATCCCACCCCCGGCACCTTGTTCGAAAGGTTAAACTCACTCAATTTTCGCACGTTTCAAGTGTCTACGAAAACGACTTCAAATTCTAACTGGTTACCATCTGTCATAATGAAGCTTCTTCTGTAATGATATTGGTTTCTGCTTCACAAAGTAGTCTTTTGGGTATCCTATCGGAATCAGAGCTGCCACCTCATAACCATGTGGTATACTCAGCATCTTCTTTAGTTGCTCCGTATCGTTCGTTATGAAGGTCACGCCGTACAATTCTTCAGCAGCCATTGCCAACAGAATGTTCTCTATGCATGCCCAAACAGAAGCAAAATTGTTCAGGTCATAGAGTGTCTTGCATTCTTTGAAAGTCTTTCTCATTCTGAAGCAGACGATAAGCAATTCAGGTGAGGTCAGCATCATCCTTTTTTGGACAGGCAGTGCAGCCAAATATGCTGGCTTCTCCCACTCTTCCATTTTGCTGATTGCTTTTTCCACTTCTTCTTCGGAAAAATTCTTGCCTTTGGCTGCAGCTACAACTTTCTCGCGTTGTTCAAAATCCTTTAACAGGATGAATTCCCATTCTCTGAGGTGATTATGCGTTGGAGCCTTCAATCCTGCCTCGAGAACTCTCATGAGTTTTTCTTCCTCAACAGGCTTGGACTGAAATTCCCTAACCGTCCTTCTCCTTTCAACAGCTTCATATAACTCCATACTGACCCCCAATCTTTTATTCAACGTTAAATGACCTCCATCCTTATATTGGTAATACGCGAAGGAAGAATGACTGTTCTTACTCGTGTACCAAGCCGAGTTCTCTTATATGCAAAAATCTTTCTAAGAAAAGTATAGCACGAAGACGAAGCGATAACGGAAGAAAAAAGGATTTGCGGGTGAGTCTCCACTTGATTGGGGGTTCAAATCCCACCACCTGCACTTTTATAACTAAAACATGCGAAGAGTTACAAAGGATGATTTTTTCTAAAAAAGAAAAAGAGAGTAAATATGCCTATGCCGAGGTTTTACTTTTTCTTTACTGGGGCTTTCTTAACTGCTTTCTTAGCTGGTTTCTTCGCCACTGTCATACTCCTCGGGATTTCATATATGTCTGTAGTTTGTATTTATAATTTGCTTAAATCAAAGAGGAAAAAGATAACAAAGCTTAATATTGCCTCAAAAAATTAAAGAGACTGTGAAGGAAGACGATATGAACGAAATAGAAATTGCGGTAGCTCCAATGCATAGAATATGTAAAAAAGCTGGAGCAGCCCGGGTGAGTGAAGCAGCAGCGCAGGAGCTTGCAAAAGTTCTCGAGGAGATTGGCGTCAAGATAGCAAAAGAAGCATGGGATTATGCTACATACGCTGGAAGAAAGACCATCAAAACGGAAGACATTGAAATCGCTATTAGAAAAGTCATGAAAAAATAGTAATCTAATGGCACAAGTGCATCTGTTTCTTAACTTTCTATAAAGAACTACTCCATTAACCGTTTGGAAAACAAAAAAAGGGGAAATGCGGGTGACATCTCCACGCTTTAGAGGGTTCAAATCCCCCTGCACTTTTAAATCGCTTAACAATATAGGTTTCAATGAAAGCAACCTCAACAAAAGGGATAGTGTTCTTTTCTGAGAACACAGCGTTCCGCAGGGAGAGCTATTAGGGCATATCATCTACTTCAGAAAGGGTGCGAGCTATGAAGAAAGTGCTTGGTATATTCCTCATTCTGATCGGCATTATAGCTACATGCTTGACTAGTTTTCAGTTCGCAAAGGCACAGTCTGAAAATTCTTGGGTTCAAAAAGCACCTATGCTGACGGCCCGATCAGATTTTGGAGTGGCCGTTGTAAACGGGATAATATACGCTATAGGTGGATCCACAGGTCCTCAGCTTGTAGGATACAATGACTACTCTGATGTGTCAACAAACGTGACTGAAGCCTATGATCCAGCAACCAATGCTTGGACTGAAAAAGCGCCTATGCCAATTGCACTGTCTAGCTTTGGTGTTGCAGTTTACCAGAACAAAATCTACTGTATAGGACAAAACCAAAACGAAGTTTACGATCCATCAACAAATACTTGGGAAACAAAAACTCCTATGCCGGATGAGGCTTATCAGTTGCAAGCAAACGTTGTTAATAATAGGATCTATCTGATAGGCGGATACCCCAAGGGAACAGTCAACGAGGTCTATGACCCAGCAAAAGATTCTTGGGCTATAAAAGCGCCAATACCAACGGCGGTGGCTGATTATGCATCTGCAGTAGTAGGTAGCAAAATATACATTATTTCTGGGCAGGCAATTGGTTCGTATCCCAACGGTCAAGTCGCGGTAACTGCAAACTTGACCCAAATATACGACCCGGTAGCTGATTCTTGGAGTTTGGGCGCTGCCATTCCTATGGGCGTTTGTAACGCGGCAGCTGGTTTGACAACTGGTGCTAACGTGTCAGAGGCAATCTATGTTATGGGTGGATGTAACGTAACTTATCCATTAGATGCTCAAGTTACAAATCAAGTGTATTTTCCAGAAAATAATTCTTGGAGAGTTGGAGCCTCTATGCCAATGGATCGAGCCTGGTTAAGCGTGGCCGTGGTGAACGATACATTGTATGCGATGGGAGGAGGGCATAATATTTTCATGAAAACTTCAACCATCAACATGCAATACACACCCTTTAATACTACTCAGCTAAGCACTTCTTCTACTCCTTCAGTTCCAGAGTTGCCAACATGGGCTGTCCTCTCATTAATTGCTGTAACACTTTTGTCCTTCACTTTCAAGAAAAGAAGAGAGACTAAAGTTTTTTCTCGAAGGTAACTTTTAGCTCACCCCAAACAGGTCTAGAGCTGGAAAAAAAGTCTTAAATCAAGATAGATTTCTTGCATGTTATTTGGTGAACTTTATTTCTGATTATTATTGATAGTTCATAATGCTTTTGTACGTTTCTCAGCCTATTACAAGTTAACACCATTTTCAACAATTGGTGGTTCACACCTTGAAAACGGTGCGAAGAAAAAATAAGTTGGCAAAACAGAGTCAGCGTGAGAATTTTGATCAACTTCTACTGGAAGCCATAGATGAAGGATTATCCAGTCTCGGCGAAGCTGCAAAAGCCTCAATTTATTTTCACCTCGAAGGCCGCTTCAACATTAAAAAACAGGAAATACCCAGCAAGCTAAATGATTTTTCGAATGCACTGGAGCGCATTTTCGGATTAGGTACCCGACACTTTGAAATATTGTTTATGAAAAAGCTTCACGCCAAATTTGAAGTAACTTTTAAGTGGCCCACGTATGAATGGCCATTGTCAAAGTGGATTGTTCCAGAGATGACATTTCAAGAGTATGTGCGCCTCATGCGGGAGAGCTTTGAAGCTGAAAACAATCCAAAAATGGAATTTGGAGTTTTAATAAATGAACATGAAGAATTACAGAAGTAAAGCAACAGTCAGAGTTCTTTTAAACTTGTTATCTGACCCAGTAGCCTTAGTTGATGAAAAAGGAAATTTCCTCCTAGTAAATGATGCGTTCCAAGAAGTAACTGGACTAAATGGGAACGAATTAGTCGGAACCCCCATACTTAAACTCAACATTGTTTCACCAGAAAGTAAAGCTACTCTCTTAGAAAATCTAAAAAACCGTTTGCAAGGTGCTCCTGTTGAAACATATGAGGTTTGTTTTACAGCTAAAGCTGGCGAAATAAGGTGGGTTGAAGTAACTGGAAAAATAATCAGCTATGACGGGAAACCTGCTAGCCTTGTCGTTTTCCATGACGTTACAGATCGAAAAAAGAAAACCGACGAGCAAATTAGGTTTTCGGAGGAGAAGTACAAGAACCTTTTCGAAAACGCACCAGACGTTATCGTTACCCTCGATTTGTCTGGGAAAATAACTTCGGTAAATAAGGCTATCATGCAGCATGGCTTTAAGGAAAATGAAATCGTTGGGAACAGCGTATTCAAGCTTGTTCCAATAGAATTCAATCAACAAATGCTCGCAGACCTCAAAAACATAGCTGCTGGGAAACCTTCTCAAGGTGAAACCGAAATAATAACTCCTAAGGGAAAGAGAAATGCAGAGTACAGTAGCAACCCCATATGGTTAAATGGCAAAGTCGTTGGTTATCAAACGACAATTAGAGACATCACCGAACGCAAAGAAACGCAGGAAAGTCTGGAAAAAGAGCAGAAGGAACTCAACCGCATTATCGATTCTTCGCCAATCATAATTTTCTACAAAGATAAAGACGGAAAATTTATACGCGTCAGTCAAGCATTTGCTGAATCGCTCAAAATCCCTAAAGAAGAATTTATCGGAAAAACGGTTTTTGACTTATACTCCGCCGAGATTGCGCGAGGAATGACAAACGACGACTTAGAGGTTCTAAAATCAGGGTGTCCAAAACTTGGCATAATAGAACAATATGAATCCGCAAGTGGCATGAGATGGGTGCAGACAGATAAAGTTCCCATTCTTGACAAAAATGGCATTTCAGCCGGTCTGATAGGCTTTGCTCAAGACATTACTGATCGAAAAAAAACTGAGCAGATTCTGAAAGCTGACGAAGAAAAGTTCCGAAACCTCGCCGAGAATTCTCCTAACATGATTTTCATCTACCAAAAAGGCAAAGTAGTGTACGCCAACAAAGAAGCAGAAAAAGCCATGGGATACACTAAAGAAGAGTACTATTCTTCTGAGTTCAACTTTCTTGATTTAATTACGCCGGAAAACCGAGCGCTGGCCGTTACAAATTTTGCCAAACATACGAAAGGCGAAGATACAACGCCATACGAATATGGATTGATGACGAAGGATGGAAGGAGAATTGATTCGTTACTTACTGTAAAAATCATTACTTTCAATGGAGAACCGGCCATTCTCGGAATTGTAACGGACATAACTCAGCGCAAACGCGTGCAAAATATTTTGAAAGAAAGTGAAGAGAAATTCCGCGCTATAACAAATTCAGTCAGAGACGCTATTATCATGGTCGATAATCGAGCAAAAGTTGCATCCTGGAATCCAGCTGCCGAGAAAACGTTTGGCTACTCAAAAAAGAAAGCAATTGGCAAAAATATCCATGAACTAATCGTCCCCAAGACAATGTGCTTAGAAAGTAGAGAATACATTAGAATCGGCGTCAAACGGTTTGCTAACACGGGAAGCGGCGACTTCACGAATGGGAATGTTGAGTTGATAGGACGAAAAAAGGACGGCGCGGAGTTTCCAGTCAAACTATCCATAACTCCAATTAAGTTAAGGGGAAAATGGAGTGCAGTCGGAGTCGTAAAGGACATAACCGAGAGAAAACAAGCCGAGCAGGAGCTCGAAGAGGCTGGAAAACGTTATCACACTTTATTTAATGAGGCACCTTTAGGAGTGTTGGTTATCGACCCTCAAACTGGAAAGGCTGTCGAGTTCAATGATGTAGCCCATCTCCAGCTGGGTTATTCCAGAGAAGAGTTTTCAAAACTGTGCATTTCCGATTTTGAAGCAAAAGAGGAAGCTGCCGAAACAAACGCTCACATAGCCAAAATGTTGAGGCAAGGAGGAGACGAGTTTGAGACCGAACACCGCACCAAATACGGAGAGATTAGAAATGTTCTAGTAAACACCAAAGCAGTTGAATTAGCGGGCAAAACATTCCTCTATTGTATTTTCCACGACATAACAGAGATCAGAAAAGTGCAAGAAGCCTTAATGAAAAGTGAAACGCAATATCGCCAACTAGTTAATGTTGCGCAAGAAGGCATTTGGGCATTTGATAGCAACTATTGCACTGTTTTTGTTAATCCCCGAACTGCGGAGATGTTGGGATACGCAGAAAGTGAAATGGTTGGAAAAAGCATATTCGACTTCTTGGATAAAAGAGTCGTTGAAGAACCAAAACAGTTTTTGGGCCTATTCAAGCAGAGAGCAAAGGAGAATTTTGAATATGAATTTCTACGAAAAGACAGGTCTAGAGTTTGCACGAGTATAACTGCCTCAGCCCTTAAAGATGACAAAGGGCAAAGCGTTGGAACACTTGCGCTCGTCGTAGATATCACTGAACGAAAGAAAAAAGAGCTCGAACTTGAAGAGGAAAGAAACAAGTTTGAAGCTCTAGCTCAAAGTGTCGGCGCAGGCTTCGCGGTTGTCAACAAAGACTATCATGTGCTGTGGGCAAATAAGTTCATAAAAAACTATAAAGGTGGTGTCGAGGGCAAACTTTGCTATGCAACGCTCAATGATTTAGACCATGTTTGCCCTGACTGTGGTGTTAAAAAAGTCTTTGAAAACGGAGCAAATTCTGATGCTCATGAATACTCTTCCATTGATATTAAAGGAAATCCTTACTGGGTTGAACTTATCGCGACCCCGATTAAGGATGGTGACGGAAATGTCGTTTCAGCGGCAGAAATCGCGGTAGATATTACTGAAAAGAAAAGGCTACAAAGTAAACTAGCAGAGTATTCTCATAAGCTCGAAAGATTAGTTGAAGAAAGAACCAAACAGCTGAAAGAAACACAAGCGCAGCTCGTTAAGTCTGAAAGGCTAGCGGCAATCGGCGAGCTTGCTGGGATGGTTGGGCATGATCTTCGTAACCCATTGACAGGTATTAAAAACGCTGTATACTTTTTGAAAAAGAAGGGCGCAACAATTTCTGAATCTCAAGCTAAAGAAATGTTTGAAATCATCGATAAAGGCATTGATCACTCAGACAAAATCATCAACGACCTATTAGAATACGCGAGAGAGATGCATCTGGAACTCACAAAATACGAAGCACACGCTCTTGTGGATGAGGCTATAAGGACGATTAAGGTTCCGGACCAAATACAAATCCTAAACCATGTTCAGGAAGAAACTTGGGTTTGGGTCAACGCTGACAAAATGATGCGAGTTTTCATAAACCTCATCAAGAATGCAATTGACGCCATCCCTGAGAAGGGAAAACTTGAAATCAGTAGTTGCCAAACCAAAGACAGCGTGGAGATCGCTTTCGCCGACACTGGCACAGGCATACCTGAAGAAACTTTGAAAAAGATTTTCACGCCTCTTTTCACCACTAAAGCTCAGGGCATGGGTTTCGGTCTTGCTATATGCAAACGCATCATAGAGGCGCATGGGGGCACAATAACTGTGGAAACAGAAGTGAATAAGGGAACAACGTTCACAGTAACTTTGCCATTTAAACCTAAAGTGGATGTTGGAGGTGAAAAAACATGGGTAAACATGCCAGAATCCTTGTTGTTGACGACGACGAAAACATTAGAAACACAGTGAAAGCAATACTTGAGGACGAAGGTTACATTGTTGACTTAGCAGCTACAGGAAAGGAAGCAATCATAATAACCGAAGAGAAGGCTTACAACTTGGCACTCTTAGATATTCGACTGCCCGATATGGAGGGCGTGGAACTGCTGAAGCTGATGAAGGATACGGTTCCCAGAACCCGAAAGATAATGGTGACAGGCTACCCCTCAATGCAGAATGCAGTTGCCGCTTTAAACAAGAATGCTGATGCCTACTTGATTAAGCCTGTTGACATTGAAAAGCTCCTAAACACTGTAAAAGAACAATTGCTACTGCAAGAAAACGAGAGAGAATTTAGCGAGCAAAAGATAGCAGAGTTCATCGAAACACGCGCAAAAGAAATAGCACCTCTCACGTCTAAACAGAATTAACGACCCCAGTTTGTCTAAGCCAAAAGTCAAACGAACAGTTTAATAAACGAAGAAATTGCTGCGGAAGACTTAAGCACTCATTCTAATTAAACGAACAAGGCAAGGTTTTTGCATGGTCCATAGAAGAGTACGGGGCGGAAAATACAAAATCAAGCATGTTGAGAAGCAATGCCCCGTTGAGTTAGGTGAGGAATTACTAGTGAACATCACCGACGTGGCTCCAAGTGGAGACGGAATTTCAAAAATTCGGGGCTGTGATATTATGGTGCCGAAAGCCAAGCCTAGAGACTGCGTGAAAATAAGGATAACACAAGTCGGCAAAAAAGCGGCAGTTGGCGAAATAATTAACTAATTCAGTCATTGCTTTTCGTTGGTGATTGGCGTGCCCAAGCCATTTTGAAACACACGAACGCCGTAATGGAGCAGACTTTTCACCGCATTTACTCTATTTATTGGCACGCATGCGACACCATGAATTAAACCATACAAAGATAGAAATGTCATGGTTAGAAACGAAGATTTCGAATAGACTGATAGTTTTAAAACAAAAAGTGGCAACCTCGAAACCACCTCTTTGATTGGATGAAGTCTCATTATGCCACTTCTTGCAGGATTATTCTTCAAACGAAAAAGTTAAGCATTTGCCCTAATTGTCTCCCGTCTTCAACGTTGCACTGAGGATGTTGTTTACTTTTTGATTTCTGGCCTTAATCGGCTAAAAACAATTTGGTAACCAACGATGAGTGAGTAAAATGCATATGAAAGTAGAATTGCAGGGCGGTGAACAGCATACTTAAGGTCGCTAACCATGAACTCAACATGTTTTCTAGCTGTCCATACTTCTTCTGGCCGATAATGAACGCAGTAAGGTTCATAAACGCCTAGTACTTTGTAGCCTTTTTTGCCTATCCACTCTTTTATGTATCCGTCCTCATAAGTGTGCAGTTGAAAGGGTATTTTGATGTCTTCAACTGTTTTTCGTCGAACCAGCAAATCATGAGTTCCGCCTCTTTTTTCAAAAATTTTTAGTGTAACCCTCTCAAACATCTTCAATAATTTTCTACGTTGCAGGACCGACCAAATTTCAATACCCCAGACAGCGCCCACATCATCTTTCACAAGTTTTTTCGCCTCAGCAAACCAATTTTTCGACAAGATAACATCGCTGTCCACAAACACAAACCAGTCGGTTTTTGCCAATTGAATTGCTGTCTGTCTAGCGCTGCCTCTGGTTCCTTTTTCTTGAACGAAAATAACATTTCCATATTTTTGCTGAAATTCCTTCACGATGTCCGCTGTGGCATCAGTGGAGTAACCGTCAATAACAATGAGGTTGTTAACCGGTATATTTCGATAAACAGAATTAATGCATATTTTGAGCAAACGTTCGCTGTTCATTGTGAGAATGGCAACGTCAACGTGTTCCATAAGTAATCAACCTGCGAGGAAAAACGTTTTTAATACCCCATTAAGCCGCAGCATCGAGAACATATTGGAAAAACTCCATTCTCACAGCTTCTTAGGGCACGCCTAAATTTGCGGTGTTTTTCACTGTTGTATATTTCTAGTATGCTTGATTCCTTAATGTTTCCTGTCACGAAGTCCGGAAAGTCTCTGCATGTTACAGTATCTCCATTTGGCATTACATCTAATTGGAACCAGGGTGAAACACATTTTTTGTAACCGAAGAAATTTTCTGGTTCATTATAGTAAGTTCGGATCTCCTCGGGTTTGAGGTTAGGTACAAAAAGGATAGGCAACTTGGATTTTCTAGATTTTATGGTTCGTACTTGTTCAGCAATTTTATCCATATTCATTTGTGTAGTATCGCGGACGTATCCTTTCCATGCAAAAGGTGTTATGCCCAATTTTTCTTCTGCAATTTTAGTATGCTTTTGCCCTATCCATTCCCGTGTGAACCAAGAATAATAGACTGTCATGCCATCAGGACCTAACTTCTCGGCTTCCTTCACCGTATCAAGTAATGAGTTTTCATTATTCTTGGAAATTGTGGTTAAGACAAAGATTGCGGGTTTAGATTTCTTTTTCTCTTTTTTCAGTTTTTGAATTGCCATTATTCCTTTGATTGTTGTATCTAATGCTCCTGGAACACCTCGGCATTTATCGTGAATTTCTCTGGGACCATCGAAGGAGACGCAGATCATATCCCATCCATTGTCAACTATGGTTTCAGCATTTTTTTCCAAGCAGGAACCATTTGTCACTATTTGAACTGTTAAGCCTTTTTCTTTCATATAGTTAACAAGGGGAACTAGTGGTTCGTAGAGGAAGGGTTCGCCCCCTGTTATGTAAACGTGAACTTTTTTTGGGGCGACCTCATCGATTACTTTTTTGTAAACTTCTACAGGGACCTCTCCTGTAACTTTCGGGGTGTCTTCCCTAGCGTTGTATCCGGTTTGTCCCCATTGTGCACAGATTGCACATCGATGATTGCACCGATGCGTAATTCTTAAGCTAAGTAGCCAAAGGGCAGAACTGCTTCCGTCTTCGTTTCCATAATCTAGTTTTGTTTTAACAAATTCTCTATACACTCCTCTGGCGAAACTCTTTACGAGATCGGGGTTTCTGCATACTGGAGTGAAGAACTGTGTTGGAATCCGCCTCATGCACACTACCATTTGTTATATCCCGTAGGGCGCATTGCATAATTTAAGTTTGCCCCATTAACACTCGGCATTCAGCTATGCGGAATCTAAATAAACATGTCGTAAGGATCTTTCTGATGAAGCAAACATTACATTAAAAAATACAAATTTGCAAAAAAGAAAAAACTCTTTACAAATAACAATTGTTGTTAACTAAAATCTTATTACGTGCAAAAGACCTTCTCATCCATTGCGCAAATTACCTTCTAGGCAATTATTTTTATCGTCTTTAACACTTGAGAAGTCTTATTTCTTCCCTTTAGGCGGAAGCTGCGACCGCAACGCTTTCTTTTTTGCTTCTTTTTCTCGTTGCGCTTTCTTTTGCTGTTCAAGCTGTGTATTCTTCTTTTTCCTTTTCATAACGCTCATATATTCACCTTAACCAAGCAATCAAGTGTTTCACGTATTCTAAAACCTTGCTATTTGTGGCAATGTCGTGAAATCAGTTTTTGTGCAATAGTTCTATTATTTACTATTATTTTGACTTAATAATTGACTTAACCATTATTATTTGTAAACATGCGACTGCTAGTGTTATATAGTGTAATTAACGTATATAAAGTGTGAAATTGATGAGTAAACTAGAAAAAACTAAGAACAAAAAGATAGTAGCAAAAGTAACTCCCGTAAAGGAAATACCTGAAGGAAGAAAAATCGCAAAAATTCCTGAGTACGATGCAGTTTTTAAGCAGATTATTGAAAGCCCTGAGAAAATGTTTAAGGTAGAAGTTGAAGGAAAAACAGTCAGATCATTGTACGCCCCGTTCTCTTTCAGAGTTAAGTCATACAACAAAAAACCAGAAAGAAAATTCAATGCAGCACTAAGAGTGCGCAATAAAGAAGTCTATATTGTCAAGTTGGACAAAAAAGAATAAAGCAGTCCAATCCATATCCTTTCGTTTGTTAAAGTGGATATAACCTATGTCGGAACATAAACCTGAGTGGCCTGAATCTGGCGACCTCGTTATCGCTACCATCGAGAGCGTAATGGATTACGGAGCCTACGCCAACTTGGATGAATTTAATAAACGAGGCTTTCTTCACATCTCTGAAATTTCAAGCGCCAGAATAAGAAACGTCCGCGATTTTGTTCGGGAAAAACAGAAAATGGTCCTGAAAGTAGTTCATGTAAACCTTGAAAAAGGCCACATTGATTTATCCCTGAGACGAGTTACAAAGCGAGAAAGAATCGAAAAAATCAAAGCTTGGAAAAAGGACCGCAAAGGCGAAGTACTGTTACGGGCGGTTGCAGAAAAAGTGGGTTTACCCATTCATGAGGTTTACCAAAAAGCAGGCATTATTCTTGAAGAAAGAGTCGGTTTGTACGAGGGTTTTGAAAAGGTCCTTAAAGAAGGCACAGAAGCCCTAACGAAACTCGATATACCTGAAGATATTGCCAAGGCCTTCGCTGAAGTTGCGGAAGAACGGATCCATATCAAATTGGTGAAAGTTAGGGGAGTGTTGGAAATTCGCTGTATGAAACCCAACGGTGTGAAATGTATTCAGGATGCTTTTTTAGGTGCCAAGAAAGGACAAAAAGCTAAAGATGTAAAAATCGAGTTTAGCGTTATCGCTGCTCCTAGATATAGCGTCGAAGTGTCGGCTGATAACTGGAAGCGTGCGGAAGAACTTCTTGACGAAGTAAGTCAAAATGTCGTCACAAACATTACTAAGGCAGGCGGCACTGGCTCTTTTAAGCGAGAAAAATAGTAAGGCGAAAGCATGAAAGAACCAGATGACAAAGTAGTTTGGGGTCACGTAGAAAAACTAGGCAAAGGTACCCGAGCAAACTATGAAGCAGACAAAAAAACCATCACATTCTGCTTTAAAAGAGATGCACAAACCACGAGCGAGCAACTAAGAAAACTGCGCGAAGAACTTATGAATGAATTGAAAGCATTAGGCTATGTCAGCCATATGAAGTATAATGGAGAAGTCATTGCAGAAGACATAGCTGAAGAAGATGTAGTAATAACCAGAAAAAATCACCAACTCTTGATTCGATTAAACAAAAAGGGCTCCGGGCCACAAGAAAAAGATGCTTCTGAAGAGCCAACTTAATTTTTCCTTTGTAAGAAATAAACAAAAATTGATTCTTTTTCTAAATTTTAAAGAAGCACTTTAGCTGTTATTCAAACGTTTCTGAAACTGCTGCCACCCGTTAGAATGCATACTGTGTTTGATTCAGTTCTAAAAAATATCATACGGTATGCAAGGAATGCAATAATTCCTCATAACGCTTTTTTTCGAAAAAATTGTTAGTTTACGTGATATCGATTTATAGAAATTCACGCTTATTGAATAAAAGAAACAAACTCAAAAACCCAATTGAACCAAAAAACCCAAACATTCTATCTATCAAATGAAAAACAAAAAACCAAAACAAACAAACCAAAGGCAGAAAACAAGTGACCCCCCCGGTTCATGAAACTATGTTGACCTATGTTAAAAACTAGTAAAATCTTCCATCGAAAAAAGGTATATTTTCAGTCAATCAAATGAAACGGATTGTGATTACAAAAATGGAGAGAGAAGTCGGAATGCTATTCCCCCTACTAATATTGCAACAGCAAAGTTTGCGACTGACATGATGATAGCAGTTTTCCAACCGTAATCTTTTGCAATTATTGCAACCGTGGATAAGCATGGAATGTAAATCATATTCACTAGAGCAAGCACAAAGAGTTGAGTGTGGCTAAAGAACAAAGCCAAGTTGGTGGTGCTAAAGATTGCAACAGCAGCCAGCAACACCATTTCTTTCCGGACGAACCCAAGAATAAGCAATACTCCAGCTATGGCTGGAAGCCCAAGCCAAAACACTGTGACAGGAGACAACGCGTTGCTTATTTGCTGCAGAACACCCACTGCATACAAACCTTGGACAGCGACGCTTCCAGCAATGTAAAGCGGAACCACAATGTAAATCAAGGATTTGGTTCGAGCCCAAGTTTGTCTAGCAACCACCTTAATAGAAGGCACTTTGAAGGATTTCATCTCCATAATCAAGCCAGTGGATTGACCAGGAACAACTTTTAGCGCTATTCTTCCAAGAATAAAAATAAGGGCAATGTTAATGACGTAAAGCGATAATGCCCACCAAGGACCCAGGAAAACCGCTACTAAACCAAGGATAACTATGGTTCTAGCTGCACACGGAGCAAATGTAATTGCAAAGGTCGCTAGTAACCGTTCCCGTTTAGTTTCCATAATTCTGCAGGCGCGAATAGCGGGTACATTGCAGCCGTACCCCAAAATTAAGGGTATCAATGCTTTGCCGTGCAAACCGATTTTATGCATGGCACTGTCCATCATGAAGGCCACACGAGTGAGGATGCCTGAATCCTCTATCATGGCTAACATCAGGTAAAAGGGCACGACAAAGGGAATAATTAGCGTTAAACTTGCGACCACTCCGCCCCAAACTCCGTTCCAGAGAATTCCCTGAATTGACCCACTTAGAGAAGGATTAACAGGTGAAAAGAACGACAGGCCTCTTGAGAATAATCCTGAAAGCAGGTTTCCGATGCCGAAAGTCCAAAGTAATAAACCTGCAATTACTGCAGCTGATATAACGTAGCCGAAGACACGGTGGGTGGTTAGCCACTCTACCTTGTCGGAAATGGTTGTTCGCACATCGGCTTGATGCTGAACTTCATTCGCAATTTTGCTTGCCAAGCTGTAGCGCTCTGCTGCAATAACTGCAAACGAGGGTTCATGATGGATTGCAGAGATTTCAGCAGCTAAAGCTTCAGACGCTTTGTTGACAGTTTCGGAAGATGCCACTAACTTTTTGGTTTCAGGGTCATTTTCGAGTAGTTTGATAGCTGCCCAACGGGAAGGATAATTGAGGTTCAGATTGGCGTTTTGAATAATTTGTTCAAGTTTGCTTATGCGTTGCTCAATTTCATCGCCATATCGAAGATAGTGTTCCTTGTGATTGCGGCACTCTCGTGCAACATTGACGGCTGTTTTGGTAAGTTCGTATATTCCTTCGCCTCTAATCGCTACGGCAGGAACAACTGGTACGCCTAGAAGTTGCTCGAGCTTTTGGCGGTTAATGGTTATACCTTTTTTCTTAGCTTCGTCTAACTGATTCAGACAGATAACCAAAGGGGCATCCATTTCAAGAAGTTGCATGGTAAAAAACAAGTTTCGCTCCAAAACCGCTGCGTCAACCACGTTTACTACAACATCTGGGTTATCGGTGGCGATATATTCTCTTGATACAAGCTCTTCCATACCAAAGGTTGAAAAAGAATAGATGCCCGGCAAGTCAATTACTGTGATTTTTTGGCCTTCAAAAGTAAGGGTGCCTTCTGCTTTCTCAACTGTTTTTCCTGGCCAGTTGCCGATTATTTGACTTGAACCTGTAAGTTGATTGAAGAGAACGCTTTTTCCAACGTTTGCGTTGCCTGCTAGTGCTATGGTTAAGGTCTGTCCATTATTTGTTTGTTTTTTAGAATTAGAAGCTGCATCTGAATGGCAGGACATGCCTAACCAGCCTTCTTCGGGCTTAATTCCACAAACACGTTAGCAGCAATATCTTGTCCCAATGCTACTTTTGAGCCTCGTACGCAAACTTCGATTGGACCCTTGAGTGGCGCGACTCTTTCAATTTTTATTGAAGTTCCTGGAGTTAATCCCATGTCGAGAAGTCTTTGAAGGGTTCTGTGTTCGCCTCTGATGAAAGAGACTTTGGCGTTTACACCTGATTTAAGGCTGCAAATTGATTGCAGGTTCTCATGACGTTTTCCAACTTCTTCAAGCCCTTTCTTGTGTGAAGAAATGCATTCTTCGCATGTTGTAAACGGTAAGTCACAGGCTGGAATTATTTTGCCGTCGTCAGGGCAGGTGTCAGGATGTTTTAGTAAGCGGCAGAGTGATTCTTCTGCTTCATCTGATAATGTATGTTCCATTTCGCAGGCTTGAGCGTGGACTTGATCTTTTCCAATGTGCAGCACATCTGAGAGGAACCTTTCAAGCAGTCTGTGTTTTCGGGTTATTTTCTGTGCTTCTGCTTGTCCTTTTAGTGTAAGAAAGGTGCCGTGGTATGCGGAATAGCTGAGGTAGCCTTTTTGGGACATTTTTTTGAGCATTTCAGTTACGCTTGCTGGTGCAATGCTAAAGTATCGTGAAATTTCGGTGGTGTTGACTGGATCGCCGTTGTTTGACAGCGAGGCTATTACTCTTAGGTAATCTTGCACGCTTTTGCTTGAAGATGTTTTCAATTTAGGCATACCTAAATTAGGGTTTAGGTGACCCTAATAAATATTTAGGCATGCCTAACTTTTTTGCTCATGAAAAAAGGTAAAATTCTTTTTCTGAAAATTATTAAAAGAAGGCTTTAGAGACCAAAACTATTGATCACTTGGCCAGAGTTGGCGTCGATGACAAGTACAATTTTGTTCCCCTTATGATCGTATTTCGCAAACCAGACTGGAACATGAAGCAACTCTACATCTCCAATATCTGAATCAGTATTTATCGACTGGATCATATGATATTTCTCATGTGCCTTTTGCGATTGAAGCTGATCCACCAACGTCTTTGCCTGTGATTTCGCAACTTCTTCGCTGATGTCGCCGTTAAGTATCTTTACGCCCTTAGGTAACTTTGAAATGTCAAATAGTTCCCTGTTTTCAAGGTTGAATTGGTAGTCCCGTGGCTGATAATCCGTTAGAGCCTTTAGCGCAATCACAGGGAAATTATAGTTCATATCCATCTGCTCGGATTTTCTCATCCCGCCCCCTCCCATGCCCACCCCCATTCCCCAAGCCATTATCCTTATCCGCTTCAACCCCAAAATACCAGCAAACGGGTTGCCAAGTGCAAATTGACCCTCAAAAGACCGCCTGCCAAATCCACCCCGACCTCCAAAACCACCACCCATTCCTCCAAATATTACACCCATCAATGCCGCGGTTGTAGCAGCTTGCGCAAGTTGGCCAGTTTCATCCGCAGCCATTATGCTTGTTCGAGCTGAAACACTTACAATCCAGTAAGGCACGAATGTAAGGCTCATTTCCTCCTGCGTAGAATCCTCGTGCAAGTGCCTATGCAGAAGACCCCTATCCATAAGCGGCGTAATTATTGAATTCACTTGGTCAACGGTGGCAACTTTCAAATCAAGCATTGTTTGCTTTTGAATATTGGTCCACCCTTGGGTACCAAGTGTGACTGCATTGCCACAATACTCGCAAGTTATAACCATCTCTCCAAACTTGGGCGAAATTGGCCCTCCGCAGCTCGGGCATTTCAAGGATGAAACTCCTGAAGCGGCAATTACTGGAGCCGTAGAAGTTAAGGTTGGCATAGGAGCATTTAATCCAGTGCTTGTTCCGCATTTAACGCAGAAAGCTGCATCATCTGAAAGCTGGGTCCCACATTTATGGCAATACAATCTTTTCCACCAAAGTGTTTTATGAACGGTTCTTTCTCTTAAATTTACCCTTTAATGCGTTTACATTTTATCTTTTAACTTATAATGAGGCTTTTTCTGCTGTTAAATCTGCCCTCTTTTTTAATGATTTTTTGGGAAAACAACTAAATAGCCGAAACATGCAATGTTAAAGTTATGCCCAAGAAAACTTCCTCAAAGAAACTGTATTTTGCCATCATTCTAATAGTTATAATAGCCGTTTCAGCTGCTGCCGTCATCTATGTGACCCAGTTTTCTAAGGCAACCATTAAGGTTGGAGTTCATGTTGGCGACACTTTTACTTACAAACTAATTGGTGTTTCCAATTTAACAAGTCCGGATGCAGTAACTCCAGATGGTTTCTCGATTTATAACGATACAAAAGATTATACTGTCACCGTAACGGGAATTAGCGGTACTAACGTTACTCTCAATACAGTATGGGAGCTCCTGAACGGAACGCAAATTACAAGTCCCCAAACAATTGATATTTCGAATGGAAACAGAACGGATACATCAGGATTTTGGGCTCTTTATCCTTCAAATCTGAACAAGGGGGACCTGCTTAGTCCTAAGGGTTTGGACAAACAAGTTGTTAACGACACACAGCCTCAATCATATGCTAATTCTACTAGACTCAGAAACTTTTGGCAGATAGCAGAAGAATTTCAAGACACTAGAGATCCAACAGGCAACACACAGCGTTTTGAATATGATGCTGTCTATTTCGATAGACAAACAGGAATGCTTGCATATTTAGAAAACCATCAATATTATAACAACCCGCAGTACGACCTAACCATTACATGGCAAATTGTTAGTTCAAATGTCTGGGATGTTTAACACCAAATTTCCAGTTATTGAAATTTTTCAAAACTCTCCTGTTTCAACTTCGTTTTTATTGCAGTTAATTTTTTCCACCTTTATTTCTCTCACAGACACACCTGGATCACTAGATGATCCTCACAGACTACACATATGAAACGACAACCCATCAATAATTGATGTACTCTTTTCAACATGAATTAGAAACTATGCAGGATTTAAATAGACGAAAAAATGAAATAGCTCGGCACCCAACAAGATAAAGCAAGAAGGAATAATAGTGTCGTTTAAAGCAAAAATGCAGGAAGCAGCCAAGAGCAAAGGTTCCAAAATTGTTTTAGCATTAGATTTTCCGTATGAATCCCCTGAGAATCGACAGAAAGTGTTATCTAAGGCCCAGAAAATTCTCAAAGCAGTTCATCCATATATTTGTGCTGTAAAAATAAATCATCATCTTGTTCTTCCGCTTGGCACCTTTGACGGTGTCCAGCAGCTTGTGAAGCAAATTCACGAGCAAGGGCTAATTACAATTATGGATGCTAAAGTAAACGACATAGGCGCTACCAATCAGGTTATAGCCGAATATTTTTATGCGGCGGGTTTTGACGCCCTAATTGCTAATCCGTTCGTTGGTTGGGACGAAGGGTTGAAACCGCTCTTTGAAGTTTCTCAGAGGCTTAATCGTGGTGTGATACTTCTCTGTTATATGAGTCATAAAGGCGCAAGTGAAGGCTACGGGCAAACAATTATTGACTCTGAGACAGGCGCAAAAACATTGCAATACGTTTCTTTTGCCAGAAAAGCCTTAAAATGGGGCGCTGATGGGGTGGTGGTCGGTGCAACCTACCCTGAAAAGATAAAACAGATAAAACAGATTCTCGGCCAAAAAGTTTCAATTTACTCGCCTGGCATTGGCGCTCAAGGTGGAGTTGCGGAAACTGCGGTAAAGGCAGGCGCTAACTACTTAATTGTTGGACGAGAAATCACGATGGCAGATGATCCAGCTAAAGCGGCAAGACGGATTTGTAATTAGGCAAAAAGTTTTTAGCTTTTCTATCGGTTGCGTTTATTTTCCCAAAGTTCTTTCTTTAGTAAATCTCGTACTGAAGAGCGGATTACGCTGCTTCTGCTTGGGTACATGTTGGCTCTTACTAATTCATCTAAACCTTCCAGATAAGCTTCTGGTAACAGGACCGTTACTAGTTTCACTTTGTTTTTTCCTCCCTCAAACAATATCATGCATATAACATGCCACAAATATAAGAGTTAAGCACTAAACCATAACTGAATCATAAGCTTCTCAGTTGGTTTAAAGTGCCCAGATAAGTTCCATCCAAAAGGTAAAGCTCAGAATTATCTACATCCACAGCTTCCGAACGCAAAACTGGTCCAATCAACGATTCTGTGCCGATTTCTTTTCTAGGTCTGGTCTCGTTTACTGGTCTGCCACCGAGAAAATCATTAAAGCTAGGCATAATAAAAATTTCTTTCGCCTTAAGGCTAGCAGCGTAATGTTTTCTGAGTGTTTCCGCAACATTGCCTTCAATTTTTATGTTGTGTTTTTGCAATAGAATCTTCCCTAAAGCCTCAGTATTACAGTTTGCTTTCATCCAGATTTGTCTTGTAATCTTAAATCCTGCTGGATCACGGAAAACTACAACTGGATGAAGATGCCCCATTACCAATGTTTTGCATTTCAGCAAAGCTGGCGAAGGCCACTTATGGCCGTGAAAAATGCCAATGTCACCGATTATTGCTCCTGTTGCGGGCAAAAGTTTAATGTTTTCTGGCAGAAGAGGCTCAAGGTTTGCATCGTGGTTTCCCCGTACAATAGCGATGGATCCTACATATTTCTGTAATTTAACAAAAAAATCGGGAACATCATGCCACTCTCCTAGCTCACTCGAAATGACCGTGTATTTAACGTCGCCTAGAATAACAAGTTCCTGTGGCTTGTATTTGGAGATTATTGCAGTTAATTTGTTGAGAATTTTTTCCGTTTGACTTGGGACATGAATGCCTTTTTCTTGAAATGAGGTTTCCCAGCCGAGGTGAGGGTCAGCGATAAGAAGAGTTTTAGTTTTTTCCCACTTTACGAGTGCTGCAGGATTTGGCCATAACAGTTTCAGCATGCAGATGTTACCAAGTTTATGATTTTTTTGTGAATTTCCAAGTTACCAGAGGCTACAAAGCTCATGGTTTGCTTGGGATCCAACTCAACGTTTAAACCTTGATTATCAGGTTTAGTTACTATTCCGCCTGCTTCTTTGAGGATTAAGAACCCAGCGGCTACATCTGTCGTGCGCAGTTTCCCTCGAATATCAACAAACGCATCTGTTAGGCCATTAGCTACATAACACAGTTCAAGCGCATTGGCGCCAAAATGTCTGATATTTTTCGTTTTCGCGATTAATGCGGTTAATTTAGGCGCAACGTCTTTGACTTTGTAAGTGTTTAAGTCTAACCCTACAACTGCCTCCTCCAAAGCAGTAGTCTTTGAAGTTTCTATTTTTTTGCCGTCGCGATACGCACCTTTGCCTTCAAAAGCCATATAGGTTACGTCATGGGCAAGGTCAGCAACCAGCCCCGCATAAACATCGTTTAGGGTTCGCTTTCTAGAAACTGCGATTGAACACGCATAAAAAGGCAACCCATGCACGAAGTTAGTGCTTCCATCTATCGGGTCAACCGTAATAAAGCAACTCTCGGTTTTGGCTCCAAATTTTTTTACCCCTGCTTCCTCACTAATCAAGGTAAAAGAAACACCATACTCCTTTAGGGTGTCCACGATTGCTGTTTCAGCCGCCAAATCCACAGGTTTTATTGTGTCGCCACCAGCACCTGTGCCCAAGTTAGGTTGAGGTTCCCTGATGGTTTTAAGACATGGTTGAATGCTGGCTTGGACATTATTTTTACATTGACTGAGGATTTCTTGCCAGTTATTTTGAGATTTCATTGGAATTTGGTCCTCATTTTCTTATGTACGGTCGAATTGATAAAGACTATACCTGAGTGAATTGGGCAATTGGCAGTCAAACTGTAGTCTAAATCCGAAATGCTTATATTTTCTGGATAACGTCTCAATCAGCAAGGATTCGAAGCTCCAATGTCCAATTGCAAACTCAACAAAGGAAACACTGCATCACAGTTACTTAGCTTCGACTACTACTTTTATCGTTATTTTCCATAAGCCCAGGACTGAAAAGTTTTTTAAGAAAAGTTCTGGGCAAAGCATGGGTGTATCAATATGAAAAGGACTGGCATTTGTAAAACAATTATTGTTAAATTTGGCGGTTCTAGCCTAGCTGATCACGAGAGACTCTTAAGAGCGGTGGTCGCCGTTATGAACGAAGCCAAAAAAGGCACACGCGTCGCCGTTGTGGTTTCAGCAATGGGCAAAACAACCGATGTCCTCATGACTACAGCAAAAAATGCATCCAAGGGCAAATTAGAGAAAAAAGATTTAGATGACATACTCTCGATGGGTGAACGAACCAGCATCCGCATATTCTCAACAGCTTTAAAAACTAACGGGGCAGAATCCTGCTACTTTGATCCAATCGATAGCAACTGGCCAATCATAACAGACGCAGCATTCCAAAATGCAAATCCAATCCTAAAAGACTGCGAGAAAAACATTCGTGAATGCGTTTTGCCAGTTATAGAGAGGGGCGTTATACCTGTGGTTGCAGGTTTTCTTGGCAAAACCAAAGATGGCAAAATTACTACTCTTGGAAGAGGCGGAAGTGACACAACAGCGTTTGTCCTAGCTGAAGCATTGGGCGCTGACGAAATTGTCTTAGTAACGGATGCAGACGGCATAATGTCAGGCGACCCAAAGTTTGTCTCCAACCCTGAACGTCTCAGCGAAATTGACGTTAACACATTAGTTGGGCTTGCTGATTCAGGAGCTAAATTCATTCACAGCAAAGCCTTGAAGTACAAACCCAAAAACATCAACATCCGAGTAATTAACCATGCACACGGCGACCTTTCCAGAGAAGGCACAGTGATTACAGGCGCATTAGCAACAGAACTAGACGCAGAAATCGCTCATCCTTTTCCAGTCGCTGAAATAACAGTAATAGGAAACGGCATCTCCGCTAATCCAAAAATCGTTCAGGAAATGGTTGAAAAAACTAAGCAGCACTCACTTTTGCTTGGCATGTCTATGTCTACAAACTCAATTATTCTCTATGTTTCTCAGGAGAAAAACTTAGATATGCTCCTCAACAACATTCATGACATCACTAAGAACAACAAAGAAACAATTGCAATGGCAGTCAAAAAAGACTTGGTCTTCATTAAAACAAGCGGTGTGGGCTTAGAAGAAACGCATGGCATAATTGGAAAAATCAGCGAAGACCTAAGGCTCAGCGGCATTAATATTTCGGGTATTTTGACCATAACATCCAGCATTTTGCTGTTTGTAGATTGGAATGAACGGGAGAAGGCTTTGAAGTTAATTAAAAACTCATTAAGGAGTGCTAAATAAGCAAAGGTGAAGAAAATGAATCAAGGAAAAACCAGACGATTAAAACGAATCATGCAATCGGATAGTCGAACAGTAATCATACCTATGGATCATGGCGTAACGGTCGGTCCAATTCAAGGATTAGCTAACATGCAGCAAATAATCAACCAACTGCTCAAAGGCGGCGCTGATGCTGTGCTAATTCACAAGGGTATCGCTAAACATGTTGACACTGGAAATGCAGGTTTAATAGTCATGTTGTCAGGCATGTCAAATCTTAGTCCAAACATAAACGCCAAAGTACAGGTGTGCAGCGTCCAAGAAGCCATACGTTTAGGCGCAGACGCAGTTTCTGTTCACGTTAACGTTGGAGCTCAGGATGAGGACAAAATGCTGATCAATCTTGGCAAAGTAGCCGAAGAATGTGACTTATTTGGCATGCCGCTGCTTGCAATGATGTATCCACGGGGACCCAAAATTCAAAATGAACATGCCGCTGATGTGGTAGCACATGCGGCCCGAATCGGTGCAGAACTGGGCGCAGACATCATCAAGGCAAATTTCACAGGTAACGTTGATACGTTCAAAACAGTTATCGAAAGCTGCCCTGTTCCTGTTGTGATTGCGGGAGGGCCAAAATGCAAAACTTCTCAAGAAGTTCTCCAGACCACACATGAAGCTTTAGAAGCAGGCGCTTCAGGTCTTTCAATTGGAAGGAATGTGTTTCAACATGATAATCCAACACTAATAGTCAAAGCCCTTTCTGCAATAGTTCATCAAGGCGCCAGCGTGGAACAAGCGCTTAAAATTCTCGGTGAAAAAGCTTGAAGGAACTCTGGGTAGAAATAGACCAAGAGGCTTCACGGCTGGAAAAAGAAAGTTTGCTTAGCATTGCCCATGAAAATGCCGACGTAGTTCTTGAAGGTGAGCAAGCGAGTACCCGCTCAGGCAGATTGGACATTACCTTTCTTAGTGTGCTGAACGGGCAAAAAATTGCCCTACTTAAAAATGCGAATGTAAAAAGCGCCGTAAAAATCAGCATAAAAGGCAAAAAAGACGAAAATGAAGCCGCTAAAGCCGCAGAACTCGGGGTGGATTACATAATTATTAACTGCCCTGATTGGCGAGTAATTCCCCTTGAAAACTTGATCGCAAAGGCACATGGCGGCAAGAGCAAACTGATTGCCGAAGTAACGACGGCTGAGGATGCTAAAGTGGTTCTTGAAGCCTTAGAATTGGGTACAGATGGTGTACTGCTTAAAACTTCAAATCCAGATGAGCTTGCAAAAACTGTTAAAGTTGTTAAGGGGCAAATGCCGAAAGTTGCCCTAATAACAGGTAAAATTTTATCCATTAAACCGATTGGCACAGGTGCAAGGGTCTGCGTGGATACTGTTGACTTAATGGTTCCTGGAGAAGGAATGCTTGTCGGCTGCCAATCTGCAGGCTTCTTCCTTGTCGAAGCTGAAGTAAACGAAAACCCCTATGTACAATCCAGACCTTTCCGAGTCAATGCTGGACCAGCATCTCATTACACGTTAACCTCGCTTCAGAACACTCGTTATCTTTCCGAATTAAAAGCGGGTGACGAGGTTTTAATTATCAACAGGGAAGGAAAAGTCAGAATAACAAATGTTGGAAGATCCAAAATAGAGTTCCGCCCCCTAATCCTCATAGAAGCCGAAGCCGACGGGACAAAAATAAAAACTATACTTCAAAACGCTGAAACAATAAGAGTAGTTACGCCGCAAGCTTCAAAACCAGTGACTGAACTAAAACCAAACGATGACGTCCTAGTGCATTTATCTGCGAAAGGAGGCCGACACTTCGGCGTATCTGTGCCTGAAGAAACGGTGATAGAAAAGTGACCTTGAGAATCTGTGTCTCGATTCTCCCAAAAGATAATGCTGAAGCTTTAGGTCTTATTGAGCGGGCAGAGAAAGCCAAAGCAGACTTCATTGAGGTCAGGCTAGACTGTCTTGAAACCTCCAGAATCTTATCCGAGCTCTCTAAAAGCACGAAAATCCCTCTAATTGCAACAAACAAATTGCGTAGTGAAAAAGGCAGTTTCTCTGGAACAGAAACTGAGCGTCAGCAAACGCTGCTAAACGCCGCCAAAAATGGCTTCGAATATGTTGACGTTGACCTTTCAAGTCCAAAACATAAAGAAACAATCGACAGACTCAAGCAACTGGGCGCCAAACCAATAGTTTCGTTCCACAAATCTGACGGCCCACTAAGTAGTTCTGAAATGGGTAACATTCTAAAACAAGAAATCTCCTGCGGAGCTGCTGTATGCAAAATAGTGACAACGGCAAAAAAAATCGAAGACAACTTGACAGTGCTAGACTTCATTTCTGCAATGCCCAGCAGGGTGAAACTTGTCTGTTTTTGCATGGGCGAAAACGGCAAGGTTTCCAGACTTCTCTCGCCGATGTTTGGTGCCTTCTTCACTTTTGCTTCACTTGAGCGAGGCAACGAAACTGCATCGGGACAAATAAGCATCCAAGACATGAGAATTGCCTACAACCTCTTAGGAGCAAAATAACAATGGTTATCTCCGGAAAAACAAAAATTTGCGGTGTAATCGGTGACCCCATAGAACACACACTTAGCCCGATCATGCATAATGCGGCGTTTGAAGCATTGAAACTTGATTACGTTTTTTTAGCTTTCAAAGTTGAAGTCGCTAAGGTTGGAAACGCCATAGATGGCATGCGTGCTATGGGTATTCACGGATTAAACGTTACAATGCCCCACAAAAACTCGGTCATCAAATTCTTGGATGAATTAGACCCAACTGCCAAAACCATAGCTTCAGCCAATACAATCCTAAACAAAGATGGCAAACTTTTCGGCTTTAACACTGACGGTGTAGGTGCATTAAACGCGCTGGAGCAAAACGGCGTTGCAGTGAAAGGCAAAAAAATAATGTTGCTCGGCGCAGGCGGAGCGGCAAAAGCCATAGCATATACTCTTTCACAAGAAGCCGATGAACTGGTAATTTTGAATCGAACACCTGAGCTAGCAAAAAAGCTCGCCAATCTCTTAAAACAAAAATTTAACAAAAAAATCAATGCAAATGCGCTTACACAAAAAACGGTCAAAGACAACCTTGCCAAAGCCGATGTAATCATTAACGCTACTTCAATAGGAATGGAACCAAACGCCGACCAAACCCCAGTAGCAGCCGAATGGTTGAAGCCTGATTTGGCTGTAATGGACATAGTTTACAACCCACTTGAAACCAAGTTGGCCAAGGATGCTAAAGCGGCAGGCGCCAAAGTGGTAAGCGGGGTTGAAATGCTAATTTATCAGGGAGCTGCCTCGTTTGAAATCTGGACTGCTTGCAAGGCGCCTGTTGAAGTTATGAGGAAGGCGGCGCTTAATCACTTGTTAAAGGTGTAAATGTTGACTGGTAAAGCTACGGCTATAGCTCATGGCGCGGCAACAATCGTTAATGCAATTGCACTCGGAAAAGGCGCAGCTTTTGGAGTTGACTTGTGGACTAAAGCTGAAGTCAAATTGACATCCGAACCGCACGTCTTCGAAGCCGAAATCATATCCGACCCAAAAGAAAGTACAGTTCTAATTGAAAAAACAGTATCTAGAGTCCTTCAAAAGTTCAGTTTAGATAAGAAGTTCGGTGCAAAAATAAAGACTTGGTCAAATATTCCAATCGCCAAAGGACTGAAAAGTAGCAGTGCGGCGGCAAACGCGGTAGCTCTCGCATCGGTAGCGGCATTAGGGAAAACGCTTGACGACTTAGAAGTTGTAAAGTTAGGTGTCGAGGCTGCTTTTGACTCAAAAGTGACGGTAACCGGCGCTTTTGATGATGCTTGTGCTTCATATTTTGGCGGTTTTGTGATTACTGATAATTTGAGTCGTGAAGTAGTTAGTAAGTTACCTTTTGCAGAAGACTTATTGGTGTTGTTTCATGTGCCCCCAGAAAAAGCTTACACAGCAGATTCCAACGTTAAGCGGCTGCAAACAATAAAACCGCTCGTCGAGGTAGCTTACAAAGAGGCTTTAGCCGGAAACATTTGGGGGGCGTTGACACTGAACGGCTTGATTTACTCATCAGCATCAGGATACAACCCTGCAGTGGCGATAGACGCTTTGGCTGCTGGAGCATTAGCGGCTGGATTATGCGGCAAAGGACCAGCAGTAACAGCAGTAACTCCTAAAGACAAGGTTGATTCAGTTAAAGAGGCTCTGCAAAAGTACAACGGTGAAATCTTGCAAGCCCATTTGAACCATGAGAAAGCCAAGGTGCTCTAACAATGACAGATGTAATCATCAAGAAAACAGAAAAATTAAGTGGCGAAGTATGTGCCCCCCCGTCAAAATCCTATACACAGAGAATGCTCATAGCCGCTGCTTTATCAAACGGAATATCCAAGATATCTAATCCTCTCTTATCAGAAGACACCAAAGCAACCCTGCGCGCCACAACGGCTCTAGGTGCAAAGGTAGCAACGGATGAGGATTGCTGGACAGTTACAGGCGCAAGCCCTCTTACGAATGCCAAAGAACCTATCGACTGCGGAGAATCAGGTGCAACGTTGCGTTTCATGATCCCGGTAGCAGCATTAACATCCGACCCTTCAACTTTGATTTTTGGCGGTTCACTTGAACGCAGACCCATTGAACCCTTAATCAAAAGTTTAGATGACCTTGGCGCAAATGTGCGTATGAAGAAACTTGGCAACAAAGACGCTGTGTTTGTTACGGGCGGCGGTATTCTTGGAGGCGAAACCTCTATTCCCGGAGATGTGAGCTCACAGTTTATTTCTGGATTAATGTTCGCTTGTCCAATGGCAAAAGTGGATACGGAAATCGCTTTAACATCGCCTCTTGAATCTGCAGACTACGTCAAAATGACTTGGGACGTGCTAGCTAAACATGAAATCAGAATAGAAGTTCACGACAACTATAGACTCATTCACATTCCAGCCAACCAAACTTACAAGCCATTTGACTCCAAGGTGCCAGGCGATTTTTCCTCCTCAGCATTTCTACTTGCTGCCTCAGCCATAACCTCTTCAAATGTCCAAATTCGCAATCTTGAATATGCTAGCCCTCAAGGAGACAAGGCGATTCTAGGCATCCTCAAGCAAATGGGCATCGTGGGAAGAGTTTGTGAAAACAGCGTTGAGATAAATGGAACGGGCAATACTCTTGAACCCCTTAATGTTGATGCAAAAAATATTCCTGATTTAGTTCCCGTATGTGCAGTGCTTGCATGCTTCGCAAAAGGCACTTCGAAAATCACGGGCGCGCAACGGCTTAAACTCAAGGAGTCGGACAGGTTGAAGTCGTTGCATCTTGAGTTGAGAAAGATGGGCGCGAAAATAAAAGTGGATTCAAGCGGCTTAACCATTGAAGGTCCCTGTAACTTGCATGGTGCAGTGATTAATCCGCATAATGACCACCGAATAGCAATGGCGTGTGCGGTTGCAGCTTTAGGTGCAAAAAACCAAACCACAATTCAAAACGCAGAATGCGTTAGAAAGTCTTATCCGCAGTTCTTCACTCATCTAAAACAAATAGGAGCTGAAATTGTTGGCGGGAAATTCGATAGGTAAAGAATTCACAGTAACCACTTTCGGCGAAAGCCACGGTAAAATTGTCGGCGTAGTCGTCGATGGATGCCCAGCGGGATTGCCTCTTTCTGAAGCTGACATTCAAATAGACTTAGATAGGCGTATTCCAGCGGAGCCAAAAATTGTTTCAGGACGAATTGAGAAAGACACCGCCAAAATATTGTCAGGAATTTTTAACGGTTTTACCACTGGCGCCCCAATTGCTATGACGGTTGAGAATCGGGAGGTTGACTCAAGCGATTACGAAGCAATCAAGGATTTGCCCCGACCAGGGCACTCAGATTACCCAGCTGGCGTAAAATATGGTGGCTTTCAGGATTATCGAGGTGGCGGGCGCTTCTCAGGGAGAGTTACAGTGGCGCTCATCATGGCTGGAGCGGTAGCAAAAAAACTGCTTAGCCGATTTGATGTTGACGTGTTAGCGTACACTACAGCAATTGGCCAAGTCAAAACTGACAAAAAGTTTAGTGCAGAAGAAATCCGAAAGAACAGGTACTCAGCGTCCACGCGGTGTCCCGACTTTGCCTGTGCAGAAAAAATGGAGCAAGCCATTGTGGAGGCTAGGAGAGAAGGCGAAAGTGTTGGCGGAATAGTTGAATGTATGGCGTTAAATGTTCCAGTCGGGGTTGGAGAACCAATGTTTGACTCGCTTGACGCTGATTTAGCGAAAGCGTTGTTTAATGTTCCCGCTGTAAAAGCAGTTGAGTTCGGGTTAGGTTTTGAGATTGCAGAATTAAAAGGTTCTGAAAGTAATGATACGTTTATCATGCAAAGCGGAAAAGTCGCTACTTCAACGGAAAATATGGGCGGAATCCTGGGCGGCTTATCCAATGGTATGCCCATTATAATGCGGATAGCAATTAAACCGACGCCTTCAATTGGCAAAGAGCAGAAAACCGTTAACCTTTCAACTATGAAAGCTGCTGGTCTGAGTGTTAAGGGAAAGCATGATCCCTGTGTTGTTCCAAAAGCCGTACCAGCTGTGGAAGCTGCGGTCGCAGTGACTTTAGCTGACCATATGATTCGAGCGGGCTTTATACCGAAAGTTCTGGAGAGACAGAAAAATGGATGAAATCCAACAATTACGAAAAAAAGTTGATGAAATTGACGAGCAAATCATAACTGCCCTACGCGAAAGAACGAAAACATGTAGCGCCATTGGATTTATTAAGAAAAAGAAGGGCTTACCGGTAAGGGACGTTGCCCGAGAAAACGAGGTTTTTAAACGGATGAATGAAAAAGCTCTAGAATTTCACCTTAATCCCTTGCAAGTTGAAGCAGTTTACCGCGAAATAGTTAATATGTGCAGTGCTATTCAGGAGTAAAAAAAGAACTTCAGCGGAAGTAACCTCTGTGCTTTACGAAATAAATGAGAAGGCCATAAGGCTCGAAAACCAAGGAAAAAAGATAATACGCTTAAACCTAGGTGACCCTGACTTAGCTACGCCTAACGAAATAATTGAGGCAGCTTATGCTTCGATGAAGGCGGGCAAAACAAAATATTCCTCCGCCTACGGCGAGAGCAAACTTCGACAAAAGCTTGCCGAACTTCACGGCGTTAAAACTGAAAACGTTGTTATTACCCCTGGTTCAAAATGGGGTGTTTTCGCCACCATGTATCTCATGATGAAGGGAGGAGGAAACGTTATCATCCCTACTCCTTACTGGACAGCTTACGATTTGATCGCTAAAAGTCTCGGCGCCGAGACTAAACTGCTTAGGACAGAGATGGAAGGCGGGTGGAAAGTTGACCTTGAAAAACTCGAAGACACTATTGACAAGAATACTCGAATGATAATACTTAACAATCCAAATAATCCCACGAGCAAAGTTATTGATCCTGCAACTCTCGATGGCATAGTGGAAATTGCAAACAAGAAAGGCGTTACCATTCTTTCAGATGAGGTTTACGGAACAATCAGTTTCGTTAAAACCAAAAGCATCCTAGAATATGACGGCGACCACACCCATATTCTAACCACCGGTTTCTCCAAAACATTTAGTATGACAGGCTGGAGAATCGGCTACATAATTGCAAACAAAAAACTCATCGATAACATAACTAAACTCAACCAAATAACCATCAACAACGTGCCCGTTTTCATTCAAGAAGCAGCTTTGAAAGGGTTGGAATTGCAAAAACAGCTTGCGACAAAAATAAAAGAAGAATATGAACAGCGTGCGAAGTTGGCAAGTAAGACTTTGGCTAAAGCAGGTTTCTCATTTACAAAACCTGAGGCGCCATTCTACGTTTTTCCAAAACGTTCCGGCTTAGACTCGGAAAAATTCACCTTGGACTTGCTAGACAAAGGCGTTGCAATAGCTCCAGGCACATCATTTGGGGACTACAGAGAGCATTTCCGTATCTCATTAACTGCTCCAAGAGACGAAATCAAAACTGGTCTTGATATAATTGGCGAGGCTTTGAAATGAAAATCGCCGTAATTGGCGCAGGCAAAATGGGTATATGGTTTGCTAAATTCCTCCAATTAAAAGGCTACGATGTAACGTTAGCTGACAGAAAAAAAGAAAAAATTGCAAATTTAAAAAAGGAACTATCGGTTAAGACGACCACTGATTTTAAAGCTGCCGTTGCAAACGTTGACCAAATTCTAATCTGCGTATCAATCAGCGCCATGAAAGAGGTAGTCAAAACCATTGCTCCAGCACTTCACAAAGGACAAGTTGTCATGGATATCTGCTCCATCAAAGAATCACCAGTAAGACTCATGCATGAAAACATCAAGGCTGCCTTAGTTTTAGGCACTCATCCAGTTTTCGGTCCAGGCAGCAATGGCGTCAAACACAAAGCCTACATCTTGACCCCAACCAACCCAGCGGAAGAAAAGTTTGCAGAAGAGTTCAAAAAGTGGTTGGAACAAGAGGAAGCACATGTCTTTGTCATGTCTCCAAAGAAGCATGATGAGCTAATGTCAGTTGTTTTGGGTCTGCCGCATTTTATTGGCTTGGTCGCTTGTGAAACGCTTCTAGAACAGAAAGATTTTCCCGAAACAAAAAAGGTGGCGGGCACCACTTATCGAATGCTGTTTACGCTTGCTGAAGCAACGGCACTGGAAACACCCGACCTGTACGCAAACCTTCAGACAAGCTTGCCTAAGCTGGGAAAAATTGAAGACCAATTCATGGTTAAAGCACAAGAATGGCTGAACCTGATTAAGAACAAGGATTCAGATGCAATCGTAAAACATATGGAACAGCTGAAGAAAAAATTGGCGGCTACTGACGGTGACTTTGCCAAATCTTACGAAGTCATGTATAAAATGCTAGAATCCACAGAAAAATAAGCAACAGAAAAACTCAAGTAATCATATTGCTTGAAATAGTGTGAGTTGTTTTTCATGGAATGGAAAAAAGCTGAAATAAAATCTAGATTGTTTTAGGGTATGAACCTAAGATTTTGACAAAAATCGCGTATTTCTCAAGAGCTGTTAATGCCTCGCAACATTTAGCTTCGCTTCGGTGTCCCTCAAAGTCTAGGTAAAAATTATATTCCCATGCTGTTTTTTTTGTTGGTCTGGATTCGATTTTTGTCAGGTTGATGTTTCGTTTGGCGAATTCTCCGAGTGCATGGTAGAGTGAGCCTGGCTCATGTTTGGCTGAGAAGATTATGCTGGTTTTGTCTTTGCCTGTAGGTGCCGCGTCTTCTGTGTATAACACAAAGAAGCGGGTGTAGTTTTCAAGGTTATCTGCAATGTCCTTGGCGAGGATGTGCATGCCGTAAATGTTTGCTGCTCTTTCACTGGCGATTGCGGCGGCGTTTTTGAGGTTTTTTTCCTTGATCATTTTAACGCTGCCAGCGGTGTCGTAGGTGGGTATGAGTTCGCGTCCAAAATCTTCAAGGAAGCTTCGGCATTGCCCAAGAGCTTGTGGATGCGAATAAACCATTTTTATGTCTTCCAAAGATGTGCCGGGGTTTGCGATGAGGCAATGTTCAATTTTGAAAATTACTTCAGCGCAGACTTTTAAATCATAACGTAGAAAAAGGTCATAATTCTGAGGCACGCTGCCTTCTAAGCTGTTCTCAATTGGAACAATGCCAAATTGGGTTTTTTGTGTGCATACGCTGTCAAAAACATCCTTGAAGTCTTTGCAGGGATTGACTTTGGTTTTTGCGCCGAAGAATTGGAAGGCTGCGCCTTCGCTGTATGCGCCTGGTTCGCCTTGGAAGGCTACGGTTTTCACTTTTTGTTTCCCTGCGTATGATTCTTTATCAGCAGCTTGTTTATACCGTTTATCATTGCTTCAACGCTTGCCATTACTATGTCTTCTCTGGCTGCGCGTGCGGAAACGATGTTGCCTTTTTCGTCTTCGACTTTTATGACGACTTCTGCGACTGCATTTGAGCCACCTGTGATGGCTTCAAGTCGATACTCACTTAGCCGTATGTTTTCTAGGTTGTTGGTTAATTTCTGTATGGCTTTTAGAACTGCGTCAACTGGCCCTACTCCAGTTTCGGCGGCGATGTATTCTTTTCCGTTTAAGGTTAGTCTGACTGAGGCTGTTGGGATTACTTTGATGCCAGTTACGACTGCCAAGTCGCACAAGTCAACGATTTTTTCTTCGCCGATTACTTGACCCATAACAGAGGAAGTTAACGCCAGCAAATCGGCATCCGTTACCATCTTACCCTTGTCGCCTAATTCTTTGACCCGCTTCACAATCTCTTTTAGCTGCTCCTCAGATGCGTGAATGCCTATTTCTTCCAGTTCTGCTTTGATTCCTCGCGTTCCCGCCAACTTTCCCGCAACCAATTTTCTTGTGCGGCCAACCAATTCGGGTTTTATCGGCTCAAAAGTTAACGGCTTCTCAGTAACACCGCGAGTGTGAATTCCTGATTCATGGGCAAAAGCGTTTTCGCCTACAATTGCCTTGTTTGCCTGTACCGCTATACCAGTTAATGAAGCAACCAAACGCGACGTGCTGTACAGTAATCGGGTGTTTACTCCTGTCTTGTACTTGTAGATTTCATGTAACGCCATAACTACTTCTTCCAACGAAGCATTTCCAGCGCGCTCACCTAAGCCGTTAACGGCAACGTGAACCTGAGAGGCGCCGGCTTCGATAGCGGCTAATGAGTTGGCAACTGCCAAGCCGAAGTCATCATGGCAATGAGTGCTTATCGGAACCTTAACTACCGTTCTTAGTTCCTCAATTAGCTTGATGGTTGTTTTGGGAATCATTATACCTACGGTGTCTGGTACGTTTAGGCTGTCCATGCCTGCTTTTTCGGCGGCTTGACACACCTGTTTCAGAAAGGGCATTTCAGAGCGTGTAGCATCCATGGGTGAAAACTCACATTTCAACCCGTGTTTTTTCACGTATTCTATAGAATCCACAGTGGAAGACAATACTTGTTGGGGTGTTAAGTTTACTGCATATTTCATTTGGACAGTCGATGTTGGAATGAAAACGTGTACTAGGCCAACGTCGCAGTCGATTGCTGCATCAATATCGCCTTTTGTTGCTCGGGATAAAGCGCAGATTTCAGAGGTTAAGCCTGCTTTTGCTATGTCTTTGACTACTTTTTTTTCGCCTTCGGAAGAACTGGGAAAACCGGCTTCGATTGTGTCGACTCCTAACTTGTTTAGTTGGAGTGCGATCTCCATCTTATCATCTGAAGTTAAAGAAACTCCAGGGGTCTGTTCTCCATCTCTTAGTGTTGTGTCAAAAATTCGGATACGTCTTGAGGTTTTACCTGTCATTTTTTCAACCAGTTTTCGCAGTTAAAGCTGCAGCAATGGCTTCTGCCATTCCAACCGTCGTGGTTTTGCCGCCGCAGTCTGGAACAGATTGACGATTACTCAGAGCATACACTACCCCATTCTCTATTGCGCTACCTGCTTGTAAGCATTTTTTGTCGTTGTATTTTTCACCCAACCACTCCAGCATCATCTTTGCAGATAATATCATTGAGATTGGGTTCGCAGTGTGTTTTCCTGCCCTGTTTGGTGCTGAACCATGGATAGGTTCGAAAAGCGCAAAGTTGTCGCCAACGTTAGCGCCTGGAGCCATGCCTAAGCCGCCGATTTGCTGAGCTGCTTCATCTGAGAGAATATCACCGAACATGTTGCATGTGCAGAAGACATCAAACACCTGTGGTTCCTTTATCAGACGCATAGATGCTGCATCAACATATAACTCGTCAAAGGCGATGTCTGGGTACCGTTTCGCTGTTTCACGGCATACACTTGCGAATAATCCGTCGGTCACTCGCATAACGTTGGCTTTGTGTATAGCGGTTACCTTCTTTTTGCCGTTGCGTAAACGGGCAATCTCGAAGGCTTTCTTGGCTATGCGTTCACAATTTCCTCTGGTGATAACCCGCATGCATACGGTTGTATCGTTGCCTATCGTAAATTCTAAGCCTTTGTAAACGTCCTCGGTGTTTTCCCGAACAAACATCATGTCAATGTCTGGTCTTGCAACAGGAACGTTGGGATAAGCTTTCAAAGGACGCAGATTAGCATATAAATCGAACATTACTCTGAGCTTTACTATGACGTCAGCTGCGGTTTCGCCTACTGGTCCTTTTAGGCAGGCATGGGATTGTTTGATTTTTTGCACTGTGTCTTCTGGTAGTGCGGCGCCTCTTTTAGCTAGGGTCGCATCGCCAGCCTCTGCCTCGATAATTTGCAGTTTTACTCCGAATTTTTTCTGTGCGGAATCTAAGACTTTTAGGGTGGCTTCGGTTAATTCTGGTCCGATGCCGTCGCCTGGGATTAAAGATATTTTGTATTCTGTCATTTTTTGTTTATTCTCCTTCGTAAGTTTTCGATTAATCCGCCGTCTACCAATATTTCGATGATGAATGGTGGTAGCTTGTCTACTTGAAACTTTTTGCCTTTTGAAACATTTTCTATCTTGCCCACCTCAAAATCCACGGCTAATTCATCGCCTGTTTCAACCGCTGCTGATATCCCCTTACACTCGATCACTGGCAAGCCAATGTTTATTGCGTTTCGGAAGAAGATTCGAGCGAAAGATTCGGCTAAAACGCATTTTACGCCTGCATATTTCAGGGCTAAAGGAGCTTGTTCTCGGCTTGAACCGCAACCAAAGTTTTTGCCCACAACTATGATTACGCCTTTTTTTGCTTTTTCAGGAAACACGGGGTCTAAACCTGCCAAAGCGTGTTTAGCTAACTCGTAAGGGTCAACCAACGTCATATATTGTCCAGGCAGAATAACGTCTGTGTCAACGTTGTTTCCTAATTTTATGGCTGGTCCTTTGATTTTCATGTTCATGCTTTTGCCTCCAGAGTTCTTGGGTCAGTGATTTTTCCTGTCACAGCTGAAGCGGCTACCGTTGCTGGAGACGCTAGGTATACGCTGGCTTGGGTGCTGCCCATTCTTCCAATAAAGTTTCTGTTTGAAGTGCTGACACATGCTTCGCCTGCTGCCAGCAACCCTATGTGTCCGCCTAAGCACGGACCGCACGCTGAACCGCACACTATTGCGCCAGAATCAGTGAAAATTTCCAGTAAACCTTCGTTTAATGCCTGCTTGTAAACTTCCTGGGACGCTGGAATAACTAATGCTCTAACGCCGTCTTTCACGTGTTTGCCTTTTATGACTTGGGCAGCTAAGCGTAGGTCTTCGATTCTGCCATTGGTGCATGAACCAATAAACGCCTGTTCGATTGGAACGTTGCCTACTTTTGAAACGGGCTTTACATTGTCAACTGATGATGGACAAGCTATTTGTGGCTCCATCTTTGAAACATCAAATTCGACGGTTCGCGCGTAATGGGCGTCTTTATCGCTTTTCAATGCGTCAAAATCGGGTAATGTTTTTACTCTGCCATCCAAAAATTTACGAGTTATTTCATCTGGTTCGATGATGCCGTTTTTGGCGCCCATTTCCACAGCCATGTTACACAGAGTCATTCTTCCCGCTATGCTCATGGCCTTTATTGTTGGACCTGTGAATTCTGCGGCTTCGTATATGGCACCGTCGACACACATTCGACCAATTATTGATAAGATTAAATCTTTTGGAGTAACAAAGTTTGGAAACTGACCAGTTACGTTTATTTTTACTGTTTCCGGCACTTTCAACCAGATTTTTCCAGTGGCAAAAACCGCTGCTGCTTCGGTTGAACCTATGCCTGTGGCGAAAGCGCCGAAGGCTCCATAAGTGCAAGTATGCGAATCAGCGCCTACAATTACTGTACCTGGAACTACATGTCCTTTTTCAGGCATAACTTGATGGCAAATTCCGCCTCTCCCAATATCATATAAGCGCAGTTTTTGGTCTTTGGCGAATTGACGCATAGTCTTATGCAGTTCAGCCGCCTTAACCGATTCAGCTGGAACCTGATGGTCCAGTATTACCACTGCTTTTTGGTTATCCCAAACTTTTTGTACGCCTATTTTTTTAAAGGCTTCGACAGCTAGAGGTCCAGTTAAATCGTGCACCATTATCATGTCTACTTTTGCAGACACAATTTCGCCTGGGTGCACAACATCTTTTCCTGAAGCTTTAGCCAAGATTCTTTCTGTAATGTTCATTGTTCGTTCTCTCTTTTACAATAATTACTTTGAGGAATACATCATAAACGGTTTCTCATTTTTGAGAAACCGAAAGTTAAGCGTTTCCGTTCAAAGAAACGATTTATTCGTCTATTCTTACTGTTTTTGCTCCTCTTGCCAACGCAGTGATGCCTGTTCTTGCAAGCTCAATGACACCGTGTGTTTTCATTAGGTTTAGGAATGCGTCTAATTTGTCTGGGGTTCCTGTAATCTCAACGGTTAAGCTGTCCATTGACACGTCTATGATTCGTCCTCTGAAGACTTCTACGCAGTTTATAATGTCTGAACGTTCTTTAGGTGTTGGCACGTTAACTTTTATTAAAGCTAATTCCCGCATGACAAAGTGTCCCGGCTCTAACTCCTCTACTTTTAGCACATCAATCAGTTTTGCTAGTTGCTTAACGACTTGTTCAAGTGTTTTTTCGTCGCCATTTACCGTGATTGTCATGCGTGCAACTTCGCTGTTTTGGCTTGGTCCAACTGTGATGCTTTCAATGTTGAAGTTTCTGCGTCTAAATAAGTTAGATACGCCATGGAGAACACCGGGCTTATTTTCAACCAGCACAGAAATTGTTTTTGTTTGTCCTGTTTCCATTAGTAGTCACCTCTCTGTTGTGGTAAACCGCAGCCTGGAGGCACGAATGGAACGACATCCTGTTCTGAACCAATAGGCACATCGATTACCGTTGTAACATCGCTTTTTAGCGCTGTCTTAACTGCTTTTTGGAATTCTTCAATTGAGTTTGCCCGCAGACCTTGCGCTCCATAGGCTTCTGCCAACTTTACCATGTCAGGTGTTTTCCCTAAGTTAACTGCCATGTAACGTCGATGGTAGAGCATTCTTTGCCACTGCGCCACCATGCCTAACACTGAATTATTTAGCACTATGACTATGACAGGAATCTTTTCAGTTACAGAGCATGCTAGTTCTTGCTCAGTCATTATGAAACTGCCGTCGCCAGCTATGTCCACCACAGGTCTATCTGGGCAAGCAACTTTTGCTCCTATAGCCGCAGGAAAACCGAAGCCCATGGTTCCGAGTCCCCCTGAGCTGATGAAGGTTCTCGGTTTTAATGCTTGGAAATATAGCGCTGACCACATCTGGTTTTGACCAACTTCAGTGGTGACTACTGCATTTTCCGGCAGCAGTTTTCTCAATTCCGTAAGTAGCGCTTTTGGCACTAAATCTTTGGGTCTGTCTTTTAGCAGTGGGCTCAGCTGTTCCTTTGCCTCTTTAACCCGTTTTGTCCAAGCAACGCCTTCTTTTTTGTGCAATTTACTTGTTAAGGCGGTGTGCAGCATTTTCAAAGAGGCTTTTGCATCGCCAACTATGGGTACATCAACTTCAACGTTTTTACCTATTTCTGCTGCATCAATGTCAACGTGAATTTTTTTAGCATGAGCAGCGAATGTATCTAAGTTTGCCGTTGCTCGGTCAGAGAATCTTGTTCCAACCGCTAACAGCACGTCGGCTTCACCAATCAACCGGTTTGCAGCAGGGTTTCCATGCATTCCGATACTTCCAACTGATAAGGGGTGGCCTTCAGGGAATGCGCCTTTACCCATGAACGTTGTTGCTACAGGTGCCATAAGTAAATCTGACATTTCCATAAGCTCGTCAGAAGCATTTGAGATTATGACTCCGCCGCCTGCCAATATGAACGGTTTTTCGGCGTTTGAGAGTAGTTTAGCAGCTTCGCTGATCTTAGCCAAATCTGGATCCATTACGGGTTTATAGCCTCGGGCTTCAATGTTCTCTGTAATTCCTAAATCTACTTCAGCGGTGTCTGACTGAACGTTTTTTGGTAGGTCAATTAGAACTGGTCCTGGCCTGCCTGAGGACGCGATGTAAAAAGCGGCGTTAACCATCGGTTGGATTTCGGCGATTGTTCTTGGCTGATAATTGTGTTTAGTGATTGGGGTGGTGATGCCAATGATGTCTGCTTCTTGGAAGGCGTCTCTGCCAATCATGTAGGAAGAGTTTGCGCTTGCCGTTGGAACCTGCCCTGTTAAAGCTATCATAGGTGAGGAATCCATGTATGCATTTGCTATTCCAGTAACTAGGTTTGTTGCTCCAGGCCCTGAAGTTGCCATGCATACTCCGACTCGTCCGCTGGCTCTGGCATATCCTTCAGCTGCATGTGCTGCTCCCTGCTCATGTCGAGCTAGAATATGCCTAATTTTCTCGTTACCGCATAACGCATCGTATACTGGCAGGATCGCTCCGCCTACAATGCCGAATATAACGTCTACGTTTTGTTGTTCAAGGGATTCTAATAGCACTTTTGCACCAGACATTTTGGTCATTTCATGGTCTCCATTTATTGAAATTAACTTCTATACTCTCGTCTCGAAAAGTTTGGTTTGTATTTGTAATAATAGATTTTTCAGAGGGTTGCCTGGGCGAATCACAGAATAAGTACCCGATGATCCCAGCTATTGAGGTGACGATCCCTCATCTTAATTCCTCTTAAATACCAGTCCTTAAAATTACATTGCTGTACAAATAAAAGGTTTACGGTTTCAACCTCAATTGTTCAAGATTTTGTCAATATTTAATTTAAAGCGGTCGACATTAAACCTATTTTGCCCAAAAAACAAGAGTAACTCTGACCAAAAACCGAACGCAATAATTAGGTGTGCACATAAAAGCCCTTATAACCCAGATTTCTATTTTTCATATCTTGTGAAAAAACATGTGTGAATTTAATGTTATCTTAAACGGCAAAATCCAATTCAAAGATGTAATTTACGCCAGAGTTGAAGGCGCCAACGTAGTCGTCAAGAACATTTTGGGTGAAGCTAAAGAATTTAAAAACTGCAAAATCATTGAAGCCGATGTTAATTCTACAAGGCTTGTTTTGTCAGCTATTTAATTTCAGCCCGTTTTCAAAAATAAAAAGACTCTTTTTTCCCTTTAATTATGTAATTTCTATATTTGTGAATCCACTCAAAGAAAATAGTGTAGATCGTAGTTCTTATTGGAACAAAATTTTTTCAGGCTTTATATATTATTTAATCAATTAGTTTAATGGTTCCCGCTAATTCACAAGGAAAACAACGATGAGTAACAAGCAAAAGTTTGAGCAAGATCTAACAGTTCTAGTGTCCAGACTAACGAAAGATAGCGAAAAAGAAGTTGAAAACAAACTTAACATCCTCAAAGATTGGCTTCTAAAACTACAGAAAGCTAACGTTATAAAAATTAATCATTCTGTCATGGAACTTGTATGCGCTAAATATCTTATACAAAAAAGATACGAAGTTCAGCTTGAATACCCATTGAACGAACTTTTAATTTGCGATTTATACTCCATAAAGGGCTTAGGCAACCTTATCGTTGAAATCGAAACAGGTTATATTCCTCCAGAAAACGCTTTGGCACCCCTAACGTATACTTCAGCTCGGCTAGCAAGCAAAATAATACGGTACAGTAGTTTCGCTGGAAAATTTGCCTTAGGTGTACCTCCCCATTATATTCTGCCATTTCCCCGTGCACTGGCTAAACCGCCGAGAAACCGTGCAGAATGGGAAATTTTGCAGATAAAGCATTTGTGTGACGCTTATTATCAGAAACCAGCAGTTACAATTGAGGAAATCAGAAATGCCCGTATCCACGAAGTCTACATTGTTGATGTGGATAGAGGTAAAGTGCAAGAAATCGATCCTGAAGCTTACCTGAAAAGAGCCATCCAAAAAGGCATTGTCTACGATTATTTGCCACCAGAAACAAAGGGGTAATAAAACCACTTGTCTTTTTACGTTTATATTATACTTTGCTGTGACGGCAGCTTCTACACTGGGTACACCAAGGATTTAGATGCAAGAACTAAACAGCATGAAAACGGCAAAGGCGCAAGATACACAAGGTCTCATAAACCGCAAAAAATAGCTTACTCTGAAGTGTTTGATACACGCGGTAAAGCGATGAGGCGTGAAAGGGAAATAAAAAAGCTAAGCCACCAGCAAAAACTTGAGCTTGCCAACTCGCAAAATAAGAAATAAGACTTTAGAAACTTTCATTAAAACCATCAAACAATACAGTTTTGGTCATTTTATGCCTAAAAAGAAACCTACTTGGCAAGAAAAACTAACAGACAGCAAGGGTTACCCTAAAGTTGAAGAACTTACTGGAAAGATGAGCAAAAAATGGGGTACAGGTACCTTAGTGATTCCTGCCCCGATAGAAGTCGATGAGTTAATGAAAAAGGTGCCAAAAGGCAAACTAACAACAATCAACGAAATCCGCTTAGCCCTCGCAGCCAAACATCGCGCTACAATCGGCTGCCCATTAACCACAGGAATTTTCGCGTGGATCTCCGCTAACGCCGCAGAAGAGCAGAAACAGCAAGGAGCAACCGACATTACTCCTTACTGGCGAACCCTTAAAACTGGAGGATTGCTAAATGAGAAATATCCTGGCGGATTAGAAGAGCAAAAGAGGCTGTTAGAGCAAGAAGGACATGTGGTAATTCAGAAAGGCAAAAAATGTTTTGTGAAGGATTATCTTAAATCGGTCATTTCGCTATATCAGTAATGTTAATGCTGCACCCGTAACCACCGGCACGAGCACATTGTCATTTATTGGTAATGGAAGAACTTCAACAGTCATAGCAATTGCTGCTCCAGCAAGGGCAAGGGTTGGCGAAACAAAAAAGGTGCCGGCTAAAAACGCTAAAAAGAATCCTGCTACCGAGCCTTCCCACGTTTTTCCTTTGTTAAATGGCAGCGATGTTGAGATTAGGCCACCGAAAAGCGAAGCTGTGGCATCACCTAAACAAAAGATAGCAACAGCAGCGTAACTTGCAGGATGAGGAAATAAGACTAATGTAAATAGAATGCCGAAAGCGAAGTACAATGGTGCCGCCGCAAAGTCCCGAAGCTCTGATTGAGAGGCAGCGTGCCGCGTAATTGCTGAAACTAGCGGCAATTCCCTTCCTTCTAGGCGCCAAAGTTCAGATATCGTGTAGATGAGTGCTATTATGAAAATCAATATGCCCACTGCTGGGACTCCTACTAAACTGGCGATAACGGGCATAAAAAATCCAGACGCGTGGATGTCTTCTCTCACAAAATCATTTGTTGAAGGAAAAGACCGTTTACGTTTTTTGCCGTCAATTATGGGCAAGATACCTGAAAGGTTTCCATTTACTACTCTGTCAGCTTTGACGCGTATGACAAAGTCAGGGTTGAAGCCAATTTTCAGGGCTCCGGGGAGAAAAATGCAACTATTGTTTCGGTCATCTGCAACCACGATGCAGTCGCTTGGTTTTAGGTTTTCTGCTTCTAATATTTGGCATAAAATCTTCAGTTTGCCACTTGCATCAATTGCGTCACCTCTGATTTCACCCGTTAACCTGCCATCTTTGGTTTCAACTTCAATGCCGTATGCGTATTCTGCGCCAACTGCATTAGCTAACTTTTTGACAATAACAGTTGGCAATCCAGAACTGATCAAAGCTATCTTACAATTTCTAACTTTAATTTGAGAAAAGATGTTTTGCAGGTAAGGAGTTGAGGGAATTTTTTCGAAAATATTAATTAATGTTTCCAGTTCTACTCCTTTTAATTCTTTGAAAATATGCCTTAAGGCCGAATCCAGCTTTATAATGCCTGCTTCATACAGAAAACCCCAAAAAAGTAATTTTATCAACTTAGTGAAACATAGACTTTTTCCTATGGCGAAAACAAAGCGGTTTTTCGGGATCAGCACTCCTTCAACATCAAAAACTACAATTCGTGGTTTTTCAATGCCATCCATTTCGCTCTTGGCTCACAACTATAATGGCTCGTATAGGGAGGAAATGGTAGCTTGCTAAAGATAAATTATCCTGTTTGGCTACATTGGTGCTCTCGATTTTGCAGTTCCAAGGGGCATCCTCCGCCGCAAACGTCCAGTTGAGCGCAATCCCTGCATTTTTCTTCAACGTAGCCTCTGCTACGTAGTTTTACTGCTAAAGGATTTTTCCAGATTTTTTCCCAAGAATCTGTAAGCATGTTTCCTAAGCTTTCAAAGTAGCTTTGGCATGGGTAAACATCGCCGTTTGGCCCAACGCAAGCGTTAATCAAGGCTGCAGTGCAAGCTTTAATGCCTAAGCCTAACTGTACAGGGTCAAAATTGCAGTATTGTGTTGGCGTATACCAAAGGATTTTTAAGCCAAGTAAGTGAGCTTTGTCTCTGATTTTGGGTAACAGAATCTTTAACTCTTCAGCGGTTAGTGCAAACTCTTGGCTTGCTGCAGGGGCTTTCCCAGAGTAAATAAGGCTATTGCAACCAAAAGCGTCTACGTCGAGTCCTTTAATGAAATCGATTGTAGTAAGAAAATCTGCTTCATTCTGTTTGTTTAGAGTGGTGTTAGTTGAAATGTACATTTGTGATTGGACGGCATTTTTTATTCCTGCAACCGTTTCTTTCCAGCTGCCTTTACTGCCCGTTATTGAATCATGAATTTGAGGTTTATGAGATTCCAGCGTGACTTGTATGAAATCTAAACCTGACTGTTCGAGTGTTTTAACAAAAGTTGCATCTTTGAGTTTGCGTCCGTTTGTAATTAACCCTGTAACAATACCTTTCTTCCGGGCGTATTGTATCAGTGTGGGTAAGTCTTCACGTAGAGTGGGTTCTCCACCCGTGAATGTAAAGATGAAAACGCCGATGTCGCTGAGTTTATCGATTACTGTTTGCCACTGTGCCGTTGCCAGCTCTGGCGTTTCATGGGGTCCTCCAGCGTAACAGTGAACGCAGTCATTTTGACACTTAAAAGTTAAGGCTAAGTCCATACGCAGGGGCGCTGAATATCGGTGAGAGAAGGGTTCTTCTTTTTCGATCTCAAGAAAAGAGACTGGGTCAACTTTATGTGTTTGGGCTAATGTGCTAATTGCATAAACTAGTTTTTCATAATCCTCTTTTGCTTTATCAGCATTGACACGGTACATACGTCTTATTTTCTTTAAAACCTCTTCTCGAGATAATCCCTGCATAAAAAAGTAGGCAAAAGCGGTTGCTGTATGGTTCAAGTGGAGGACGGCGTTGCCGTTAATCACCATTACTCCTTGCCCATCTTGCTCTACTCTAAGTTGAAGAGACATGCCAGCAAACTTGTCTTCACCGCGGTAGCTGTAGCGTCCAGGGGCAATCTTTGCTTTACGAATTCTATTCAGAAAACTCATTTTAATGTGCACCTCCACCTGCACACGCACAAGCACAAGAAACACAAGCGCAAGCACAGGCGCATGCAGCACAAGCACAAACGCAGTCAGCTTTGGGGTGAGCTGGGTCATGGGATGCTTTTGGCGGTGGAGGAACAATGGAGTTAGCAAATTTTTCTACATTAACAACTATGTTGTTTGATGTTTTTTCAACAGAGGTAGCTATTGTGTTTGCAAATTCAGCGCCTGGAATAGTTGGAGGTTTGGCTGATTGTGCTGGTTCTTCAATGTTTGGTTTGTACGTGGGATTTGGATGGTAATTTGAGTAGCCATACCACCACCAGAACCAAAGCGGGTTTGGCTGGAATGGCCTGTTTTGGAAGATTGTTTCTGTACGTGACCGCTGATTAGGATCAAGCATAAGCCACAGAAGTTGCTCATCGTAAGCGTTTGAAGCTAATTCTACTGTTCCAGCTTGCTCCACCTGTGTCCAAGCTTGAGTAACGATTTTTCTGTAATAGTCAATGGTATCTTTTCGGCTGTAGCCCTGCATTTTCTGTTCGGTGGTATCGCGGAGAAACATAATTGTGTGAGCAAGTTTTTCTTCGTCCAATGTTCCGTCCGCCTTGAGCGCGTTAAGGAAGTCAATCTCGTAATATCGCAGAGGATTGTCTTTGCTTCCTGTTTTATTTTCGTAGGGTGGAAGGATACGCAGTTTCAGCGCGGGTTTGGTTTCTATTGTCCACACAGCCCTTTTTTGCAGAAGACTATAGAGGATTTCAGTAACTATCTGTGTCGGCTTTAAGTCTAAAAGGTAAGATGCTTCAACAGCGGTTAAGCCGCGTTTTACCCCCAGCGTTTCCATACTCAATTTAGGGGAAGAATACGAGCTTTTTCTTGCTACTTGAACAACCCCAATTATTAGGATAATAGCAATTATTGGCAAAACAATTAACGGAAGAATACCTGCTAAATTGCCAAAGCCACCGCCTGAAGAAGTTGGTGGAGTGTAGTTGGGCAAGTATTTAGCGGGAAAAGAAACCCCAACGATATGCTGCTCATTTGCCTGCAGGACAGGAATTTCCCAGTAAACGGCCAATCTTCCCTCTACGGTGGATGTGCTGTTATAGAAGTTCTGAGTGGTTTTTACATCGCTTGCAGTAGCACCTTGCGGAAGAACGATTTGCACCCTTACATCGTTGATTTGTATGTCTGTCCATTCTGGCGCAAACTGCATGCCTAAGTTGCCCGGGTTCTGGGTATCATTGGTTATCATGCCTGCAACATTGGTCGTAACAGTGAACCAGACGGAGTTTCCAGCTGTTAAGGGCTGGTTTAGGGTTACATCAACTTTGTAGTCGCTGCCGCTGCTGGCATCAGAGACATGAAGTTGGTTTCCATATTGATCAGCAGCTTGGCCTATGGTAAAGTCACTTTTTGGCTGCCCCACATAGAAACCATGAATTACTCCTGAATTAGTTGTTAATGTTATGTTGTAAGTTAGGTCAATGGTGCCATCTTGGTTTATGAATATCTGTGCCCATTGATGGTCAACACTGTAAACTATATTCTGGGCATGAACGGCGCTTGAAGCCGTTAGTACGATGGTTAGTCCTAAGATAACGGCTAAAAAGTAGACGTGTTTTACCATTTTGGTTCCTCAGTTACCTCAAAAGTTGTGGCGCAGTATGGGCATTTAACATAGGGTACACCTGAAACAATCTTGATTTGGTTAGCATCGATCGACGCTCCACAGTTGGGGCATTTGATCGTTGCCGCTTGCATTTGCCCTGAAACTTCTAATCTCTGAATTACCGTTTTGGGCTTACGCGTAATGTAATAGATGCCAATAATTATTGAAATGCCAATTATGAAAAGTAAGCCACTGGCCACAAGCCTTGTTGCAGTTGCTTGAATCGATGCAGCCAGAGCGAAAACTATGGCAAAGAAGAATAATATTGCAGCTGCAATTGCTCCGATTATTGTTGTGGCTTTCACAATAGGTTTGGTGTATTGATTTGGGATTTAAGTTTAGCTGCTAGATAATGTCAGTTGATGATTGGTTCGGTAAATTGATTTTTCATCCTTCCGCCTCCTCAACGGAACGTCGTAGACCCTCCGGTTCATGGAACTATGTTAACATTAATATACTGTATTTAAATGGAAACAGGATTTTGACGTTTCGCATGCCAAGGCTCGTAGACCCCCCGGTTCATGAAACCATGTTCACCCATGATACCCCCTATATATAGGGGTCAAGATTCTTCGTTTTTCATCAATGAGGGAAGTTGACCCCCGGTACATGAAACTATGTTGACATATTTGAAACCTTGAGATTTGTACATGAGAGAAAAGTGTCACTACATTAAAATCCCAACTGATATATGCAAAATGTTAAACAATTTAACTAAAGTCAGAATGTGAAGAAGAATGAAGATTCTATTAGATGAAATGAGGTTTTATTGGTTAATTATTTATTCACATGTGCCACATTAGTTTTCATGGGAAAGCTTTTATTTTCAGGTATTACTAACCTGACGATAAGTGTTACTGATTTGTCGGAGCAAACAACGAAAAATCGTGTTAGCGTCAATATCGCATTAATCAGCGTATTCAGTGCACTTTGGGTAGTTCTAAATCTAACAGTCGCTCCACTGGGCTTTGCTATTTTTCATTTGCCCGTCGTTCACAGTTTGATAATTTTTTTCATGCTTATCCTCGTAACTTGGGCAACGGGTCAATATGGTGCTGCATCGGTTGTTAGTATTATTGGATCGGTGATTGTAGTGCTTGCAAATCCGCAAGTGCTTCCGGTACTGGGTTTTGTACCTGCAGCGTTTCTATTTGATTTATTGTTACTACTGAATCATCATAACATTAATTTGAAGCCGAGAAACATTGCACTAGTTGTCTTTGGTTCGATTGTGTGTGCTTATGTTGCCGCTGTTGTTAATGGGCTTGTGATCCTTAATTTTGCGTTGATGTTTACGTTGACTGTTTGGGCAGGCTGGAATGTTTTGGGCGGAATAGTTGGTGTTGTAATTGCTTTGCCAATCGTCGGGGTTCTCGAAAAAGCCCAGGTTAAGAGAGTCAAAATATCTTAGACAGAAATAATTTATATCTAAAACTTGGAAAAAGCAAGTGGGAATTTGTATAATTTATATATTAATTGTATATAATCAAGATACCGAGGACATGGCATGGCTTGGTACGATGACCCCACAATTGTAGTTGCTGTTGCATTAGTGATAATTTTCGCTATTGCGGTAGTTATATATGCCATGAGCAGAATGGGGAGGAAACCTCAGCCAAAGAAGCCTAAAAAAACCGCTGAAGATCAGAATCTTGATTATTCTGGTTTACCATTCAAAATTTCCAAAAGCGTTCAAGCAACGACTGCCGTTAACGCAAAAGATGAGTTACGAATGCTTGATTTGGAGCGTGAGATTTTAAGTGATGCAATTCGGCATTTGTATGAAGCACAAGCAGAAGGAAAAATTAACGAGCAAGAACGCGAAAAGCTTGCCGCCAGCTACAAAGCACGAATGATGTCTATTAAAGAGTCTATTTCAAAAGATGAAACCATAGTGGCACTTCATGATCTAGAGGGAATGCAGGAAGATCTAATGAAACTCTTCAGCGAACGCTTCGGAGAATTAACCTCCAAAGTTGATGAACTTAGAACAAAAATCGATGTTAAACCAATAAAAGAAATCCCTATAAAATTACCTGCTCAAACATCGCCTTCACAAATGGAAAAAATCGAGGATGCAGAGGAGGAAGAGGAAGAAGCAGACGAGGAAAAGCAGAAAAGGAAGCGTAAGTCGCCAGAAGAACAACCAGTTGCTAAAACGGAAGCTGAAAAACGAATAGATACAATCCGAAGTGAAGTTGAGAAGGTTTTAGATAAACTAGGGCAGATGGAAATTGACACATAATCTGGATCCAATTCAGAAGGCAAAGCAGAAGGCAGCTTTTGAGGCGGTTAAACATGTTAAAGACGGCTTCATTGTTGGTTTAGGCAGCGGTAGCACAGCTGCTTTCGCCATAGAAGCCCTAGGCGAGAGAGTGAAAACTGAAAAGCTTCACGTTATGGGTATTCCTACTTCTTACCAAGCCTTTCTGTTAGCCGTTGACTGCGGAATTCCAATTACAACTCTAGATGAACACTCAGAAATTGATGTAACAATTGATGGAGCAGACCAAATAACTCCTCAACTGGATTTGATAAAAGGCATGGGAGCTGCGTTGGTAAGGGAAAAGATTGTTGCTGCAGCCTCTAAACTCAATGTGATAATTTGTGATGAAAAGAAAAAGGTGAAACTTCTTGGCGAAAATAATCAGGTTGTGCCGATTGAAGTTTTACCCTTCGCCATTTCACTTGCAAAACGAAAAATCATCGATGCTGGAGGAAAGCCTATTCTGAGAGAAGGCAAGGACAAGCTTGGTCCAGTGATAACTGACAATGGGAATGCCATTTTAGACTCTTATTTTGGAGAAATCGCTAATCCAGCTCAGTTAGCAGTTAAGATAAAGATGATTCCAGGTGTTGTGGAAACAGGTTTCTTCATTGGATTAACTGATATTGCTTACGTGGGCACAGTTAGAGCTGTCGAGAAAATTGAGAAGTTAAGATTTAGTCGACTTTAGATTTTTTCGTTGCGACTAGTCGTAGGCAATAGTTGTTGCTACTAAAGTTGGGTGCTTAATCAATTCTATTTATGTTCGTCCCGCCAAATATACCGCCATCGTCATTTGACCGGAAATAATTGTATAGTCTTTCCCCTTTTTCGGTGATAGTATACAATTTCTTATTTCCAACCTTTTTTTCTACGATTAATTGGGCGTTTACCAAAAATTCGAGGGCTTCTTTTGGAGATTCTAATTTGAGGTCAGCTTCTTGCATTATTTGTTTTTGGGTGATCAAATCTCCGTTTTCTAAGACCTTAATTACGGCGAGGTATTTCTCCATTCTCGAAAGTGCCACAACGTTCGCCCTTGTACTAAAGAAAATTTTAACCTCAGAACTATTAAGCCTTTCCTCTTAAGACTGATTTCATGTGATACAATTTGGAGCTTAATTTCTCTTTCGACCTAAATTCCTCTTCAAAAATGAGAAAACAATGTTGTCCAGATTAGAAAATGGGTTATTTTTGTTTAGCCAGGTTTCTGGAAGGTGTCTCTAACATGTGTTATGTGAGAATGGACATAATCCTGTTCAGATAGTGCTTTGATAATTAAGTCTTGAATAGCAGCATTCAAATTGCCGTTATAGTAGGATCTAACAATTTTCTCTGCAAACTCTGTGATAAGCGACGCTGGCACATCGTGCATTGTTAAATCAAGTGCGAGGTTTTCCTCGGTAGTTAAAGCAATTGTTTTCTTTTTCATGGCAGTCACGTGTGTCACGTTATCGTTTTCTAACGGTTAAAAAGCAAGTGGAGACGCAACTGTTTCAGCCAGTAGAGGGTCGAGTGAAAGTGAAATCGATGCAAGCAATCTTTTAAATTTTGAAAATAACTTCAAATTAGTTATAACTGTGGCATTGCTATTACCGGTTCGGTTCTCAAAAAGCCTTAGTGTTGTGCTATGTCCTTTAATAGAAGTTTTCATCATGCATTAGTTGGTTACTGAACCTCGTATTTTGGTTTAGAAACTGTAAAAGTGATTGAAAATGAAAGTTCTGTTTGTTTGTGTTGAAAACGCTGGAAGAAGCCAAATGGCTGAAGCTTTCGCCAACAAATATGGGCAAGGAAAACTAACTGCGCAAAGCGCCGGAATAAAGTTAGCGCCCCAAGTAAACCCAGTTGTCGTGCAAGCTATGAAGGAGAAGGGCATCGATATATCCAGCAACAAACCCAAAATGCTTACTCAGGAAATGGCGAACCAAGCTGACTTGATTGTTACTATGGGTTGTGGGGGTTCTGATTTTTGCCCTGGTCCCTTTTTTAAGGAAAACGTTGATTGGGTTCTTGAGGATCCGAAGGGCAAATCGATCGACAAGGTGCGGGAAATCAGAGATGAAATTGAGCGCAGGGTTCAAAAACTTATTTCTAGCTGAATGCGCATAATATGATTATAACGTTATTTGTTATCAAGGGGGTCAAATGTGTCTCTGGCTAATTTTAAAGCATGTCTAAAGGAAAAAGAGTTGAAAGATGGATACATGAAGCAGGTACGCGTTTCTGGCAGATCCATTCTATTAGTGAAGCAGGGTGGTCAAATTTTTGCTGTTTCAAACATTTGCCCTCATGAAGGCTGTTCACTGGACAAAGGCATCCTTTATGAATACACAGTAATGTGCCCATGTCATGGATGGAAGTTTGACGTGCGAAATGGACAGTTTGTGGAAAATAAGTTGACAACCTTGGCAACGTATCGATGTAAAATAGAAAATGGAAAAATCTATGTTGAAGTAGCTAACGGGCGCTCACTATTTTCTTGATAAATAACCACGCAAAGAGTTTTAATTACAATGTGGTCGGCTTTTGTTTGACTTCATTTTTTTAGCTCAAAATAGTTTGTGGATTAATATTTTAATAACTTTAGTATTGAGAGTAAGCTGTGATTGATGTGCCCGTAGCAAGTGGTTTGTCTTCTGAAATACGTCGAAAGAAAAGAACAATCGGCATAATTGCAATAGCTCTAATTTTGCTGTTCACTGTTTTGGCCATCGCAGGAGATATTTCATTTATAGCCTGGATTATCGCCGATTTAGTTGTGGCTTTGATAGCTAACTTGCTGCTGAGGAGAATTGGGAGAGTAACCCTCTAAGTTGCATCGATAAGTGTCAAATTCAAAGGAAAGAAGGTTGAAAAAGTAAAAAAATCGAGATAAGATTGAGAAGAGATACCAACTGGAGTTTATGGCGTGGTATTCTCAGCTGGAGTAGTTGAGAAGGAATGAAGAGAAGATTCAAGAGTCCATGAATCTGGATTTTGATATTTAACTACAGGTGTTGCATGTCTTAGTCTCTCTGTTTCTCTGGTGTCAAAGTAGCATGTGATTTCGATAATTGTTTCTTTGTGTTTTTGTTTTTCTTCTGCGAAAGATTCGAAAAGTTTCTTGAATTTGTCTAAGTTTATTTGCAGTTTTGAGAATTCGTCGGACATTGTTCTAATTGCACTTGATTGTGCATACTCCGTGTATGCCTCTGTAAGTTGGTCTTCGAGTGTGACGAGTTCTTTGAGTATTTCGGAGGCAACCTCATTGTCTACGCTGTTGATTTTTGAGACTTTTTTAGTAAAAGCTGAGACGCTGTTGGTTAATTCTGAGAAATTCTTTTTAGGATTTGTTTTTTCGGTTTCAGGCGCTTCTATGTAATCGAGTATTCCTTGAATAATTTTGGCACATTTCAGGCTATCATAAGCGAAGCCTAAGACAAAGCAGTTTTCAGGCTGGTTGACTTTCTTGGAAAATGTTCCATAAAGATTAAAGGCTTCGAGTTCTAGCTTGTTGCAGCATCTTAAATAATGGGCACTTTCTTGCAGCTTTTCATTCATTTTTCTTTGCCCCATTGAATTTGTGTATTGAGTATTAATATTGAATATTAATAAATGTTATCCGTTTTCCCTTTCTCTGTCTTTCTGTTCAGCGCATGTACAAAACACGTTTTGGCAAGTGCACTTCTAATCTAAAATCTATCTTTCAACGACCTTTCATAACTCACCTAAATCAACGATTACCTTGTTTTCTGAATTATTGAATTTCTCAGTGTTCCGCTTCAGCTTTAAGTTCACCTCAACTTAGACATGGGTAACGTAGTAGTCAAGAGTCCACAGTCAGGTTAAATTGTTGGCTCTCCCTATAATTAATAGAGACATTCTAGTGTAATAATTGAACGTGGGATCGGCTAAAGTGGCAACCATATTTGTAAAGGGAGTCGAAATCACGTTGCAACTTTAAGAAGTATTCAGTTCTCCTGTCTAGTGCGTCGGAAATAGAATACGGCAAACGCAACCAGCAACACTATTGCAATTACGGAACCTACTAATATTGCCCATGATGATGCGGAAATCTCTGGTTCACTATGCATGTTTGAGGCGCCTCCAATTGCAAGCAAAGGATCATCAATACTTGTCAATGTAATCGTTATAGTTTTTGAGGCAGTATCTACAGTTGAATCCAACTTTACGTAGCTGTTCGTGTCAGGCGTGTATTTGTAAATCAGGTAAGGTGATTGAATGTTTTGAACATCAGACGAGCTGTAGCTTATAGTAATGGTTGCCTGCGAGAAATCAGCTGCATTCATATTAAAAGTAATAGCTACGAAGCGGCTCAAAGAAATCCCACTTGGAATAGTAGCAGTAGGCTGAGGATTACCGTCATAAACGTCAGCAGTCACAGTCCCAACAGCGCCAGGAGTGCCCTGAATTGAATATGAAACACCAGAATCAGAATCAGTAGCAGTAAACTTTCCATCAGATCCAATACTCACATCAGTAGTTTTTTCAGTTGTATATTGAGCCGCAACCAAACTAACAGATAACAAAAGCAATAGTACTATAATTATCGCGAGCCCGACTAATTTTGATTTGTTGACCATTATTTGGTTTCCCCAGGATTTCTTCCAATATCGTACGATTCGTTTAAAAGCTTTATGGACATTGCATCTGTGCTCCACAGGCAAGAAACCCCTACCAAATATTGATGTTAAAAAGATATCTTAAGCTGCCATTCAACAGCACCAAGAACACAGAGAGGACAATTAGCGCTTCAACAGCATATTTCTGTCTCTTTGAGCCATTAAATCCGCAACCAAAACGAACAATAAAAGAAAGACCCAGAGCTGACAATATAATAGAGGGCATCAAAAAAAGAAAGCGATCAAACACAAAATCCGCAGAAGCAAACAATATAGAGACGGATGCCACAAAAATCCAAGAAGTTAAAAGATTAGAAATCTCAGATTTGAAAGTTGACAAAAATAAAAACCCAACAATCATGAGAAAAATAAGAAGCTGATTTGCAAAAACTCCTCCCAAATCAAAATTAACAGTCTGCCGTAAACCGTTCAAGAGAAAAACGGCATTAGGGTAACTCAAACTAGTTTGTACCGTCTGAAAAACAGAGGTCGTGGAAGACATTGGAAACAGCATTTTTCGAGCAAAATCGGACAATAAACCAACCACAATAGTCGCTGCAACAAAAATTGCTTTCAACTTAAATCGGCTCCCAAGACTCGTCTTTTTAACAGCTGAACGCCACTCTAAAAACAAAAACATACCAAGTGACAACGCAAAAACAAACCAAGTCCAAGAATGTGTAAACAAAATAAGCTCAGATATCACCAATAACGCAAAAACCCAAAAAATTGACCAAGACCTAAGTGCCCTGAAAAAAACAACAAAGTAAGCAAAGACCATGATGAGCGCCAACATGTTTGCAAAATAGCCAGAATACATTAAACCTAACGCTTGGAAGGAAAAAGGCACAAACAAAACCCCGAAAATCCAAATGTCGCGAAAACCGCTAAAAAGCCTTAAAACCAGCAAAGAAACCACAGAAAACAGAGAAATCAATAAGGCAGCAATAAATTGTAGAACACTAATAGGCGAAATCACAGCCGATAAAAGATAAATGAGAATTAAAAACACTGCTCGATCATTAGCGAAAGCAAAGGTCAAAGCAGAATTGATGTCAATACTTCGCATGTGGATAAGCCACTGATAATATGAAGGGGAATCGACGCTCACAAGCATATTAGTCGGGTTAACCCATGGCAAAACCGTAAAAACCACAAACAAAATAGATATGACAATTGAAATTATTACGGCTAAAACCAGCGGGAGTCGACAACTCAAAGGCTGATAATTTCCAAGTTGAAACGTGCCTTTCAGATGGCGAACAAACCCAGCAAACCGCTCACCAATCTTACTAGAAGGTAACACTTTAACTATGAAAGCAAAAATTCCTAAACCGGCGAAAAATAAGTATGCAAATGGCAAAGCAGGATACGCAAAATTAGAGAAATTAAGTTCGACAACAGCCAAATGTCTTGCTACCGGGCCTGAATTCAAATTAAACACAAGCGGGACACTGACCAAAACTAAATCGCTGATCTCAACAATTGAAATAACCAAAACAAAACCTAAAACCAAACGCTTAAACAGTGAAAAACGCGAAAGCCCAAAGTAAGTCTCAGAAAAAGCAAAACATAAAGTGACAAGTATTAAGCTAGCCAAAACCAACGGAAAAAAGCCTAGCAAACCAAAAACAGCTAAATTTATCAACCCGAGTTGAATAAGAACCAGCAAAAACCTTCGAGGTCCTGCCACGTTTTTCTTGTACAAACTGTAAAAGAGCCAAGCTAAAACCGCTAAAATCGAAAATCCCCAAACACCAAGATCCAAACTAGGCGATAAGAGACTGTTACTAACTGAATATCTAACCATCCCCCTACTCGATAGTACGAAGAAAGAATCATCAAAAAACTTTCCAAAAAAAAACAAGCAATAAACCATAGAAAAAGCCAACAGAAACTCAAACATCCACGTCAATACTTTTTGTCTTTTCAGACGTGATGTCTCTAACTCTTTTGAGCTTTCAGTGCATTCGTCATCGTGGATTATCATATATGCCTCTTAAACGTGCATGAAAATATTATTTATAGTTATGGAAGAAAACCTGAAATTTGCATCGCTTCTTGACTGCATAAATTCTGATGCAAAACTAAAACTCAACATTGATTAGCCAGAGTCTTTTTTGCCTTGATCTCTTTTAATCAGTGAGCAACTCAAGAGAATTATTTGAAACAGTCAATTAATTTTGGGCAAGAGTAACATTCATCGGGAGTTCCTGTGTTTTTTGGGAGAGTGGCCAAGTAACCGAAATGATGGTTACATCCTTCAGGTCTGTCTTTTCTTTTATCATTTTCTGTTTGTTTTAGGGTTAGTTTGTTGTTCGTTCTTGGAGGCTTCAAATCATGCTTTGATTCAAGAGTTTGAGGCGAATTTTCAAGCGATTTAGATTCTTTGGCGGTGTCTTTGATGGTGGTAACCTTGTTTTCAATCCGTTCTGTAACTTGCTCTTTCTCTATATTTTGGCTGCTTTTAGATGCGCTTTCCTCTAAGCTCATAGCAGTCGTTGCCTGAGCGCTTCTACCTTGATTGAGTTCTACACTTGGATGATTCTTCTCAACAGTTTCAGATTCTTTGCTTACCTTAATTACAGAGACTTTGTTTTCAATTAACGCATTGGGTGACTCAGAGGTTTTTGGTTCTGACTTGTTTTCAATCATTCTTTCTTTCAATGCGTTTTTATTATTTGAAGAGCCCAAGTCGTATCCACATTCAGGGCATGCAAGATGAATTTCTTTTTGATTCGATTGGTTTTTGACTTTAATGGGTTTTTGAAAAACTTTTTTGCATTGAGGGTTTGGGCATCTATAATTGGAGGTTTTGCCTATCCAACCGTTCCTTTTGAGAATTGATAGGTAAACAGTCAAGATTACACCAATTAGAACTACGGTTACAGCCATGAATATGTCGGTCTCAAATGTAATCAAGTGTATCCCTGAATAAGGTTGGACTATTGGCTAAAAAGACTTGTTGATTTAGAATCAAGATACTGGAGTAATAATTGCGATAACGTGGTATATTCCTTCACCGTTGGCATATAAACTCCAGTCACGATTGCCCGCGATGTCGCCGTTTGCCGTGGCATAAACGACTTGAGCTGATCCAGAAGGTGTTATGGTGGTTGTTAGGGTTGCACCGTTTATGGTCGTCCAAGTACTTGGAGCAGTTTCACTTTGCAATTTCCACTTGATAGTTATAGATCCACTGTAGCCGTTGCCTATAGCGAGTCTTGCATACCAAGAGCCGGATGGCTGGAGAGTTTGACTCCAAATTCCTACTCCATTGGCATTGGGGTTATATGTTATTGTTCCAGATGTGTCACCGCCGACTGATACGTTGCCTCCAGTGTACTTTTCAAGGTTGGGGGTGGAGACTCCTAAAACAGAGGCAAGTGCTGCTATCGTAAATGCTAATGCTACTATCGTTATCGATGTTACAATCAAAAGCAATTTTCGAGATTTTTTTTCGAATTTCATTTTTTTCTCACAGTTATTGATGATTTTTACCTACTCTACGTGCATTGTTAAATATGCTAATATATTAAAGCTTACGATTCACTGAATAAATTTAGTGTAGTGTACAACAAGCAGACACGCAAAAGTCGAATTAGAAAGACAACTCCAATTACATTCTAAACCACACGATTTGGTCGTCAAAAGAAACTAACCGGTGGTTGCTTAGGAACTGCGCAGTACAATCATCGTATTGGTCTTCACTATGCCTTCTACCATACGGATCTTCTCTATACACTCGTTTACTTCTGTCATGTTCATTCCGCTAATCACTACCACGATGTCGTACTCGCCGCTGACTTCATATGTAGTTTCTACGTCAGGGATTGCTTGGATTTTTTTTGAGACTTCCTGTGTTGGATGAGCGGGGTTGGTTGCAAGCAAAGTTATGGCTTGGGCACCTTCTGCAACGGCAACTTTAACGGTGAATTTCTTTATTACACCCTGGTCGCTTAATGTTTTGATTCTTTTCCGTACGGCGCCTTCCGATAAGCCTACTTTCATGCCTATTTTGCCGTAACCTGCTCTTGCATCATCTTTTAGAAGTTTGATTATTTGCCTATCCACTTCATCCATTTTCTCATAGCCGAGTTGTTTGCTATCATTAAAGTTTAACGGTTTCCCTAATAAGCATTATAGCGGAATTACGGTTTTCGTTGCAACTGCTTGTCTGTTTTACGTTTTCCACCATGGCAAGCCCTAAATTAGTGCACCAAATGGAACATTAGAAGTTTAAGTTGTAACAAATAAGTCGCAATGTTTAAATTAAGCTGGGAAATAATCAAAAAGACATTTCCTAAAACTGTAAAGTGACGAACAAAAAATGATTAAACCAGCAATTTCAAACCCACAAAGTGTAAAGGCAAAATGCCCCGATTGTGACGCAGAGCTTGATGTTCCATCAGACACAGAAAAAGGAGAAATCCTAAGCTGCCCTGGATGCGGACTAGAACTTGAAGTTAAACAAGTTAAAGGCGGATGCGTGGACCTTCAAGAATTAACCATTGAGGGCGAAGACTGGGGCGAATAAAAAGTATCTCTAACCAGCCTCCATAATTTTAACCAGTTTTTTGAACCAATTTTTTTAGTGGAGCCAAAAAGCGATGAGCATTGCACTCTTATATGAGCGGTCTGAAAATGACGAAAACGGCATAAAACTCACCGCGCAGCAATTAGGCATTGACTTAACTTTTCTGCCCTTCAGAAAAATTGCACTATCAATTTCTAAAAACGGTTTTGATGCTAAAACCAAAGGCAAAGACTACACAGGCATAATCAATGACACGGCAGTTGTGCTTAATCGTGCTCAAAGCAAAAACCGTCGTCTCCAAGCTTCATACATCATGGAGCAACTTGGCAAAAAAACGTTAAACAGCTCACAAATAGAGTTTGTCTGCTACAGCAAACTGCGCACATTGCTTAAACTGTGGAAAGAAGGCATACCGATTCCCAAAACAGTTTTTGTACCATGCGATTCAACTGACACTTTAAAGAATGGCCAAGTAATTCATAACGAAAAAGACATATCGGAACTATTTCAACAAGAAATCCCAATCTCAGAAGGCATAGTGATTAAAGCTGATGCGGGAACCCATGGCAAAATGATTATGCTTGCAAAAAACGATGAAGAACTCATCGCCAACATCCAAGAAACAAAGCCTTCAATAATCAATCCAGTTGGAGTAGTCGTCCAGGAACTGGTTCAAAAATGGTTCTACGATTTGAGAATAATTGTTCACAAAGAGAAAGGTAAACAGCCCTTTTGCTATCCAATTTCAATGGCGAGAGCCAGCTTTAAGGATTTTAGAACCAACACTTTCTTGGGCAATCTGGTTTTCGGTATAAAACTACCTAAAAGTATCCAGGACTTAGCAGTGAAATGTGGCAGAACCTTGGGGAAAGGGTGTGAAGCATGGATTTTCGCTCTGGACGCCATGGTAAACGTTAAAGAAAACAAGCAGGTTGATGACGTTTACCTTAAAGATCAACTTGATAAGGCAGCCAAAGCTTTTGTGCCTGTTCAAAAGGTTAAGCAGGATGAAACTCGCTTAACAGATTTTCAAGGTTGGAACAGCAGACTGGAAAAAACGTTCAAGGGCTACGCAGACAGTGAAAATTACGAAAATATTAAAAAGATAATTGAAGAAAGCGTAGAAAAAAATAAGAGCGAATTGATGTTTCATGAATCCAATTCCTGTCCCGAGTTCTGGGAGAACACTCGGCTTGCAACAGGCTATAACGTGGCGATTCCACTCTTGAAGGGCGCGAAAAGCCTAATTGACCATTAGTCAAGAAGAGAAGGATACAAAAATGAGAATTGGAATAATTGGAGGTTCAGGATACGTTGGCAGCGAATTATTGCGTTTGCTGCTTATGCATCCGCAGGCAGAAGTAACCATGGTTACTTCGCGTCAGAGCGTAGGCGAATACGTCTTCAATGTACACCCAAACCTGCGAAGCATAACCCAGCTAAAATTCGTACCCCAAGACACGGCTGAAATGCAGAAAAACTGCGACTTAATCTTCACAGCCACACCCCACGGTGGCTCACTAAACTTGGTTCCTAAACTTTTAGAGGCAGGCTTAAAAGTAATTGACATGAGTGCCGATTATCGCCTCAAGAATCCAGCCGACTACGAAACTTACTATGGCTGGAAACATGCTCATCCAGAAATGTTAAAAGATGCTGTTTATGGTTTGCCAGAGCTTCATAGGGAAGAAATAAAAAATGCAAAGATAATTGGTTGCCCTGGCTGTATGGCGACGTCCGCCATTTTGGGCTTAGCACCTATAGTGAAAGCTGGATTAGTCGATCAAAACAAAATCGTTGTAGATTTAAAGGTTGGGTCTTCCGGCGGAGGCGCCAAACCCTCACCATCATCACATCATCCTGAACGTTTCAGCGGAGTGCGACCCTACAAGCCTGTTGGGCACCGCCACATAGCCGAAGTAGAACAAGAACTAAACGCTTTAACCAGCGAGCCAGTAAAAATATCGTTTACTCCACACGCTGTAAACATGGTCCGAGGAATCCTCGCAACCATCCACACTTACCCTAAACAAAAGATAGAAAACAAGGACATATGGAGAGTGCTCCGCGGAATGTATGGTAATGAACCATTCATACGCTTAGTAAAATACCAAAAAGGACCTTACCAACTCCCTGACCCCAAAGTCACGCAGGGTACCAACTTCTGTGACGTTGGCTTCGAGATTGATGAGCATGCGAATCGGCTTTTGCTTTTCTCAGCCCTTGACAACATGGCCAAAGGTGCAGCAGGGCAAGCCGTGCAATGCATGAACATACAAATGGGCATAGACGAAACCACAGGCTTGAAAAGCACTGGTTTCCACCCGATGTGACCGCCATGCTGCTTGTAATAAAGATGGGCGGAAGCATACTCAAAGAAGGCGCATCCCAAGATTTAATCGCCGACCTAAAAGAAGTAGCCAAAACGAACAAAGTCATCCTGGTCCATGGAGGTGGCGTTGAAGTTACTGAAATCGCATCAAAGTTAGGTAAGGAACAAAAATTTATAATTTCACCTGAAGGCTTCAGAAGCCGCTACACAGACAAAGAAACAATTGAAATTTACACCATGGTAATGGCTGGCAAAATTAATAAGCAAATTGTATTAGCGCTGCAAACTCAAGGCATATCTGCCGTTGGCATAACGGGTTTAGATGCAGCAACATTGCAGGGAAACCGGAAAACCAGACTAATTCACGTTGATGAGCGCGGCAGAAAAAAAGTTATTGACGGCGGATATACTGGAAAAATCACCCAAGTCAACGCTGGTTTGCTTAATCTTTTGCTTGAGAAGGGCTATGTGCCGATTGTGACGCCTATTGCGCTAAGCCAAGATTATGAACCGCTCAACGTAGACGGTGACCGAACAGCGGCTATAATCGCGGGTGCCCTGAAAGCCGACCGCTTAATCTTGCTCACTGATGTTCCTGGTTTGATGCTTAAAGGCGAATGTGTTCCAAGAATTAGTGCAACAGAAGTCAAAGAAGTGAGTTCAAGCATCGGGTCGGGTATGAGCACCAAAGTTCATGCTGCCTTGGAAGCGTTAAATCGGGGCGTCAATGAAGTTCTAGTTACCGCGGGCACAGGAAATCAGCCCATTACTTCAGCGTTGAATCATAAAGTTGGTACAGTGATAACCGGTGAATGACAAAGAAATTATGGATATTGAAAATCGTTACTTAGCTAATGTTTTCAGCAAGAAACCAATCGTACTCACACAAGGTAAAGGCGCGCTTGTTTGGGATATAAACGGCAAAGAATATGTTGATTGCTCAACCAGCTACGGCGTCGCTTTGCTGGGACATTGTCATCCAAAGGTTGTTGCCGCGGTCCAAACTCAAGCCGAGCAGCTGATAACCTGTCACAGTTGCTATTACAATGATAAACGAGCAGAATTCATACAAAAACTGGTCAAGATAACACCGAAAGGCTTAGACAAAGCGTTTCTTTCAAACAGCGGTGCCGAATCAGTTGAATGCGCCATTAAGCTTGCGCGCAAATTCACGGGCAAACCAGAAATTATCGCGTTAATGGGTGCTTTTCACGGCAAAACGATGGGAGCATTATCCGCAACGTGGGACAAGAAATATCGTGATCCTTTCATGCCATTGGTTCCGGAGATTAAACATGTGGCGCCCGACAACGCCGACAAAATTCGTGAAGCAATAACTGAGAAGACAGCCGCCGTTCTGATGGAGCCAATCCGCGGTGAAGGCGGAATACGTGTTCCCCCAGATGGTTACTTGCAGGCTGTTCGGCAAATCTGTGATGAAAAAAATGTCTTGCTGATCTTTGATGAGGTGCAAACAAGTTTTGGACGCACAGGCAAACTGTTCGGTTGCCAAAATTGGGATGTTGTGCCTGATATCATGTGCCTAGCAAAGCCTTTTGCAGGTGGCTTACCAATCGGGATAACAGTCGCTAAAGAAAACATTATGGCATCATTCAAAATCGGTGAACATTCAACCACTTTCAGTGGAAACCCACTGGTTTGCGCCGCTGGATGTGCCGCATTAGATGCACTAATAGAAGAAAACCTGACTGAGCATGCAGCGGAGATGGGGAAATACTTTAAGACAGGTTTGGAAGCTTTAATGTCTAAGCATAAAATCGTCAAAGAAGTCCGCGGTTTAGGCTTAATGCTTGGCATGGAACTACGCTTTGACGTTCACAACACAATTCAAAAAGCTGCAGATCGAGGCGTGCTGGTTTTGGATGCCGGAAGAACCGTAGTTCGACTACTGCCTCCGCTTGTGATCAACAAAAAACAAATCGATCGTGCAATAAACGTTCTGGATGAAGTTTTGGGAGAAGAGGAAAATGAGCGAGCAAGCAGTACGGTTCCTAACTAACCTTCTAGGCATTTACAGTCCTTCAGGAAAAGAAGAAGACGCAGCCAACTACCTAGAATATGAAATGAAAAAGATGGGTTTTGAAGTTGGCAAAGACGACATCGGAAACGTCATAGGAGTCGTTGGCGAAGGCGAACCGGTCATCCTTCTGTGCGGTCATATGGATACGGTAGCTGGGCACTTACCTCTTCGGATTGAAGAAGGCAAAATCTATGCTAGAGGAGCTGTCGATGCAAAGGGCCCCCTTGCTGCCATGATTATAGCTGCAGTCGCAGCAGCTAAAGAGCCAGCATTCAAAGGCAAAATCTTGGTTGCCAGCGTAGTGGAAGAAGAAGCGACCAGCCGCGGCGTCAAACACCTCATCACTCAAGGAATAAAAGCTGACTACGCCATTTTCGCCGAACCCAGCGGCGTCGAAAACATAACCGTCGGCTACAAAGGTCAAATACAACTTAAAATTACGCTAAAAACAGAGACAGGGCATTCCTCTACTCCTTGGATGTATGATAATGCATTAGAGAAAGCATATGAGCTTTGGGAACAAATCAAAAACGCTTCTTCGTATCCCTCGTTGGATCCCTCAGCAAGCCCATACAACGCTGTCACAGCCTGTTTAGTCAAAGTAGCAGGTGGCAGAGCCACCTCAGTTGTTCCCTTTGAAGTTGAAATGAACCTTGACGTTCGAGTGCCAATACAATTTAGCACCGCTCAGGTTTTTGAACAAATAGAGAAAATAATTACAAAGTATCAAGCTGCCAACCAAAAAGTATCAGTGAAAGCGGCTGTTCAAGATACAGTTGAGCCATTCGAAGTTAACAAGACTTCACCAATAGTACATATTCTTTCTTCGTCTGTTAGAAAAGTGCTAGACAAACCCGCGACGCTTCTACATAAAACCGGGACCGGTGACATGAACATTCTTGGCAAAGCCATGAACCTGCCCATAGTTACTTACGGTCCAGGAGATTCACACTTAGACCACAGACTCGACGAACACATTGAGATAAGCGAATACTTGAGTGCAATTCAGGTCTACAAAGAAACACTTCTCAAACTATCTGAACTGCATAAAAGCAAGAATGGAAACCAACAGACAAGTTGATTAACGTTTTCTCTCCTATTACTAAACATTCGGATCTATGCCTAACATTTTAGGGCACTAAACATTTTTTCGCAAGACAATGATTAATCGATTCTTTGCTTTATGCTTTAAATTTAGTCTTTTTGTAGCAGTTCGTTAATGTCTTTTATGACTTCGTCAAACACTGTTGCCGTTGCCTTTTCAGGGGTTGCAGATTTTTGTATTGCATCGTGAACTGCGACCATACTTTTGATGTTGCTTAATTTTGCGTTCGGCTTGGATTGCTCTTTGTTCGGAATTGGCTGCGGTTTGTGTTGCTGCTTTAATTTGTGTTTGAGCTTGAGCGCTGCTTTGACCATAGAAATAGAAAGCAACGATTGTCGTGATCCAACCGCTAAATATTGCAGCTAACTGGGTTGTTTGCGTGTACTGAGCTTGTGCAACTGAAATTACAAGTATGATTAGCATTCCCACGATAAGAGCCAACGCAATATAGAATCTTGATCCATAACTGTCAGTTACATCCTTCTCCGTTGTTGGCTTTGGAGTGTTGTTGGTTTGTGGGTATTAGGGTTTGGTGTGGGTGTTGTTTGGGTAATTATTTCAATTTTCCTCAGCATCTGATGTCTTGATATAGTTTAAGAAGTTTGGGGCTATTTTTTTAATTTAATGAGCAAAATAAATTCATTCTCAAAAGATGCTTAGTTTTGCTAACAAGAAAAAGGAAGATGCCATCCTTAGTATCCCGAAACCGGGGTTTTGCGCGATAAACTTTTTATCGCACGCTACACACACCCAATAAAATTCTAGTGAAAAATCTTGGTTGAGTATAAGTGGGTTGCGCTTTCGAATACAACGCTTGGCATGTTGATGGCTTCAATAGACAGTACCATAGTTACGATTGCGTTACCCGCTATCTTTCGTGGAATCAATATTGATCCTTTCTCGTCTTTCCAATATATGCTATGGATACTATTCGGGTACAGCATTGTTACAGCCACATTGCTTGTTACTTTCGGCAGACTCTCCGACATGTTTGGACGAGTGAAGCTCTACAACCTAGGATTCGCCATTTTCACAGTTGGCTCGATACTGCTTTCAATAACCCCTAATCAAGGCGACGCAGGTGCAATTGAGTTAATAGTTTTCAGAATAGTTCAGGGAATCGGTGGTGCATTCCTCTTTGCAAATAGCGCTGCAATAATAACTGATGCCTTCCCAAGCAATGAACGGGGAAAAGCACTTGGAATAAACCAAATAGCTTTCCTAGCAGGCTCTTTAATTGGTCTAGTTCTGGGAGGAATTTTAGCGATTATTAATTGGAGGCTGGTGTTTTTGGTAAGTGTCCCAGTCGGCGTAGCAGGCACAGTTTGGTCATACTTAAAACTGAAAGAGCAATGCCCTATCAAGAAAAACCAAAAACTGGATATTTGGGGCAACATCGCTTTTGGCGGTGGCTTAACATTAGTTTTGGCAGGTTTTATTTACGGTTTGATACCGTACGGAAACTCTGCTATGGGCTGGAGTAATCCATGGGTCGTTGCTGCCCTTGTCTCTGGTGTGAGTCTTCTTGTCGCTTTTCCATTTATCGAGACCCATGTTGAAGAGCCGATGTTTAAGCTTGATCTTTTTAAGATAAGAGCGTTTAGTGCCGGTAACCTTGCTTCATTTTTCAGTTCCATGTCAAGAGGTGGTGTCATAATTATGCTCATAATATTACTTCAGGGAATTTGGCTTCCTCTCCACGGCTACAGCTTTGATTCGACGCCGTTTTGGGCTGGAGTTTTTATGATTCCTATGACTATCGGTTTTGTCTTAACGGGGCCAATAAGTGGCTGGCTCTCTGACAAACATGGCGCAAGGTTGCTTGCTACTTTGGGCATGGTGATTTCTGCTGTTTCTTTCATAGGGTTTGTTTTGCTTCCAGTCAATTTCATTTACTTAGCATTTGGCGTTGTGCTTTTTGTGATGGGAATTGGCAATGGAGTTTTTGCTTCTCCTAACATGGCATCAATAATGAATTCTGTTCCTCCGGAATGTAGAGGTGCTGCATCTGGGATGCGTGCGACTATACAAAATAGTGCAATGATGATAAGTCAAGCTGTATTTTTCACAATTATAATAGTTTCGCTTAGCGCAACTCTTCCAGGTGCACTTTCAGCGGCAGTTACCAGCGCTGGTGCATCTCATCAGCTTGCACAGATTTTCAGTTCAACACCTGCTTCGGGGGCTCTATTCGGAGCGTTTCTAGGCTACAACCCAGTCGCAACGATACTTCATACCCTTCCTGCTTCATTAGTAAGTTCTATACCCTCATCAACGATGAATTATCTCACAGGATCGACCTTCTTCCCAAACGCTATTTCAGTTCCATTCATGACAGCCCTAAGAGAAGCATTCGTCATTGGTGCAATAATGTGCATTATAGCCGCGGTATGCTCAGCATTCAGAGGCGGAAAATATGTACATGAACAACCAAAACCCGTGGAAAAGGCATAGGGACCTTGCCATATCGTTTAATGCCTGACCTAAAAATCTTTTTTAGGTTGGTTTTTCTTAAGAGAGCTTATGCCATCAGTGAAAGATATCATGACTAAGGATGTTGTTTCAATAGGTGTTGATGATACCGTTTTTGATGCAGCTGAGCACATGAGTTCCAACCAGTTGGGCTGTTTAGTTGTCATGGATGACGAAGTGCCTGTTGGAATAATTACTGAAAGAGATATAGTTAGAAGGGTTTGCGCGAAAAAACTGCCTGGGGAAACCAAAGTTTCGGAAATTATGTCTAAGTCTCTTATCACGATTGATCCTGATGCTTCGCTTAAAGAGGCTGCAAGGGTGATGTCAAGTAATAAGATTAGGAGACTTCCAGTTTTGAAGCAGAACAAGTTAGTTGGGATAATTGTTGCTTCCGATTTTGTGCGAAATCTTGGAAAAAAGTCGGTTTCCGAAGAAATATTGGAAGCTATGGGCCGTTACCCTTCCTCCGCTTCTCCGTTATGATACTTAGTGTTGATAGAAATCAACATCCGATTCGTAATTTTGCGCAGAAAGTTACTGCAAAGCTTTTAGTCTACTTGTGAATGTCGAAGCTTGGCTTATCATAATTTTTCAACAATTTGTACCCTTGTGGCATGCGACTTTTTTCTTTTGATGTAGAATACTGATGTGACGGTTGCAGCTAAGAGAATCGATAAGACAACGTATGGAACCACGCTTGGGCTGCTCTTAGTTGTTTCTTCAGGGCTTGGCGGCTGTTGTGTTGGATTAAGGTTTTCGATTTTTAGGTCTTTGAAGACGATGGCGTTGTCTTGGTTGTTTGTTATCAGTGTTACAGCTTCGGTACCGTTCATTGAGTTGTTAGCCGCTGTACTTTCTATGAGCGTGCCATTAATGTTGAATAAATTAGAGGTTATTCCCTTGTCTGAAACGGTTGTAGTTGCCTGATACCATGTATTGTCATTTATGATTTGAGAAGCATTTGTGAACTCTGCACTGTTTCCCATATCTGTTATGTTTGATAAGTCGTCGTCGCTCAATGCTTTGACGTTTAGGCTATAATTGTCTCCGTTATCTTTTTGGACTATAAAGCAAAACTGGTTGTTCAATGTTTGATTAAATCCGTCAGGCAATCTTAGGGGCGCCATATCCGCGGGCACATTCACAGGTACTGTAAATGTTTCGCTAGGAAACGTCGTTGTTATTGATTGATTTCGTATTCTTGTTGTTTGCTGGCTTGCCGGAATTTCTACGGTTGCTGTTTCCACGTTAGACACCGCATGCCCTGCTGGCAGTATAATAAAATCGTAGCTGAACGAAACATTGGTCCCAATTGGAATAGTGAGAAAATCATTTATCCCTTGTATTGGGCGAGTAACAAAACCTGCTGTGACAGGTTGCCCGACTATATAGTTATAGTCAAATGCCTGAAATTGAATGAAGGATTGTGGCCCAACGAAAACTGTTAATGTTTCACTGTCGGCGCCAGCATAATTTGAATCGCCACCCCAGCTTGCAGTAATGTAATATGTGTCAGTTGAGCTGAAGTTCCAAGTGGACATGTAGCTGCCTGCATCGTCAGTTACTGCGGTGAAATAATCCAAAGCGCCTCCGTTGTTGCTGACGTAGATTGTAACGTTTTGTCCTGAATATGCAGGTGAAATTGAACCTGATATAGTTAAGGAGCGCGTATCGTTATCTGTCATGTTTGCTGGTTGTTCAGACAGATTAACAGTTATATTTGACAGCAGTGGCGACATGTTTAAGCTTGATGAAACCTGTGCAGGGGCAAATTGCTCGGTGTTTTCAACCGGAATAATTACTGCACTTGCACCAGCTAAGGCTTCAGATTGATCTCCAACCCTCCAGTTACCTGCAGGAGTAGCTTCTGCTGTCCAGTAAGTTTTGTTGTCATATTCAAACCCGGTGAGGGGACTCGTTAAAGTGTGGTAGACAGGTTTGTAGGGCAAGTAAATTCCAACATTCATGTGCTCAGGATCTATTCCTTTGTAATGAATCAAAACAACATCTAACCCTCCAGCTTTCATGATAGAAGCTGCAAGAAAAGATAATTCAACGCAATCTCCAGAATTTTCTTTCAGAGTTTCAACGGGATACTTCGGCTCAGTAATGGCATAGGGTATTTGGTGAACCATCGTTAAAACAGCGTCAGCAAACTGTTCGTCGCTGTGGGGCAGTTTATCTGTGATTTTTTGTATGCTCTCCGCGATGGGTGCTACCGCTTGCGGTGTTATGAATTTTGCGTAATCGCTGTCTTCATTTACTGTGTGGCTCATGTTACCGTAATAATTGTAGAGTGAAGGTGTTATGGAAATGTACAATTTTTGGTTGTTGAGTCCGCTGAGGAGGTCAGATTGATGGCTGACAAGCCTATATTGGCGGTTGAAAAGTCCAGATGGAGCTTGGATATTATAGGTTTTTTCGTAGTTGGCTGCCGAAACGACTGATGTAATAAAAACTGTAAGGAGAAGGCATACGAGAATGGGGCTGGCTTTCCAAAGTCTAAATTTCATATAAACCAGTACTCACATTAAGTGGCTTGAATGTGCTTATGAACCATATGAACCAAAGGATTTATGTTTTTGTTATTTCCAAGTGTAACAACTTTATTGCATTGAGAGCAGAAAGTTTGGACTTAATACTTTCTCAGAATATTAGAGAATGAATCGCTGCTTCAAAGAGTCTAAGCTCTTATGAAAGTTTAAATTTTATAGTTTGACATTGTCTTGGAGAGGCGTAAGTTATGGATAAGGATGCTTTGGTTGAGATAGCGGTAAAACGGGTAAATGGAGAAATCGAGTACAAGGTTGATTGTTCTAAGGGAGTTACAAATGAAGAGTTAGCTCACTATCTTGATGAGATAATCGCCGGTATCTGCACTTGGAAACCAGACGTATGTGAAGGAACGATTCAAAGCATGGTTGGAAAAATTTCAGTAAATAATCCGTAAAAATATTCCGTTTCTTTTTGGAGAAGAGTTTTTTCCAGATATTTCTTGCGTTGGTTCTAAGTCTCATTAGTAATGATATTGCTCTCTTGAAGGCGATGTTCCTGTAATATGTTCTCACGCTACAGATTCAGTCGTTCTTTTCTATTTAATTCTTGAATAATCGGTAAGGTTATGGTAAAGATTGTTCCCTTGTTTAAGGTGCTCTCCACGGCTATTTTTCCATGATGTGCTTCGACAATTCGTTTGCATATTGCTAATCCTAAACCCATTCCCTGAGCTTTGGTAGTGAAAAGTGGTGTGAAGATTTTTGCTATCACGTCAGAGGACATACCTATGCCTGTGTCGGCAAAGGCTAATTCTAAGTTTTCGCCATTTTGACGGCTGCTAATTTCAAGCGTGCCGCCTTCAGGCATAGCGTCAATAGCATTCTTAATAAGATTAATGAATACTCTTTCGATCTTGTTTGCATCTACCCAAATTGTAGGGAAGCTTTCCGTGTGATCAATTATTTTGATGCAGCTGGATGGCTTAATGGAGAGCAAGACATAATCTATTAGCGACCTAGGCGAGTATTCCTCAAGCTCCAGCTGAATCTCTCGACTATAATCCAGCAGGTCCCCAACAATATTATCCGCGTGCTCAACTGAGCGATCAATAATGGCGAGCATCTCTTTACCCTTGTTATCCAAAGACCCGCTATATTTTTTCTTGAGGAAATAATTTGCATTCTTGATTCCCGCAAGTGGATTACGCAAATCATGCCCGACCATGCCTGCTAATTCGCCTATTGTTGCTAAACGTTCTGACTTTACAAGGCGCGTTTGTGTTTCAACTAATTCTCTTGTTCGTTCTTGAACGGTTAATTCTAGTCCTTTCGTGTATTCTTCGAGTTTTTCCTGCATGAGTTCTAACTCGGTTATGTCAATGTTTGTCTCAAGTATTTCGTCAACTTTGCCTTCACTGTTATAACTGGCGAGCCATCGACTTTTGACCGAAACTTGATGGTTGAACTTTGTTTGTTGTGTTTTCTCTCCTGACCAGCAACCGGTTTTTTCGAGGTGACTGGTGATTTTTTCGTAAGACTCTGGGAATTCGGTTTTGAAGAGTTCTCGGCTTTTCCTTCCGACAGCTTCCTCTTTGGTCCAGCCGTAAAGGTCTTGTGCCCCTTGGCTCCAGAAAACAATGGTATCATCTATTTTTTTGACAATTATTGCAAGGGGGCTTAGGTTGATTAGTTGAGCTTGTTTTTCTAGTATTTCTTCAGTTTTCTTGCGTTCTCTAATGTCTCTTACAACAACCATGAATCCTATTTCTGTACCATCATGGTTTTTTATGACTGCAATTGTAGCTTCAACAGGAATAATAAGGCCGTTTTTAGGTAATGCAGCAAATTCTGTAGCTACACATTGACCAGTCTTAAGACATTCTGCAGAGATTTTTGCAGTTCTCGCTCGGTCTTTTTCCGCTATGAATTCAAGGATTTGTTTTCCTATCAGATCTGTTTTGTCTTTGGATCCATACATTTTTAGCAAAGCTTGATTTACATAGGTGATTTTTCCAGTTAGCTCTCCAATTATTATTCCGTCAGTGCACATTTCAATTGCTAACGAGAAGATTCGCAGTTTTTCAAGAGGTTTTTCTTTTGGCAACATCACTTTGTTTTTGTCTCAAGCCTATTTAAGCTAGGTGAAAACTGCTTTCTATTAAATTTCTCTAGCAAGAATTTGTAGCAGCGCAGAAAGTTAATCGTCATCTAATATTTACTGAAAAGTGCTAGACTGCATTTTTGTTTACCACCACATGAGTCTCTCCAGTTAAGTCCTTTGGGCTTCTTCCAAAATTAGCACCAATTTTTTGGAAGAAATTTTCTTTGTGGAAAATTTGAGAGACTTGACGGCAGCTTCTTTAATAAAGTTCTGCAATAAACACAAACGTGATTGGCAATATGTGGGTTGAATTAGCTGATTAATGAGTTGTGGAAAAAACTGGAGAGGCTCTCGAAGGAAGAGGCTTCCATGTTAAGTTCTTGAATAACAAAGCAGAAGCACTTGAAAGACTGAAAAATCTTATTCCTCCAGGAGCTGAAGTAATGACCGGCAGTTCCAAAGTTCTAAAGGAAATTGGTTTTGTCGACTTCTTAAGTTCCAGTAAGCACCCTTGGAATAACCTAAAGGAAAAGATAGTATCAGAGAAGGATCCTAAAAAACAAGCTGAACTGCGCAAAAACGTGTCGCATCCGATTATTTCTTGGGAAGCGTTCACGCCGTTACAGAATCAGGAGAAGTAATCGTTGCTAGTGCCACAGGCAGTCAATTAGCTTCCTACGTCTACACCTCTAACAATGTAATTTGGATTGTAGGCACACAAAAAATCGTTCCCAACTTGGAAGAAAGCCTAAGACGAATCCGCGAATACGTTTTGACCCTTGAAGATCAAAGAATGAAGCAAGCTGGCTTCAAAGGCAACGCCATAGCCAAAATACTGATATTTGAAGAGGAAACCCTAACCTCTCGAAAAATTAGCCTGATTTTTGTTAACGAAAAATTGGGTTTCTGATTCGATTTGGAATTTATGGCTCTTCCAAATGTTTAAGATTTGTCAACTTTTTTGCGTTACGCTTTTAATAATTAGTTAACGATAACATATGTGGGTTTGAATGCAGAAGTTTCGTGGTTGCAACCCAAATGTTGTGAAGGTTTGTTTATGGGACAGGAAAAAGGAAAAAGAGTCGGCGAAGTAAAAGTTAAAACGTACATTTTAAAAAACGACAACACCCTGCTAAAATTGGACAAAGCCACCGTCAGAACGTGCAGTTTGCCCGAGGATGAAGCCCAGGAAAGAAGTTGCCCAGAAATGGGCAAACCCGAAGGCAGAGCATGTGAGGAATTGATTTTAGTTTATAGGCCCAGCGGATGCGTTAAGGAAACCGAAGAAGTTGACCTAGATGAAGTCACAACAATTGCTGCAGAAGTTTTGACCACCGAAAAGTAAGGTGCAAATTTGGTTAATGAAAAAGTAGCGTCGCATTTTCACGGCTGCCAGATAGCAACCACTAATTCCGTGAAACAGCATAAACTGAAGAAGCTCATAGCGTGGCTATCAGGCAAAGAAGGACGGGGCATGGAGTTTATCTCGCTTTACATACCTAGGGAACAATCAATAGATGAGGTAACCGCGTTTCTCAAGGCGGAGTCCGATTCTGCGGCAGCTAAATCCAAAAGTGTGGGCCGCCTCCAAGATGCGCTCAAGACTGTGATTCAGGATCTAAAGCTGCGCAAGGAAATTCCAGAGAATGGGCTTGCGATATTTGCTGGAACTTTCACTGCCGATGATTCGGAAGGCGCGGCTTTGAATGTTGAAGATGTCGTTCCGCCAGAGCCTATTATGCAATATCGTTACGAGGTTGACAACCATTTCCAGTTGGAGCCACTGAGGGAAATGCTAAGAGACCTAAAGGTTGTGGGACTAATCGCCATGGATTCAAAGGAGGCAAGCTTTGGTCTGCTCAATGGTGAACGCTTCGAATTCATCGAAAACATCACTTCAGGGATTCCGGGAAAGTCTGGGAAGGGTGGGTCGAGCCAAAGAAGGTACGAAAGAGAACGCGACACGGAACTCACACGCTACTTTCACAGGGTTGCAGAGCATGCAGCAAAGGCATTTCTCGAAAACCACAAAATCACAGTTTTGCTTGTTGGAGGACCGGGTACAACAAAAGAAGATTTCCTAAACGGCAATTTCCTTCATTATGAGCTAAAGAATGTGTTTTTGGGCAAAGTGGATACTCAATCCGCTAGCAGAGAAGGCGTGCGAGAGATGCTTGACAAATCATCTGAGTCATTGAAAAACATGTGTTTGCCGGAGCAAAAGAGCATCGTGCAACGTCTTCTATCAGATATCGCCAAACAAGATGGTTTGGCTACTTACGGATTAGATTCAGTATTGAACGCCCTCAAGAATGGTGAAGCCGAAGTTGCGCTAGTAATAGACAGTACAGATATAATTGAAATTGTTGTAATGTGCAAAAAATGCTCTCTAGCCAAGACAAAGATAGTGGATAAGGGTAAAAAGGTTCAAACAATGCGGGAAATGGCATCGATCCCCTGTGAAAGATGCGGTGCAGTTGAATATGAAGTTGATGAGAAGGACATAATAGATGTCTTGGAAGATGTTGCTTCACAAACAAATGCGAGAGTTGAGGTAATATCTCCTGAGTCGGAGGAAAAAGCAAAGCTCAACGCCTTAGGAGGCTTTGCTGGTCTTTTGAGATTCAATTATAAATAAGAATTCTTTTGAAAATAATGGCTAGGTTTACAAATAAGATTCTCATTTACTTAATTGGAGATAATATCTGCTAACCGTTACTTTGCTCAAGCAACACGAAGAAGGCCGATGGCAATCAGAAAATCTAGAAGCTTTGCCTGAAGAAATCAGCAAGGACCAGGTTCTGTGGGTTGATGCCCAAGATCCGACTGATGCCGAAATGAAAGAGCTGAAAGATTACTTTAGTATAGATGAACACAACCTTCAAGAACTCACTGAAGAAGGCGAACGTTCAAGAATAGATGAACATGAAGACCGCATGTTTTGCCTACTTAATTTTCCTCATAGAGAAGGCTTTATTTCTGATGGCAAGATGGAACGGTTGGCAATGCTTGTTTGTAAAAAATGGTTAATAACCTTTCATAAAGGCTACTCTGAGTTGACTTGTTCTGTTTACAAAAAAATAGGCACTCACGGCTATTTTTCTTTATCCCTTGTTCCTTCAACTGATATCATGCTCTATATTTTCTTGGATTTGGTCACCAGTGAATATTACCCAGTTTCAGATTCGGTGTTTGAACGAATAGAAGTTTTGAGTCAAGAAGCCCTAGGCTTTTTCAGACAAGGGACAAAACGCACAGACCGCGGCTTCTCGATGCAGGTTTTAAAGGTGAGAGAGAAACTGGTGACTCTCAGACAGAGTTTAAGTCCGCTCCGCGAAATTATGGGAAGAATAACAAGGGGAGAATTTGCATTAGTGGCGGGAGTGAACCTTCCCCGTTTCGGAGACCTCTACGATAGGACAATCCAGCTGGTGGAGGTTGTTGATGCTCACCGAGAAGAAATGAGCAACATCCGAGACATCTTAGTCAACGTGCAAACAATAAACACAAACAACATCATCCGAATACTAACAATAATCTCAGCCATCTTTCTCCCATTGACTTTGATTGCTGGAATTTATGGAACAAACTTCAAACCCGCACAGATTCCGGAAGTAACCAGCCCTTACGGCTTCTACATAATGATTGCAATAATGGTTACAGTTGCTTTGAGCCTTGCTTTGATTTTCAAGCGAAGAGGCTGGATATAAAAGGAAAATTGGGCGACTCTACACCTGATGTAAATGGAATTTCGAGTACGCCAACGCAACATCAGATATGGAACGTTTGGGAAAAGTTTTTTGTAGCTACCTAGGGTTAGAGGCACAGTTGTGGTTGTGACAGTATGTGCAGTTTCATTGGCATTGAAAAATCGAAAAATCGATGCGAACTCTGCTTAATTCCAAGTTGACGGAGAAAATAAAGAGTCTTCCTTGAGACTTATCATTTTCTTTTTTCTCGATACACGAAATTGAGCCTAACGAACTAAATCGCACTAACATTATAAGTTAGGAAATGTCATGAAATAAAAGCGAGTGCTTGAAAAGAAAGGACGGAGAAGGTTAATGAATGCTAAAGTCTGGAAACTTTTAGGATTATTATTAATTGTAGTTTTTGCCTTGTCAATCACAGGTATGGTTCATGCTACATCTCCGATAACAGTAGGAACTTCTCCTACAGGAATAGCTTATGACTCCGCTAAGGGCGAGCTCTTTGTAGCTAATTCTGGGTACAATACTGTCTCTGTTATTTCTGATAATTCTAATTCTGTGTTTAAAACCATAACAGTGGGTACCTCTCCAACAGGTGTAGCTTACGATTTTGGTAGAGGTTACATCTATGTTACTAATCACGGTTCCAACTCTGTCTCAGTTATATTGGACAACAGTTACCTCGTCATTAAAACCATAGCTGTGGGAACAAGCCCTACTAACATAGCTTATGATTCTGGCCAGAATAAGATATTTGTCGTCAATTCTGAGGACAATACAGTCTCGGTTATATCTGATAATTCAAATCTCGTGGTTGCAAATGTAACCGTTGGAACAAATCCCAACAAGGTAATCTATGACTCTGCTATGGGCGAGGTCTTTGTTGCTAATTCTGGGTACAATACGGTTTCTGTTATAAATGATATTTCTAATTTAGTGGTTAAAACCATTACCGTGGGAAGCGGTCCAGCAGGAGGCGCCTATGATTCAGGCATGAACGAGATATTTATAGCCAATTCTGTCCCTGGTACCGTCTCTGTTATTTCTGATAGTAACAATTCTGTGGTTGCAACCATACCTGTAGGAACCAATCCTTATGGCATAGCATATGATCCTGTTACGAGCGAGTTATACGTGGTCAACCACGGTTCTGCTTCTATGTCAATCATTTCTGATAGTAACAATTCTGTGGTATCAACCGTAGCTGTGGGAGCCTCTCCTACAGGCGTCGTTTATGATCCTGGCAAAGGCAAAATATACGTAACCAACGAAGGCGCAAACAGCATCTCCGTAATACCAGATTCTTCTGTCACGTCTCCGTCGCCAAGCCCATCTACCTCGGCCTCTTCCAGTCCTGCCACCTCCTCGTCGCCAACAGCATCTTCTTCTGCGTCACCTGGCCCGACTGCTAGTGCGTCCGATCTTCTGCAGCAGGTCTGGGTTCCCAAACCAACAAATGCAGCGGTTTCCGTTGGCGTATCGACAGTCATAGTTGGACTAGTTGCGGCAATTTTTTCCTCATTAAGCAACCCATTAGGAAAAGTGGGCGGGGCACCTGCCGAAAAAACAAAAGGAATAATCCCTGACAACATAAAACAATGGCTTGAGGAAGTAATCTCTTCAAGACGCGAAACTGAAGCTTTAGAAAAGACTGGCTCGCTTTTCAAGCCAACCGGAGCTGAAGTCCTAGCTTACATCGTTGCAATAATTGTTCTAGGAGTTTCTTTCGCATACGTTAAAGTTATCACTCTGAGCCAAATTTGGGCACTGCTACCAGTATTCATCGCTACAAGCGTCATCGTCGGCTTCGTCCAAAAGTTCGTTTCCATAGTGTATTTACGAAGCAAAGGCGTATGGAGTGAACACTCAATTTGGCCTTTAGGACTTATCCTTTTCCTTTTCACCACCTTTGCCTTCAGAGTTCCATTCTCTTCACCAACGCGCAGTGTACACTCCAAAAAATTCACAGAACGCTTGGGCGCTATCGCTGCTACATCTGAAATCCTTATCAGTTTAGCCTTTGCAGGACTTTTCTTCCTGCTGTGGAAAGGAGGTTACGCTGCTGTTGGAGACGCAGGATTATCAATGTGCGTTATCGGTTCTTTCTGTGGCACATTCCCAGTGGCTCCACTGAGCGGAAAAGACATTTTCAAGTATAGCAAAAGCCTTTGGGTAGGACTCTTCATTGCTACATTAGCTGTATTCGTCGCTTGGCTGCTACTAATATAAAAAACCTGTTAGCGCTTATTTTTAAGCGCATTTTTTTCTTTGTTTCGTGTTGCGGCATGAACAATAGGTGATAATTAAGAGGGCAATTCCAAGTACTCCCACCACTACAACTGTGTAAACAGCGTAAGTGAACGAGTTCAATTGACTAGTCTTTTTGAATATAAGCTTATATACGTAAAGAACTGATGTGGATTAAAGAAGGCTTTGAAATGGGAGAAAATGCAAAACCAAGTAGCAATATGAACATGCACGCAATTATTCTTGGCGTATTAGGAATACTCTTGCTAATCGTTGGATTAGCAATAATAACTATTCATGGCGCTCCTCTAAGAGGCTCAGGGGCCGGTACCATTTTTAGTATATTAGGTATCCTAATGCTAGTTATTGCTGCTTTAAGATTCTTTTATAAGAAAAAATAAACGAGTCTTCTGAAGACTCTTCCATTTCTTTTTTTATTTCTTTAAGGCAAGTGGCAATCTAATGCTCTAGAGCTGAAAAGAGGGAAACAAGATTCTGTGTTGTTGGATAGGAACAGACTAATTAGTCTAAAAGTGCAAGAATAATTTGGGTAGCGTGTTTGTCTGATTATTTGGTTGGCACGGGGGGCTGGGCCTATTTCAAAGATCCAGGCAAGCCATCACTCAAAGCGTACTCGGGAGTTTTCAATTTTACAGAAGTCAACTACACCTTCTATGAATACCCAAACGTTCGACTGGTTGAGGGATGGCGAAAAACTGTGCCCAGCGATTTTACTTTTTCGGTTCGTTGCCATCAAGACTTAACCCACAAAATCGGCTTAAAACCCGTCGATAAAGCTTATGAGGTGTTTGGTCAAATGGTGACTTATTGCAGGCTGCTTGATTCGCCTTTTCTTGTTTTAGAAACGCCTGCTAGCTATGTCCTTGACCAAAAAGCGGTCAGCTCTGCGAAGGATTTTCTTGCATCTGTAAATTTGCATGGAGTTAGGCTTGTTTGGGAAAATAGAGCGCCTATGACTGAGCAGAATGTTGACTTGATGAGGAATTTCAACATAATTCATTGCGTTGATATATCAAGAGAAAAGCCGTCAGACTGGCAAGATATAGGTTATTCAAGGCTCTTTGGTAAAGGCAAACATAACATATACCAATTCACCGATCAAGAACTGCAAGAAATCGACAAAAGCGCCCAAGGAAGCAATGCAAAAGTTGTTGCGTTGTCTTATCATGGCGCAAGAATGAACACAGATGCCCTGCGATTTAAGGCATATAAGCTAACCGGCGCCTTTCTTCCAGTAACGGCTTATACTGGAGTAGATTCTGCAAGAGCTGTTCTCTCTGAAGACGCCGTTTTTCCTTCTACAAAGCAATCCCTAATGACTGACCAGGGCTGGAAAGTAGTGGATCTAACGGCTGAAAAAAGAGTTCATCTATCACAATTATTATCCAAGATTCCTGAGAAATCTTACTCTTCACTGGAAGAAGTCATCAATTCGATTAAGGCTACTCTATAAACAAGCTAAGTTATTGAAACCTTAATTGATACCGAACAATATTAGTTCCTTGAAGGTTGAGTTTTCAAAAATGAAAATTGATATTGGACCTAAAAACTGCCTTTATCCACTTCCAACAACACTAATTGGCGCGTTGGTACATGGCAAACCTAACTTTATTACCATCGCGCATGTGGGCATAATGGATTTAGGCTCCGTTTCTCTTGGAATGAATAAAAACCATTATACAAACTCTGGGATAAAAGAAAACGGCACCTTCAGCGTCAACATTCCATCAGTAAAAATGATCAAAAAGACTGATTATTGCGGTTTGGTTTCAGGAAAAACAGAGAACAAGGCTTGGTTGTTCAAGACTTTTTTTGGAAAACTAAAAACTGCCCCGATGATCGAAGAATGCGCAATCAATATGGAATGTGAGTTGATTAGAACGGTTGATCTCCCAAACTATGACGTTTTCGTGGGCAAGATTGTTACAACTTTTTGCGATGAAGAAGTACTCACAAAAGGCGCAGTCGATTTTGAAAAAGTGGAACCCATTTTATTTGTTATGAATGACCGTAGCTATTGGAGTCTTGGTAAAAAAATTGCCAAAGCTTGGGATATTGGAAAAGACTTGAAAAATGAAACTCAGTCCTGAGTGAGGTTCATCGATGAGTGAATCAAACATTCATCTTGGCACTTCTGGATGGAGCTACAACGAGTGGGAAGGACCCTTCTACCAAAAAGGAGAAAAACGCAAACTCCTCGCTTACTCGCATGTTTTCAAAATTGTGGAAATAGATTCGACATTTTATCGTAATCCCTCCAAAGGAACTGTAATGGGGTGGCTAAAATATTCGCCATCCGACTTTGTGTTTACTGCCAAAATGCCTAAGCTAATCACTCATGATAAACGCCTTGGCTTAAAGAGCGATGTAAAAGCCGATTTAGAAACCTATTTCGATTTAATGCGCCCTTTGCAACTTGGAGGAAAGCTGGGTTGCTTCCTAATTCAACTTCCGCCAAAGTGCGACTGCAATTTAGAGAATCTTGAATCCTTCTTTAGGATGCTTGATCCCCAATTTAGGTATGCAATTGAGTTCCGCAATATTTCTTGGATGAAGAATGAAACTTGGGATTTACTAAAAAAATATGAGGTCGCTTACACGATTGTTGATGAGCCATTGCTTCCGCCTGAGGCGCATTTGACAGCTGATTTTTCTTATTTCCGTTGGCATGGCAGAGGCGAAAAAATCTGGTTTGATTATCGATATTCTAAAGAAGAATTGGACAAGTGGGTGCCGAAAATTCAAGAAACCAGCACGAAAATGAAGAAGGTTTACGGTTTCTTCAATAATCACTTTCACGGATATGCCCCGGAAAACTGCTTGTACCTTCTTGAGAAGCTCGGTTTGTTAACTGAGACTCAGAAAATAATCAAAGATAAGTCAAGGGTCAAGCAGTCGCAGTTGAGCTCTTTTTTCGGTTAATTTGTTGATCATCGGCTGGAGTCAGCTAATGGATATCGGGTCATGGCAGCGAGCATTATTTCACTGAAGGTTTTTTTGCCAATATGCCTAGCAAAATCGTTAGTGGCAATTATGCCGACTAAAACATTATCCTTTGTAACGGGCAGTCGTCTTATTTTGTACTTTGCCATTAGCCTTGCTGCGTCCCTGAGCTGGGCATTCTCCTCAATTGTTATTAGCGGTTTTGACATTACTTCAGAGACCTTAATATCAAGCGGTTTTTTCAAAGCCATCACCCTTCTAACTAAGTCTCTTTCAGTCACAATACCCTTGGCCTCAACACCATCCATCACTACAAGATCACCCACATCTTGTTGATGCATCAGCTTTGCAGCTTCAAGCACATTCCTGTTAACCTCAATTGTGATAACATTGTTTGTCATAAAGTCTTTTACAGTTGGCATCACTTAAAAAAAGTGGAAACAACCGTATAAAAGTTTTGCAACATCGCAATTCAGGATTGCAATCAGAATTGGACAGCTTGTTTTCTCTGACGAAACATCGTTTTGGAAAAAAAAACAGCATAAACGTCTGACTTCTTTTAAAAAATAAAAATCTAATAAATACAATCTTTATTATTGAAAACAAGATTATTGGTTGATAGTTGAAGATGATTGAAATAGTCTACCTAAACGGAAGTTGCGACTATTATGTCTGATAGAAAAATGCCAACAGTTTTGGCCATATCGGGTTCTCAGAGAAGCTCCTCTTTTACTGAGAAAATACTAGATACTTTGCTTAAAGGAATGGGTGGGGTGGAAGTTCACAAGTTTTATCCTCATAAGATGAATATTGGACCCTGCACAAGCTGTTGGAGCTGCTGGCAAGGAAAAAACAAAGGAGAGTGCGTCCAGAAAGACGATTTTAAATCAATATATAACGTTTACAAAAAGTGTGACTACTTCATTATCGCTGCACCAGTATACGTGTTTGGTTTTCCCGCTACTGTAAAAAACGTGATAGATAGGTTCTTTATTAACGCGGAGCATTCCCAGGTTCTAATGGAAAATGGACTAACTAATCACCCCCAGCGGTATGAACCTAAGGCAAAAGCTGTCTTGGTTTCGTCCTGTGGTTTTCCAGATATGGAGAATTTTACTCTAATGAGTGAACATTTTAAGAAGTTTATGATGCATGCTGGATTGACCTGGGCAGGTGAAATTCTAATACCCTCCGCTGGGGCAGCAAACATTCCACATTTGCTTGATGATAACTTTAAGGCAGTTAATCAAGCTGGCGTTGAACTGGTTAATGGAAAATGCCAGCTTTAAAGGAGGGCTAACTGGAAAAGCCAAAACCATTGCTATTGGCATCAAAGCAATAAGAAACAAAGCTAAGAAAAAGCAGGTTTGATAGGGTTCTTCAAACAATCTATTTGTTGCATGGAAACTTATGCCTCAATGGTTGAGTAAAAAAAGAAAGCGAGAGTTTGTTGTTTATGTTAGTTTTGTGCCGCATTCGCCGCAGAAACTGGTGCCCGCAGGGTTTTTAGCTCCACATTTGGGGCATACTTTCAATCCAAGTGGTGCTCCACAATTGTTACAGAATTTCCCTGAACCGGCTGGTTTTCCGCATACTGGACAAAGTGTTTGTCTCTGTGTTATTTCGCCAGTGTAGACTTGTGTGGTTTCGGCTTTTTGTTTGATGTCAGCGACCATTTTTTCAGCTCTTGCTGCGGCAACTTCGGTACTTTCTCTTGGGGCGTCTTCAATGCAGAGTCCTTCTTGTTCGTTCCAGTCGTTTTCGCAGACGTATTTGTGGCATCTTGGGCATCTTTGGAAGTGGCCTTTAGCTTCGTTTTGTGCGAGTTCAAATGCTTGTTCGTGTTCTTTGTGCCATTCTGGTGTCATTCCTTCGAATCGGTCGCTCATGACGTTTGCGCCTTGTTGAATTGAGTAGCCTCCGCTTCTTCCCGCTAGTTGTGATCCAATGGAGGCAACTTGCCCTACTCCTTTCCAGAATCCTTTTTTCTTGTAGGTTTTGCTTGCGATGAAGTTTGTTTTGTAGCCGTCGTTGCATATATCGCAGTTGAATGTAAATTGGAACCCAGCATCCGTGCTTTCATCTTGATAATTTCGAGTAAAAGGTTGAAGTGGCATTTTTTTTTAACTCCCTGCTATATTTAGGGGCTTACCGCATTTTATGCATTTCTCTCCGAGCGGTGGCTGCTCAGTTTTACATTTTGGACAGATTACTGTGAGTCTTTTACCGCAGTTTTGGCAATAATCTCCAAAGAACGTTGGCTTACTGCAGTATGGACAGTTTGTTTGAAGTTTTAAGCCGCAGCTGCTGCAATTGACCTGTCCCGTTTCAATTGGGTTTCGACATTTGGGGCATCTTTGGGGTCCCACTGGATTGACTTTTCCGCAAAAAGGACATACGTTGTCATCAAAACCTACGAGTTTTCCGCAATATTTGCAAGGATGTTTGTAACCTGGCATTTACTGGTCTCCTTTGCTCCATTTTTCTTTGTCATCTACACTTTTGGTGTTGAAGGCTAATAAGCTAGTTACATCTGTTTGCCATTGTTTTTGGGATGCATGAACTACTCTGCCTACAAATTGCTCTCTCAAGGTTTTTAGAGCCGCGATTTTTGCTATTGCGAATCTGTACTGAGTGTATTCCATGCTGTCAAGCTGGTTTTCTGTAAGATAGATTGGTTCTCTTCTGAAGTTAATTTCGATCATGGATCGGTTTATGTTCTTGATGAAACTATCTAGTTCTTGGGTCAAATCTTCGTCTTTGGTTTGTGAATATTCTTCTCTTCCTATTTCTCTAAAGAAGTAAGTCGCACCTGTTGGTGCGGGTTTTTGTTCTTCGTCTGGGGTTTGGTTGGTTTCTTCTTTTGTTTCAGGGTCTTTATTTTCTTCTGTTTTGTCTATGGTGTTGAATGCTTCTAGGGCAATTGTGTTACTTAGTCTATTTGTTCCTGGGTTGAGAAGTGGAAATAGCATCCATATGTAAGTGCCTGTTAAATCGCCCATAAGTCCGCGTTTTATTCCTACGCAGACCTGGTCTTTTGCGGCGAGTGAATTTAGAAATTCATATTCTATGGTTATGCCAGCTTCGTCTATTTTTTTGGTTAGACGCCGCCAGAAGTCTGGTGAGTATTGTTCGATTTCTTTTCTTTTTGCTGCCTTTCCATCTTTCATTAGATCAGCTAGTTTGTATATTACGGTGGGAGTTGCTTCGGGGATCAGTTCTTTTATGTTTTGTTGTGTTCTCAGGATCATCTTGTTAATGGCATCTGAGAGTGCTTTTGCGAGAGGGTCAAAGTTTTGTCCAAGCATGGTGAAATCCATTTTTTCTAGGGATTCGTTTGTTATTGTTAGTTTGTAGTCTTGTTTGTTTACGTTGGTTATGTAGCAGTATGGAAGGCGAATAGGTTCGTTTTTTTGTGGCAGAACTAATATGGCATTGTCATAGAGGCGTACTTCGCAGTTTCCGGTTTGACTTGTTTGGCCGTTTGGGTCAAGTTTTGTGTATTTTGCTTGAAAACCGGCTTGGAGAAGTGATTCTTCCATAAGTAGGTATTTGAGCATGAGTTCATTTCGGAGTTTGAATAATTGGAAGAGAAAGTCTTCGTATTGGTATCCTAAGCCCCAAAGGTTTAGTTTTTCTTTGGAACTCAAGAGAAGATCAACTTTGTAGTCGTAGTCTGATATTCCAACGATGTCGGTATATGCGAATAACATGGGCTCTCCGAATGAGACGGTTAAGGTCAGATATTTGTCGTCGAAGGTGGCTCTTGCTTCTCCTTCGTTTTTTATGTTTGACTTGTCGTCGTAGACTTTGTAGTTAACTGCAACTTCCATGTGCATAACCTCTCGTAATTACTTATGTGTTAGTGGGATATCTAATTTTTAGGTTGTTGTATTTTGCGAAAAGGTAGAGGGTTGAGCTGGCACAAATGAAACCTTAAAAAAATCAGGATTATGACGCCATTTTCTTAAGTGACCTCAAACCCCACAGGAAAACGAGAACTGCGAGGACGCCGATGACTATGAAGCCTTCTAGGATTCCTATGTTTTGGAAATTTCCGGCGAATAATGCGCGAGTAGCATCAACTGCATACGAGAATGGGTTAATCTTTGCCAGATCCTGAAGCCAAATAGGCGCCAATGCGAGAGGAAGGATAATGCCTGAAAGCAGAGAAACAGGCAGTGTGATCGTGTTTAGCGTAGGAGCGAGGGCGTCCTCAATTTTGTAAATAAGAGCGAAACCGTATGAAATAGATGCCATAGTAATTCCGATCAAGGCATACAGCACCAGAGAGAGCAAAAATCCGGCGACATTGACACTTAAACCAAATGGAATGGCAACTAAAGTGATCAAAACGCATTGAAGAAGAAGGACAAACGCATCCCTCAAAACTCTGCCTAAAAGAATTGCTGAGCGATTCACTGGAGACACTAAAAATCGCTCTATGACTCCAGATCTAATGTCATCAATTAGGGAGAATCCTACAAATGCGGTGCCGAAGAGCGCTTGCAGAACCAAAAGTCCAGGAATGAAAACATCTACTGTTTTTCCAGATGGCAATCCAGGCACACCGCCCAGACCGTTGAGCAGCGGCATAAACAAGAGCAAATACATCAGAGGCTGGAACATGCTCACGAAAACAAAAACAGGGCTCCGCAGCGTATGCTGCATATTGCGAACAAACATCAATTTTATGTCAGTTAGAGCTTTCATTTTATTATATCCTCCCTCAGTGAACGGCCTGTGTACTTTAGGAAGACGTCATCTAGACTTGGCCTAGCCAACATTACGCTTTGCGCTTGTAGGTTTTTTGCGTCGAGCGAGCGCAGTAGTTCAGGCATCATTTTCTCTCCATCTTTAATGTTTAGATGGACTGAATTGTTTGTAGTTTGAATTTTCTCTACCTTGACCATTTCGGTTAGCAAGGCCTCCGCATTATGAGCGGTTTCTTCTGAGAGAAAATTAAAAACAATCGCGTCGCCGCCGACAGAGCTTTTCAACTCCGCCGGAGTTCCAGTGACAATAATTTTTCCGTTATCTATAATCGCTATCGTGTCACAGAGTTTGTCAGCTTCATCCATGTATTGAGTGGTTAAAAAGATAGTAACGCCCTCTGCTTTGAGTTTTTTTATTTCTCCCCACAAATATGCTCTGCTTTGCGGATCAAGCCCTGTTGTCGGCTCATCGAGAAGAAGCAGTTGAGGATGATGAATCATTCCAAGCGCAACATCTAAACGGCGTTTTTGACCACCAGAGTAGGACTGCGCGGGTCTGGCTATGAATGAGGTCATCTGGAAGCGCTCCGCGAATTCAGCTGCGTCTTTCTTTGCTGTTGCATTATCCACGCCATATAGTTGAGCTTGGAGAACCAGATTCTCTGTACCGGTTGACCCTAGGTCTGCTCCGCCTGCTTGACTGACGCATCCCACATTTTGTCTAATCTGTTCTTGCTGTTTTGCCAAGTCATATCCAAGAACCTTGGCTTCTCCACTCGTTGGACAAAGCAACGTGGAGAGCATTTTTTGTGTGGTAGATTTGCCAGCGCCATTTGGACCCAAGAAACCGAAGATTTCTCCTTTCCTAACCGTGAGGTCTATACTTTTAACTGCTTCCACTTCTTTTTTTCCGTTCTTCTTTCCGCCCCTCTCTTTAGAAATGAAAGTCTTTCGGAGTCCTTTTGTCTCAATTACCAAGTCTCCAGTCATATCGAGTCACCTATGAACATTAAATCTTATTTCAAGACGATGTGTTAGGTATTTGCCTTTCGGTGTTTTTCAACTTTCCTTGTATTCTTTCTCATTCTATTGTGCATGCGCCTTTGCCTGGCTTTGTGGTGAAAGCTGTTGCATCGCAACCGACAGATTTGAATCCTTCCTTCATTGCTGCTGCGACCTTGGCTGCATCGGTTTGCTTTCCGTTAACTACTGCAATCACTGCTGGTCCTGCACCGCTAATGGTTACTCCGCTTGCCCCAGCGTTTAAGGCGTTTTCTTTGACCTTCAGGTATCCTGGGATTAGGAAAGCTCTAGCTGGCTCAATTATGGAGTCATGCATTGACTTTCCAATCAGTTCTATGTCGTCTGTGGCGAAGCCGCTTGCCATGGCTGCTGCCTGTCCGACGTTATAAATGAGTTTATCCAAGGGAATTGTTCTGGGCACGACTAACCGGGCTTTCTCAGTCTTGCTCATTGGCGTATTGATATGTGGGAAAGCTACGCAGCATTCCATGTCTCTGGGCGCTTTTAGGCAGACGATTTCAATTGGATTGTATGATTTTACAATTACAAAGTCTCCGCAGATAGCGGCTGAAACGTTGTCAGCGTGTTCAGATCCGGCAGAGGCGACTTCACCTTTGGCGGCAAATTTGACTAATTGTTCGTTGGTCAGGTTTAGGTTAAACATGTGGTTTATGCCGTATGCTACAGCTGCGGCTGAAGCTGCGCTGCTTCCTAAGCCTTTGCCCGGCCAAATGCCCTTCTGGATCGTTATGTTGAGACCTGTTTTCAGCGAGAACTCTTTTAACATTAGTTTTGCAACAACGCCTGCTGTATTCTTCTCAGGTACTGTGGAGATGGTTTGTGCTGAGAGGCCGAAAACTTGAATTTTTAAACCCGTTGTTGTCTGAACCAATTTGACTTTGTCGCTTGGCTTTTTTAAGGCTAGTCCGAAAACGTCGAAGCCTGATCCAAGATTGGCGCTTGTGGCAGGCGCTTTCACGATGATCTTGCTGAGCGTCATTATTTCATCTCAGTTTGGTCGAAACGGTAATTTAATATTCCAGCTAGGAATTGATAGAAGATAATCTGTCATGATTTAAGATAGTTTATGTAGCTTAAAAAAACTGCTGACACCTAGAACTAATTTACTGTTAATGGTTTCGCAAGAATCGCGTGATGAACATAAAAAAAGGAAGGAAGTTGATGACGATTAATTCAGTTCTACTTTGGCTAGCAGGGCATAGTTGCTTAAGCTGTTTAGTTGTACTCTGCTTTCGCTGATTGTGTATAGGACATTGCCGATGTATAATGAGCGGGTAATGAAGTATTGGCTGTCTCCCCACGGGTAAGAGCCTGTCATCGCAAGGGATGGGTTGGATAGATACGCTGAAGCATTGTCGAGCTGTGTTATGTTGCCTTTAATTGTGATGCCGTTTGTGAGGTCAACGTTGAATATGTATGCACCTTGCCATACAAACTGCGGATAATAATAAGGACTCGCTGGGATCATCGGCACGGGGACCAGAACAGACGATCCATTAGTTGTAGTACCTGTAGCAGTTGATGATGTGATGGCGGTGCTGTTGTTTAGTAGGTAAAGGTCGACTGGTAGCACTAGGAGGTTGCGGGAGGCGTCGAACAGGATGGCTTTGGGGTCGGTGAGAGCTTCGGAGGTTGTGCCGGTGTCGCCTATGACTACGCTTGAGATTTCCTTTGGGTTAGCCACGTTACTTACATCGAAGAAGGACACTTTCAAGCCTAAAATGGCAGTGTAATACACGTCGCCTGGAGTTTCAACTTTGTTAGCGTCGATGCTGGCGTTTACTTCTTGACCGATGCCGATTAGGTGTGTTGCGTCATAGGGCTGCAGGAAATCTGAATATCCAGGAATGGTTAGGTTACCTAGAACCATGGGGCTTGTGGGTTTGCTTAGGTCGACGACAAATAGCGGGTCGACTTGGTTGAAGGTGACTAAGTAGCATCGGTCAGCTATGAATCGGGCTGAATGCAGTTCTTCTCCGCTGGCTAAGTTTTCAATTTTTCCCACGAGCTGCAGGTTCGGGTCTAAGATGTAGAGGTTGTTCTGCTGGGTCGTTGTGTAGCTGGTTGTAGAGTAGTCGTAGGAGGTTGTCGCTATGCGGAAGTACCCGTTGTATTCATCCATCGAATATTGGCTCATAACGGTGCCTGTGACGTTTCCTTGAGCTGCAAACGTCAAAGATGGACCTGAGATTTGGATGCGGTAGATAGAGGTTCCCTGCGTATAAGACCCCGCCGGTATCATCGGCATAATGGTTACACCCGTTTGAGTTGGTATAGATGCCGGTGTCGTCATGATTTGGTAGGTGTTTACCTCATCGGTTAGGTAGATGTTGCTTTGGGAAACGTAGATTGTGCGTGCATTACCCATTAGGATGGTTGTGTTTGTGGCTTGTTCAAGGGCGTTTTGGATGTTTAAGGCTACAACTGTTGTGTACATATATGCTGAATCTGACGTGTTAACGTAGTAGATGCTTGTAGGTGCCATGGTGTATGCTTGCTGTCCAGTGAAAACTGTTGGCAGCAAAATGGTGCCGTTGTAGAGATAGGCGTTTTCTGAGATTACGTCGTATACGTAGTTGCCTATCATTCGGCTGTCAACGTAGTCGCCGCTCATCGTGTAGTTCCTTACAAGTGTAGGGTAAGCTTTGTTGGAAACATCATACACATAAACAAAGTTTGTGTCGGCTGACCATGTGGGAAACATTACGTTTGCGGGGTATAAGTCAGAGTACGTTCCGTAAACAGCGTAGGGAACATTGTTGCTTCCGAGAACGGCGAGTTTGCTGCCGTCTGAGCTCAGGAAGATTCCTGACAAAATGCCGTCGCTTAGGGATATTTTGCTGAGAACTTTGGCGTTTTGTGGATTCTGTGAGCTAGCATCCAAGATGTAGACAACTTGGCTATTGTTGCCTATCACGTAGATGTATTGGCCATCAGTTTTCACAGTGTCTGCTTCGTCGACGCCTGCAACTTGGATGTTAGTTGTTGAATAATCATTTGTTGCGCCAGTAGCACCTGTCGCTCCAGTAGCACCCGTTGCTCCAGTAGCCGCTACAGCTGCTGGCATCGCGTTAAACAAGGTGCTACGAGTGTCCAGGTTTGAGCTGCTGCTTTGGTTAATGAAGTTTTTGAGTTCCTCATAGGAGGCAAAGGTTTTCATTGAAGCTTGTGTTCCCTGAGTTTGAGTCCCTTGAGTTGATCCCGGCTGCTGATGCGAAGCGGGAGAAATCCCAGTGTTGCCGGCAGTGTAAATCATCGCCACAAGAATTATGGCTAAAAGTAATGCAAGTATACCATAAGTTTTTGTTTTCTTCATAACTTCTTTCTGAACCATGTTTTTTCACTTGATTAGTCTATAGTACAGGGCTTTATTTGATGCTAATCGTAAGAACATGATGGTCCAGTTGTTAGTACAGACCCAAATTCCACATTCGACATGCTTCCTTCCGAAAGGCTGGGGTTTTTGGGGCATTTTTTATCTTAGCCTGAAGCTAAATAATTAACTGTGAAACTATTTCCATCAGAGTTAAGGGCTGAAACATCAGTTAGCTGCACCGCGTTTCTCGAAGTTGAAGAGTACATTACCAGCGGGTTTTCAGGAAAACTTTCGATAGGACCCGTCGTTGAGCCGATCGTTGCTGTGCAATTGTAAAAAGTTATTGCTCCAAAATCGGCTAGGCGGGAAGGTGCACCATTAATTGTGGGTCTCTCTACTATCCATTCCGCTGACAACTGACTAGAATTGTAAGTAAACGTGTTCTGGAATGTTTGTCCGTTAGCCGTGTCAGTCAGGTTAATTACCCATTGGTTAAGTGTTCCGTTTGTTAGTTGAATTGAGGCTTGTATGACGTCTCCAGGCGAAATGTTGATTGTGGGAATTGTTATAGAGTTATTTGGTAAAAGTTCATACCACGCAGAATACCGCGTTTGTCCAAAGATGGAGTCTTCTTCTGTGCCACATTGAATAAGTGTTTTGTCAAATTGGTCGCCGCCTATGCCAATCCAAGCTGCTGCGAATGCGTTGCTTGTTGACGGGGAAACAGTGGAAACATTCCAAGATGCCGTGACGCCGGTTACAGTGGGCTGAGGGTTTGTCATGTTTGAAGCGACGACATAGCCTGCCCAATTTATAGTGGACATAGGTGTGGGAGTTGGGGCGGGTGTTGGCGTAGCTGTAGGGGTCGGCGTGGGGGTTGGTGTTGGAGTCGGAGTTGGCGTGGGTGTTGGAGTAGGAGTGGGCGTTGGAGTGGGCGTTGGTGTGGAAGTTGGTGTTGGAGTTGGGGTAGGTGTAGGAGTTGACGTGGGAGTTGGCGTAGGTGTTGGGGTTGATGCAGGACTAGGAGTTGAAGTTGACGTTGGCGTAGGGGTTGGAGTTGGTGTCAGTGTTGGTGTGGCTGTTGGACTCGGCGTAGGTGGTGGCGTTGGTGCAGGAGTGGGAGTTGGAGTTGGCGAAACTGTGGGTGTAGGTGTCGAAGTTGGACTTGGAGTGACTGATGGAGAAACAAAGGGGGTGGCCGTGGGTGAAGGAGTGGGACTTGAATTGTTTTCCTGGAGGCCCAATTGATTTATTTCGTAGACTCCGACAATCACTACGCTAACAATTACCGCCAATAGCAATGGGATGTACAGTTTAGAAGCTGCTCCATTTTTTCTCAGAAGAAACCCTCAACCTCAAACAGTGTGCGCTCTCAATCTTGAGCAAAATAGAAAAAAAGGTGATTTATTTATTGATTACTGTAGTGGTTGTAGTTACTATTTTTGTTACTTTTGCTTGAGTGAGATCAACTACCACTAATGCTCTGCCTGTTGTGCTTTGCAATATTACGTTTGCGGTTGTGGCTGATGTTGTTACGTTACCGTTTCCGTCAATTACTGTACTGATTACCGGTCTAATTGAAGTTATGTTGAAGCCTTGGGCAAGCAGGTTTTTCACGTCTGAATCATTTTGAACAATATTAGTTACATTCTGCGTGAAGTCAGAGCTTACTTGGATGGAGCTAAAGCCTCCCATCATGCCGCCAGGACCACCGAATCCTCTGAACATTCCCATCATTCCTCTAGGTCCTCCGAATCCCATCGGTCCAGGGCCAGAAAGGCTCTGATTATCGGTTGCAGTTACAGCTAAAGGAGTTGGAGTTGGCGTCGTGGTTGCATCAGATGCAACTTGACCAGGCGTGTCGGCTTTAACAATTGATTGCTCAAAAACCAATGAAGTTGCGATTGCACCTAAAACAACAGCTATTGAAACCAAAGCCAAGATCTTGATTTTCCTATCCATTTTTTGTTTTTTCGCCTCCTTACTTGAGCCTTAAGCAATTTGTTTATTAAACGATTTTTCAAAATTATACCCAAATCGAACCCAAATCACTATGTTCTTAGCTTATCTTTTGGATTGCTAATAGCTAACTTGTGCTGATTGAACAATCCGGTTTGTTATTGGGGCCTCCGAAAACAGCTAAGAATAAGTAAATGGTTAAGCAGGAGCTGTTGAACGTTTTTTTCGGTTAATTTGTTCTCAGCGGGTGTTGTCGGCTAATGGATATCTGGTCATGGCAGCCAGCATTACTTCACTGAAAGTTTTCTTGCCGATGTGCCTAGCAAAATCGTTAGTAGCGATTATGCCCACCAACACGGTTCCTTTAGTAACAGGAAGCCGCCTGATTTTGTACTTCACCATTAACCTTGCGGCATCCCTAAGTTGCGTATTTTCGTCGATTGTTATCAGCGGATTTGACATTACCTCGGAGACCTTAGTTTCAAACGGTTTCTTCAGTGCCATCACTCTTCTAACCAAGTCTCTTTCGGTTACAATGCCCTTGGCCTCAACACCGTCTATTACAACAAGATCGCCCACATCTTGCTAATGCATCAGCTTTGCAGCCTCAAGAACGGTCCTTTTAACATCAATAGTGATAACATTGGTCGTCATAAAATCTTTTACAGTTGGCATCACTTAAAAAACCCTAAACAACAGCATAAAAGTTTTGTCATCGCAATTCAGGGTCGCGCTTATGATGCCATTTTCTTAAGTGACCTTAGCCCCCGCAGAGGGGGATATTTGCCTTTTGGTGTTATTTTCGGCTCTTCTGAATTGTTTCGAGGGCAGCATAGCAATACAAGGAGGAATTCTGGCAAAATTTTAAAAGCCAATTTTGCTTTTGAGGTAGTCAATGCTTCTTGAGGGTGGACAAAAATGGAGAAAATGCTAAATGTGATCTTTCTTGGGCTTTTATGTTTATCGATGTTTTCAGTTTTGTGTTCTATCTAGAAAATGGGCTACACTTTTTCTTTGAGGTATATTTCAGCGGGAGTTAAATAGCCTATTCCCTCATGAGGCCTCGTATAGTTATAGTAGCGAATAAAACTCCAATGCTGAT
>JBEKGO010000005.1:0-90069 GCA_050012755.1 Bathyarchaeia archaeon
ATGTTGGAGTTTTTGGCGAGGAATTTTATGATTTTTACTCTGTCAAAGATTGTAGATTCAGCGTAGCCTTGCTTCTTTAACCATAGAAGGTAGTTGACGACTTTCTCAGGGATGTTTGCACTTGCCTGTAGCTGTACTGTTTCGTTTCTCCGCAGAAACCTGTTTCTTTGAGGTTCTGCTACCAAGTTTTTCGTCTCCATGACGCATATTTGGCTGTTAGTAACTATCGCGTCTGAGGTTTTTAATGCCTTTGAATCAATTCTTTCAAGAGGTTCTAACGTGTTCCGAGCTTTTGCAACATCGTTAGGGTCTGAGAATCGACGTCCGCATTCTCGGCAGTACCAACGTTGGATTTCGTCCCCAAGCTTGGAGTAGCGTTTGGAATCTCGCCAGACTTTTTTGCCGCCGCATCGCGGGCATAGGGGGCTAGAGCCGACATTCCCATCAGGGGACGACTTACTTTCTGTTTCGGCTTTACTGCCAAATATGTCTGGTTCGGGGGCCAGTGTCTCGCCAAAGAGCTCAGAGACCTCAGTCATGTTTTATGGTTCTCCGATGTTTGTTTATAATCAAGTATCGTACTGATTCCGATGACATGCCACGCTGCATTTGAAAAGAGGGTCTTGGCTGAGGCCCTTTAGAGAGATAGAGTGTGCGGGCTTCACTAACAAAAGCCCACTTCTCTGTCGACACATTTTGAGAGAAGAACTTCGTAGAATAATCAGAAGAGAAGCTATCCTTACTCCGAACCTCAACCATACCTAAGAAGCCTCCTCACGTGCGTGTATATGTGAGTGTATAAGTGTGTGTGCCTGCTTCTCTGCTTCTCTCTTCTCTCTACGACCACATACTCCCATACAATACAACACACTCACACAAACACACATACGCCGATTTTCTTTGAAGAGAAAGTGCTGCTGCGTTCCTTTAACTGAAAGCAACAAGATTTTCGTAGGCTGGCAATACACACCCTCTCTTATACCCAGTAACAACACACTCACACCCGAACTCTAGCAATTTTCTCATTTTTCTCGTCAAGCTCAAACTGTCCAGCATCATTGAGAAGCTGCAAATACTCAAGGACCTTATCTTTTGTTAGACCTGTATCAATCATAATTCTTGCAAGTACCTTGCGCAGTGGCACTTCACCTGTTTCTTTGTTTTGGAAAAGGCAAGCTTGGATTGTTTGAGCAATTTGAGATATGCGATCTTTTCTTGCTTCTGCTCCGTCTTTTCTAACCATAGTCAATCCTGACCATATAGATTCATGAAAACCAACTTGTTATCTGACTTTGCAAGCTTCGGTAGGCGTCGCTCATGGCGGATCTTTCTTTCGCGCGTATCGTTCCATCTGCGACAGATTAGACGAGAGCGTTGCATTAAGCAACCTCTCCCCGTTCGGCAGCCTTCCGGAAGGCTTCAGTTACATCAAACCTTGCAGTTGAGGCTTTGACTTCAGCAAGTGTTCCGTAAGCGACAGAGAATTTTGAGGAGGCATTATATATTTTTGAGCAGGACATGGCATGAATCCTTCCGTCTAAGTTTTTTCTTTGATAAGTTTTCGACTGATGAACTGTTTTTCTTGACCTGAGAGACTGTACTCGAAGCTGCCGATCTTGGCTTTGTCCTTAGTTTTCAAAATTGCAAGTAATGATTCTGTACCGTGGGTGTCCTTGAAAATCCATGCAGCTTCGGTAGGTTTGGCTGCTTCTTTTGTGGCGTAAGACTTCCAGGGAAGGTTGCTTAAGTCCACGCCAGGAAGGTCGACGCTGTTTTTTCCTGGTGCTGCATCCTCAAAACCTTTGGCTTGGCCTATACCACTAAGCAACTCATCAAGGCGTTCCATTCGGAAATGGGCAATGTCCCGCTCAGCAATTAGCTGCGCAATCTCGAAGTCTGTTACTTTAGACAAATCGATTTTGCGCTCGCTCAATTCTAAGCCTCCATTTTTATTCCGAGGGCTTTCTTGTCCTCGGCAGGCAGATAAGAAAGACTTGCCAACTCCTTCCGGATCGATCGTCTGATAAAGTCGCTTACGTCTTCGCCTCTAGATTTGCAGACGCGTTCAACAAGCTCTTTAAGTTCTGGCTCAATACGCGTCCCTATGTATATGTTTTCCATCATTTTGTTTGCCTCTGTATAAAGCTATTAGCAAACGTTATATATAGAAACTAATCTTAAGTTAAGTAACTAAAGATTAGCTTAAGTAACTTAGGAGTTTGAAAAATTGGCTAACCCCAAAAAAGAATGGAAACGTTCTGACAATTTAGTCGAGCTGCTTTCCTTGCTAAAGACTCATAGAGAACTAGATTATCAAACTTTGAAAGCTAAACTGAATATCTCCGACCCAACATTGACAGAGTATATTAAACTCCTAGAAGCCAACGGGAAAATAGAGCATTTCTCAAAGTCCGATGATAGAAGACGCACCTGGTACAGAATCAAGCCTCAAAGCATGGAAACGGTCGAAGGTGACCTATTGGAATATGAGGCTGTCAAATTTTTGAAGAGTATAGAAGACCCTTTGGTTACATACCTAAAGGGAAAAGATGGAAAATCGAGCGTTAGCATATTCTTATCCAACGCGGGGTCGGTTAAAGGTCCTCAGAAGAAAATATTTGAGTTAATGATCAAGAACTATGCAGAAAATTGGCTCAATTTCGCAGAAAACAAAGGTTTGTTGAGACCGCCTAAAGAAGACTATAAGATCGCAGTTGTGCTAACGAAAGAGAAGTGAGCGCACGCCTGGCAAATTTCATCATCCATGTATGGGAAATAAATAAGGTTCCAAATGTTACATTACTACATAATGTAACATCAACATTGTTTTGGGGTTTACTTTCCTCTCCTCACTCCCTAGTGGTTGTGGAAGAAGTAAATAAATAAATGAAGTACCCCTCAGAGTAATGGAAGGTCCAATTCCACAAGGAGAGTAGGCAAGTTGCGGATGGGCGATAGCGAGAGCTTGAGCGGCAGTATGAAGGGTCAAATTTGATTAGTTGTCAATTTTGTCATTTGTTAGTTTGTATTCTGAGAGAGATAATGCCAAAAAACTCCCATTGTTTAAGATTGAAGCGAAGTCTCTAATTGCCATTCTTTCAAATGTTTTTCTATGATGGAACAGTTCATCCGGCAAAACATTGTACCTAAAATAATCCCAACTTGGTATTGATGAATGTTCTTGTCTTAGTCTATCCACGAGATTTGCTGCTTCGCCAACGTAGAACAGCTTGTTTTTTGTGTCAATTAAGAAATATAATACATTGTTTGCTCTTAGTTCAAACTCCAGTTCTTCCCGCGGTCTCCATTTGCTCTTGTAGATTCTAAAGGATGGTTTTTCTTCCAAGTCATCATCGATTTTGTGCAACACTGGAGACTCGATGAATCGTTTAAAGAGTTCTGAAAAGACTGGTTTTTGAGTGTAGTAAGCTTCAAAAAAGAATTTCTTTGACTCTTTCTCATATTCTATGTCGAGAAATTCCCAGAAAGGAATTTCATCTTCTATGCTTGTTTTGTCAGTCCCTTTCGATTTCCTTAGTCTATCCTCTATATCTCTCACAAAACTCATCAGGAATGCGTCTTTCAGTTCGTATGAGAGCTGTTTTTGGTACCATAGTCTGTAAGCAGGCGTTTTCCTTCCTTCTTTGGCAATCGTTACCCATCCCTTGAACTGTTTTCCTTTGAATTCGACGTTGACTTCTGATTGGGGATTGCTTCTTGATATGCAAGAGGAAAAATCATTTTCAATATCCCACATTTTGCAGGCCCAATGTGGAATAGTTGTACCATTTTGTCTGAAAAGTGAAGAGTCAACTTTCTTCCGCCAAAGTGGATGATTTACGTCTGATCGCTCGAGTTTCAAGCTAATCACTAAACCATTTTATGGATCTATATTGTTCAGCAAGTCAATTTAACGTTTAAGCCTAACAATCCAAATTTTTTTCTAACAAGTAGGAAAGTGATAGAACTTATTAGCTAAATGCGATGAATTAAGTCTCACAGCGGAGCGGTTTAGTAACGGCAAAATCTCAAAGTAAACAAATAGGTTTAGACGGAAAAGAAGCCAAAGGTTCAAACGGTGCGAATTTGGGTTTTGAAGCAAAATTGTGGACCGCTGCGGATAAGCTGCGCAGCAACATGGATGCAGCAGAATACAAACACGTAGTGTTAGGGTTAATCTTTCTAAAGTACATATCTGACGCCTTCACAGAAGTATACAACGAGTTAAAAAACGACCCAGAGAAACTAGCCGATCCAGAAGACATCGACGAGTACAAAGCGCGAAATGCGTTTTGGGTTCCTCCCGAAGCACGATGGGACTACCTCCAGAAAAATGCGAAGCAACCTACAATTGGCACAATCGTGGACGACGCAATGGATGCTATCGAGCGGGATAACGGTTCACTAAAGGGAGTTTTGCCAAAGATTTATGGTCGTGAAGGTCTCGATAAGCAGAGACTAGGCGAACTAATAGATTTGGTTGGCACGATTGGTTTGGGTGATAAAGAAAGCAGAAGCAAAGATACCCTTGGCAGGGTTTACGAGTATTTTTTGGGGCAGTTTGCTGATGCTGAAGGCAAAAAGGGCGGGCAATTCTACACACCCAGAAGTATTGTTCAACTGCTTGTTGCCATGATTGAGCCTTTCAAGGGTAGAGTCTTCGACCCGTGCTGTGGAAGCGGGGGCATGTTTATTCAAAGCGAGAAATTCGTTGAAGCCCACCAAGGCAGACTAGACGACATTAACGTCTACGGACAAGAATCCAATCAAACCACCTGGCGTCTCTGTAAAATGAACCTAGCTATAAGACACATCGATTCCAAATTCATCATGTGGAACAATGAGGGAAGCTTCCTAAATGATTTACACAAAGATTTGAAGGCCGATTACCTTCTGGCTAACCCACCGTTTAATGATTCTGACTGGAAAGGCGAAATGCTAAGAGACGACATACGCTGGAAATACGGCACACCCCCCGCTGGAAACGCCAACTTTGCATGGGTACAACATTTCATATACCATATAGCACCACACGGCATTGCAGGCTTTGTCCTTGCCAACGGCTCCATGAGCTCCAACCAATCTAATGAAGGAGAAATACGCAAAAACATAGTTGAAGCCGACCTGGTCGACTGCATGATAGCCCTACCCTCGCAACTATTCTACAACACAATGATACCCGCCTGTCTATGGTTTACAGCTAGAGACAAACAAAACGACAAATTCCGTGATAGAAGAGGTGAAACACTATTCATCGATGCAAGGAAGCTCGGCGCAATGGTGGATAGAAGACACCGTGAACTAGTACCTGAAGATATCAAGAAAATAGCCGATACTTATCACGCTTGGAGAGGGGAACTCGTAGGAGAACAAAAAGCAGAGTACAAGGATGTTGCTGGATTCTGTAAAGCGGTAAAAAATGAAGAGATTAGAAAACAAGGACACATAATGACCCCAGGCAGATATGTTGGCAACGAGGAAGAAGATGAGGACAATGAAGTCTTTGAAGAAAAGATGCAGAAACTAACTGTGGAACTTGCTGAGCAAATGAAAGAGGCCAATAAACTGGATGCAGCGATAAAGAAATCTTTTGAAGGAATTGACTATGGGCTATAGTTATTTAAAAACTATCCCTGAACACTGGGAGATTGGAGAAATTGAAAATTATCTTGAATTAATAATTGATTATCGTGGGAAAACCCCTAAAAAAGCCAATTCAGGCATTAGGACATTAAGTGCACGTTCAGTTAAGAATGGCAGAATAAATTACGCTCAGGCATATTTTATTTCTGAGAAAACATTTGAGGAGTGGGAAACAAGAGGAAAACCAAAACCCGGCGATGTTTTGCTTACCACTGAAGGTCCACTTGGAGAAGTTGCTCAACTTGGTACTCAACGAGTCGCCTTAGCTCAGAGATTGATTGGTTTAAGAGGAAAAGAAAGAGAGCTGGATAACACTTATTTAAAATATTTCTTGATTTCACCTGTTGGAAAAAATGAGTTACTTTCGAAAGTAAGTGGTACAACTGTACAAGGAATTAAACAAAGCGAATTTAGAAAAATCAAACTTATAAAACCTCCATACAATGAACAGGTTGCAATAGCGGGTATTCTTAGTAAGTTAGATGCAAAAATTGAATTGAATGAGCGAATGAATAGAACTCTTGAGGCTGTTGGTGAGGCTGTTTTTAGTCGTTGGTTTGTTGATTTTGAGTTTCCCAACCAAGAAGGCAAACCCTACAAAACAAATGGTGGCAAAATTATTGATTCTGAAATGGGCAAAATCCCTTGTATGTGGAAATATGAAAGAATGAGTGAATTAATAACAGTTACAGATGGAACTCATTCATCTCCTAAAAAATCAAGGTCAGGTTACTATCTTGTTACCTCAAAACACGTAAAAGAACAACAAATTGATTTTTCCCAAGCTTATAAAATTTCAGAAACAGATTTTATTGAGATCAAAAAGAGAAGCGGAGTCACCACAAACGACATTTTAATAACCATGATAGGAACCGTTGGAAATGTCTTGTTAGTGCAGGAGAAAACAATCGATTTTGCAATTAAAAATATTGGATTATTCAAGTCTTCAGAAAGACCAGACTTATTTGAATATGTTTATTACTCTCTAAAGTCGCAAAAATCGATGGATTATGTCAGAACCCGTATTTCGGGGACTACACAAGGGTATTTAACCTTAGAATCTTTAAGAAACTTCCCAATCGTAATTCCTACGAATGATTTGATTTTGGGTTTCAAAAAAATTGCTAATCCCTTGCTTGAAAAAGTTTGGATAAATAGAGAGCAAACAAAAACCTTGCTTAAATTAAGAGATATCTTGCTTCCTAAGCTCATGTCTGGAAAAATCAGAGTTCCTATTATTAAAGAAAAAATGGAGCCTGCTCTTAATGCCTAAGATAATGACTGAGGAAGATCTTGAAAAAGAATGCCTTGACATATTCAGCAGTCTTGGCTACCGAAGGGTTTATGGTCCTGATATTTCCGAAGGCAGCATCGCTGAGGAACGTAAGTATGGTGAGGTTGTTCTTATTGGCAGGTTGCATGATGCCCTTAGGCGAATCAACAAAGCCCTTCCAGACGCCGCCATAGATGAAGCTGTCAAGAAAGTTCTTAGAACTGAGAGCCAAGATTTGGTTGCTAATAACCAACTCTTTCACAGATTGATAACTAATGGAATTAATGTGGAGTGCAAGAGAGCTGACGGCAGCGTTAAGGATGAGCTGGTTTGGCTTTTTGATTTTCAAAACATAGAGAATAACGAGTTTTTGGCTGTTAACCAGTTTACGATTATTGAGGATCGCCATAACCGACGCCCCGACATTGTCTTATTCGTTAATGGTCTCCCTTTGGTTCTAATTGAGCTGAAGAACCCCGCAGAAGAGAACGCAACAATTTCGACTGCCTTCAAACAGTTTGGAACCTACAAACAGGAGATTCCCTCCGTCTTCAGGTACAACGAAGTCTTAGTCATAAGCGACGGAACCTACGCCAAAGCAGGAACCCTGACCGCAAAAGAAGAACGCTTCTCCCCATGGAAAACAATCAGCACCAAGAAACAGCCTTCAACTACACCCCAAATCGAAGTTCTCCTAAAAGGCATGCTAAACCCTGAAACCCTATTGGATTTGGTTAGGCACTTTGTAGTTTTTGAGGCTGAAAAAGAAAAGAAAGACGGCAGCATAAGTATCTCCAAAAAAATCGCGGCTTATCAACAATACAATGCTGTCAAGAAGGCGCTCATATCCACTGTAGCTGCAACTAAAAGCAACAGGAAAGCTGGGATTGTTTGGCACACGCAAGGTTCAGGCAAAAGTCTAACCATGGTTTTCTATACAGGCAAAATGGTTCTCGAGTCCCTGCTTGAAAATCCCACAATGGTTGTGTTAAATGACAGAAACGACTTAGATGATCAGCTTTTTGGAACCTTTAGCAGATGCCACGAGTTGCTCAGACAAAAACCCGAACAAGCGACCTCTAGAGAACGACTAAAAGAACTGCTTCAAGTTTCCTCCGGCGGTGTAATATTTACAACTATCCAGAAGTTTTTCCCAGAAGGCAAAACCAAAGAATACCCCTTGTTGTCTGAAAGGAAAAATATCATAATCATAGCCGATGAAGCTCATAGAAGCCAATATGGCTTTGGACTAAAAATTCCCAAGAACGCAGACAAAGAAACACTTACTTATGGATACGCAAAATATCTCCGCGACGCTTTGCCCAACGCCACATTCATTGGATTCACAGGAACCCCTATAGAAAAAGCTGATAGAAACACGCCCGCTGTCTTCGGAAAATACGTCGACATCTACGACATCGAACAGGCAGTTGAAGATGGGTCAACAGTAAAAATCTACTACGAAAGCCGCCTAGCCAAACTGGAACTAAAACCAGAAGAACGCCCCTATATTGACGAAGAATTTGAAGAAATCACCGAAAGCGAAGAAGCAGAAAACAAAGAATACCTCAAAAGCAAATGGTCACGGCTCGAAAAAGTGGTGGGCAGCCCAGAGCGAATCAAACGCATAGCCAAAGACATAGTTGAACACTGGGATAGCCGAGTCTCTATCTTAGACGGCAAAGCTATGATTGTTTGCATGAGCCGAAGAATCTGCATAGAACTCCACAACGAGATCATCAAACTCAAACCGGAATGGTACAGCAAAGACGACGACAAAGGCATCCTAAAAGTAGTTATGACAGGGGGAGCAGATGATGGCCCAGAGTGGCAAGAACATATTCGAAACAAACAACGAAGACATGATCTCGGAGAGCGAATGAAAGACCCCTCAGACCCGATGAAAATAGCTATTGTTCGGGACATGTGGTTGACTGGATTCGATGCACCAAGTCTGCACACCATGTATCTTGACAAACCTATGAGAGGGCATACTCTAATGCAGGCTATAGCCCGTGTCAACCGCGTGTTCAAGGACAAACAAGGCGGCTTAATCGTTGATTACATCGGCATAGCTAATGACCTGAGAAAAGCCCTCGCAGAATATACCGAGAGCGACAAAAAACTAACAGGTATCCCCCAGGAACAAGCCGTAGCCATAATGCAGGAAAAATACGAAGTTGTCGCAGCTTTCTTCCATGGGTTCGCCTTCAAGAAATTCTTCGTAGTCGAATCAAAAGACCGACTCACCATTATCATGCAGGCAATGGAACAAGTGCTCAAACAAGAAAAAGGAAAAGAACGCTACCTCAAAGAAACCAATGCTCTTCTCCGGGCTTTTGCACTAGCCGTGCCAAATGAAGACGCCATGAAAATCAGGGACGACGTCGGATTCTTCCAAGCTGTCCGCGCCGCTATCGCAAAAAACACAGAAACAATGGCAGAAATGGAAGCACAAAACATAGACACAGCCATCAAACAAATAATCTCCAAAGCAATCATCTCTGATAGAGTAATCGATGTCTTCGCAGCTGCAGGATTCAAAAAACCCGATGTATCAATTCTATCAGATGAGTTCTTGGCCGAAGTCAAGGAAATTCCTCAGAAAAATCTAGCATTTGAAATGCTCAAAAAACTCCTAAACGATGAAATCAGATTTAGACAAAAAAAGAACCTCATCCAAGCCAGGTCATTCGAAGAACTCCTCGACAAATCCATCAAAGCGTACACGAACAAAAGCATAGAAGCCGCCCAGGTCATTCAACAACTTATCGAACTCGCCAAAAAAATGCGAGAAGAACAAAAAAGAGGCACCCGGCTAAACCTAACCGAAGACGAAGTGGCCTTTTACGACGCCCTAGCCGACAACGAAAGCGCAAGAGAAGTCCTCGGAGACCAAACCCTGAAAACCATGGCAAAGGAACTCGTAGAAATGGTCAGAAAAAACGTGACCATCGACTGGACACTAAGAGACAACGTCCAAGCAAAACTCAGAGTCCTCGTAAAACGAATACTCAAAAAATACGGCTACCCACCAGACAAACAACAAAGAGCCACAGACACCGTACTGGACCAGGCCAAACTGCTCTGCAAAGACTGGGCAGAAGCCTCACCCATGTAGTTTAGCAAAAAATATATTCTCTTGGGTCTAACTATCGATTGGGGATATTAGATGACTAAATGTCCAAGATGCTCGTCAAGTGCAAAACTCACAGGCAAAGAGTGGGAGTATGGACCTTTTCATGTTAAGCAGTATGTTTGTTCTGGCTGCGAAAAGAAGTATATGGAGTACTATAAAGACGGCAAAGTCAGCCATACAATCCCAAAACCAAAGAAGTAAATCATATTTGGCATCGCTCAATAAATCCACCAAAGACTACTGCAAAATCTTCGGAATTGAAACTCTTTACCATATCACTATGATAGTAAATATCCCTTCAATTCTGATAAACGGACTTTTGAGTCACAATAAGGTGAAAGAACAAAAGGCATGGGTTTTTCCCGCTCTAATCAAGAAATCCAAGGAATTAGAGCGCAAAAACCTGTAGGCGACTTGACAGCCAACGATTACGTCCCATTATTCTTCTCGAAAAAAACCCCAATGTTATGCGCCATTGAGACGGCAGAGAATAGTTTCAGCGTTCCAATGGTTTACATTAGTGTTAAACCTGAAATCATAGGTGAGAAGGGTGTCTACTTCTCCGATGGAAACATCGCTTCAAATGCAACCAAAAAATACTGCAAACTAGAGGAACTAGGCAAATTGGACTGGGACAACATTTGGGGCTGGAATCCCGGTAAAATTGGATTCGACGAGGCTAAGAGAATCAAGTCTGCAGAAGTGCTTGTTCCGCATATGATCAGTCCAAAATGGTTTACAAAAATGGTTGTTCCCGATGAGGAATCAAGAGCTAAGCTTTTAGGCCTTCCATATCATTTGCCTGTAGAAGTTAATAGTGAGTTCTATTTTACTGATAGAGGAAAAAACGCCCAATAGGGAATGAGTCATGCCAGTCGAGTACGTAGAAGGCGATATTCTTGAAGCAAAAACTCAAGTTGTCGTCAACACAGTGAACTGCGAAGGCTTCATGGGTAAAGGACTGGCACTACAATTCAAAAAAGCCTATCCTGAAATGTTCAAAGAATACAAACAAAAATGCGTTGAAGGCGAAATTGAAATTGGAAAGCTCCACCTCTACAAGAACTCATTCAGGTACTGGATTTTGAATTTCCCAACGAAAGATCGGTGGAGACAAAACTCCAAACTTGACTACATCCAGAAAGGATTGGAGGAATTTAAGAACAGATACCACGAATGGGGCATTACTTCGATAGCGTTCCCCAGACTCGGATGCCAACAGGGCGGCTTAGACTGGAAGGACGTAAGACCATTAATGGAGAAATATCTCGATAACCTGCCCAGCGTAGCAGTCCAAATATTCTCCTTCAAACCATCCGAAAAGAAACCTACCAAAAAACGAAAACCAAAAAAGCCGACCCTAAAAAAGCTCAGTCAGAAACAGCAAACAATAGCCGATTATAGCAACAAAAAGACATAAGCGCACACTAAAGGAACCATCTGATTTTCCTGTAAATTCTTTCCGTTTCTTTCCATTTATGTTCAAGCGAAAGTTTCTTCTGCAAATACCCGCCAACACAATAGAGTATTCGAGCTGGTTCACTATCATAGAAGGATGAAGAAATATGAACAAGGGTTACTTTGACGAGTTAAACAAAGAGTGGGTTGTTCCCATACAGGACAAACATGGGACATCGCTCAATCTAAGGAAGGATATGGTACACAGGGCTAGAGATAAATCTGATCAAAACAAGACGGATAATTTTAAAGTTATGAGGTTAGTTTGGGGACGGCAGACGGATCTCCCTGAAAAGGTCAACTTCATAGCTAAGATACAATGGAGTGATGGGGACATCAGTTGCTGTTTGTGTTACTACATTTTCAACCGATATGGGAAATGGGCGTTCGGTCAGTTTTGCCCCATGATTCCTACTTCTGACTTCAAAGAACTGTACGAATATGCGAAGGAGAAAGGGATTCTATAGGATTAAATAAATCTAAGATCTATGACCTGAGCCAGACGACTATTATCAGATAACTGTCCGCTTCCCAACTATCCAGCCCGGGTCAAGAACAATCAGGATGGATAGAACTTGTTTTGCTCTATATTACTTGTTTTTTTCATTGGTTTGTTTTAGCAAATTCAATTTGGGCAACAGAGCTATCAAATTTAGGAAAACGAAGGCAATCAAGAAAGCATATGAAGCATACTGCAAAAAGTTCCATGTCAAAGGTCCGTAAATATTTGGAGGATATCCCCAAGGAGTCTGTTGGTTTGCAGATAGTTTGGAAATGAGCAGTTGAACAAGAGCGTACACTAGAATAATGCCGATTATCGAGCTAAATAACATTTTGATTTTCTTTCTGAAGGCTATTAACATTATTGCTTCATACACTGAAGTTATGCCCAAAAGGACGGTAGCGGTATCAGTTATCGAATTCACTATGTCAGGATGCACCCAATAACCAGACCGTGCGGTAACCGCATGAATGTTACTGGCGTTACCTTCATAGAAAGCCTGAAAATAAATGTCGGTATATTTGGGCCAAAATTGAAATGCTATCCCGCCGTTTTGGTCGGTCGTAATATTTTCAACGGACTTCTGCCTACCATTTAATGTAGTTATCTCAATTATAGCAGTTGGAACAGGGAAGGTATTGATAGTTCCATCCGAACTTTGGTTCTGATAGAAAACAGTAAAGTACCAAGAGTCGCCTTCTGCAGGAAAACCTTGCGAAGGATTGACATCCATGACAAGGTTAGATTTCACGTAAGTAATCGTAGTTTGCGAAGTTATTGTTGTCGTCGTGAGGGTGTGAATAATTTCAGTGGCGCTACGAAAAAAGTTGGTTCCATAAGAAAGACTAACATTAACATCGTTTGACTGATACTTGTTAAAAAAGTGCATTACATATGTCCCTGTCTCGTTTGCAGTTATGTTAAAAGTTTCAAAGGATGTTTTGATGCTCTGGTAAACTACATTGTATGAAGGAGTTGTAACAAAGAAATCAATTAATGACCCGTTTTCAACTGACATATTGCCGACTATGTTATCGGATGCCGAAAGCTGTATTTTCTGAACGACTTCGTCCTGACCTGGACTCATCGTAAAGTTGACATTTGTTGCTTCTGCTAAGGCAACAAACGTGCCTGCGAATAGCAATACGAGCAAAGCAGCGTACACAAGTTCCAGTCTTATGGTCATGAAGTATTCGGCCTAAAGGTTATCTATGATTTTCTATTAATTGATATTATCTTTTGGCAGTTTTTCCACTGGGCAGTTTGCTGACAAACTCATCGATGGCGGCTTTAGTGCCTATGTAGATATGTTTGTCAATTCTGACTTTAGAAATTTTCCCACCACGGGCTAGATTGTAAAGATATTGGTTAAGAGTGTCTTCTCTAATGTCCTTGAATGTAGCCAAAAGATCAGGATCCGAGTACTTAAAAACCTCTGTTGGCCTGTCTTCAATATATTTCAACACTTTATCAGTTTGGTTTTCCTCTAAAGCCTTAAGTGCATCCTCAACTTTCATCAGATTTAACCTCATTGTTAGTTTGTTTAAATTATGATTTAATATTATTCAGATATACTTTCTTATAAATATTTTCTGTCTTATGTCTAAAATTAATAGACTTTGAACACTTAATTAAAGTGGTGTTATAGAACCTTGTCAAACTTTTTAAAAAATCCTTATTTTCATACAAAAATCAGAAAAACTTAAGATGTCCTTCAAATGCTAAGAAGCCTAAAGGTGCCGTTGTCTATGGGAATGCCCCTTGTAACTTCTCCTCCAAAAGGACAAACTCTTTCATTCAAAAACCTAGTTCTAACCTATTCAAATGAGTCTTTGATGGACTTTCGCTACCAAGGTGTTTCATTAGAAGAAGCTATTTTCAAACCATTGAAAGCATCACAATTTGGACTTTATTTTACCTTAGACCCTAGCATAGGTGTAGTATGTCAAGAAATATTTGATCTGGCAGGACATATCCAAAAAACTTTAGGAAAGTATACTCTATCTGCAGGCATTGCTAACGCAGCATTTGGGTGGTTTAAGAACGCGACAAGGCCTCTAAGCAGTGTTGGCGCCCAAGTGGCATCGACTATTGTTTGGCAAAAAGTGTGCGAAGAAGCGTGGAAATGGGAAACACGCAATAACCCGATTAAACTCCACAAGGGAACTCCATACTACTTTTTGGCTGGAGAATACTTAACTGCAGGTAATTTAGATGCGGGTTATTTGTTCGTTCACAATGCAGTTGAGGAAGATAAACGGCTAGCATTACAAACTGGAACACCTCAATCATACAAGGATTGTCCTGCTTACATGCTTGCTTCATTGGTTGTTAGTAAAAACAATTACTTGCATGATTTGGTTGATGAAATGAAAAAAACCATTGATGCCTATATCTCATCTTTTGTTACCGCCTTTGGGGCATTCTCTTTCAGCGATTTAGAAAACAAATTCCTAAGAAATGATGCACTTGAAGAAATCAAGTATGTCTTCATTTATAACATGAGCAGTCTTATCCAACAAAAGAAACTTGTCGTTTCAGGGGATTTAATGAATAATGATTTTTCCCGGCTCCGCAACCTCGACACGATTGTCAACTTTAGTATTATAATCGATAAGGTGCTTCAGGCTCGATTTGGTGAAGATTACATGAATCGCAATATTGAGGCTTATTCAGCTACCAAAGGTCTAACCAAAGCTCAGCTAGAAAGATTCAAAAATGAGAAAGCCTTCGGCGATGACCCGGATGTAATAATACCTAAGTTGCTGCCTGCAACTGTTACGTTCAATGATGGAACTCCAGTTCGACCCGAAATTGTGTGTATGCTAATTGCACACAAACTAAGGAATTATGGAAGCCATAACCTGTCGAGTCAGTTAATATTTGCAACGCAATACAATCAAGTGATTGAAAAATTGATGCATTCGCTATTTTTAGCTGTTAAAGAGTTACCATAATTGGCTGCGAAAGAAAATAGAAAAATGCGGGAGACACGTCTACTGTGGGCCACGTCCAAATCATATTCTGTTTGAATTGGACTAAGGTTTGATTAATACCGGTTAACGATTACCAAGCCACTAGAAATCTCAAATTTTATTAGGTTAGCCAACAACCTTGGTTCGATGTCTACTGTGGAATTAAGCGTATGGGTCTCGATAGCGGGTGTACTCGTAAGTTCGCTAATTAGTATACTAATCGCTCTAAAACTGGGCCCCTGGCATGTAGAAAAAATGAGACTAAGAAGGGAACACAGTCAAAAATTCCTCGAAGATGGCCTCAAACCCTGGTTGAATGAAATACACGTGCTGTGCCGTTTTGGAGCAGAGTATACAAAAAACGACAAAAAATTCGTGCCTTACATCCCTGATGATCCAAATCAAATACTGTTTGTAGGTCTGAAGGCGCACCTAATTACAGGCTACCCTGAAGTTCTGCAGGAATGGACAAATTACAAAAAAATAGTTCAGGAAAATAACCAGAAATGGGCGGATCTGTTTAACGATCTTATCCTCAAAATTGAAACAGCGACTAATATTCCAAAATTTCACTTCTACGTACAAGAAACAAAACCTCCGTATTTTATTGCGCCAGTCAACATTGTGGCTTATATATGTAACAAAATACGCTACGAATTAGTAAGTGGGCAGCCGTTCGTTGACAGAATAAATTATACACCAACAAGTGAGGGAAATTTAAGATATTTCAGCGTAGCAGCCTCAGTCGGAGAACTTGGACGCGTGAATGTCTCCGAAGATTTTAGCTCCGTGCTAAAGACCATGGAAGAGCATCAGTCAGATAAAGCTGTGAGAGCTAAAATGGGCGAACTTCTCCGAGTTGAGAATGAAGACCTATCAAAAATAAAGACTATTTTCGAGGACAAACTCAAAGAACTAATGCGCTCTATTGAATTAGGCAATTATCTTAAAGGCAAGTGCAAATATTGCCCATAATACTCCAGAACTGAACTGGACAAACTGTGCATTAAACTGTCTTCCTTGGCTCCACTGGCAGCTTAGTCGCAAAGCGTGGATTACCTTACTCATTGTCAGCTTAATGAACAAATAACAAAGTGAACAGTTACCACGTTTCGCATGAAGTTATAGTTACATTAAACCGCCGTAAAATGGGTTGGAGAACCTTTGCCGACAGGAAAGCTTTAGAGTGCTTTTTGGTATACAACTAGCGCGGTTAAAAGATGGCCGAATTCAGTCAACCGCTTCCTGAGCTCATTACGCTTTTACTAATTCCAATCGTAGTATACATTTTAGGGAGAGTATCCGAAGAAGGCGGAAAATCAGCTTATAGGAAATGGCGAGGTGAGATTGTTTTCAAAAAAGAAACTGAGGGGGAGACTGCTGCCTTAACCATCCAAACTAACTCACCGGTATATTTAGACGACTTAACAGTGCACCTTAAAAACAAACCGTTTGATGTGCTTTCCCAAATCAAGGACCAACTGAAGGTCGATCAAAACAAACGCATACAATTTAGTCCTCTGGACAAAATACGAATCGAGGGCATTCTTCAAGAACGCGGTGATAGGAAGTTATTTGTAGATGCTTACATTGGCATTGACAATGCATGTTTCTCCGAAGACCTTGATGTAGAATATTCAAAAGCCGAGGAATTTATGGAAAACACGAAAATGACCCTTGAAACTTCAAGGAAAGTCTACAACCGCTTTCTGCTTTAACAGTTAGACGCGTTTTTTCTTAATTACTATGTAATCCTGATAATTGGGATCGAGTATCTGGAAGTATTCAATGTCTTGATTAACGCCTAATTCAAGGTGGTCCACCACACTTGCTGGAATGTAGAGCTTGTTATTGCTGTATAACTTGCCTGTCCCAATAGACTTCAATTCGTTGGGTGCAATAGTTACCATAAGTCATCAGCTATCCAGTGGAGTGGTATTTTATTGTTGCCTAAAATATTTTTGGTCCAAAATTGGTCCAGTTTTAGTACATTAATTGGTCCAAAATTGGTCCACGATGACCAGTAAAGACCTTGGCCTGATTTTGGTCCAATATTGGTCCATATTTGGTCCAGGATGAATAAAATCGATTCGTTGGTCTCAGAGGCGGTTTTACCTCGAATTATCTGTGAACTCCCTCCATTAGGATAAAAAGCTATCATTTCTGTCTACTTCCTCTATCGAGCCATTTTGAAAAGTCAGCTTTGTTTTCGTAAGCAAATTCGAGGACTAGAGATATCGCAGTCTTAGTGCTTGGTACTTTTTTCATTATCAAAGTCATTTCGATTCGTAGCTCTTCAACTCGACGCCTATCTTCGTCGCTGATATTTACCGAGGGCAAAGCTGTTCACATGATTTCTATATTTTATTACTATAATATAAGCTTTTATAGTTACTAAATAATATTATTATAAAAATACCTGAATTCCATTGTTTGATATTTATGTTTAGAAGAAAGTGAGATTACTGGGGGATGTATCTAACCACCTTCGCATAATGATTTATGAAAGTATTTGATGTTCTTTCCGGGATTTTCTTTCTTTTAGTTTTTTCCAGAGCTTGGTCCAATATCGGTCCATAGTGATCGTAATAGAGTTGGTCCAATTGTTGCCCATAAATGGTCCTTTTTTAGGGCAAGAATTGGTCCAATAATGGTCCAGATTTGGTCCAAGGCAAGAAGTAATATCTCCTTGACGACGGCAGCTGTGGCAACTGCGCTAATGCCGGCGAAAACACCAGCTGTAGTTGATGCGGTGAATGCAGCGGAGTCGGAAGTTGTTAAAAGAACTGCTTTTCGCCGTTGAAATTTTGGTCCAATATTGGTCCAAATTTGGTCTAAGACGAAAAAAAGAAAATAGACAGGAGATGGCGACAGCAGCGGCAATTGAAGTAATTGCGGCGAAGGCAACAATCGCATAGATGGCGGAGGAGGCGGCGGCGGAACTGAACAAAAGAAATACAACTATGTCATCAAATTATTGGTCCAATTTGGAGCGTGGAAACTGTTGGACCAAAATTACCCCAAAGTTGGTCCACTATTGGTCCAAAAAAAGTCAAGGTTGCGATAACAGCGCTGATCGTGATGGTGGAAGCAACTATGCACAAGGCTAAGATGGACGCCACTAATTTCGCGATTAACTTCTTTGGTTCAATATTGGTCCAGATTTGGTCCAAGATAAAGAAGTTAATGCATTGACGACGTCGGCAGTGGTTGTAGCCTCAGTAATGGCGAATAGGCAACAATCAACGGGGGCAGCACCACGCAAAAATTACACTGCCACTGAATTTATTGATCCAATATTGGTCCAGAATAAGGTCATTTATTGGACCATTTTTAGTCCTAAAATTGGTCCATTATTGGTCCAAAATCAAACTGTTAAACCTTAGTTGTTTGTCAAATTTTAAATAGCCATGAACATAGAGTTAGATTAACAGTCAAGAGTGATACCGTTTGAAATCTCCATTCGCACCATTCGACATCGAATCAACTAATTCAGAAGATTTCTTCCAAGCATTGTTGCCGTTAATCCCAAGGGCTATCGAGGTTGGACATGCCTGCTATGAGCAAGTCCTAATAAAAGATGGCAGAATTGAGGAAGGAGAATACGATAAAGCCAAGGGGCTAGAAGGATTATACGTAAGTTCAATGGAAATTTCAGATGATAGTGCTGGTTTCTCATTAAAAGGTCGTGCCTTTGCCAGCACTCCGATAGTAAAAGATCTGGAGAACACTTTGCTTAATTTGCGAGACTATTTACTTACCTTAGGAGTCTACGACCCTAAGCCGTGTAAAGGACACCATGATCTTTTTTGTAGTCTGGTTATTGAAACCATGTTTTTCATGCCTGGCTCTTTTAGGATTAATTTAGTTGTTCGCAAATTACATGATGAAACCTATGAAGGAAGTGTCGGTGTCTCTTATGAAACTCTAGTCAATGACATAATCGAAGCAAAATCACATTTGACAGAATCAAAAAGAATCCGCGACCAGACATACGAGGAAATGCTGAAGAAGGTTAAGGATGCAGAAACTACCGATGAAAAAAAGAAAACTCTAGAAAGCTTTGCCAATATTCTTTTTACTGACGCAGGATTTGAAGTAAAATACATAAGTAAAAGAGGAATTGATAGCGAGGTTGACCTATTTGTTATCAATGAATCTAAGGATAATTTTAAGATGCAACTGGGTAACCCGATTATAGTAGAATGTAAAAACATAAGTGAACCTGCAACTTCCAGCATCATTCGCAATTTTCAGACGAAGCTAATGGACAAAGCAGCATTTACAGGCGTATTATTTTCACTCAAAGGCATCACTGGTTCTAACGACGCCCAAAATGCAAAAGCTGCAATTAGAACCTCTCTAATCGCACGCAACACGCGCATAATAGTAATTGACGGAAATGACCTCGAAAAAGTAGCGCAAGGGGAGTCATTCCTGTCTGTTCTCAGGGAAAAATTCTATGAGCTATCGACCATCTGATGCCTTCTATTTGAGATTATCCAGCGGTTATCCGGAAAAAAATATTTGCCCCTGACACGTTCTCGCTTAGCCGGATTTATATCCTCAGGTTCTCTAATAACTCCCAGATGTTTCGACTACATCTAAACTTGCAAGCTTATTGTTTTCATCACTTTGTTGATTGCATTCCGCTGCACTTTTTTGCAGCACTGACTGTTTCAGGTATGGACAATTTCTTTAGTTGCCTTATCCGATTTTTAAGAGTACTCATTAATTCTTGATTATTTCTAAGCCTTGACCTTATTATTTTGAACATGCTATTTCCTTCATCAGTTAATTTATAGTCATATCTTCGCTCGCCGTTAGGGAAACGAACTGTTCTCTGTTCTAAGATTCCTGATGTCACTAAAGTATCAATAGTATCTGCTAGCTCCTCAGAATAGGGACCGTAAAAATAGGATTCAAATTCAAAGTTAAATGGTAGCTGATCACGGTATTTAAGAATGCAAATGTCTTTTTGTATCCGAGTCCTACCTTCAACAATGGAGTTATTGAAACCGAAAAAAGCAATTAGCAAAGATATGTCTTGCGTCTTAATCAAATTCTGTCTCCTCTTTTACCAAGTTTTTTAATTTCTCTTTAATATTTCTATTTACAATATTTCTTTCAATTGTTGGAGAAATGTAAACTTTGATTACATTCTTCGCGGCAATTACATCTACTATATCTGATTCATTCCTTAATTCATATTCAGCCTTTGTCGGATGATCTAATAAAATACGCCTTGGAGTTCTTGACTTAATGATGTCACATATTATAGAATATTTCTCTTGCTGCAGTTCCTCTGCAAGTCTTAAAGACAAGTGTTCCGATAATTGATCTGGATCTTCTTCTAATTTTGCTAAAAACTCGGGTGACATTCTAAAATTTCGCTTCGTCAATTCGTTGTCAAGTTTTGACACATAAAGTAACCTTGGATTTTCAGCAGCTATTAGCTTAACTATTTCTGCACCCTTTTTCTTTAGCTGCGATAACATGCTCTCATCATCGGCTTCAACATAGGCATCGAGTTGAAAAGTTTGTCTAATGTCAGTATCAGTAGCGCATAGCAAAAAAGCTTTTTCCAACATTTTCTCCGCAATTCTTGATTGTTCTATCAAATAAACCAAATCATACATGCTCTTCCAAATGACAACAAATAACTCAGCAGTTACCACTGCTTGTTTAGTGAAATCCAGACCTAAGATGCAATTTGGCATGTCGTCTTCTGAGCCTATAATGGTGTAAGACCTCAAAAAATGGCTTAAATCAAAACTGTACCTTAGTCCCACATGATAAGCATCTCGAAGAAGATAATCTAGTTTATCACAATCTAAAGGTCCGTCTATTATTTGATGCAGAAATGGATGAGAATGACTTTTCGGTCCAATTAATTGAATTACCGAACTTTTTGTTATGCCCCAATTTTCAATATCATTAGGTATTTTTTTTCTAATTATTTCTTCGGTCATTTCCTCATGAGTTTTTCCATTTATTAATTTTAGGACGAAATCGGCAGCATGAGAAAAGGGTGCGTGCCCTATGTCATGAAGAAAACCGGCAGCCATAACGTTATTTCTATTGTCGATTAAATTTTGCGATATGAACTGTTTTCCCTTATTTTTCATTTTTGTTGAAAGCATATCGACCATGTTACCAGCAAGTTGCATTGTTCCTAACGCATGCGAATACCTTGTATGGATTGCGCCTGGAAAATTCATGTAAGCCTTTAAACCTAGTTGACGAATGAACATCATTCTCCTTACTGATGGATGATCATTTATGGCTATCAACCATGGAGGAAATAGAATAGTTCCTTGGATTGGGTCAGGCAGTTGATGACTTTGATTCAAAGTAACTCTGTATGACTTATGGAACTAAATTGCTTAAAACACTTTTCAATTCTAACCTGCTGTTCAAATGAGGCATCATTAACGATAAGATATCATTAGATAAATAAAAGAGTGAACTGGGAGTGAAATCTTTATCATAGCGTAGGATCAAGTCGCTCCCGAAAACCTATGGCCGCATTCATGGCAGAGGTAACGCTGAACCTTTCCTGTTCGGGTGTATCTCATTCCATCTTTGCAGTTTCTTTGACTGTTGCAATCTGTGCAGGTTACAACCTTTCGTCTGGATTCGCCGCTGAGAATGTGTTCTGGGAAGATTTTGCCGGAGTCTGGGCAATTTACGATCTTGTGTTTCAATTCTTATCGCTTCGGCTCTTTCGCCAAGCACGCTAAAAGAAAAGGGGGGGTTTTGCGGGAGATGTGTCCAGCCATCCTATATTAAGGATTTAATAAAGAGTTGATGAAGGACAGTAGCGTCCAACCTAAGCGAATTCAGGGTTAATTACTCATGCACTAAATGTTTGCTTGATAAAAAAAGGAAATTAGTTGCGGAGAAACCTACTGGGTGGTGATACCGCCTCTTTCTCTGGTGTTCGAATCCAATCACCTTTGCAGAAGCACCTGGGATTTGATTTCCATTCTAGTCCTATTCGATCGCTTTCTCTTTATTTATAAGGAAGCTGGAAATGCATTGACAGGCCATTTATAAAGCAACTGTCAATGGAGGCTCACTACTTGCCTTATTCTTGAAGAGAAACGAGCATTTGACTGACACTAACTATCTTAACTCCCCTAAAATTCTTCAGTGCTACCAGATGGCTATCTCCAGAAACAATAAAGTCAGCTTTTCCATCATAAGCCGTCTCAACAACCATATCATCTTTAGGATCCTCTTCAACCAATTTGAGTTTCGAGACTACCTCCACCACTTCTGTTGCTTGCATCAGAGCGAAAATAATTCTGTGAATCTCATCCTCGTCAGTCCTAAATTTTGGCCTTCGAAGGACAGTGCCAAGCTCTCTTAGAAGCACGTCTGAGGTTACAATGCAGAATTCTTTCGAGATCCCTTTTCTTAAGAGTTCTCGCGGTTTGCCATCAGAGATTATGGCGCTAACCAAAACGTTGGTGTCAAGCACGACTCGAAGCATTGGATCATCTGTTTTCTTTTCTGGCTTCAGCTATTTCTTTTTGTATCTCTTTGTCAGATATTTTCAGCTGTTTTTGGTCCATCAACTTGAATAAGTCTTCCCATTCTTTCTTCAAGTCAGGAAGTTCTAGCTTTTTCATTATCACAGTGTCGCCTCTTCCGTAAACTAAAAACTTGGTTCTTGGTTTTATTCCAAGCTCCTTTCGTATCGACTGAGGGATGACGACTTGCCCTTTCTCGCTCATTGTAGTTACTTCAAGCTCTTCGGTCATTCTTATCAGTAAGAATATTTTACTTTCACACTATTAATGCTTTCCACATATAAGGTCCCTTAAGTTTTAAGGGGCTTCAAGTCATGAAAACCTACGACCGCAGTCTCGGCAATAATAGCGCTGAAAGACTCCGGACGCCGTGTATCGTTTTGCGTCTTTTCGGTTCCTATCACTGCCGCATCGCGGGCACTTAACAATCGGCTTATCTGCTTGGCTGGTTTCATGCCAAAACTCTTTAGGCAATAACTTACCGCAATGAGGACAATTCATTACTTTTTGGTTCATGTTTTTTTCTCCTGCCAAACTGTGTTCGAAGAGAAAAAAAAGGGAAAAGAAACTGCGAAGAAACGTATCGAGAGGTGATATCCCCACTTTCACTGGTGTCCGAATCCCTTCCCCGGCGCCACATTAAGACCAGATATATGTTGAAGGGCTAAAATTGAAAAAGCCAAGGGTTCTGCTAAGGTCCGGGGTTAAGTAACGTTTCACAGCTTGGACAGAAATGGAGGATTTTATGCCTGTTCAGCAGATACTATTTTTCCTCATCTTCTACATTCAAACTCCACTTTCTCCAACGTAGTTACCGATTATTTTTAAAAAAATAAGTCGGAACAATTTAACTTTTGAGTAATTTCCGTCTTTTAAACCTGTGAGCTTAGGCTCGCCAAAAAACACAATATCTAATGGAATGAAATTGCTTTTGCAACATTTTCATGTATAAAAACTTTAATAGCCGAGGTTGCCGAGGTTGGTGTAAAATAAGAACTCCCCATGACCTCCCTCCTCCGCCTCTCTCTGTCTCTCTAAGTCTATCCAAGATGATGTGTCTTGCCACTGTTTGAAACAAGAAAGAGCAATATACTTCAAGATGCTGTTGTCTTAGATGCACAATCGGAGCCGCCGGGCGGAACACCTCTTTGCCGTGAAACGTATCTAGCTTCAATGGCTTCAAACATTTCCAGCATTTTCACTTCGGGCCGCGCCAGAAACCTCTTTGTTTGGGGACCCCCAGGGACAGGCAAAACAACAAGTATTCAATACTTACTGAAGGAAACGCAGCAGCACTCAAAAGATATTACTTGTCCAGTTGCCGCAGCCTATGTAAATGCGGGCAGAACCAGAAATCCATATTATACTTTACTTGAAATTCTTAAACAGCTTAATATTGAAGTACCAGAAATCGGATGGCAATTTTTTCGCCTTAAACAGGCTTTCGAGAGCACACTCAAAGAAAAACCCGTTTTAATAGCCATTGATGAAGTTGAAAGCATTCTCTTCAAAGAAAAAGAGCCTTTAATCTACTACTTGAATCGCCAGCCAAAAACAACACTAATTCTAATTAGCAACAAATTAAGTCAAGCGACTCAACTTCCGGAAAAATGCTTAAGCACATTACAACCGATGATGATCCTGTTTAATCCATACTCAGCATCAGAAGCATTCCAAATTCTGAAAGCTCGAGCTCAGCGGGCCTTTAAACCAAACGTTATTTCGGATGAACTCCTATGCACTATTGCAAAAGCAACCGAGGACATGGCTGATATTCGGCTTGGCATGTCAATGTTACTCACAGCCGCCCAATCAGCCGAAACGAGCCAAAAAACCACAATCAATAATGAAGACGTTCAATTTGCCATAGAAAATGCGCAGAGAGTGAAAAGCCTCACAACAATTAATGATCTAAGCAAAAAAGTAAAGAAACATCTTGGCAAGACAATCGATTTCTGAAACGATAGCTTCAATGTGCTCAGCCTTCAGACCTTAATTAGGTTTGTGAGGTGCAGATTTGGGTTAATTTTATATCTAAATCAAAGAATATCAAGTCAAGAGTGGATTTAGCAATATGGAGAAGATTGCTGAAGGCATCAGTGACTTTGGTGATTTCAAAGCTATTTTGTTTAGCACATCCAATGGACGCCATTTTGTTCGATTTGAGCCCCTAAACAGTGCCGAAAAATCTTATGTTGAGTGGCTTGGCGGAGACGAGTATTTAGAGTGGCTCAGATTGTGGGTTAAATGTTCTGCGATATAACTATTTTTAGATTCTGCTGAAGAATAATAGCAAAAAATGAGTAAGCAATGTTCTTGGTGAGTGACTATTCTGTCATGAAGGCTATGTCGTCCCATGGATGTCTGTAGAGGCCTTGCTTAAGCCGTTTTTGGTCTAGGAAGTGCGCAGTCATACCGATGGTTCTCCCCACTACGAATAGACCATTGAGAGCTCCCATCTGAATGTATTCGTCGGCTTCCTGCTTTGTCATCTCGTTTCTGAGCATATCAACAAAGCAAATCCCTATGCATCCGTCCACGTTCAGGATGAGATTATCTTTTTTAGCTGTTGTAACTTTTTCCACTTCAAGGGCATAATCCAGCAGCGGTGTAGCTTTGAAATGTTTCTTAGCGTATTCCTTCAAGATGGAAACTCGCATGTCAGGGTTGTTTATACTCTTTATCAAGTGTCCAATGCCTTGGATGTTTTCACCTTTCTGCTTCATCTCTTCAACAAATTGAACAGGGGTTAAGCCTCTGTCATATGCATCAGTAAACATTTGGGCTGCACCATCGATTGCGCCTCCAAACCTAGGTCCGATTGTAAGCATACCACTCGCAACCGAAGAAATCAGATCCTTCCCTGCTCTGGCAGCAACTATGGTATTATGAGCGCCCGACACTGCAGGTCCATGGTCAGCAGTAACCATGATAGCCATTTCTATAAACTTGCTCGCGTACGTTGGAAACTGACGCTTAAACCAGAGAGTGCTGAGGACCCCACCGATTCCTATGTCTTTTTTAAAGACCTCGGAAATGGGCATTTTGCCATAAAGCAGTTCTTCGCCACGGTCGTCTGAAATCGTGCATATAAAATTAGCGGGCTTCCTGATTAGCCCCTCTTTAAGCGCCTTAGCGTAGTCCATTGGGATTTTTGGCACTGGCGGCTCCGGCTTGGGCTTGATAACGCCCTTGCAAACCAGATTCTCATATGTTTCTCTTATTTTCTGGTCATAATCATCATATGAATTTGGAACGATAGCTCCAGCATTTCGCAATGCAGTGTTTTTTGCGTCTGCAGTTTCTACATCGCAGCCTGCTTTTGCGCCGGCATGGCCAAACTGCACTTCTGTTTTGAATGCTTTTGAGCATGTTCCGGTGACCCAAATCACCAATGGCTTGGTTATTTTTTTGTTTTTAATAGCTTCTGCAATTTCGTATTCAGCGGTACCGCCTACTTCACCTAAGCATACCAGCATTTTGATTTCTGGAATACACTCAAACCTAAGCAGATGATCGAGAAGGGTAGAGGCAGGATAAGTGTCTCCACCAATAGCTATGCCTTCGTACAGACCATCCGTGTTTCTAGCGATGATGTTATATGCCTCGTTGCTTAGACCGCCCGATTTAGATACAAATCCTACGGAACCAGGTCTATGAAGTTTCGAGTCAACGATGTTTTCAATCGTGCCGCCAGCGTTGCCAATTTTGAAACAACCAGCTTTTATTCCTCCCACAGTAGCGGGACCAATGATGACTTTTCCGAGAGCTTTGGCTTTAGCAGTGACCATTTTCATTCGCCGCTCAGGCACCCCTTCAGCTATTACTACAACCGTGCGTATCTGCGGTAGGGAAAGCGCTTCCTCAGTTGAAGATGCTGCTGACCTAAATGAAGCAAAATTTATTACAACATCAACGTTTGGATGCCTCTCGGTTGCCTTTGCGAAAGTCTTGTACATGGGTATTAGGATTTCTTTCTTGCCGAAGAAAAATTTTGAGAAGCTGTCTGAACCTGTAGGATTGATTATTGCTGCGACCGACGGGGTTTCGCGTCCTGCTACATAGTCGAAGTCTAGCATTCTCTGAGTTGCGGCTGCTTGGTTATTGTAAATGAATGCTTGAGTATTTCTATCGAACAACTCGCAATTGGAAGTTTTGGTTGATTTTGTTTTTGCCATGTTATTTTCCGTCCTTCAAAGCCAATGAAACAATTTTGGTCATGTGAGTTTCTGGTCCATAGACTTCAATCGGCACACCTAGCTTCTCTCCGAGCTCTCTCATTTGACAGAGACCTTCCTTATAGTTTGGACCGCCTCTGCGAACGTAAATTTTGACTTTATTCTCTTGAAGATTTTTCTGGTACTCCTTAAGTGCTTTAATAATGCCTTTAAAAGTACTTGCGACGTCAGTGAAATTTGCGATGCCGCCACCTATGATTAGAAACTTGCCCTTTGGATGCGGCTTTCTTGTCATGACATCAAGTATTGTTTTTGCGTAGAAGTAGGTGAATTCCTCGCTTGGGTCGCCAGAATATTCACCGTAGTTCGCCAATTCATGCATGAAGCCAAGGTCGGTAATTGTATCTGCATAAATGACTGAGGCACCGCCGCCTGCAACCATTGTCCATATTCGTCCTTCGGGATTAAGAACGGTTAACTTGAGCGAAGCTCCTGTCTTGGAATCTAATTCCTCGATGTAAGCTTCTTCTTTGGTCAGGATTCGACCGAAGGGTGCGGGAAACTCTATGTTGCCCCATTTTGCGCCGCTTTCAAACTCGGCAGTGCTATCGATTTTGGCTGCAAGATCCAATGGAACAACGGAATCTTTTGTCACCACAATCGGATTCATTTCCAAATAAGTGAAGTTCAAGTCAGCATAGAATTTGAACAGGGCTTCTATGAAGCCAGAAATACGTTTTTTCCGATCAATGGGAACGGATGACAACAGTTTCTTCTCGATTTCCGCTACTTTTGGGAATGTACCAATCGGTACTTCTAATCGGACTGCCTTTGTGTCTACATCGCCGACATTCACGCCACCTTTAGGGTAGAACAGGATTGTGTCGCCGTCTTTAGTTGACATTATGGCTAGATAAGATTCATCAGATTCTTTGTGAGGTACCATCGGTTCGATGATAAAGTGGGTAAGTTGTCCAACAGTTCCTTTATCGGCGGGTTTTCCGTTGGCGTCAAACTTCCCATGAATCGTTATTGGTTTCTGGGATTTTTCCTCTATCCATGCTTTGGCTTGGTCGTAATTGGCGTTGAGTAAGACAAGGTTGTTCTTTCCTCTGCGCTTAATCAGCTGGTCAGGTTTGACAACCAATTTCTCGGTGGTTAGCCATTTGTGCTCTTTCGGCAGCTTCTTCATATCAGTACTGGGATCAACTGTGACAATCTTATCTGAAATGTCGTATTTTCCTTCCGAGTAGTCATTGAACAAACGAGCGAGCATCCGTTTGCCGTCAGCTTCCCTAATCGCTTTGTGCGCCATTCATATCTACTCTCTATTGAAGCTTTTTCCTGAGTCTTTTTGCTACTTCAGCAATAAACTCTTCGGTGTCAACCTTTCTGTTCTTCGGGTCAGGTGCAGCAACAAGCATCAGGTCACCAGTCATTACTCCGCTTTCAACAGTTTCAAGAGCTGCTTCTTCGAGTTTCTTCGCGAAATCCGCAACTTCAGGTGTCTTGTCAAGCTCGCCTCTCTTTCTAAGGCAACCAGTCCAAGCGAATATCAAAGCCATTGAATTGCTTGAGGTCTTTTCGCCCCTGAGATATTTGTAGTAGTGTTTCTGAACTGTACCATGTGACGCTTCAAACTCGTAATATCCTTGGGGACTGACAAGGACGGAGGTCATCATTGCCAAGCTGCCGTAGGCTGAGCCTAACATGTCGCTCATGACGTCGCCGTCATAGTTCTTGCATGCCCATAGCAAACCGCCCTCTGTTTTCATTATTCGGGCAACTGCGTCATCGATGAGAGTGAAAAAGTAATCAAGCCCAGCTTCCTTGAACTTGATTTCCCAGTTCTTCTTGTACTCTTCCTCGAAGATCTTTTTGAATTGTGCATCATATGTTTTAGAAATCGTGTCCTTAGCGCCAAACCAGAGGTGTATCTTCTGGTCATAAGCGTAGGTAAAGCAAGCCTTCGCGAAGCTCTCTATTGACTTGTCGGTGTTGTGAATGCCTTGAATAACTCCTGGACCCTTGAAAGCCTGAATGGTTCCCCGCCAAAGCTCCTTCCCAGCGGTGTTCGTGAAAAGTATCTCGGCTTTTCCAGCTTCGGGAACTCTGTACTCACAATTCTTATACACATCGCCGTAAGCGTGTCTGCCGATATGAATTGGTTTTTTCCAGGAAATGACAGACGGCGGAATGTTTTTCACTAAAATCGGTGCTCTGAAAACTGTGCCATCCAAGGCGGCTCGGATGGTTCCGTTGGGGCTACTCCATTCTTTCTTGAGGTTGTATTCCTTAACGCGATCTTTGTTCGGTGTGATGGTGGCGCATTTTACTCCGACACCGTATTTCTTTATGGCTTCTGCCGCCTCAAGAGTTATTCTGTCTTCAGTTTCATCCCTTTTCTTCAATTGAAGGTCATAATACGCAACACTCATATCTACATAGGGCAAAAGTAGCTGGTCTTTGACCATTTGCCACATTACTCTAGCCATTTCGTCTCCGTCGATTTCAACAATTGGTGTCTTAATTTTTATTTTGCTCAATCTAAGCATCCTCTTTCAATTTCCTTTAACTGTGTAGGGGAGCAGACCGCCAGCGAAAAGTATGTCTTTTTGTCTTTGAGAAAGGCTGTATCCAAGCTCGATTTTGACGTCCTTTGTCTTGTCAATCAATATTACAGGCTCATTGTTCAACAATTTCTTTTTGATGTCTGGGATTTCAATTTCGTCGTCTTGTTCTATTTTGTCATAGTCAGCCAAATTCTTGAAAGAGAGCGGAATTATTCCAAAGTTCACGAGGTTAGCTGCGTGGATTCTTTCCACCGATTTGGCTATGATTGCTTTCACTCCAAGGTACATTGGACACAGTGCAGCGTGTTCTCTGGAACTTCCTTGACCGTAAGACTCGCCAGCAACGATAACCGTCGCCAATCCTTGTTTTTTCGCTTCCATGGCTCTGGTGGGGAATTCTTTGTCAATCGGTTCGAAAACATATTTTGAATATTCTGGGACATTGGAGCGGTATTTGAGTCTGGCTCCTGCGGGCATTATGTGGTCTGTTGTGATTTTATCGCCGACCTTTATGCCGACAATGCCTTTTATTTGCTCAGCCATTTTGTCGTTGACCGGGGGCGTACCGATGTTTGGACCCCTAACAATCTCAACATTTCTGTCAGCCTTTTTTGGGAAAATAAACATAGAATCGTCTATGAAGAATTTTGTTGGCATGCTGACTTTCGGGTAGTCTATGCCTGCTTTTCTTGGGTCAGTGAATTTCCCTGTGAGTGCTGCTACAGCTGCAACTTCTGGGCTCACAAGATAGACTTGTGCGTCTGCTGTGCCGCTTCTTCCTTCGAAGTTTCTATTGCTTGTCCTGAGTGAGACGCCTGTCGATTTGGGGCTCTGGCTGTTGCCAATGCAAAAGCCACATGTTGCTTCTAGTAGTCTAGCGCCAGAGTCTAGTAGGTCGCCTAGGTAACCGTCTTTTGTTGCCATCTGCAGAACTTGTCTTGAGCCTGGGGCAACTCCGAAGGATACATCGGGGTGCACTTTTTTGCCCTTCATAATTTTGGCTACAGTTGCTATTTCTTTGTAAGAAGAATTGGTACAGGAACCAAGCATTACTTGATCCACTTTCAAATCCTTCAAGTCACTAACTCGAATTACGTTGCCTGGGCTGTGCGGCGCCGCTGCAAGAGGCTCCAACGTGCTAAGGTCAAGGTCCACGATTTTGTCATATTCTGCGTCATCGTCAGCTTTTAGTTCGACCCAATCAGCTTCTCTACCTTGTGCTTTAAGAAACTTTTTTGTCTCCTCATCTGAGGGGAATATTGATGTTGTGACTCCCATTTCGGCACCCATGTTGGTTATTGTGGCTCTTTCTGGAACAGTTAGGCTTTTTACTCCTGGACCCGCGTACTCCATAACCACATCGACGTTGCCTTTCACCGAGAACATCTCTAGCATCTTTAGAACGACGTCTTTGGCGGTGACCCAAGCCTTGAGGCTGCCTTTCAGGTTTATTTTGTAGACTTTTGGACAATTAAGATAGAATTCTCCTCCGCCCATTGCTACTGCAACGTCCAGTCCGCCGGCTCCGATGGCGATCATTCCGATGCCGCCGCCGGTAGGAGTGTGACTGTCGGAACCTAGAAGAGTTTTTCCCGGTTTACCGAATCGCTCCAGATGAACTTGATGGCAAATCCCATTTCCCGCTTTGGAGTAAATGATCCCGTACTTGGCAGCTACCGTTTGAAGGTATTTGTGGTCGTCAGCGTTCTCAAAACCTACCTGAATGGTATTGTGGTCGACGTAGCTCACGGAAAGCTCGGTTTTTACTTGCTTAAGGTCCATTGCTTCAAACTGTAAGTATGCCATTGTTCCTGTGGCGTCTTGAGTAAGGGTTTGGTCAATTTTTATGCCTATTTCATAGCCTGGTACGTATTCACCCGTTACAAGATGTTCTTCTAGTATTTTTCGAGTAAGGGATTTACCCATAAAGACTCATTCCTTTGGAAAGGTTTGTTTTTCTTTTATGCATATAAAGGTTGTCAATTTATAAGACAACTATCAGAATTTAAGTATTTACTTAAACAAATTGTAGTAATTTCAATACTTTAAATTCAAGAGATATTGTAACTATTTTAATATGCGTATTTGGTATGAACTTTTTTTCTGTTGAAACGCATTCTTTGAAATTTTGCTTTGCTTCTGTTTCCACAGGTGTACGTGCTTGTACGTGCCTATACTTCCTTGTACTTGCTTGTACTTTGGTGTACTTCTGTGTACGTAACCTACAAACGTTACGAGTTTTAGAACAAAAAGGCAACCCAATGTACAGAGGACAAAGTCTTGTGCAGAAACCTTATAATAATCGCCCCGTTTTCGCGCATTTCCACACAGAATTACACATATTAACACATTTTAACACAATTAGACACATTTCAGCTCAAATCCACACAAATAAACACGCAACCTGCAAACGAACCAAACCCTAAACCAAAAAAGCAAAGTGAAACAACCTGAACAAAAACTGGCCCAAACCCCCTCAATATGTCTGCTTTTGTCTTAATCGCTTATAGAAATTAATTAGTCAAAATTGATTTAATTTATATAAGCAACGTATAGTTTAGATATGTTATATCCTGCTTGGGGTAGACTTATGAGTGAATCACGTAAAGTCCAACAGACACCTACCGGTACATTTTTTGTTTGTGTGCCTAGAGAATGGGCTAAAAAGAGTGCCTTAAAAAAAGGTGATTTAGTACGTTTAGAGGTTACTGCCGACGGCAAGCTTGTTGTGGATCCTTCCAATAATGTTGAGGCACCACCTAGAATCACTTCTTTAACGGTTGGTCCCTACTTGGGCAGAGAGATTGTTGGTCGTTACCTATTAGGTTATGACATAATTGATATTGAAGCGAAGGACAGAATTGACTCTGAAGCTAGGAAAATAGTTAAGTCAACTGCTAGTTCTTTGGCGGGCTTAGAAATTGTTGAAGAAACCAGCTCAAAGATTTCTTTACAAACCTTAATGCAGCAGCCTTCAGGATTTATACCTGAAAAAATTCTTCATAGAACTTACGCAATCGTAGCGGGGATGACTCGTGACGCCGCTAACTCCTTTGTTTATGGGGATGTTGAGTTAGCTAAGAATGTTGTCGAGAGAGATGCCGAGAGCAACAAGCTTTATTTCTTGTTGGTCAGAATTCTGAGGACAATAATTCAGAATCCTCGCTTGAGCGAGAAACTTGGGATTACTCCTATAGAATGTTTAGATTATCGTTTGGCAGCAAGTTTGATTGAGGGTATAGGCGACGCATGTGTGCAGCTGGCGGCAGAAACAATTGCGCTTAACGGCGTGAAGATGCCTAGTGAACTTCAAAAATTGCTGCTTGATTTGCAGGAAACTTGCTGTAAAGCCAATGAGCAGGCATTAAAATCCTTTGTAACCAAGGATATTTCATTAGCGGAAAATGTACGAAACCTGAGAACAAAAATCGATGATACATACTCAAACGTTGAGAAAGTGGCAAAAGACTCTTCTGTAGATTTGATGCCGCAGCTTTTAGCAGCAGTTTCTTTCCTTAGACAGATTTACGAACGAAGCGTTGACATGGCAGACTTAGTTGTTTAATGGCTGGTAAAGGGTTAAATTTCATAGTTTACATTCAAATCAGGGATAACTTACATGCCAAGTATCACCGATAAAGTCGCTGATGCTCTTTACTCATCTGGCTGCTTAAAGTTTGGAAACTTTAAAATTAAGTCAGGAGCAAATAGCCCGTATTACATTGACCTTGCCCGTTTGCTTTCCAAACCAAAACATCTGTGCACGATTGCTGAATTAGCAGCTGAGCAAATTAAACAAATAATGATTTCTGACTCAGTAGACAAATTGGCTTCGATTGAGCTTAAAGGTGCGTTGATGGTCCCCAGCATAGCTTGCCAAGTGAACTTGCCCTGCATCATAGTTAGAAAGGAGGCGAAAGCCTATGGAGTTACAGGAAGAATAGCTGGCGCCGACGTAGCGAAAGGTGACAGCATCCTGTTCTTTGATGACGTCATAAGTGAAGGCTTATCCAAAATTGAAGGCATCAAGCTCTTGCAAGATCTAGGAGGTACTGTTAAACATTTACTAGTTGTTGTTAACCGAGAACAAGGCGGCAAAGAGAACCTGGAGAAACTAGGTTTCAAAGTGCATGCTTTAGCTAAAATCAGTGAACTCGTCAATTCACTATGTCAAAATAACCACATTTCAAAATTGCAAAACCAAGAGGTTTTTGCCTACCTGAAAAATTTTAAGGCTTAGAAGAATACCACTTCATAATTTCTTTCGAGACGTTAGTAGAATAACCGCTTTTCATAAGCACCTTTCTAAGGTCTTTTTCCCCGTGAGACTCCATGTTTCGTCTTCAAATTGCCCTTGCAGGCTTAATATAAAGTTAATTAAAAACTAGGTAATATTTCAAATTATTATATACCTACATTTATTTGGATGCCTGACAAAAGAGTCACTTCAAAGGAAGAAACCTCATGATGAACGACCAAAAACAAGTGGTTGAAGCCCTACTGAATTCACAAGCTTACCCTGAAGAACCAGGTAAAATCGAACTAATACAAACTCATAGTTCCTTTGTCTTTGTGACCAAGAAATTTGTTTATAAAATGAAGAAAGCTGTAAACTTTGGGTTCCTTGATTTTTCTACACTTGAAAAAAGACGCTTCTTCTGCGAAAAAGAATTAGAACTTAACAGAAGACTTTGCGAGGACGTATATCTTGAAGTCGTACCCATCAACAAATCAAACAATATTAAAATAGAAGGCGATGGCGAAACGATTGAATATGCCTTGAAAATGAAGCGTCTTCCTCAGCAAAAAATAATGACAATTCTTCTTAAAGAGGGCAAAGTGAACAATAAAACCATTGATGAGTTAGCCAAGATTATCGTGGAATTCCATTCTAAGGCCCAAACGAGCAGTGACATAAACATATATGGCTCTCTAAAAATCGTAAAGACAAATTGGGATGAAAATTTCACTCAAACCCTAAAATATATTGATCGAACAATCTCACAAATGGATTTTGAATTTCTTCAAAGTCGTGTTAACAATTTCAATGAAAAAAATAGATTGCTTTTTGAAAACAGGATAAAAGACAATAAGATCAGAGACTGCCATGGCGATATGCATTCAGGAAATATTTTCATCACAAACCCAATCTGTATCTTTGACGCTATCGAATTTAACGATCGTTTCAGATACTCTGATGTAGCTTCAGATGTTGCCTTTTTAGCGATGGACCTTGATTTTCAAAAGAGAGCTGACTTATCAGATTACTTCATAAACCGATACATAATCTATTCTAAAGACCAAGAGTTAGTAAAGGTTCTTTCATTCTATAAGTGCTACAGAGCTTATGTACGTGGAAAGGTAATCAGCTTCAAACTCGATGACCCAAATGTGAAAATCGCTGAAAAGAAAGCCGCAGTCAAAGAAGCACGATCATACTTTAAACTGGCTGTAAAATATGCGAAAGACCTATGAAATCTCTATTATGCGAATTGATTAACTACCCAATCAGGAATTTCAACGGTGCCCATTAAGATTGGTTTCTGGTGGCAATCGCTTCCGCCAGTCATCAGTAATTTCTTTTTCTTTGCGAACTCCACATAATGAAAAGTTGTTTCTGCGGTGTTCCTTGAATGCCAACATTCCACGCCGTCAATATAAGGCAACATTTTCTCTTGGATAATTTCCGTTTGCTCAAATAACGATTTAGATAGTGCTGCCAACGAAGTGCCATGCGGGTCATTTGGGTGAGCCAGAACCAATTTTCCACCTGCACCTCTGATAAGACTGGAAGCTTCTTCCAAATAAAGCGGATACTTGGGAACATCACATTTTACAAGATACTTGTCAAATGCTTCCTGACGTGTTTTAACGATGTTTTTCTTCACTAAATAATCAGCAATGTGGGGTCTGCCAAGCACTCCATCAACTGACTCCTCAATCTGCCTTAAATCATCATGGCCTAGCGCTGAAATGTTTTCTTTTTTGAATTCTGTGTTTAGATTGTTGAAGATTTTTGCAGCTCTGTCTTCTCGATATTTCGCTATTTTTACCAGTTTGCTTCTTAATGCTTCATTATCGGCGTCAAATTGATATCCTAAAAAATCTAGCGAAACCGCTTTGCCTTCATTGTATTTTGGGTGCGAAAAAGTCACGTTTAGCTCCACGCCTGTGACGTATCCTACCTGTTCTTTTTTCGATAATGTTCTGGCTTGGGTTTGGCAGACAATAGAGTCGTGATCTGTAATCGCCAGAAATCCGATGTTTCTGGTTTTTGCTTCTTTAAGAATTTCCTGCACAGTCAACTTTCCGTCTGAAGCTGAGGAGTGAACGTGCAAGTCAATTATCATTCGGAAAACCGTGCTCTTTACTTTTTCTCCATTCTTATAACGTACCAGTCTTTAGCATTATCGTGGCAAGTATCAACCGTCAAGTGCAGAATTCTAAGCGTTGGAAAGTTTTTCTTTATTTCTTCAATATTAACAGATTCAAACTTCTTCTTGTTCGCAAGGTAGGCATCTACTGTTAAAGCATTTGATTCGTATTTCTCTTTAGTTCTCCTCTCAATTCTTGCAACAGAAACTTCCTGCGGACAACTTGTTTGCATGATGACAAATTCCATGTTATGTTTCGCTGCCACTTCAGCCGCGCGTCTGCGTAAATCCTGCGTGACAAATGTGGCATCCAAAATTATGCCGCCGTCTTTTTTGTCTGCAAGTTCATCTGCTCGACGAAAGACTTCATCGTAAACAGACATGCGCTTGTTCATGTTTCCAGCAACTTTAGGGTCAAAAACGTCCTCATTTTTTAGTACCTCTAAGCGGATTATGTCGCTTCGAAGAATTGTGTATTCTTTGATTTTTGAGACTTCTTCTGCAGTTTCTGTTTTCCAAGTTCCAGGTAATCCGCATGTAATAAGTAATGTTCTGAGTCCCAGATTTACTTTAATGAATTTGGCAAAAGGTTCTCTCAAGCATGCTGCCTCTTTACAGTTAGCTTTGAATGAGGTGTAATTAAACTTTTTCCAGCCCAAAAATGGTGCTTGCCCCCTTGCTTCACACTTAACCTGACTTTGCCTTAAAGGAAATTCTAAATAGGTAGGAGACACAATGTTCATAAAAAGAAGGAATATTTGTGGAAGAATTCCAAGTTAAAGACAAAACTTTGGCACCTCAAGGTCACTTACAAATTGAATGGGCAGCAAAACATATGCCCGTCCTTAAAATAATAGAAACTCGATTTGAAAAAGAAAAACCGCTTAAAGGCCAAACCTTGGCCGCATGCCTACACGTAACCAAAGAAACAGCAGTTCTCATAAAAGCATTAATCGCTGGGGGCGCAGACATCGCACTTTGCGGTTCCAATCCGCTTTCAACACAAGACGACGTTGCTGCAGCCTTAGCAGACAGTGGTGTACACGTCTTCGCTTGGAGAGGGCAAAACACCGAAGAATATTACAAATGCATTGATAACGTCCTCGACTACAAGCCAACCATAACCCTTGATGATGGCGCAGACTTAGTCGGAACCCTGCACAGCAAGCGCCAAAACCAGATAAAAGACCTTAAGGGCGGAACCGAAGAAACCACAACCGGTGTCATACGCCTGAGAGCCATGGAACAAGATGGTAGCCTCAGGTACCCCATCGTAGCTGTCAACGATGCCTACACCAAGTACCTCTTCGATAACCGGTATGGAACAGGTCAAAGCACTATGGATGGAATTCTTCGGGCAACTTCAGTTTTGATTGCGGGCAAAAACTTTGTGGTCGGCGGGTACGGATGGTGCAGCCGAGGCATCGCAATGCGGGCGCAAGGTATGGGTGCAAATGTAATTGTCACCGAAGTCCAACCTACTCGAGCATTAGAAGCAGCCATGAATGGTCTACGAGTTATGCCAATGTCTGAAGCTGCAGCTATTGGCGATATCTTCGTAACGGCAACCGGCGACCTAAATGTTATCCGTAAAGAGCATATGCAGAAGATGAAAGATGGCGCTATAATGTGCAATAGCGGCCACTTTAACGTAGAAATTAGCATCCCTGACTTAGAATCGATTTCCAAAGGCAAACGAACTATTCGACCAAACATGGAAGAATATGCCCTAAGGGATGGCAGAAAACTATACCTGCTCGCCGAGGGTAGACTGGTCAATTTAGCCGCAGCAGAAGGTCACCCATCAGAAGTTATGGACATGTCTTTTGCAAACCAAGCCCTCAGCTCTGAGTTTATAGCTAAATCTGGCAAGCTTCAAACAAAAGTTTACTGCGTGCCGAAAGAAATCGATGAAAAAGTCGCTGAATTAAAGCTTAATTCGATGGGTATAAAAATTGACCAGCTTACAGCTGAACAGAAAAAATACCTGTCGACATGGGAAATGGGAACTACATAATCAAGAGCCTGCTTAAACATGACAAACTTTAAATTGCTTGACATAGTACATGGCTATAAAGTGGTGACTTAAATGGTTAGCAAAGATCAAGGTATAGGTGGAGCAATACTAGCAGTCTGCGTAATCGTCATTATAGGATTTATCGTCCTCGTAGGCTACCCCCAAATCTTGGGACTGAATAACCCCGATACAGTCAGGCTGTATGCAGTGACGGTTCTTGTTACAGTAGCATTCATCGCCATACTAGCGATCGGAGCGTGGATAGGCTGGACAATGGCAACAACACCGCCTCCAAAACCAATCGAAGAAATAACAACTGAGATGGAAGAGAAAAAGGAAGAACCAAAAACAGAAGAGCCAGCTAAACAAGCCGAAATGCCTGCCACCGATGACAAAACTGCACCAAAGAAAAAGAAATAAATTCGCATAAATCTTTCTATCTTTCGCTTCTTTAATTTTTTTATTTGTTAATATCAAAACTCAAATTTTTTACCTCATTTTTCTGAGCATGCATTCAAGGATATCCATGCAAGAGAGACATTCGTTAGGAATTTTCTCCCTTCTGACGTTCACTTGGGTAACCGAAATGATAGTGAGAATCTGCAGGTTTTTCTTTATTTTGTGTCGTTGTCTGTTAGCGAAAAATTGTTTCTGTAAGTCTTTCTTCTAATGTGTTATTTTGTGCCGCGAAAGCATCTGTTATTTCAGTCAAACAATATGAACAGGCGGTATATGGCTCACATGAATGCTGTTTTAAATCTAACGCTTTAAGTAGCGTTTTGAAACTTTTCTTACACGAAGGATTTTGACAATTAGACGACGTTTTTAACCACTCTCTTTACTGACATTAGAGAATGGGTTTTGCTGGTTTATAGTGTTAATGAATCTGGACTGAAGAGTCTAACTACTCTGCAGTGCAAGCTTGGGTTGGAGAAGCCAACTTCTTTAAGTCATCAGTGCCTTCAGCGTATCCTGAGGCAATTAACACGTCGCCTTCTTGGATTCTTGAGTCTGCTCTTGGGCGCAAGCATTTCTCTCCTCGTTTGATTACTAAGATCCACATGCCGCTTTCTTCATGAACTCGCGCTTCCTTTAAGGTCTTGTTTATGAGCGGAGAATCTCCAGTAACACAAGCTTGTGTGACTGTTTCCTCAGCTTCCTTAATGGTTAATTTCAAAATTGGATGCGGTTCGATGCCTCTTAGAACAACTTCAGCCATATCTGCAGCTGCATCAGCAATTTTTTCCGTTGCTACACCCAGCCGAATTAGTCCTAGGAAACCCGAAGCTTCTTCCTTCTTGAAGTCACTGGTTAAAGCGAGCAATTCAAAATCGGTGTGCAACTGATCCATGCGTTCTTCAAGGCGCTCGACTTCTTCAGCTAGTTCCTTACTGTTCAATAGAAGTGAAGAATACGCTAAATCCAACATAACTTCAGATGTGTCTTTTAGTTCTACGAATCTTGAAACTATTTCCTCGAATTTAGCTCGTTCTTGAACGTTTAGTTTTGCAAGTTCACCCTCAGCTAAATCTTTAAACTCTTCAGTGCCCGATTGCGCGCCACGAGTGATTAATATGTCCCCTTCAAAGACTCTCTCAGTCTTCTTGGGATTAAGTATCCAATCATTATTTCGTCGGATGGCAATGATATCGACACCCATTCTTGCTGCTAAATCCAGTTCCTCTATTCTTTTCTTCACAATCGCTGAATTTGATTTAACAGTCACTTTCATTAAACGCTCTTCTACTTTTTCAAAAATTTCGCCAACTATAGGGTGAATGCCAATGTTGCGGATTACTATGGCTGCTATGTCGGCAGCAGCATCCGAAATTTTATCGGTTGAGGAAGCAACTCTGGAGATGCCGACCATTGCTTCAGCATCTTTTGGATCTCTGGAAGCAACCATTATTTCCATGTCTAAAAGATATGCCAACGTATCTACGCGGCTTTCGAGCGCAATAACGTCTTCGGCGAGGTCTTTATCATTGTATAAAGCCGCGGAATACGCTAAATCAATCATTAGTTCAGAAAGATTTTTCATTTCAAGTAAGAGTTCCCTAACTGGAATAGGTTTGTACTCTATCTTTTCAAATTTAGGCATTCCTTGAGATCGCTCTCCTGAATAATATGTCGTTCTTGATTATTTGAATTATACTCTTAAGTTCCGATTAATAATAAAGCTATTAGCAAAGCTATTGAGGTCACGATTGCAGCTAATGATGTTTCAACTGGAATTACAAAGTGTTCCGGATTCAAACCCCTTTTGAATGTCAATATCGCAATCCCGTAAGATATAAGCACAATACTTATGACCGCTATTACGTTAGATAACCAAATTGTCCCAATAAAATCGAGCACATTTGATAGCTGAAACACATGATTAATCGCTATAGATATGAGGGCTAAAATGGTCACAACTAAAAGTGATGCCGTCCCAGCGCTTAAAATATTCTTTGCGTGATTTTTTATTGAAGCAAAAGTTGGTGTCAGTATTCCCAAAGCGAGTTTTGTGTTTGCGGTCGAGCCTACGACTGAGCCAACATTGCTAACCATATTAATTAAAGCTGGATAAATTGTGTAGATTTCTTTTCGGTTTGCGGCGAAGTTACTTATTCCTTTGAAAATAGTTCCTGTTAGAGTTACTAACATTGCTACTAACATTAGCATCAGGAGCGATTCGCGTATAGTTGTTATGAATTCAGGTTCTTGTTTGTCTTTAGATAATAAATATAAAACAAGGAAGACATGAGTAAAACCGATTGCGATAATTGCTAAATAGCCTAAGGGCAAAAAGAAGAAGAGGTTTAGGACTCCAATATAGCACAGTGTTATGAAAATGATTGCTGCTGTTGATATTATCGGGTAAACCACTATGTCTGGATCTAGTCCTCTTCTGAAAGACACAAAAGCAACTTTTATGGTTACAAAAGTAAAAAGCAGACCGATGGCCAGTGTTGAAACCATAACTGATGATATGGCTGCAAAATCAGTTAGAGCTATGCCCCAAAGCAAATAACCAAACAATAAGGAAATTAAGCTAACTGTTAGGCTTGTTACAAGCGTTAATACAATTATGGCATGGATTAATTTATGGAAGCTTCTGGTATTTCCAGAAAAACGTGGGTGAATAGTACCAAGATGGAGCCCAGTACTTAGACGACCACTAAGTAAACCGCTAATTACCCTTGTACTAATGAGTGTTGGATAAAGAGCCAAAGCCCAAGGCGAGAGCCTGAAAACGTTAAGCTGATAAGCAATCAGGAAACCAGCAGCTAATCCTGCTATGTCAAAAAAATAAGCTAATGATGTTTCTTTGAACATTCCCCAGAAGTTTTTTGAAACGCCGCCATGTGAGATTCTGATTGCCCCCTTAATACTCACGATCCGTTGGATCTCTTGACAGAGAATGTGTTGGCTGGAGTTTTGCTGCAATCAGAATTGTTTGTTGTTACTTTCAACCACTCGGTCGCTGTGAGGGCATCATCCGTATTTATCGATTTGTGGACTCTCATCATATTTTCATCGCCATCGATTTTTGGTTGGCGGTCCACAGGTCCCGATTCCTGCGTTTTGCGGGCTGCCAAAGCCATTTTAACTGCCGATTAAAGTTTTTGAAAGACACCCATGGCTTAAATAGTTTCTGCAAATGTACTTATTTTTAATTAACTTTTCGTGTTCATGTTTCCTTGGTTAGGGCTTATGGGTGACATTTTTTGGTTGATAAACGCACCATGGATCCTCAGTTAGATAATCGTTCTTTAATTCCGCAGGTTCATGGAGGTCGCCGCAGTAATCTATGAAGTCATTTGAAAGACCGTACGCTCGGGCTCGGCAGCCACCACATAAAGCGCGATATTCGCAAACGCCGCATTTGCCTTTAAGTGAATTAGGGTTTCTTAGGTCTTTGAAGACTTTTGAGTTGAACCATATTTCCTTGAAGCTTTTTTCCCGAATATTTCCGAGTTTAATTGGCAGGTAGGGACAAGGTGTTACATCTCCGTTTGGGTAAATCCGACAATAGTATAATCCAGCGATGCAACCACGAATCCACTGCCGCATATCTAAGCCCATGCCTTTTGCTATTCGCATAAACTGCGGTGCACAGGAGGGCCTAACGTTTAATCTGTGATTGACGGCTTTTGCAAATGTTTTTGTAATCATTTCTTCATATTTTACTGGCGAAATGTCGGTTAACTTGATTCCTCGTCCAGTTGGAACAAGAAAGAACAAGTGGAAATTTTCAACGCCTATATTTTCAGCCAATGACATTACATCATCTATTTGATCGTAATTCTGTTGCGTCAAGGTGGCGTTGACTTGAACAAGTACATTGTTTTTTCTCAACGCTTTGCAAGCTTCAACAGCTTTCTCCCATGCCCCGGCTACTCCTCTAAACTCGTCATGTTGTGCTGGAATATTGGAATCAAGACTAATTGATACAGTAGCTATTCCCGCTTCCTTTAATTTTCTTGCAGCAGCTTCATCAATGAGGCTTCCGTTGCTTCCAAGCCCCATTTTCAAGCCTTTCTTTGATCCGTAATTGATTAGTTCAAAAATGTCTGGTCGCAAAAGAGGTTCACCCCCGCTCAGAATTAGAAGTGGTGCGCTAACTTCGTAGATTTGATCTATGAGTTCTTTTGCTTCTTTTGTAGTTAATTCATTGTCAAGTTTTTTCTCTGTTGCGTTGATGTAGCAGTGAGAACATTTCATGTTGCATTCGCGTGTGACGTTCCAGGACATGACAAGAGGAACAAAACGTTCCGAAGCCTTTGCCATAGGTGAGTGTGCGAGTTTTAGGTAAAATTCGCAATTCTTATGCGTTGCTAATCGTTTCGGTTGCCAAAGTGTAAATGGAAAAGGAAGCACTGTGTCTAACATTGCTTTGGCATGAGCAAAACAGAAATGAGTGCAGAACAGCGAAGAAACTTCTGGAGTTACGCTGTATTTTTCCTGTGCATATGTGTGGCTTCCAAAAACTGGGCAATTCAAAAATTCCATGTGCCCATCTAGAGTGTCTGTTGTCATTGTGTAATTGATGAAGTGATCGCTTAACATAATTGATTGCAGTTTTTCCCGCCGCATACCAACTTTAAGCGTTACGTCAAGAGCTATGTTAACTGTTTCTTGACCAAATCTATCCTGGACCCTTTGCATTGCGTTCTCTAGGGTAGGCAGGTCCATGTTTTTTGCCAGTTCAGCCATGACTAGTAAACCCTTGAGTGTTTCGTATTCTTGAATTAAACGCATCTGTACAATCTGTTCTGTCCAGTCAAGAAACAGTTTTTTTAAAGTTGCAGACGCCTCAGAGTTTTTGTTGTTTAGCAGGTTTTCAACTGCTTTGTTACCTCTCGACAATTTTGTGAAAAGATTAATTTTTTCCATTGTTCCTAAATGTGGAGTAAGGGCTATTTGCTGAAAATCGAAGCTAAGTGGCGCGATTCCTCCAATCAGGGCTTTTGCGTCAGATTCAAAATCACTATAAATCTCTCTAAGCTTGGACGTCACATCGGGTAAGTCTGAATGCAACTCGTCAATTAGCATGCTTGCTTCAGACTCCATTTTTGTAACCATAGCCATATGATACAAAAGTGAGCCAGCCATGCTTGGATCGGCTTGTTTGCCACCGTCTACTCCAGTAAAAATTTGAGAAAACAAACTCTTTGCCAAATCAAAGTTTTTCTCTGTTATGGCGGTTAAGGTTTGATTGAGTTTTTGTTGTCTTAGAAGCAAGAGTTGCGCCCATTTATGGCAGTGTCCTGCGTCGAATTTTGTTACTCCATCCACATCCTTAAGACTGTAAGATTCGTTGATGAAGGTAAAAAAGGTTAACGGTGTGTATTCTGATTAATGATACGCCATCCTTAGTAGAGGTTTGTATTCGATAAACTAATTAACCTCTAAATTAACCATAAGCCAATTAATAGGTGAAAAATTTGAGTTTCGACTGGATCTATACTCTTATTGGCTTCTTAATCATGCTAGGCTTGTTAGGCGGCATCGGAATAAACAAGCCTCGAGGAATGAGCGTCAAAATGTGGTGCGTCGGCTACTTGGCAGTTGCGTTAGGCTTCGATATCCTTGTAGTTCTAGGATTAGTCGGAAACTACGCACCGCTTAACAATTTGCTCTTGGGGCTATCAGCGGGTGCGGCTACGGGGTTAGCTATACATGTGATGCACCACATAAATGAGGAAAATGTGAACCCAACTATAATGGGTTAAGCGAGATCTTTTCGTGAGTAACGGTACAGCCATTCAGTTTTTTGATTTTGTAAGGTTTAATGAAACTGGTGAAACTCAGTTATTGACGGTTTTTTTGCTGAGTGCTGAACTGACTGTTTTGGGTTGTATTTTTGGTTTAGGGTTTGAATGATTTGCAGGTTGAGTCAAAAAAAGTCTAAAAAAGTCGGAATTCGTCCAAAAAAGTCAAAATAAGTCAAAAAAAGTGAAGGAATAGAAATGATCTATTCTTTTGTTTTTTCTGCTATTTTTGTTATGTGTGTTTTGGATTGTTTCTTTGGTTTGGGGTTTGCAGCGTTTGCAGGTTGCGACTAGATTTGACTATTTTTGACTTTTTATGTCTAGTTATGACTAGAACTGACTGTTTTTGACCCTTTTTGACTCCGCATAATCTTAGCTAAATTAATTGACACGGTAAGTTCATAGCTCCACTGCAAAAACAAAAAACAGTAAATAAAGCAAAAGCATAAGAGCCTAAGCATAAAAGCAGAACTTAAGAAACAGGTAACAAGATCAAAATGAGCGCGCAAGAAAAACTCCAACAAGCAATCGAGGCTACAATCGCAGCGGGATACCAATTAGACAGCGAAGCTTTCGAATTCCTAAGCCAAAACTTAGACATCAATGACCCAGTTGACATAATGAATTCAGCCCTTCAGAAGCTTCAGGACCTCGAAGAAAAGCCGTTCTTCATCGACAGAGTTTTCTTAGAAACATTAGCGCAGCAGCTAACCGCGTCAGTTATCGAAACACAAAATCAACATCAAGAGCAAAAGGCTTTTGAGCCACCTATTCAGCAGCAGATAAGCCAAATCATTACGGATGAGAACACCGCTTTTTACCCCTACGCCAGAGACATAAAATCATGCCTAACTATTCTGGAAGATGCAACCGGCAAACTAAGTTCGAACGGAACATTAGAAGAATATGTACAGTATTTCCAAGATAGGTTCAAACGTATCGAACATTTGCTGAGGCAAAGAATTGACGTGAGAGCCGCAACATCCATACTTGAAGCGCTCAAATCCCCTCCAAAAACAAAGCTCAAAATTATTTGTATGATAACGGAAAAAAGAGAATCAAAAAACCAAATGATATTGTCAGTTGAGGATTTGCAAGGCAGCGCAACTGTTTTGGTTCCTCAAAAAGCGCAGGAAGAAGTCAAAAAAAGAGCCCTCCTTCTTTTGCCAGATCAAGTGGTCTGTTTGGCAGTGATAAAAACACGAACCAACCTTTTCCTAGCTGAAGACATTATCTTTCCAGAAATAGGCAAAAAACCTCAGCAGAGAGCCCAAGAACAAGTTTATGCTGTCTTAACTTCGGACCTTCACATTGGCAGCAATAAGTTTGAAAAAGAAGCATTCAAGCGGTTCATATCATGGCTAAGGGGCAAATATGGAAACGAGGAAATGAAGGAAATAGCAGGAAGAGTAAAGTACGTTTTGATCGCCGGCGACATAGTTGATGGGGTTGGAATTTACCCTAACCAAGCAAAGGAATTATCTATTCGGGATGTTCATAAACAATATAATTTTGCAGCTAAATATCTGGAAAAAATTCCTGAGTACATAGAAATAGTGATTTCACCCGGGAATCATGATGCTTCACGTAAGGCTTTACCGCAGCCTGCAATCCCAGAAGGCTATTTGACCGGAATTCAAGGGAAAAAAAATATTCATTCTGTTGGAAGCCCCTGCCTGTTGAGCCTGCATGGCGTGGAAGTTTTAATGTATCATGGCCGAAGCTTGGATGACATAGTCGCGGTAATACCTGGAATGGATCAGGCTCACCCAGAAAAATCAATGAAACTGTTAATGCAAAGTCGGCATTTAGCGCCAGTTTACGGTGGAAAAACCATGTTATCGCCAGAGAACCGCGATTACTTAGTTATTGATAGAGTACCAGATATTTTTCACGCGGGCCATATCCACGTTTTGGGATACCTCAATTATCGTGGAGTGCTTGTTGTGAATTCAGGTGGCTGGCAAGCGCAGACTGATTACATGGAAAGATTAGGGTTGGTTCCTACCCCCGGAAAAGTGCCAGTAGTAAACCTGCAAACACTAGAAATAACTGTTCTTTCATTCATCTAATGTGTTCTCAAGAAGCTGACCTATGCTGGGCTAGGTTTTTGTGTGAGTCTGTGGCGAATAGCAGATTAAACGGCTAAAGCGAGTATCGTCATTAAATACATCTCGGATCAAGCTTCTTGAGATTTCAAGTCTTATTTTTTTGGTTCTGCCGTATCTCCCCATGCTCACAACTTTGGCGTTAGCAAGTCCCATAGAATCCAACTCATTAATTAGAGTGCCCAATCGCCGTTGTGTCAGCAACCCAGAACCCATCTCGCCGCATAATTCATTGTAAACATCGTATATTTCACCCGTTGTCGCGCTTGGTTTATTCAAGTGATAAACGCTGAGTAGAACCAACTTAGAATGCAACGTTAAATTCTTTAGAGATTCCACTACACGATTATGTTCAATGTGTTTTTCTGCTTGACGCACATGCTCTTCCGTGACAACTTTGGCGCCTTGTCGTTCAGCCACTTCTCCAGCGACACGCAGCAAATCCAGAGCGCGCCTCGCATCACCATGCTCTGCAGCAGCCAAAGCCGAGCAAATGCTAAGTGCTGAATCAGACAAAACACCTTCTTGGAACGATAGTTTTGAGCGTTCAAGAAGAATATTTCGAAGTTCACCTGCATCATATGGCCTAAAAACCAATTCTTCCTCACTAAGAGAACTAAAAACTCTTGGATCCAAAAATTCCTTCAAACGTAGATCGTTTGATATCCCGATGATCGCGACTTTGCTTTTTGTTAAAGTTTCGTTTATCCTTGTTAATTCATACATGAAGGCATCGCCTTTATCTTTGATCAACGCATCAATTTCATCAAGAATTATGATGAAAATTATTCTGGTTGAATCTAGAGCAGTTCTAAACCTGTCGAAAACTTCACCAACTGATAATCCTGTAAAAGGTATTGGCATACCGATGTTTTGGCTTAGAGCTGCGAAAACCCGGTATTCTGAACCTGTCATTCGACAATTAATATAACAAAATTTTACTTGTGAACCGTACTCTTTTGCCTTTGATTCTAAATGACTTAAGACGTATTTTGTTACTGCTGTTTTCCCAGTACCGGTTTTTCCATAAATAAAAATGTTAGAGCATCGTGAATCTCTTAGGACTGGTGCCACAGTTTGTCCCAACAATTTTATTTGTTCTTCTCTGTGGGGTAGTTTCTCTGGAAGATAGTCGTGCCTTAGTACTTCTCTGTCTTTAAACAGCCGAACGCCATTTACGAAATTCTCAAAGACATCTTCTAATATGTTTTGATCCCCCATGTGCTCATTCCATCCTTTTCAGAGGTAGAACCGTTATTTCGAGTGGAGAAGATAAAGGATGCAGTACAAAAAACTGGTTCTATAGCACAATATTCTTTAAAAAACATGGAAAAATCAGATTACAACCAACTAAACAGAGAGCAAGCCACACCCCAAAGCTTCTACTGGAAAAAAATAGCCAACATGAGAAAAGGCATTATATATTATTATTTAGTAACTATACTCTGAGTGTTAAGTGCATATATCATATATTAATAATTGCCATCCAAATTTTTAGATAAAAATTCTGCAAATCTTTTTTTAAAGATTCCCCGACTTCTTTTTGCTCTTCAAAACTCGAGAGGAAACATAGGGGTGCCTCTGCAGACATCAACGCCATGGTAAATAAGTGATAACTTAACCTTTTCTTTATCATGAGTGTTGACTTTTTTCGGGATCTGTTATCTTCAGAATTTTACAAGAGATTCTTTCTGATTTTCCATTCACAAAATTGTGAATACATGTGAAATAGCGTTAATTTTGCTGCTTAGTCACCTTCCTTTACTTCAGAATTACCTATTTCTTGTCAGTTTACTGTGAACAGCACACCCCTCCGCTTCTACTGGAGATCTAGAACCAAACAAGAACTTTTGTTCTTTAGACAATCTGATTAAGTGTGAAGCTGGTAATGCCCAATAAAATGCAATACTCCCTCATTTTACCGAAACAAGCATTATGTTCATTTTTTAAGTTGTGCTGTTTCACCATAACAGCTATAAGTTGTGAAGTATAAAGCTGTGAACCCTAAGGTGCGCATCTAATGCCAGCTCGTAAAATGCGTGTGGAGCTGTTCGATAGCGATGGTAATCGATATACTATTGCCTTCGAGGGTCAAGTAACCCGGGACAAAGCTCTGCGCCTTTTGGATCTTGTGGAGTTGTTGGGAGGTGCACCAAGCGAGGGGCCTACTGTAAATTCAGGTGCTGCCTTGCCCAGTCGTGTTCTTTCACGATTTGAAAAAGTTCAACTGGTAATTCAGAAGAGTTTTCCACTGGTTTGGTTTTCTTCAAGAGACATACAGTCGGTCTACGAGCAAGAGCTAAAAGAGCCTGTAGGTCTTAGTACGATTTCTACTTATCTTTCCAGGATGGCAGGCAAAGGTCTGCTTCTGAGAACTGGTGGATCAAATAATTTGAAATACAAAACTGCGCCTAATATTCCTCAAGCCACTCTGAAGCAGCGGATAAAATAAAATTATTAACAGAATGATGCAAATGAATACATCTTATAATTGTTTTTCAATTTATGTAGGTTGGCTGTTCTCAGGTTTCCTTAGCAGCTTTTCCATTTCTTTTTTAATACTGTAGCTGAAAGGTATTTTGCCTACTTCCCTCTCTAGGTAGCCTTCTTCATAGAGTTTCTTCATTAATCTGGCCGTGTGTTCTCTGCTAAGGCGGACTCTTTCTTTGATTTCGGGCGCTGTCTTGGGACCTTCTGAAGATAACATTTCTAAAACTGAGATTTCTGTGTCGGTTAACGTAGCCATTGCTTTGTCCCGTCTGATTGGCATAACGGGTTCGATTCCAATCTCTGGGGCAGTAGTTAACTTTTTGATTTGGTCTTCGAAACCGGCAATCTTTATTTTTACTGTTTCCTGAGAGGCTGCTATATCTTTGATTTTCGACTCTAAACCAGTTAATCCTGAGACAATGTTTGTATTGCTCTGTGAATTAATCTGTGAAATGTTGGTAATTTGATTTTCCAAGGGGGATATTCTTTTATCTAATGTATCGACTTTTTTGAGGCTACTGTCTACCTTCGCTAAGTTTCCTTCTATTTTAAATGCTATTACGTCCAGTTTGTCGGCTTCGCGCTTTAGCTCTCGATCAAAACTGAGAACAATATCTTCGACAATACTCTTAGCTTTCTCGTATTCTTTTTGTGCCTTGCGTACCTGTCTATAATATTCGACCGATGCCGCTACTGTGACAGCAAGCAAAACGCCTAAAAGCGCCGTTACAAAATCGACCGTGATTTTCCCCTCTGTGATATGTTCGTGATTACACGTGATTTAGTCAGTTGCATCACACATCACAGTTATCCATGGACTTTTTAAGGTTTGTGGTCATGTCAACGCATGTTAACTATGATGTCACACATCACATCAGATTTCTATCTTAAATAATAGTGCTAAATGTAATCATGAAAACCCTTAATTCAGCTTATTTTGTCTTTTAAGGCTTATTCTGCGCCCTACAAACCATATCTATATGCCTCTCATCAGTGGCATTAGAAATCGTTCTTCTGTCTTGTGATTTGTGACATCACAAGCCCTCTTCTGATGGACTAGAAAGGCGTTTTAGGCTTGTTTCAAGCTCCTGGCGTATGATTTCTATGACTTTTAGATGGTCTTTTAGCTCTTCTTCCTTCTCTGGTGTGTCTTGGTGTGCGTCGACATACTCGTGCAGTTTGTTGGCTATTTCTACATAGGGGTCAAGAGTTGTGCTATCAAACACTCCCAAATACCCTAGAAGTAGCACTGTATAAATCGATTTTATGACATTTTCCTTGGACTGTTTTAGTGTCCTATTGAAGGCTCCGCGGCTTATTTTAGCCTTAGTTAGCCGTAAGTTGGCTTTTTCATCGTACTTTAGCTGTTTGCCTGAGAAATTTTCAGCTAAAATGTCAATAAGTAGTGTTTCAAGCTGGGTTTTTGTTAATTGGCTGTTTTTAGCGAGTATCTTTGCAATGGGGTCGTTTAATGCTCCATTTAGCCAAGCTTGTACAGTGTCTTTTAGCTTCAAATCTGTCGTTCCTCCGTATGTCTTAATGGATACGGTTTTGTATACTGTCTCATCTTTTTAAGGGTTATCCAAGCAAATCTTTTGCGTTTAGCCACTATTAACTCATCAAATATGCCTTAAAATGCAAGAATAAGGCAAATGGGCAGATTTTATAGCATTTAACGCCTGATAAGACGCAATTAACAAATAGATGGCAATATTATTGGACCTTTAGTTCGAAACTATTTATTAATTTTAAACAAACATTACAGTTCTAATCGTCTGTTCAAAGTTTTTCTTGTCTGTGTTTTAGCGGTTTTGCCTCTTTCTTTTTTCTGGAACACACTTATTTGGCATTGATCGCTTTAGCTCGGTCCACGATTCCGAATAATAAATCCAAGAAGATGGCTTAAGAGAGGCTTTGTGACGTCACCAGTCACGTTGAAATCACAGTGATTTGTCATGAAGCAGCCTTGATATCACAGCTTGTGATAAGGTTGTGATGCCTTTGTGATTCTAATTCCTATCTGGTCTTGTCGCTTAGAGAAGCTCTGAGTACTCTTTTAATTTGTCAAACAGTTCGGGTCGTAAATCTCTCAATGTGGGGATAAAGGTTTCAGCTGTTCTCAGATCTCCGTAATCTACTTCGCATATGACAAGGTCTTCTTCATCATACTTTGCTTTGGCAAGAATATCTCCAGATGGGCTAACTAACCTGCTTCCTCCCCAAAATTGCAGTCCATCTTGGACTCCGACCAGGTTTACGTAGGCAAGATAAGCGGTATTTTCAATTGCTCTTGCGCAAGTTAATATTTCAAAGTAGCTTCGGCGCACTGCGGGAGATGCTGATATGCAGACAATTAGTTGTGCTCCCTTCAAACGGGTTAGTCTGAGGACTTCTGGAAAGAAAATATCGTAACAGATGCACAGACCAATGTTGCCTAAATCTGTTTGAAACGCTGCTGCTTGATAACCTGGACGGAAATACCTTTTTTCTTCGAAAACACTGTGCGTTGGCAAGTACATTTTACGGTATTTGCCGATTAAACCTTTTGGACCAACCAAGACAGCAGTGTTAAAAACTGTTGCTTGTGTTTTCTCGCTTAACTCAGGCATTCCAAAAATAACATGCATGCCCGTTTTCTTTGCCAACTTCTCAACTTTCTCCACAGTTGGTCCGGGAATAGTTTCCGCTAACTCGTAAAATTGGTCCCTAATCACATAACCAGATACTGAAAGTTCAGGAAAGATAGCAAGATCTGCACCTTGCTCCTTTGCTTTGAGAGTTATTGCCTCGATTTTTTGAAAATTTCCTTCTTTGTTTTCGCGGTTACTGCTTATTTGGGCAAGGGCAAGTTTGATTTTATCTTTCATGTGTTTTCCACTTTTCAATAAGTATGTCTGGGAAGCCTAAAATCATTTCCTACAGTTCTATACCCAACTTTAGGGGCTAAAGGCATTCTTCGCTTATGTTCATTTGCCAGCCATCTAATCTTAACGGCATTAACAATAGCCTTTTGAATTTGCAACTGATCAGCTATTTCATCAGCCGTCATGAACTTCTCAAGCCCATAAAGAATAAGATCTAAAGTTTCATATTTGATTCCAAGTTCAGTCTCTGCAAGCTGATCAGGCCAAAGAGCTGGAGTGGATGGTTTCAAAGCAAGTTCTTGCGGGATTCCTAAATGAATTGCAAGTCTCCGAACCTGCGTTTTGTACAAATCCATAATTGGAGTTATGTCTGCGGCGGCATCTCCCCATTTAGTAAAATAGCCCATCATCGTTTCAGATTTATCGGAGCTGCCGCAAACAATTCTGTTAAACTTGTTAGCGTAATAGTAAAGGTATACCATTCTGGTCCTTGCCTTTAGATTGCCTTTGCAAAGTCTATCTTTCGGATCAAACACGGGAATTGCTTTATACAAGCATGCTAAGACATCTGACATGTCACAGATTTGTGTTTGCAAATCAAACTTTTCTGCAACTACCTTTGCGTCATCAATGTCTTTTTGACTGAAGTTTTCCTCTTCAGGCAGCATAAGCCCAAGTACCTTGTTGCCGCCCATTGCGCGGCTCGAAAGTGCCGCTATTGTTCCGCTGTCAATTCCGCCGGACAGGCCAAGCACGATTCCTTTGGCTCCAGCGTTTTCAACATACTCTTTAATGAATCGACAAATTCTTTTTTCAGCTTCTGAAAAATCTATTTCTAAAACAAAAGGCGTTAATTTCAATTAGTTTGTCACGCAGCCTCATATTGTTGAGTTTGTAGGCAAGTATTTAAGGACAAGGATAAATATTAAATGAACATTATCACCAATTTAGAAGGCTGTTATATTTGGGGCGAAGAAGGAAAAAAGTAGTTCATATTCCCAAGAAACGTTTACCTAAATTCTTCTCATGCCCAACATGTGGAAAAGAAACGGTTAAAGTTGAAATATTCAGAGAAGACAGTCATGCTGTTGCCCAATGCAGTAGCTGTGGTCTTAAAGAAGAATTTCCAGTTAAACATGCACAAGGCGAAGTTGACGTTTACTGCATGCTAACCGACCGAGTTTATGGTTCTGCAAAAAGAACCCCTGTTACAAACGTAAAAAAAGAGTAGTCGAAGGATTATTGATGCTAGGGCCTGTCGAAAAATACTTGCTCGAAAAAATAAAAGCTGAAGGCTCAATCCATATAACCCTTATAGACCCGGAAAAAGCAACGGTTCAACAAGCTGCTAACATTGCTGAAAGCTCCCGAAACAGTGGAACTGTTGCAATAATGGTTGGAGGCTCAACTTTTGCTTCTCAAGCTCACCTTGATGACGTTGTAAAATCCATCAAGAACTCTGTAAAACTTCCCACAATACTTTTTCCCAACAACATAACAGGCATAAGCAGTTATGCCGATGCCATATGGTTTATGTCACTTCTCAATTCAGTAGATCCCTACTTTCTGATGGGGGCCCAGATTCTTGGAGCTCCACTTGTCAAGAAGTTTCATTTAGAACCTATTTCTATGGGCTATATAATAGTGGGCGATGGGGGAACTGCTGGCATTGTCGGGAAAGCAATTTCAGTTCCGTACAATAAACCTGAACTCGCAGCTGCTCATGCTCTTGCTGGTCAATATCTTGGGATGCGCTTTATTTATTTGGAAGGTGGGTCTGGCGCAGCAAATCCTGTACCCCCTGAAATGATTCGGGCCGTCAAACATTTGCTTGAAATTCCTCTCATTGTGGGCGGAGGAATAAGAACTAAGGAGCAAGCAGTAGCTGCTACCTCTGCCGGAGCAGATATAATCGTAACCGGTAACGTTACTGAGACCTCTGATGCTAACCAAAGGATTTCCGAAATCATCGGGGCCATCAAGGGCATTAAAGTTTAGTGCTGCGACTTTCTGCCTGCCTTTTCTGATTAGTTTTTAGAAAGCCAAAATAACCTATTATTCTATATGTTGCCAATGGAAGCTGCACTTTGAACATTAGCAAAGGCTATCAAAATTACGTTGAAACAATGGAAAAAACACTGAAGCAACTATATGCGATAAGCGATAGCGCCAGATCAAAAGGCTTAGATCCATCTTTGAAAACGGAATGCATCATCGCGCAAGACATCGCTGACTTAGTAGAAGGCTTAGTTGGTCCAAAAAATGTAGCTCTCAGCATAAGAGACTTAAGCACCAAAATTCCAAGAGAAGAAATCGCGTTTAGAGTTGCAGAAGAAATCGTTCTAGGAAAATTCGGTAGCATGGACCCTGAAAGGGCTGCTGAACAGGCGATTCGAACAGCTCTTGCAATTTTCACTGAAGGCTTGACTGCCGCACCGATTCAGGGCGTAGCCGAAGTCAAGATAAAAACTAACGCCGATAGGACGCGCTACTTGGCGATATATTTTGCAGGGCCAATCAGGTCGGCAGGCGGAACAGACCAGGCGCTAACTTTGGTTGTGGGCGACTTTGTACGTCGTCAGCTTGGTCTTGATAAGTATAAGCCTACCGATGAAGAGGTTTCCCGTTTTATTGAAGAATTAAGGTTATATGAACGATCGGTTGGTCGTTTTCAATATCACATTCCTGATGAAGAATTGAAGAAAGCACTGAACCTGATTCCAGTTGAATGCACCGGCACAGAATCCGACCCTGTAGAAGTCTCTTCCTACAGAAACCTACCAAGAGTAGAAACAAATCGTGTTAGAGGAGGCGCACTCAGAGTAGTTAACGATGGCATCGTTGGGCGAGCGCAAAAAGTGTCCGTCATCATTGACAAGATTGGTTTTCAAGGCTGGGATTGGCTAAAGGAATTCAAAAAGAAATCAGAGAAGAAATCAGGCGGGTTTATGGACGATGTGATTGCGGGTCGTCCAATATTTGCTTTTCCATCGCGACGAGGCGGCTTCAGGTTAAGGTATGGCCGATCACGGAACACGGGTCTCTCCGCCGTAGGAATCCATCCTGCAACAATGCATGTGCTAGAGAATTTTCTAGCAGCTGGAACGCAGATGCGTTTAGAGCTTCCAGGGAAAGGTTGTGTTACTCTTCCAGTAGATGCTATCGAGCCCCCTGTTGTTTTGTTAAAGGATAACTCGGTAGTTCGAGTGACTTTAGAAAATTTTGGTGAAGTTAAAGGTAAAATCCAAAAAATCCTTTTTCTAGGCGACATTCTGATTAGTTTTGGAGATTTTCTTTATTCTAACAAAACGCTTCCACCATCAGGGTACGTTGAGGAATGGTGGGCTAAGGATGTTCAGAGAGCTGTTGAACAAAAATTTGGCTCAGACTGTCGGAAGGCGGCAGATGATATTCAAATTTCTTTATCGCGATTAAACGGTTTTGTAGCTGACCCTTTTAGTAATAAACCTACGCTTAGGGAGGCAGTGCTTCTCAGCTTGCATTTAGGCGTGCCTTTGCACCCAAGTTACCTGTTCTTTTGGTCAAGCTTATGTGATGTTCAAGAGGTTGAACTGCTGAGAAAGTGGTTGGCTTCTGGTGAGGTTTTGATCGAAGATGGTATTGTTAATAAAATTTCATGTGATGTTAAAGAAGACGTTACGAGTCTGTTGAGAAAAATCCTTGTTCCCCACAAGATAACTGGTGGAAAGATTTTGTTGCAAGGCGAAGCTGCAGGTGCTTTAGCGCTGTGTCTGGGTCTTGGTAAAACCATTGACATCGCTCAAGCAATGACTGTGCTGGAAGCAGTCAGTGCGCTTTCGGGTGTGCAGGTTAAAGATAAAGCACCAACTTATGTAGGTGGACGCATGGGGCGTCCGGAGAAAGCCAAAAGACGCGATATGAGGCCACCTGTTCATGTCCTTTTCCCAGTTAGCCTGGCTGGCGGAATGCATAGAGATCTCTTGGAAGCGGCAAAGCAGGGTCCTGTGTTTGTTGAAATGGTTAAGCGTAAGTGTCCAAACTGCAAAAATTACACTTTAAGGGTCAAATGCTCCAACTGCGGATGCAACACTGTTGCGGAAAGTTGTTGCCCTCGCTGTGGAAGAACTTTAAAAGATAACAGTTGCCTCACTTGCAAGACTGATGCTGTTCAGTACCAGCGACAACCTGTTAACTTTAAAGACATCATTGGTGACGCCTGCAAATCTCTTGGTTATCCAGCTCCCAAAATGCTAAGAGGCGTTAAAGGCTTAACTAACAAGGATAAGACTCCGGAAATTATCGAAAAAGGTATTTTGCGGGCAAAATATGATTTATCAGTTTACAAGGATGGCACAATCCGCTTTGATGCTACCAACGCTCCTTTAACACATTTTACTCCTGCCGAAGTTGGCGTGTCCGTTGAAAAAATAAGACAGTTAGGCTATTGCTCTGATACACATGGCGCAAGCTTAACTGATCCTGATCAAGTCTGTGAGCTCAAAGTTCAAGATATTGTAATTCCATGGCGAGCAGGAGATTATTTTATTCAGATCGCAGCTTTTATTGACGATTTGCTAGTCAGAGTTTACAAACTTCCAGCTTACTACAACGTCCAGAAGCCTGAAGACCTTGTTGGGCATCTGGTTTTTGGTTTAGCGCCCCACACCTGTGCTTGTATTCTGGGGCGCGTCGTTGGTTACACTGATCGTAACGTGATTTACGCCCACCCTATATGGCACTCAGCCAAACGCCGAGACTGCGACGGCGATGAAGACGCGATTATGTTAGCCTTAGATACCCTTGTAAATTTCTCCAATGTTTATTTGCCTGCTCAAATTGGCGGAATAATGGATGCCCCCATACTTCTAATTCCGTTTGTTAACACCAGGGAAGTTCAAAGGCAAGCTCACGATTTTGATGTTGACGCGACATATCCTCTTGAGTTCTACCAAAAAACTTGGGATAAAGGAGAAGCTAAACACGTGAGCTCAATTATGGATGTTATCAGTCATAGGCTTGGGACTGAAGCGCAGTTTGAAGGCTTCCAATATACTACACCTGTGACAAACATAAACCTTGGAAACGCTAACAGCGCATACAAAGAATTCAAATCAATGATTGAAAAACTCAACATGCAATTAGAGTTAGGTTCAAGAATTGATGCTGTAGACGTCAAACGGGTTGCCTTAAAAGTTCTGACAACCCATTTCCTCAGAGACATAGCAGGCAATCTGCGTGCTTTCTCAACTCAAGCGTTTAGGTGTAAATCGTGCAACAAAAAGTTTCGCCGCCTGCCTCTCAAAGGAAAATGCCCCTACTGTGGTGGAAAGTTGACGCTTACTGTTTACCGTGGTGGCATCGAGAAGTATCTGGTAGCAGCCCAGCAGCTTGTTGACACTTATGGCTTGCCCAAATATTATACTCAACGTATGGATCTGATAAAAGAAGAGATAGCCTCAATATTTGATAACAAAAAACCAAAGCAAGCTAAACTTTTTGATTTTGAGTAAGCTAAAGCTTTTCAATGTAAAACGCTTGTTTATCTATGGGTGAACAATCATAAGGGAAACTCTGCATCCGAACGCTTTCTTGAAAAATATAAGAAATGTAAATAGTGGTCTTAAAGCTAGAACTAAGATATTGGAAACTCTTGAGGCCAAACCAAGTTTCGCTGGAAGAATAGCCAAAGAAGCTTTCTTATCTTATAGCGTTGTGATACATCACCTGCGGCTTCTCGAAAAAGAAGGCATTGTTTACCGCAAAGGAAGTAGACCCTACTATTGGGTATCTACAGGGTTAGGGCAGAAACGCCTAAGTTAGAAAGTACATTCGCACGGTGAATGCTGGCATTTTGGGCATTTATGGTTATATTTGTTGACAGCTGCTTTTTCAAGATTAATCTCCATTATGTTTGCGAGGGACGCAAGCCACGCAATCACATCAGCAAATTCTTTCTCGGTAGCCTCCTTGTCAGTCCCTTTCCTTAACTCTTCGCCCAATTCCTCAACCTCGTCAACAAGCCAATTAAAAGTCCCGTTTACTCCACGTTCAGAGTCTCTCTTGAAATACAGTTGCCGCATCATTTCTTGAAATTCATGGATTTGCATATGCTCACCAATTTGACATTCAATAAGTAAAATTCCTTTAAACATTTAAGGTATGATTTGTGAAAATACTGTTTAGCCTTCTGTCTGCGCAAGATTAATTAAATGCAGGCAATACATGAGAGGCAGGGATATTGGTGAGTAGGAAGAAAAAGAAAGACACGGGTCCAATGCCTGCAGCAAGTGCAGGTTTGCTTAGGTTCTTCGAGGAAGAAACCGAAGGAATAAAAATTAGACCTGAACTGCTCGTAGTGTTCGCAGTTTCACTAATAGTCATTTCTGTTTTGGCTAAAGTATTTTTTGCAGGTTAAACGCGTCTTACCGCCTCGGCGGGGTCGCGTGCAAAACTTCTATTCTTTGAACCGAATTCAAATGAAGAAATAGTTCGCTTCTTTCTTCTCGACTCGCAACTTGCGGAATAGGCTGGGCAATAGTTGATCTTAAAACAATTGCTTCTGCGTCTGATAGCCAGATACCTGATGGTTCATGCGTTACTGCAACCAGCATGCCTTCAAAACCATAGGCTGGATCTATAATAACACGGATTTTTTTGCCTAAGTTCCTCTCCAACATGTGAAATATTGAAGGAGGCAAATCTTGATCTGCCATAGAGCTCGCAAACTAATACAATAGTTATCCTAAAGATAAAACAGTTCCCCTGCTAAAACCATATTGACTTCTCTGCTCATTGGTGAAAAGTGCCGTTTGTTGCCTTTGTTTTTTTACTCCTTCATGCCTAATTACACCCGCCTCGCTTGTCTGTTATAACAAAATTTGTGTTTCTTGCTCTTACTTTGGCTAAAGAATTTTAATAACTCCTTCTAAATCCATATGGCAGCTTAGCAGAGTTGAAAGCATGGAGAGCAAAAGTTCACTTAATAAATCAATTGATAGTGCCTCTAAACACTACTCCTCTATGTTTCCTCTTCCCTCGTTCAGAACAGCCCTTGTTGTCGTCGCTGCGTTATGCATAGCAAATGGGCTTTCAACTTTCGCCGTCCCCCAGTCTCAAAAGCTACTTTATGGTTTAGCTCTTGGTCTTGCTTTTTTCGCTCTTACCCTTGTCTCTGACTTAATAATAACCAAGATACCCCTTAGAAATGACCCAATTTTCTCGTTAAGACGTACTCTTGTCGTATCCCTTGTTGGATGGATTATATGGCTTGTTTTCAATATCTCAGGTATCGCGTTAAGCTTTACATTTGGCTTTTTGATTTGGGTTAAACTCTGCCTAATAGGCTACGCAGCCGTCATAACTCTTAGAATCATCGTTCTGATTGCAACTTCAACCTCCGATCGTTGGAGAAAAGGGATATCTGTCTTGTTTCAACCTGCCCTTTGTATAATTGCTTTTGTGATTTTTTGGTTTAACACTTCAAACGCATTTCCGCTTATGCAAGTTTTGCTTTTCATTGTTGTTTCTCCAATAATCTCTTTTCTTTCAGTCATTCTATTTTTTTACTCTATTGAACGTTCAAGTCAGAAAACCTTTTCAATGCGCTCCATACCCCTGTTTAGAGCATTCATAGTTAACTGGGCAACCGACCAAAATGCGCTTATGGAAAAATACCTTGAAGAAATGGGTGAAGACAAAGACATTGAAGTTACTCTTCTAAAATTTGACTCTTCGAAACCTAAAGCGGCTATCATTGTTCCGCTTGTGCACCCAGGTCCATTCAAGAATATCGGCAGCAGTCTGTTGCCTTCGCTTCTGAAACAAGGCTTTGAAGAAGAATATGGCTGTGCCACTTGTACTCCTTTGGGCATTCTTGGTCATGAGCTTGATTTGGCTTCGCAAGAGCAGAATCATAAAATAGTTTCTCAGGTAATCGCTTCTGCAAAGTTTAAGTCTACGGCAGATTTAGCGTCGCCTTCTGTCAGAATCACAGAGGGTGCTGCTACTGCTTCAGGCCAGATTTTTGGAGATACACTTTTTCTTTCTTTTTCGCTTGCTCCAGAAACAACTGAAGATTTACCGCAAGGCCTAGGTCGATTTGTTGTTGAGGAAGCAGCAAAATACGGTTTAAACGGTTCTGTAGTAGTTAATACTCACAATAGCATTAGCGACTTGGTTGATGTCGAAGCGCATTTGAACGAATTACAAACTGCCGCTTCTAAATGTATTCAAAAGGCAGTAAGACTGCAAACGAAACGGTTCTTGGTTGGCGCTGATAGCGTGTTTCCAAAAGAATTTTCGTTGAAGAACGGAATGGGTACGGGCGGAATCACAGCTATCGTTGTTCAAGTAGAGACCCAGAAAACCGTTTATGTCGTCATTGACGGAAATAATATGATTCCTGGGTTGCGTGAAAAGATTCTTACGTCTTTGGCTTCAGTCGGGTTTGCTGCAAGTGAAGTTTTCACTACTGATACTCATGCTGTGAGTGCATTGATCACTGGTGGGCGGGCTGGTCGACGAGGTTACCATCCTGTTGGCGAAGCGATGGATCAAGAATTGCTGACCCGTTACATCTGTGATGTTGCAAAAAACGCAGGCGCAAACTTGGAGGTCGTCAGTGCTGGATACTCGAACTTCATTGTTCCGCAAGTCAGAGTAATCGGGGAAGAACGGTTGAAATCAATAACAACACTTGTTGATAGCGCCATTAAAAAAGCAAAACAAATGCTTCCAATTTTTGGGTTAGAAGGTCTACTTCTAATCTTGCTCTTGCTGCTCTTCTAAATTAACGTAGCTTACAGAGTAGTAAAGGTTAATATTGATTCTTTACTAGGCTTTTGTGGAGTTATTTCAAAATGAATTCTTACCCTAAAATTATTGTTTCCCCACCCGGCCCCAAGGCAAGGGAGCTCGTTATAAAGGATGAACGGTTTGTCTCTCCATCGTATCTGCGGTTTTACCCACTTGTCGTTGAATCAGCAAACGACTGCGTGGTTAAGGACGTTGATGGAAACGAGTACATTGATCTTAACTCCGGCATAGCCTGTATGAACGTAGGCCATAACCATCCTCGCGTAGTTGAAGCCATAAAGAGCCAGTGTGACCGTTTTCTACATTATTCTAACACGGACTTCTACTACAAAGAAGTCATCAATCTGGCAGAAAAGTTAGCTACCATAACTCCTGGAGAAGGTGAGAAAAAAACCTATTTCGGCAATAGCGGCACCGAAGCCGTAGAGGCAGCAATAAAGCTTGCAAAATGGCACACACGCAAACCCCAATTCATAGGATTCATCGACGCTTTTCACGGACGTACTATGGGTTCATTAGCTTTCACCGCGAGCAAACCGATTCAAAGGAGACACTTTTCTCCCTTTATGCCTGGAGTCGCTCACGTTCCTTACCCCCATTGCTACCGTTGCCCCTTCAAACTAGAGCAACCAGACTGTAATTATTGGTGCGCAGATTTTATTGAGGAACAAGTACTTCAAAAGTATATGCCTGCAGAAGATGTTGCAGCTATTCTTTTTGAACCAATTCAGGGAGAAGGCGGCTATGTAGTTCCTCCAGCCGAGTTTTTCCAAAAACTCAAAAAAATCGCCGATAAATATGGAATACTGCTCATCGATGATGAAGTCCAGTCTGGCATAGGCAGAACTGGCAAATGGTTCGCTATCGAGCACTGGGGCATCGAACCAGACATAATCTGTAGTTCAAAGGCTTTAGCGTCAGGCTTACCCATCGGCGCAACAATTGCCAACGCAAGAATTATGGATTGGACAAGTGGGTCGCATGCAAGCACTTTCGGCGGAAACCCGCTATCCTGTGCTGCTGCAGCGGCAGTTATAGATGTTATTAAGGAACAGCAATTGCTCGACAATGCTAACAAGCAAGGAACTTATACGATGAAAAGATTAGAAGAACTCAAAGAATCTAACAGTATAGTTGGAGATGTACGTGGTAAAGGTCTAATGATTGGCGTTGAAATTGTCGAGGACAAAGAAACGAAAAAACCTTCTCATCAAAAAGCAACTGAAGTTATGGTGCGTTCATGGAAACGCGGAGTCGCCGTTGTCACTTGTGGCGTTTCAACGCTGAGGATAGTTCCACCACTAACAATACAAACTGAAATGCTTGCAACTGCATTGGATATCGTTGAAGATACAATTAATGAGGTCGCAAAAGAAGCATAGGCTACTTTGCTTTCACTTTCTTCACCGTTCTACGCGGTTTTCTCTTAAGAGCAGTACCGCAAACTTTGCATTCCTTCGCCGAGCTGTTGGCTGGGTATTCTCGGAAACAAGCTGGGCAATACCTTATCCACTCTAAAAGCCGTTTGATACCAAAAGTGACAAGCGCCGAAAATTCTATATTTAATTGTGTGGCAACATTCTGAATTGAGTAATCATCACTGACAATCTGAGGATTGTAACCCGTTGCTTTCAGTTCTAATGCTAAAGCTAGTAGTTCAATGTCAGTTTCCGATAATTTGAAGGAGTCGCCAACTTTGCTAGACGATGCTCTAATTTGATTTACGTATTCTCTTGACGGCGCTTTAACTTTCACCCGTCCGTTTTCTAATGCTGTTTCGAAGCGTAGCTTATTCATAGAATTTCTTTTTATTTCTTCTTCAACCTTGGGAACAGTCACTTGCTCTACGTTTAATGAGAAAGGATCAAAACCTGCTACAAAAGCAGAAGTATCTAGAACAATAGCTCGTTTACATGGGTTGTTGACTTGAGGATTCATTCTGTTCCCTTAAAAAGCAAGCGGCTTTTCAGTCGGTCGTAAAAATCAGTTTCAAACCTTATGAAAGAGGTAATGTTTTTGGATACTGTGACTACTAAGGTTGGCTGTTTACTGTTTATCTGTTTACGGTACTTCCCATCAATGAGAACAAGGATTTCCTCTGCCTTAGTTACGTTTAAAGTGATGGTGGAGTAGGCAGGAAAAACAAGTGGATGAAAAACTGTTAGCGGGCAGATGGGGGTGACAACGAAAGCGCCTACCGCTGGGTCTAAAACTGGTCCACCTGCAGAAAATGAGTATCCAGTGGACCCTGTTTGGGTGGCTATAATTAGTCCGTCTGCTTGGCAATTGAGAATCGGTTTACCATCCTTGCATATTTGCGTATAAAGTATTTTTGATGGTTCACCAGCAGAAATTACAACATCATTCAATGCGTCAGGTAAAATTTCTTCGCCCGCAATCACCGATAGTTTTGCGCTTTTCTCTATTTTGTATGTGCCTTTGAGAATTTTATCCACGGCTTCAAAAGCGTTCTTGGGTTCAATTTCAGTTAGAAATCCTCGGAGCCCCATGTTTATTGCTAAAATTGGCGGTTCAGGCTTACTTAGGCCTATACATGTTCGAAGTATTGTTCCGTCGCCGCCGATTGTTATTAAGAAGTCAGTTTTCATTTTTGAGAGGGGAACCATCTCTTCCTTAGTGGCAATTTTTCCCGCGAGCGTATCTTCGATGTAAACTCTCAATCCTTTCTTCGCAAGATACTCTGCAAGCTCTTCCGCAAGCTTCAATGCAGATTTCCTATCGTAGCGGGCAATTATTCCTACACTTTTGAACAATAATTCCAACTCAGTAAAATAGCGTGAACTTAATCTATATTAAGCTTTTAAGGTATTCTGGACAAGGTCGATGTGAATGACAACTTCGCCCAAGACTATGCCTGTTCTCTTTGTTGGTCATGGTTCACCAATGAACATCGTTCTCCATAACAGCTACACTGAAAGTCTCGTCAAAGCCGCTAAAGACCTTCCAAAGCCCAAAGCAATACTTGTAGTCTCGGCTCATTGGCTAACAAACGGCACATACGTAACATGCGTTGAAAAGCCAAAAACAATCTACGATTTCTACGGGTTTCCAGACGAATTATACAAATTGAGTTATCCAAGCCCCGGCTCACCAGACAACGCTCAACTAGCAATCAAAGTGGCAAAGTCAACTCAGATAAAATGTGGAAACTGGGGGCTAGACCATGCTGCGTGGGCTGTCTTGAAACATATGTATCCCGCGGCTGACATTCCAGTTTTTGAGATGAGCCTCGACTACTCGCCCTACAACAATTGGAATCCAAAGCCTCTGGAGTTTCATTACAAATTAGCTTCAGAACTTGCACCTCTACGAGAAAAGGGCGTTCTTATTATCGGAAGCGGAAACATCGTTCACAACCTGGGGCTCATTGATTTCGACACCGACGCTAAACCCTTCGATTGGGCTGTAAAATTTGACGAAAAAGTCAAACAATGCCTAGTTTCAGGAAATCACAAAGACCTCATCAACTACACGGAGTTAGGAAAAGAAGCCCCTTATGCAGTGCCCACTCAAGACCATTATCTGCCAATGATTTACGCAATTGGACTGCAGAAAAAAGGGGAAACTCTGAAATTTATCCATGAAGGTTTTCAAAACGGCTCAGTGTCAATGCGAGCCTTCCAGATAGGATAAAAACCACATGGTTTTTCAATATTCAATATGTTTTGTTGATGCTTTTGTATACCGTCTTGTTCGAGTGAGGCTTTCTTCTTTTTTTCTCACAGTGACCGAGGTATAGGTCAAAAGTTTATACAGTATGATATACAGTTTGATATACAGTTGTGAGTCTATGCCAAAAGGTATGCCTAAAACGTTTAAAGGATTCCGATTTAACACCAAACTCTATGAAGAATTTAAGACGCTGGCAACCAAGAACGGTTATACTGTGACGGCCGCTTTTGAGAAATTTATGTCCAACTCTATTGAGTTTGGGCTTTCTTTTCCTTCCCCGGCTAAGGTGGAAAATGTAGAGGCTGAAGCTCGAATTATGCTTGCTTGGCTCAAAGAAGGACGTTACTGGGTAAATCTCGGCGGAGGAGCAGAAACCAGTACTCGAGGTCGCCTTCTGTTGCTTTTGCCCAATATTGTAGATGCCAATTTGAGAGTGGATATAGAAGAAACTTTGAAAAAGAAACCTTAGACCGTTGTTCTACGGGGTATGTTAAGTCGAACTTGCGTGTCGTCATCAATAAGTAAGAATAGCCGCGCAACAAATCAACCTAACCATTCTGTTTTTGGTTCTCGTGCCATAACCATTAAGCCGCTTTTTGTTTGGAATAAGAAATCTTACTTGAAAGTTGAGAGCTGTCAATAGATTTGAAAACGCAAACTAATGCGTATACATAAAGGCGGCTCTCCCTGGTGGCGCCGCATGGGAAGCTGCTCGGCAGGCTAATGCTAGAGCCATCAGTTGATCATCATGTTTTCCTTGCGGATGCCAGAACTTTAAGTGGATCCGTTCTTGCGCAGTTTTCGGCTGCAAATATTCATATTGCTGCTCATTCATCTGCGCAATCAACGCCTTGTCATCTCCAATTATCTTAAGCAATTTCTTTTCCATTAGGAGTTTAAGATTGTTTAACATGTTTTCTTTTTCTATATCAGTAAAGAATACCCCTTCAACGCCAAACATATCAATTCTGTAAAGTTCATCAACTATTGCATCGCCGATTCCACCCTTGTCCACGCCTAATCTTTCGAATTTGAAGACTTGGTTAGCTCTAGCTACATATCCGATTACTTCTGGATAACTGGTGCCTAGTGGAAGCTGCCGTTTATGCACCACCCGCATCTCCCCCGAATCAAATCTTTTCACAACAACTAGCACGCTATAATCAACTTGTTTGCCTAAATCTAACCCCGCATAATAAGGTCCCTCAAGCTGTCCCGGTTTTGTTTTTTCAATGTCTTCGATGTAGGCGTTAGGCGAGTCAGGGTTCCCCAAATCTGCATCTACGCAAGTGACAATCAAGTTAATTGGGAAGAAAGTGTGTGTAGCTTCTACCCATAAGCCTTCAACTTCTCTTTGCCACTCTTCCTGCGTCATAACCTCCTTCCATTCATCAAGTTCTTTCTGGCTAACAAGAGGACTTTGATAACTTGCGTAATGATGCACGCTGTAACGATTTGTATCCAAAAAAGCTTTGCGAAAAACATGATCAGAGCTCATCGGTGTACCACTCATTACAAGGCAAGAATTAGGTTTTGTTAACATCATCATTATTTCACTTGTTATCATTTCGCTTGGAACAATCGATGCCTCATCAATGAAAATGAAGTTTGGATGATATCCTCTGAGTCTGTCTTTTGAGCATGGTAAGGCGATGAGTCTTCCGCCTAGAGGCGGTTTTACTGTTATTATTGTTCTCGAAGTTCCATGTTTTTGAATCAACTCTTTCAATAGTGGGTTAGCCATAGTGGTTGAGAAACAGTAATCAAACATAATCATCGATTGACGTTGAGTGCTACTTATGATTAAACTCTCAATCTTGGGTTTTGTGAATAACAACCAGAGATTCTTTCTACTAAATACCAAACTCTTGCCCCATCCTCGCCCACAAACCGCCACCTGCTTAGAATTAGTGTCTCTGAGAAGCTTCTGATGTTCCGGTGCATGAACAAGCCATTTATCGCCGCACATTAACACCGCGAAAAATACAGGATCCTGAACAAGTTTGTCAATTACTTCTTTGTGAGATACCAATTGTCTTAGCGCTTTAGGCTTCTGCAACAAACCCTCGCAAACCGAACCAGCAAATTCCAAGTCATTTGTTACCTTCTCGATGAAAGTCTTCTCGTCCAATTCCTAAAATCCCTCCTAATCAGCCTACGCATAGGTCCATCTGCGTAATGAACCCCTGCAACAAAATCGCCCAACGTATCTTCATCAAACTGTGCTCCCTCCTTTTTCCTTGTTTGAAGTTCATTTAAAATAACTGCGTGGTATGCCAGAGCATTAGCGACGCGAACTTTATCCATGGGTTGAAGGGCTGGATCATTAAACATTTTCTTTAAGTCTGTCATTAATTCCCTTTCTGTTTTTATGAGCTCTTCATCATTTTCTTGATTTTCTGACATTGCTTATCCTGAATCCACTTTTCACTTGATTTTGAAAGACTGAAATTTTCTCGAAACTCAGCGCGCTAAAGCTAGCAATGTTTCTAACCTTTAAACCAAGCATAGAAACGACTTTTTGAAGTAGTAGAGAGGGCAGTGAAAGTGAAATCACCTGATTCTTCAAAGTGGCAAAAGCAGATTCCTAATGCATTATTTCAAAGAGAACCCAAAAGTGCTAAGTGATAAGATTTTAGAGTTAGTGCAAAACATAGAGAAAACGTTGGTGATTTCAGGAATAGATTGTTACAAAGAGCAAAATAGAAACTGTTCTTAAGTCACATCATAGACAGGGTTTATGTGTGAAAATTTCCGCGTTACTCGAAACACCATCTGTCAAAATCCTACTTTATTATATGAACATGGGAATGCGGTGCACAGAACTAACAAAGTTGATAGCAAGTGGAGGAACACTTTCACTCAATACTAATGAGCTTGAGGAAGATGGTCTTTTAGAAAGAAGAATCATGACATCTAACCTGCACAAGCGTTTTACTCCTTAGCGAAAAAGGTTCAGAAATATCAGTTCTTCTTTGCAAGAACAAAAACATAATTGATAAATGATATGATCTTTTTGCGAGTCCAATCACTCTTATCTATTGTTTGGTTTTCATCATACTTCATCATTCTTATTACGGGCTTGTGGTTCAGACTCAATAAACTCTTGTTCAATTTCGTTTATCTGGTACAGATCATAAATTTTCTTGTCTAATCTCCTATCCAGAACGACCATTTGGTGATGTAATTCGTGGGCTGATTCAAGTAATTTGCAATAGTGTTCTGTTATTCTATTAATGGCTGTCAGGTTTTCATTCTTAATCTTATTGAAGATGGGAATCTTTGCAGATAACAGCTTTTGGAACAAATTGCCTGTTCCCATAGATTTCCAGTTCCTATTAGCATACAGCATAACAAATCTTCTGAGAGAATCATTTATTATTCTGCATTTGAGAACAAGGTAACCACTTTCTACTTTATCACTACCGATTGGTAAAAAGTCAACTCTGAACTCCAGAGAATTCTCTTCTTCTGCTACCTCTATTTTCTTAATTGCTCCTTTCCTGATTCTGTCTGCATATTGGCAATCAATCGAGTCTAAGCCGTGATAAATAGTTGAGAACTTGGTGTAAGCAATTATCGGAGAATCAACGCATTGGTTAAAATCCAAGTTTATTGCTGCTCTCTTGTTTGACAAGGACATTAGCTCCTCAACGTTACTGACTATTGACAGGTGAAGCGCTTTTTCAGACTCGTCGGTTAGGTTTATTTTTTTAATTGGGATTTCGGCTAAGGGACCGCTAAAGTACTCCATATATCCGTCTCTTTTGAGTTTTGTAGCAGATCGGTAATAGAAGTTCATTAAACGAGAATTCAAAATACCCAAAACATACTTTATGCTAACAAGCTCTGTTCTTGATACAAGTACATAGGTATCGGTGAGCGTGTAGAACGACTCATTATCAAAAGCGAACTTGTTAGATGTGGCATAATTGGGAACAAGAAGTTTTTCCTTCACACAATCAAATAGTTCCCTGTTGCGAGGAACACTGAGTTCATACCATTTACGCGTCCCATGCCTCACTTGAAAGCGCGCTTCAAGTTCAATTCTAAATTGTTTTAGATAGTTTATTGTGTTAGGGATGGTTTCCGGATTAATTTCAGGAACCGTGTAAATTAGTGATAGGTTTCGATAACCGATATGATACCGCTTAACATCTCGAGTCTTAACGTATTTCTTTAGTACTTCAGTCTCTAACTGATATTTCTCGATTATTTCAGGAGTTACTATGAATGCTTTGTTTAGACCTGTTGTCATTCCCTGCCCTATATTACAAATGTCATTATCACCAAGCTTCCACGAATTTCTGCGGATTTTTTCTTTTAGCATTTCTATTTTTGAGGACGAAAAAATCCATGGTTCAGCGGTCAACTCTCCTTGGAGCCAGCTAAATACACTGATATGCTCATCCTCAAATGAATCTTTGTTTTGATTAGCTTCAATATGTTTGAAAAGATCACTGTAACTCTCGGACCAATTTTTAACCTTAACCAATTTTATTCGATTATTTGCACGAGCTTCTGAATCAGAATTGCGCTCAAAAATGATTATGGACGTGAGAACATTTGCACCTTTGAAAAATTGAACATTCCCTGAATCCAAAATAAGCTTAATCCTTGCATTTTTTAGAATCCAATCCCTTAGTTTATCAGCCCAACGTGACTCGAGCCAATACCGAGCAACGATGAAGCCTAACACCCCCTTTTCCTTTAGTAGACTCAAACCGCGCATTATGAAATAGAAGAGGATATCGTTCTGACCTCTATAAACTTCAGACCATTCAGTGCTTTCCCTGAGGTATTTTTTTAGCTCATCCGATTGCGTTGATATTGTAAAATATGGGGGATTACCTATAATAACATCAAACTTCCCTCCCTCAACGGCTCTAAAACCCTTTTCCCAGCGAAATGGTTGAACGCTAGAAAATCCCTCTCCAAAAAACTTTTTAAGTTCTTCATCTTCCAATCCAATTATCGAGTTGCCAACCTTGATATTTTCTTGAAGAATTAGCGGTAGCTTTTCACCTCTCTTCAATGCTTGGAGCATGAGGTTTACAGATGCTATTTCAGTAGCAGAAGAATCAATATCTACCCCGAAAATGTTTTCCATGAGTATCTTCTTTTCAAAGTTCTCAAAAGGTTGATGCCGTCTCGATTCAAGTTCCCAAGCTTCTTTGTTCTTTCCTTCAGCTCTAAGTCTAAATATTTTGTTCGTTATCTTCTGATTTTCTTCACTGATTTTTTCGTTATATGCCCTATACTTTTTTTCAAGCCTTTCAAAAGCCTTGATTAGAAAAGACCCAGAGCCGCACGCAGGATCAAGAATACGGACTTTGGCCACTTGAGAAAATTTTTCAATTGATTCCGAAATTCTCTCGTCTTCGTAATACTTAACAGCCTCGTCGAATGCCTCTGCAACTTTCTCAAGTGCGTTGGATGCAATATAATTTACAACGGGAGGCTCAGTGTAGTATACACCGCTTGATTTCTTCAATATAGGGGTTGGTTTGAGTTCAACATCATTGTTTATGAATAATTTGCTTCCAAGGTAGCTTTCGTAAGTATTTCCGAGAATGTCGGAAGTGAACTTTCTAAAGTTTTGGCCATAGAGCGCTTTAATGATGTCAGCCAACGTATCACTACTTATCCTCGAAAGCACTTTATCGAGCTCTAGGTCTTCTTCGAAGATTTTGCTGTCATGAATTTGGTTAAAACCAACGAAGAGTTGTTTGATGATTTCAGTAAGAGAAGTGTAAGTCCGTGTTTTGGACCAATACTCAAATGCGGCATGGAGCTGGTCAGGATCCGAAAGAACCCACTTGTCTTCTGCATAGCGAATGATAACAAATCGGTCAATTATTCTTTGGGTGTATTTTTGGAGCTCCTCAGCTTTCAATTCAGGGCAGTTTCTATGCATATTCCGAGCGAGTTTGAGACGCCAATCATTTAGAGCATTTAGGAAATTTAGATCGACATCAGGCCTTTCAATTCTTCCTTCCAGTTTGTTAATATTTCCATCCGATACTTGTTCATTTGTTAAAAGCATTAGATCATCTATTCGCTCCAAATACTGCGTAGGCGACTCGATGTCGAGAACTACTTCACCAGTTTTAGAGTTAAAAAGCCTAAATTTCTCGAAATTTGTTAATATTGCCCATTTAGCATCAATACTCATTCCTGCGTAATTAAGCACTTGGCGTTCCTCTGACGTCCAGTCTGCATAAATTTTTTGGCCAGAGAGAGTTAATTGGACCCCTCGCTCCAAACGGGATGGCACACCGCCAAATCGTTTTGCTTCAACAAAAATAATAGGTTTGCCGCTAACTTTTAGAGCTACATCTGCGTGACCAATCCCTCGCACATAATTCTCTGAATCGTATTCTTTTGAATCGTCAGTTTTCCAGCCTAATATACTAAACAATGGATCTACGTAGTCCTTTCTAACATTTGCTTCACCAATTTCCTTGAGCCCTTTGTCGCCGAGCTCAAATTTGCGAACGGTATATTTTTGAATAAGCTGCTTTACACCATGCACAACATTGTCATATTCGGCCATTCTTTGCCAGCACTTCCATTGAAACCAGTCGGTAATATAAATGAAATATAAATAAAAGATTATGTTATTTACCGATTAAGAATCTGATGTGTGATGATTAATTCTGCAAGCCGTTAAAAAGTTAAGATATAGATAATTCCTTATCGGTTTAGCAAAAATGCGAATTGGAGATGAATTATTTTTTTCCCCTAAATTCAAGTTTAGTGTTTTAGATTGGAAGAATACGGACCAAATTGTTATCGACAATTCAATTGCAGGTTAGTTTTGGAAAATCAAATAGTGGTCTTCCTTAGTAGTATTTGATAAAAATTCTTTAAGCAAGTCTTCGTAAACATAGGTCAGGTATGGTATGGATAAGACGGACGTTATCCTCGTTCAGTTGCTATTGATGAATTCTAGGCTCTCGTACGCCGAGTTGGCTGAGAAACTAAACTTATCCGTCAACGCTGTCCATAAGCGAATTCAACTTTTGATTGAAGCAGGTGTTATCCGTAGGTTTACTGCTAAACTTGGGCCAGTTGCGGCCCCTCAAGTCACCGTTTTTATTTCTGGTGTTTCGGAGTTGTCTTCGGTTCAAGATTTGCCTGGCAAGCTGGCAACTCATGGCTCTATTTACTGGCTGGCAGTTGGAGGTGGCAAAATCCTGTACGTCGGTGCTTATTTGAGAAACATCAATGACTTGGCACCGTTGGTGCAATATGTGAAAGATGTCCTGGGTATTCCTGAACCTACAATAGGCATTGTGGCGGGTGTTGCACCCGTGAACATCGTGGTAGGCTCTAAGCCGCCTGAGACTTCACTTTGTGACTTAGACTACAAAATAATCCATTGTTTACAGGATAATTCGCGAAAACCACTCTCCGAGATCGCAGAACAATTGGGCGTGGCAACAAAAACGGTTCGCCGCAGACTCAACCGCATGATTAAAAACTGGTTAATCGATCTCTCGGTCGAATGGTATCCTGACAAGTCAAACGACATTATTACCCTTATTGAGCTTCACGCTAAAGCTAACGCTGACCCTAATCTTCTATATGGAATTGTCAAAAAATATTATCCGCATGTACTGTTCTTCTGGTCTTACGCCAACCTATCAAACACCGCAACCTTAGCCGTCTGGACCAACACAATGCTGGAACTGCAAAATATCCGAGAAACCCTTGAAAAAGGACCAGGCGTAGCTTCAGTAACTCTGAATACATTGTATGTAGGCTATATTTTCAAAACTTGGCGAGACCAAATTCCCGAAAAATAGCCACGGTCTTCTTTTTCAACCTCACGTGTTACAAAAAGGCATTCTGAAGCTATTTTTTTGTCGTTTTCTCTCACAACAAGCTCACATGAAACTAAATTCTCGCAAACCCACACATCAATCAAGAATCAAAAATAGAAAGTGAAAACATGACTGAAAACGCAATAATAATAGAACATCTTGAGAAGCAATACCAAGATGTCAAAGCCCTTGACGACCTCAGCCTGCAAGTTGGCAAAGGCGAACTTTTCGGACTTTTAGGTCCAAACGGCGCAGGCAAAACCACTACCATAAACATACTCTGCGGACTGCTAAAGCCAACACGGGGCGGAGCAACAGTCTGTGGCTACGATGTAGAGAAAGAAGCCTCCAAAGTCAAAGACTTAATCGGAGTATGCATCCAAGAAACCGCTATTTACCCATATTTAACAGGCGCAGAGAACGTGGATCTCTTCGGCAACCTATACACCATGGATAAAGACACACTTAAGACTCGCCAAATAATGCTATTTGATAAGATGGGTTTGACCGAGGATGCTAAACGCAAAGCGAGTAAATACAGCGGCGGCATGAAACGGCGTTTAAGCTTGATTCTATCCTTAATTCACGACCCACAAGTTGCCTTCTTAGACGAACCCACCGTGGCGATGGACCCTCAATCTAGACATGCGGTTTGGGATTTTATAAAAGAACTCAAAACCCAAAACAAAACCGTAATCTTAACAACCCACTACATGGAAGAAGCCGAAGAACTCTGCGACCGAGTCGGCATCATAGACCACGGAAAACTCATCGCACTTGGAACACCTGAGGAATTAATTTCCAAAAACCAAGTGAAGAATTTGGAAGAGGTTTTCATCAAGTTAACTGGGCGAAACATCCGGGAGGAATCTTAGATGAAGCTCCAACGCATTTTATCATTGACAAAGAAAGAAATTAAGAAAACTGTCCGAGAACCTGCAGTGCTGTTCATGATTTTCCTGTTCCCAATAATCTTCGTGGTTGCTTTCGGTGCATCTTTTGGTGGCGCAGGAAGCGGGCAAACGGTTTACAACATCGGCGTAGTAAACACCGATTCAGGGGCCTCCTCGCTTTCTTCGCAGCAGTTTCTGACCGCTTTAACAGATACAAAAATCCTCAACTGCCACATCTACACAGACAACCAAACAGCTCAAAATGACCTCTCTCAGGGCAAAATCCAAGCTGCCATGATCATCCCTGTCGATTTCAGCCAAAGCTTAACGTCTTATCAAGCATCACCAAACAACCCTGACCAATGGACAAACGCAACGATCTCCCTCTACCTAGACAAAGGCTCCCTCATTGCCACTCAAGCTATTCCACCAATAATGCAGCAGGTGCTATCCACCATGACCAACCAGAACACACAAACAATTCAAAGTCCACTCCATATAGAAACCGCTTCATTGGTAGAAGTGAAAACAACTTCGGCGTTTGATTTTCTTGCTCCAGGTATGTTTACTTTCGCGTCAATTTTCCTTATAATGATAGTTGGGCAGTCGTTTGCGCAGGATCGAGAGAACGGTATGATGAAACGCATCCGCATCACTCCTACTACTCCTTCGGAGTTCATGGCTAGCCAAGTCCTATCTTACATGTTAATCGCGCTAATTCAGGCGGCGCTTGTCTTCACTATGACTTTTGCCTTAGGCTTCAAACCAAATGTTGGTATCTCAACCTACGCCTTTGCATTCGTGCTTGTGCTGGTCTTCTCAGTGTCGAACGTTGGTTTCGGTTTAATTACTGCCACTATAGCTAAGTCACCTGGCGCTGCTACAGGCATTGCTTTCCTCTTCGTTATCCCACAGCTGTTCCTTGGAACCTTCGTAGGCGCATCACTCAGCGCAGGCGCCAAAGTGGCAGGGCAGTTTGTACCCAGCTATTATGTTACTGACGCTTTGACTTCCTTGTTCCTTCGCGGAGCAACATTAACCAGCACAACTATCCTCGTTGACTTCGGAATTGTCTCGGTATCATGCGTTGCTATCTTGGCAGTTGGCATAGCCCTGTACGCAAAGTACTACAAAATCTAAGCAATGGTGAGTCAAAGTGACTAAACGTGAACCAATTGACATCGCGGCGTTGGCCAAGCAGGCACAGGTCTCGGAAGAAAAAGAAGCATACATTCAACTGGACAAAACCCAAAGCTACCGCATCGGCATGGGCGCCAGAGCAAATCCTCCCGCTATGCCCTCTTTTTTCGTAGAAGTAATCCTCAACCTATCCACAAAAAATAGGAATGTTGACTTGCAACGGCTGGAAAACATACTGGCATGCCTGAAAACATTGAAAGCCCGAGGTTACACATTAATTTGCGAGGATAGCAATTGCATCTCCTGTGAAACCGCATTTGACATACAAAATCCAAACAGAGAATACCAAGCAATCAAAGCCGTGATGCAAACAATCAATCTCTGAATAGGCAAAGCTTCGGCTTAAGTACTCCAATCGTAGCAGTAGCTAAAACAACTGTAGCCCCAACATATACGCTCGCCCGAATACAAAAACCCCTATCAGTTCCACATCAACTGTTTTAGTTCAGTCAAATTTAGCATCTCCAGCAAACACTTTGAAGACTAAAAAAAGGAACCAGTATCAGAACGTTGATATGGTTTGTTGTGGCGATGGCCACCTGTCGGGAATTTTCCTCGCGCTAACTTCAACTTTCGTTATTCCGCTAATTCTGGCAATCTGGTCTTGTATAGCGAATGATTCAGAAGTGTCTCTAATCATTGCAGTTCCTTGGATGTCATAATCGCCACTTGTTCTTGTAATAATTATCACGTCTAGTATTTTCGCAAGCGACTCAATAACCGTGTTAGACAAACCGCCTGGAGCTGCAAAAGCTATGTTGAAATCTAATATCGAGGAGTATCCAATCTTACTCGGGCTTATTTGTATTGACACTTTCATTGAACCCTTTTTCCTAAGGTTATGGTATCTCTTTATGACGGTTTCAGTAGACACTCCTATTTGTTTGGCAATTTGACTAAACGAGGCGCGCCCATCCAGAGTAAGCTTCGCCATGATTTGCTTATCCAGTTCATCAATCAGCGTTTCAGCTTCGAGAGCACTAACTGTTTTGTTTAGATCTTGTCGGCCGTCCTTATCGGCTTGTTCCAGAATGCCCGTGAGGTTCAGGTTTTCAGGAATGTTTCTAACGCCAGTCCAAATATAGGTCTTTAACCCCATCGTCGGTATTTTCTGCTTTATTATCTGCTTTACATGGTCCAGTTCATTTAGGTCCTTTAAGGATGCATATGCTCTAACATTATAAACACTATTATACTGTCGGAAGGCTTTCACCTCAGTTATTTTTGGTAAAAGCTCCATAACCTGTTCCATTTGCTCTGGATTTACGCTTACAAGAAGAGTTGCGATTGCGTCAAACCCAAAATGGCTATAATTAATTTGAACCGTTGCACCTTTAATTATGCCTTTTTTTTCCATCGCTCTGCAACGTTTCCAAGCCACGTTTTTTGTAACATTGCATGCTTCTGCCAACTCATCATAACCAGTCCGCCCGTCTTTTAATAGGATTCTCAGTATTTTAGCGTCAAGGTCATTGAGTTTGGTATTCGTTTTCCTCCTTTCTTCCGCATATAGTCCACTGATAAAACTGCCAAATTATTTTAATTTTTGGCTATTTTGAACAGTTGCCACGCTTTTCTAAAAAGTTGAAATGTACTGCCTCGGTGTGGGCCATTTTTTCCACGCTTCGCCAAATCTCAGTAGGTCGGTGTCTACTTTTGTTATTCCTCGGATTTTTCCAATCTCTTCCTGAATGGAAAGCAACCGATCTAAATCTTGCACCATTGCATATATTTGCAGATCGTAGTCTCCCGTTGTTTTCATGATGCTTATAATATCAGGTATCTTGCTGATTTTCTCGACAATCATGTCTGATTTTTCATCAGATGTAACGGTAAAAAAAACACATAAGGCGCGGTATCCAATTCTATTAGGGTTGACCTGAATTGTGACTTTTAGAACACCATTATTTTTTAATTTTTCATATCTCCTCTTGGCTGCGTAGGGCGAGAGTCCTATCTTCAAACCAAGTGATTGCATCGACATCCGACCGTTTTCAGCGAGTAAGTCTGCTATTCTCAGGTCAATCTCGTCGATGCGTATATTTGGTTCTTCCATAATCTTCATCGTATGACTGATAGGGACCTCATTTTTTTTCCTGTTATTTTCTGTAATTGATAGATTAAAGTTCATTTCCTTTACATCGGTCCATATTGCAGTTTTCATTTCCGAGACTGAAAAATTTCTCTTGATGCAATCCTTAACCTCGTTCAATTGTTCAAGCGTATTAAGAATCGTAATAACACCTATACTATTTTCGACTCCTCCACTATAGATGGAGTAAACGTTGGGCATCTTTTGCAAGTATTCAATAAGTTGATCTGCTTGGCGGAAGTTTACATTAATCAACATGTTGGCAACAGCCTTGTAGCCAAAGAGTTTATAGTTGATGTGTGTTGTTGCGCCTGTGATTATGCCCATTCTTTCCATTTTGCGGTAATTCTTCTTGACAGCTTCTTTCGATAGATCTGTAGCTTGCGCAATTTCTTGTTCACTTTTGCGCCCGTCAACTAGTAACTGTTTAAGAATTTTCGCCTGAACTTCACTAAATTGCGTGATCCATACCTCTATTCCTTTTTAGGGTCATGAGGTTTCCATCAATTTAAATTCATCGATGAAAACGCTTGGTGTTTTTCTCAATCACCAATTCTGTTTTTCGTGCTGTTATTATCTTCTTACATTAACGCCATATTTATCGCTAAACTGGCTATTTCATTCAGTATTTTCTGAAGTATTACAAAGTTTTATAAAGGTGCCCAATAATGGGGGAACCAGATTTCAAAAGGAGAAAAGAAAAAAATGAATTTTACACGAAATAAAACTGCGGCTATTGCGATTGCAATACTTTTGATAGCATCGATGTCAGCTTCAATGATAACTTTACCGACTGCTGTTGCGCATACTCCTGCATGGAAAATTCCCACGTATGCTTACATCTGGGCAGCGCCTAATCCTGTCGGTGTCGGTCAAGCGGAATCCGTTTTCATGTGGCTAACCAACTATTACTATGGCGCAGCGACTGGAGGGGTTGGTGGAGCAGCTAACAACCTTAGATTCCATAACTACAAGCTCACTATCACAGCGCCAAACGGTGTCGTAACAACGCAGACTTTTGCTACGATTACAGATACCACATCAAATCAGCACGCTTCATTTGTTCCTGACCAAGCCGGCACGTACAATTTGACCTTTACTTATCCAGGAGAAACATACACAACTGCTGCTTCAGGGTATGAGGACTACGTAAATGATACTTTCTTGCCAAGCGTAGCTTCAACAACAGTTACTGTTCAGGAAACACCCATAGCTAACGCTTTAACTGGCGCTCCGCTTCCAACCGCTTATTGGACACGACCAATATACGGTGAAAACACTAATTGGTACAATATTGGGTCAAACTGGCTAGGAACACAATGGTATCCCTATGCGGGCGACATTGGGTCGTCAGGCGAGAATTTCTTCCCAGGTGATGCTGTAGGACCATTAACAAGCCATATCATGTGGACTAACCCGCTTCAAAGTGGAGGAATTGTTGGAGGAAACCAAATGGCCATTCAGGGACAATCTTACTTCGACGGATCCGCATACATAAATAGATACATTAATCCGATAATAATGGCTGGAATGCTCTACTACACAGAACCACTATCATTCACTGGTGCCCCTAATTCGCTGACCGGTGGCGGCGCAAATGGGCCTACTGTCTGCGTTAATCTGCAAACAGGACAACAAATTTGGAGCAGCACCAATGTACCTGCGCTATCATTCGGCTATCTCATGGACATTCAAAACCCAAACGAGCACGGAGTTTGTCCACCACTCTTAATTTCAGCCAGTTATGGGCTTTGGCAAGTGTTTGATGGAGACACAGGAACAGCACTGTGCAACGTAACTAACGTTCCATATCCTCCAGGATTTGGTCCCTCAAGTTGCATGCCAGTAATAGGTCCAGACGGTGAATACTTAAACTATGTCTTTACGAATGCAGGCAACGCGACGAATCCAGATTGGACCTTGGGTGAGTGGAACTCTTCCCTAGTGTTCAACCCAGCTGGTGCATATTCGCCAACATTAACAGGCACAATCAACGGAGACATTTTAACGGGACCAGACACTTCCTACGACTGGAGCCTTTCGCTACCGTGGCTCAACACTATGACTACACCTGTCAGCCCGCTACAATTCGCTAACACACCGTGGCTTCCGACAGTGATTGCTGGAAGCCCTATAACAGTGGTTGCAGCTAACTATGGCGATGGAATACTTTGCATTAATGGTACAACGCCTTCAAACGGTGAAAATGACATTTACAATTGGGTAAGCTCTGCTCCGTACACGTACTTCTTTGTCAACCTCAACGCATCCAGAGGCGCAATCGGCTCAGTGCTATGGTGGAGTACAATTCAACCGCCGCCAAACAACTACACGGTCGTACCGGGCAATGTTGACTGGAACACTCGGATGTTTTTCTTAAGCTACAAGGAAAACGTTCAATGGTTAGGATACAGCCTTAATACCGGCCAGTATGTGTGGACAGCTCCACCTCAGAGCGGACTTGACTACTACGGCAACCCAGGCTCAGGCACCTTAACAAATCAGATAGCTTACGGCAACCTTTACAGCAGTGGCTACAGCGGAACAATATACTGCTATAACGATCTAACTGGGAAACTGTTGTGGACTTATGGAAACGGAGGAGCAGGCAACAGTACTAACGCTGGCTTAAACAACGCTTACGGTGATTATCCAACCCAGATAAACGCTGTTGGCAACGGAGTATTATACACTGTTACTACTGCGCACACTTGGACGACGCCAATTTATAAGGGCGCTTTAGCGCGTGCCATTAATGCCACAACCGGACAAGAAATCTGGACTCTCTCAAGCATCACGGCAGAGTTCATTGCTACAAGCTATGCTATCGCGGATGGCTATGCGACGTGGTTTAACGGCTACGATAACTCAATCTACGTTGTTGGCAGAGGACCAAGCGCTACTACTGCTACAGCTCAAGCCTTTGGTAACTCCATTGTCATTAAAGGTTCAGTTACCGACATTTCTGCAGGTACTAAGCAAACTGAGCAGGCAGCTGATTTTCCAAATGGTGTTCCAGTTGCATCTGATGCTAGCATGAAAGAATGGATGGGCTACGTTTATCAACAGCAACCAATGCCAACCAACTTTACAGGCGTTACGGTAACACTTAGTGTCTTGGACTCTAACAAAAACTTCAGAACGATTGGCACTGCAACTACTGACGCAAGCGGCATGTACAGTTTAACATGGACACCTGATATACCTGGCAACTTCACTGTTTACGCATCCTTCGCGGGTACTAACGGTTACTGGTCATCATCTGCAGAAACATCCTTCGCCGCAATTTCATCACCCGCAACACCCACACCAACTGTTACAGCTCAATCAAACCTCGCAACAACAACGGACCTTATGCTATACATAGTGGGTGCAGCAATCGCTATAATCATTGCAATAGCGATAGTCGGCGTCTTAATGCTTAGAAAGCGACCATAAAAACCTAAAGCAAAAACAAATTTCCCCTTCCCTTTTTTTTGGGAGTAAACAAATATGAGTAAAAGAATGGGAGCTGAGTAGTTCTGGAAAAACTCGAGATAGGCTTGTCTTTTAAAGGAGGTAACGAAGTGGAGGCTGTGGCGCAAGAAGTATCTTCGACTTTAGAAACTGCTTGTTCAAAAAAAATCAAGCCGAGAGCACTTATATTTAAATCGAGCAATAAAGATTTTGATAAAATTGAAGAATTAATAGAGACGCAGTTCCCTGAAGTTGAAATCATTTACGCTACGACTGGTCCTGCTGCAAGTATTCTTCGAGTTACTAAATCAATACCTTTTGAAAGGCAGGACTCTTCCGCGCAACCACTTTATACTATTGAGTAGTTTCAGATTTTCCAGCTTCTAGGCAGGATTCGGACCTAATTTATTGGTAACAAACGCGCTAAGAATGTTTTCGATTTCCCCGAGTTCTACCCGTATGCCAAAAACTTATTAACAAAATGGCACAAACTGCTTCTATGAGGGTGGTTATGTGGTTTATTGTCCAAAATGCGGCACTATGAATGATGATACAGCACAGTTTTGTGTCAAATGCGGCGCAAGTCTACGCACAGGAACCTATGAATCACGACGTTATGAACGCAGGAGAGCTGAGTCTGAATGTTTTGGGCTTCCCCATGGCGGAGCAATCTTCGGATTGATTATAGGCGTAATAATATTACTGTGGGGCTTTTTCGCATTGGCGGCGCAAACACATCTGATTAGCACGGCACCTGATCTGTGGATTATTGTGGTCGTAGTCATTGGCATCTTACTGATTGCGGGAGGGGTCTACCAGATGAATCGTTCTAGACCGACCCCAACCTAATTTTGCGCTACAAGATTGTGAGACACACTTGGAGCATATCCTTCGGTGATCCCATCGCGACAGAGTTGTATCTGTAACAAGCCATAGTACACTAAGTAAAACGAAGAAAAAGTCAATTGAAGTATTACTCAATGCATCTTCTACACTAGCAAGAATCAGGAACGATCCTGCAGCGAAAAAAACGCTAGCAATGAACCGTGAGAAACCGACTCTGAAGCCAGGCAGAATTGAATGCAACAAACCTATAGACACAGATAGAGCGCCGATTATCAGGGCAATGTACGGCCTTGTTCCGAAGCTGAATGGTCCGAAGAAGAACAATCCGACACCAATAAGGGCGATGATTGCGCCGACGGAAAAACCAGTGCACGTAGCGCAAAATACTCTGTCGTTGACTCTTAGAATATGAGCAGAATACTTTCTGCATGTCGGATGGTGTCCCTGGAGGTCTATTCCTTGCAGTTTTTCCGTTTCAACTTGGTGTTGCATGCTTTTTTCATAATCAAAAACCCTGGAACACGAACTGGGGTAAATTGAGGCGAAAATTCCTAGTACACAGAGCGCGCCAAATACCAATCCGACCAACGGTTTTCTCAGTCCAAACCCATCCGGCAACGTTCCTACTGAGGTTATTACGAATATGACGGAGAGGGCTAATCCAAAGAGGGAGACAACGATGAGAAATATCAGGGATGGTTCGAGTGATGGGTTCTTGGCTTTTGGCATTTCAATCAGCGGCTTAAGTTATGCTTTCCAGTTGTCTTATTACTCCTTGACGAGCCATGTAACGGTACGTTCTTTGTTTTATTTTGTTTCTTGAGAAAACGCCCTGCAGCAGTCTACGCCATGAACCGTAGAATGATTGGTAACATTTGGTTAGTTCCTGTTGTACTTGTTCCCTTGTCAAGGTTTCGGTAGGCATCGTTGCGTGAACCATGTCATAGTTAGCCCAGTTCCAGTCTTCAATCCAACCTTTGCTTTTAGCTTCTTGGAAGAGATCTGTTCCTGGAAACGGGGTTAGAACCATGAAGATGGCTAGGTCTGGGTTAAGTTCGTTGACAAATTGTCTTAGTCCGCTTATTGATTCAACCGTGTCGGCTCGATTTCCGATGATGCATGTTGCTTGTGAGAAGATGCCGTTTTGTTTGAGCAGTTTGACGGCAGTTGCAGCGTCTTCAGGCTTGGTGCCTTTGTTGAAGCGGTCAAGGGTTGTTTTGCTTTGGCTTTCTACGCCTAGAAGGAAATAGTTGATTCCGGCTTTGCTCATTTTTTCTACAATTCTGGGATTTCTTGCTGCATCGTCACATCGGGCTTGCATGAAGCATGTTATGTCTTTCGTGAAGGGGCGTTTCATTAGTTCGTCGCAGAGTTCTTCGGTTCGTTTGCCTAAGCCGAAGTTGTCATCTGTTAGCCAAAGGAGTCTGCTGCCATAGTTGTTGTATAGATACTCCATTTCGTCTGCTATTCGCTTCACAGATTTGTGTCGCCATGCACCCTCCCAATGTTTCCATTGAGAACAGAAAGTACAACGGTTTGGGCAACCTCTTGACCCTTCAATCATTCCGTATTTCGCTTTGGCGCCCGCCATCATGGTAAAGTGGTAACGGTGAGCGTAATCCTTTACAAAATGATATCCTGGAAAAGGCAGTTGATCCAAATTTTCAATCAAAGGTCTTGGAGGATTATGAAAAATCTTTTTTTCATGGCGAAATGAAATGCCTTTAATTGAAGCAGGGTCTGATTTCTCGTTTGTCGCCTTAGCCAACTCAAGGAGAGTGTCTTCGCCTTCGCCTCGTATGACAACGTCTATTTCTGGGTAAGCTTCGAGGCTTTCTTGAGCCAATGCAGTGAAGTGCTGACCACCCGTTACAGTCACTACATTAGGTTTTAGCTTCTTCGCCAATTCCAAGGTGCGGGCAGTGATGTAAACGTTGCAGGTTGCTAATCCGCTTGCTGCCACAATGTCAGGGTTAAATGCTTCAATTTTTTTCTCCAGTCCAGGCCAGTCTAGAGACATTGCTTGGCAGTCTATGACTTCAATTTCCACATCATCCATTTTGTTTTCAAGGTATGCAGCGAGTTGAAGAATTCCGTATGGCGGAGGAAGATATTCACCCATTACAAACCAGTAGTCTTTTGGCGGCTCTACGAACTGAATTTTGACCAAACCAACATACCCCCAAACTCCACCAATTCAACTATGCCAGTGTACTGTTCAGTTGATGTCTCGGTTAGGTCTAAATATGTTTTTGCTGAAAAGTAGTCAGAATTCCGCCAACTGCTAGCTGGCAGAATATAAATCTGGGATTGAGGACTGAAAGTCCAAACAGGAATTTTGGTGCATTTTTTTGTTTAAACTTGATGGTAAAGCGAGAATATCCTGCTTGTACTAGTGCTGTAACTTAGTTGATATTGCCTATAAGCAAGTTCTTCTCGTTGGTTGCTTCCCGAGGTTGAAAAAACGTGTATGCTCAAATAGTAATAGATTGCCAAACCCCAAAAGAATATGTAAGTTGCGATTATTGTATTGGAAAAGAGAGCTGTCATCTCCGAATGGAGATAAATGAAAAGGCATCACTTTGCGGTTGAGAACTTGGGACGAAGTTATCTATGAAGCAGGTTAAACTGTTCGGCGAAGAAGAGCCAAATGTTTCGCCGAGGCTCGAGTTAGCAAATGCTCAGATTCTTGCTAAACAAGTTGAAACTACCATCAAACCATTATGCAATAGGCTTGAGGTAGTCGGCTCCATCAGAAGGCAGAAATCGATTGTTGGCGATGTGGATTTTGTTGTTGTTGCTACTGATAGTTGCTGGGGTAAAATTGTTCAATCCTTGAAAAAAGCCAGAGTCATTTGTTCAGGTAAAAGCTTGATAAAAATGAATTATCCTTGTGAAGACACCCTTTTTCAAGTTGATTTCTACCGTGCGACTGAGCAAACATTTGGCATTCAAGAGCTTATTCGGACAGGTTCGGCAGACCATAACATGTGGCTTGCAGGCAATGCCATATCAAAAGGTTTTAGGCTAAAGTACAGCGAAGGACTGATGAAAGATGAAGTTGCAGTGGCCGGCGAAACCGAGGAAAGCGTATTCACGGCTTTGGATTTGCCATGTCCTGAGCCACAACTTAGGGAAATAATCGACGGAAAACCTGTTTGGCTGAGAACCTGATTTTTTCAATCGCTCTAGCAGCAAAAGCGCTTTTCAGTCTCTTTTTTGAAATCTGTCAAGGGGATGGATTTGGCTTAGACCTCGACCCAAATAATTCAGGCTGCTGAGGCTCTATCCGGATGGAAGGAGAAAGAATACGTTAGACATGACCTTTAATGTAATATTTTTACATGAGTTAACAGGCGATACAATTAAATAACTTTAACGCATTACAAAATGTTGAAGTGACCAAATGGGCAATACAAAGAAACGTCAAGTATGTTTCAGGATTGAAGAGTCGCTTGTCAAGAAAATGGAGCAAGTACGTGACCAAACAGGAGTTCCTGTAAGCACTCAAGTAGAAATGCGACTTAAGGGGTTTTCAATCACTAGAAACATGGAAAAACAAGGAAGTGCGGCTGAAATCTTGCGCTGGTACCAGAATTTGCCAAAAGATGACGAATATGCCGAAAACGTGGACGAAGCCATCGGTAGAATGCGGGAGTTGAGACTTCACTGAATGGTCTGCCTTGATACGGCTTTCTTGGCAGATTTGTTTCGCAAGAATCCTGCCGCTGAAAAGAAATTGAAGGAGTTCGTCGAGGCAGAAGAGGAAATCTCGATTACTGTAATGACTATAGCTGAACTGTATTACGGGGCTTTCAAGTCAAATAGGGTAGAAGACGAAAAAGCAAAAGTGGAGCAAATTAAACGAAAGTTTGTGATTCTGGAAATGAACGAAAATGGCGCCCAAAAATTCGGAGAACTCTTAAGCAAATTGGAAAAAACTGGACAGAAAATCTCCGACAGAGATGTTTTGATTGCAGCTATCGCCATTTCAAAAGGAGAAAATGCCATAGTTACAAGAAACGAGAAAGACTTTGCTAGAATTTCTGAATTATCAGTTATTACTTACTGAATAACATAGTGATCGGAGGGATTTGAACCTGCGACACTGTATGGTACACAAAGGGAAAATTTACATGATGAAATAGGGAATTTAAACATTACACTCCACAAGGAAAAAGATTGTTAAGAGAAATCTATGACAAGCAAACTTAACGGTACTGAGAAACAATAACAAAAGGTGTTGGAAGCATGTATGTCTACTTTTTAACGTATACGTTCCCTGTTGAAACTGCGGTGAAACCGTTATTTGTGATCGTGAAATAATCAGTTCTAGCTGCGAATAGTACTGTATATGTGCCGTCGAAAGTGGTTGAGTTGTCTATGTGCCATGTGCCAGGATATGTGCTAAAGAGTGCTGTGCCATTTTCATAAAGAACTATGTTGTATCCTGTTCCGCTTGAAGTTTGTTCGACATATGTGCCAGCCATACTTGACAGAGTTGGTGTTTTACTTGACGAAGTTGAGGTACCGTTTGAACCTAAGTAAAATGCAGCTGCTCCAACTATTATGATAATTAAAACAACTGCCAATATTACAACATAGAGTTTCTTACTTTTCTTTGAACCTAAATCAGGATTACTCATTTCTTATTCCTTCTTGCTTATTTGTTAATGTTATGAATTGTTTAAAAGATTTTTGGCTAATGTTCCATGCAGAATAACAAACAATTATTCTAGACGATAGCCAATTCTTAATGAGAAAGGAGTTCTAGAAGTAAGGGTAGCAGTAAGAGGGTAATTCATTATCAGTACGTTGAAGAAAAAGAATCTTTGTTTAACATACGGTTGAAACCAGGGAACATCTAGCAATGGGAACAAGCTGGGAACAGAACTGACTAAAAATAGCTTCTTTAACGGAGAGTCGCAATGCCGAGGGCAGGGTTTGAGCCCTCGACCCCAATTTTAGGCATTAGTGTTTCGCATTTTCTTGGTAGGGAAGGTTTTTATGCGTATTTATGCTTATTATGTGCAATAAATATGTGCAAAGAGTGATGTGCATGAGTAACATTACAGTAAGGGTTCCCGAGGAGCTAAAAGGACGCATGAAACGCTGCAAAAGCATTAATTGGAGCGAAGTTGCACGAAAAGCTTTCGAAGATGCCGCACGTAACGAAGAGATACAATGCGCTGCAGAGGCAATCAAGAATCTTAGATTGGGAAGCAAAGTTGAATGGGAGGGCGCTAAGGAGATACGAAAATGGCGAGATGCCGCGAGATAGTATTAGACTCATCGGTAGTAGTCAAATGGTTTAGCCCAGAATCAAAATCAAATGAGGCGCTAAAACTTTTAGATTCCTACACTCAAGGAACAGTTGAGTTGACAATCTCGGAAATTCTAATTTGCGAGGTCGGTAATGCCTTAAGATATAAATCAGATTATGACACACAGAAATGGAAAACCGCTATTGCTCAACTATTCAACCTCCACATGAACATGACTCACCTAAACGCAGACCTGACAACTAGGACGGGGGAGATTGCTTACGAAGGGAAAGTAACGTTCTATGACGCTTTGCCAGTTGCCATCGCTGAACACAAAAAAACCCTCTGCATAACGGCAGATGAAGAGACACAATATAAAAAACTTAAGCCAAGAGATTACCCTATCGAACTCTTATAAGCAGTGACGGGCGGAGAGGGATTTTGAACCTGAACCACAACTTGGGGAATTAGGATATTAGTCAGCGATAAGCCTGCCTGGTTAAAAACTTGAGCACTCTTTTTTTCGGCTAGATCCTGGGATGATTACTAAAGATGATGTAAATTCTAAAAAATCTTCTTCGCCATTGAAAACTTAATAAATATCTATATATGGCTGTTATTCAGAATGTTTGGATTAGAAATAATACTGTTGGTGAGTGTATGAGTAAACCAGTCGATGTCGGAGAATTACGCGTTGGCGGCTACATGATGATCGAAGGCGAACCATGCCGCATAGTCGACATTGCCAAGTCAAAACCTGGAAAACACGGATCCGCAAAAGCGAGAATCGTTGCAATAGGTGTCTTTGACAAACAAAAAAGACAATTCGTGAAACCCGTTGATCTCGGTGCCGAAGTACCCTTAATTGACAAGAGGGCAGGTCAAGTGTTTGCTGTCAATCCAACTGGAATACAAATCATGGACTTGGAAACTTACGAGTACCTTGATGCTCCCTATCCTGATGAGGAAGAAGTTCCTAAAGCCAAACTTGCTCCCGGCACAGAAATCGAATACTGGAAAATTCTGGGTAGAGTAAAGATCGTCAGAGCCAAATAATCAAGCATTTACCTGCAACATTTTCCATTTCCCTTCTGTTATTTTCATAAATCCATTTTGAAGCAATTTACTCAAGAAATTTAGTAAGAGCGACTGGATGCCGAGAATAAGAATTCAGCATGATTTTCTAAACTGTTAGACGTTTTGTTCCTGCGTAAATTACCTTATTGCTTCTGCTTCTGCGGTTGTGGCGCCAATCCGATTTATCTTTATTTTCACATGCTCTCCAAGCTTTGCATTGGCAACATGTATTACAAAACCCTGAACCCTAGCGATTCCTTCCTCTTTTGGGCTGCATTCCACAATATCTACCTCTAATTCTTCTCCCACTTTAACGGGGTAACGTTTAACGCCCTTGCCGTGCCCCCGTCTTCCCTCATAACTACCGCCTTGCCTTTTCGAATAGCTCATAATAAACTACGCTTCCTTTTGCTAAAAGTATCTAATATGACATTAATTTTCTAATGCTTAAGCCTTTTCACCAAGCAACTATTATCGCTTGTCCTTATTCTCAAAAAATTAGATGCTTACATGGAACGCCCAATGCATATACGATTTAAGATCTCCTGAGAGTGCCAAAGAAGGCTCGACATAACAGTGAAGACTACATTTTTGGCAGTTTCTAGTTTTTTTCCAGTCAAATCCAGCAACAGCACCTTTAATGCTGTCATCAAAAATGGAAACGCTGCTTGCATAATCATTGTGGACATAGCAAGGCAAAACTGCGTTCCCGTTCGGGTCAATGTTTACCATCGCCCATGGTTTGCACTGCCAGTTTTTCTCTTTAGCCATCACTTTGAAGTAACCGATTGAATTGACGAGGGGATAACCTTCTTGTTTCATTTCGATAAGTCTGTGGGCTATTTTCGATGTTTTTCCCGTGGCAGCTGAAGATGCATTGACGTTGCAGTATTCGTGAGCCACAGCTACCGATATTTTTGTTCCTAACTCTTTTGCGAGCTTAACCAAGCTTTCTGTTTCGTCAATGTTCTCGGCCATTATGGTCGTGTTAATTGTTACAGAAACTTTTTCTTTCGCAGCAGTTATTCCTCGTACCGCTTTTCTGAAGCTTCCGCCAACACCTCTGATAGCATCATGAGTTTTCTCTAAGCCATCCAACGAAACATAAACCACGCCATTAATGTATGGGGCTATCTCGTCAATTCTGGATTCAAGCAGAGTACCGTTAGTTATGAGGCTTGTATGCAAAGGTAAAGAGCGGGAAAAAACAAGAATATCTGCTAAATCCTTTCTCAGAAGCGGTTCCCCACCTTCAAACGCGATTCCGACGGCTCCCGAATCATAAACCCTTTTCAGAATTCTTTTTTCCTGTTCTAGACTTGAATCTGGGCTGGTTCTTTTCCAAAACGGGCACATCTTGCAGCGAAGATTACAGTTATATGTCACCTTATGTCCGCAAAACAGGGGAGCCTTGACGTCAAGTAAATTTGAGATGAATCCACGATAAACTCTCAACCCTAACCAAAAGTTCTCTGCGTAATGTTGAATATTTTTTTCTTCCCCAGAATATTTAGAAACTCGGTCCTATCCTCCAAGATCAATTTGAACTCTGTGACTTCACTTAGATAATATAAGAAGTACTTTTCTTTTTTGTTTGGAGAAAAGGGAATTTGTCGTCATTATTCTTTTTTCTTGAGTTCTTTCTTTGTTCCCTTCCCAAAGTCATCCACGGCTTTGACACCTCTTTTAAAACCTTTGCCGATTGCTTTTCCCGTTTCTTCAGCAGCATTCTCAACTTTTTTCTTCGTCTTAGGCATTCTTCATCTCTATCTAAAAGCTGTTTATTGCAAAACAAAGGGTGCGTGATTGTGAAGTCAAAGCAACATCTGGAGATCACCCGAGGTTTTACTTTTAGAAAAGTCTGAACCTAAATTTTCAAAAAACGTACCGCTTTGTTGATGTGGAGCAACAGCTACACAAGTTTAATAGTTATTTATACGCTTAAGTAACTTAATAGGTGTAACTATTGACAAATATTATTTTTGGAAACATGACTTTGGCAAGTCTGCTTGTAACCATAATTGGCTTGATTATTCTATGGATAATTGTCTCTATACCTGTGTGGTTAGCTGGCAAGGCTGTAACTGGCGGAAAAGCCACCTTTGGCGACGCTATGATTGCCACGCTGTTCGGCCCGATAGTTTACTTTGTCACATTGATTTTGATAGGTTACTTCCTGGGATCGTTAATTGGCTCAACGGCATACATAATTGCATTAATTTTAGCGCTTGTCGCGTGGATTTGGGTATACAAAGCTAGCTTCAAAACAGGCTGGCTGGGTGGCATCGCAATAGCAATACTGGCATGGATAATCTTTGTCGTAGTAAGCATAATATTTGGAGCCCTTTTTGGTGTGGTAGTTCCTGGAACATTCTTCCCCCACATTTAAAAAACAAGAACATACGATCAACAGACTTAGCATAGAGGTCATAAAGAGGAAAATAAAAGCAAGAAAATAACTTGATGACCAATCCTGTGGGCAGCCTCTTTTGATTCTTAAGCTAACTTTCCCCCTATAATCGCATAATCTCTAAATTTTCAAAAGAGTGTTTGAACATAGTAGTCGCTTTGTTGCTGTGGACCTACAGCCACACAACCTTAATAGCAATTTAAGCGTCTTTAAGCATAATTGTGGAGTTGCAGAATTTGGGCGCGATAGATCAGGTATTTAGTTTTCTCACTTCTGGAAACATAGGCGGTTTGCCAACATGGGTAGTATTTATAATAATGTTAGCGATCGGATTAATCGTTGGCTTTCTAGTCCATATGTTCCTAAAGATCGCTATAATAGCTGCAATTATACTCTTTGTGCTTGCCTACTTCGGCTTCTTCGGTTTGAGTCTGAGTGTGTTGAAAAATGATGCGATACAATATGGTAACATTATTTACCAATACGGCGCACTCATTATAGGCATACTTCCGCTAGGCATCGGATTCATAATAGGCTTAGTCATAGGCTTTGTATTATCGTAAACTGAACATCATTCGGTTCAAGCGAAGAAACAATCGATAACCAATAATACTCTAAAACAAACCCCAAAATTCTCTAGACGATAATTGTTTAGAGACTTCTCATGATGCCTCAGCACAATTTTTATTTCTATTAATTGCAAGTGGAAATAATTTAGAATCGGAACAACACAACTAGCTAAAAAGCGAAAACCATTACATATTTATTGGAAGAAAAGTTAAATTTAAATATAAATTGGTACAGAAAGCTAATGTGTTGAGAATGTCCAACGACGAAAATACGGATCTCCTGCTTGGCTTGGGTTTAAGTCTTAATCAGGCAAGGGTGTACCTTGCCATACTTAAGCTAGAAAAAACCACCGTTGGCCAAGTAGCAAAGTTATCAAGAGTTCGCAGAGAAGATGTCTATAGACTTTTGCCTTCACTCGAAAAAATGGGCTTGGTTGAACGATTACTGGGTAAACCCGCTGAGGTTCGAGCTACGCCGATCTCTGACGCCCTAAGCCTCTTGGTGTCGGAAGAAAAAGACAAATTTGATGAACGTTTGACTGGTATGAAGAA